>NZ_JAERRE010000001.1:0-1005535 GCF_016735645.1 Pseudomonas sp. B7
CTTCCGATCTCTCGTTAGCGGGAGGCGAATTCTACAGCGTTACACGCTGCTGTCAACACCTCTTTTCTCCGCTTTCGACCGAGAAGATCGAACCGTTGAAAGCACCCAACAAACCGGCATTTCCAACTCCTTCCAGGCTTCGATGAACTGAAGCGACCCACGCTCGAAACCTACTTAACTCATTGAATCTTAAGGAGTTTTCCGTTTCGACTGCGCCGGAAGTGGGGCGAATTATAGAGACTCAGAATCTGCCGTCAACCCTTAATTTGCTTTTTCTATCAAGAAAGTGAAAAAGGCCGCTTCTATATAGACGCGAACGCAGTGAGTGCGCACTATATTGCCCAACACACCCCAGTTCCCTCCCCGGATGATGCCACGCAATGAACGACCAGCCTCGCAGCCTTGCCTCAACCTTGTTTCCGGTTGGCCTTCTATTAATAGCCATGGCATCGATTCAGTCCGGCGCCTCACTGGCCAAAAGCATGTTCCCCATCGTTGGCGCTCAAGGTACTACAACACTGCGCCTCATCTTCGCCAGCGTGATCATGCTGGTATTGCTCAAACCCTGGAGAGCGAAGCTGACGGCCAAGTCACTGCGCACGGTGATTGTCTATGGAATGGCGCTAGGAGGCATGAACTTCCTCTTCTATATGTCGTTACGCACTGTTCCGCTCGGCATCGCAGTTGCCCTGGAGTTCACCGGCCCTCTCGCGGTCGCCATCTATGCCTCGCGTCGCGCGATCGACTTTCTCTGGATTGCCCTTGCAGCCATTGGGTTGCTGTTGCTTATACCCACAGGCGCTACGACATCAGGTATCGATCTGGTCGGTGCAGGCTATGCGCTGGGAGCTGGCTTTTGCTGGGCGCTGTACATTCTGTTTGGCCAGAAGGCCGGCGCAGATAACGGTGTGACCACCGCGGCGCTTGGCGTGATGATCGCAGCCCTGTTCGTCGCCCCCATCGGTATCGTCCACGCTGGCAGCGCATTGCTGACTCCCGCATTGATCCCGATCGCTATTGGCGTGGCGATCCTGTCCACTGCCCTGCCTTACACTCTGGAAATGGTCGCCCTCACCCGCATGCCCGCCCGCACCTTCGGCACACTGATGAGTATTGAACCGGCCTTTGGAGCGCTGTCGGGCCTGCTATTCCTTCAGGAATACCTCTCTCTGTCACAATGGATGGCGATCCTGTGCATTATTCTGGCCTCCGTCGGTGCAACCATGACCATGGGCAACACTGCCAAACCCGCCATCGCGGCGGATTGAAAAGGGATTGAACGAAGGTCTGGCAATTGGCGCTCATTTAGGCCATGTTTAGCCTCGCAACCCAATGCCAGACATGGATTTTTTCGGACAGGGACATCGGAACGCTTCAAGCGAGAGCGAATACAGGCAGACCCGAGCGCCAGACTCGAGGCCGCCATAAGGACGGTAATGAAACGAATTTTGATTCTGATCGCCATACTGGCCGTTGCAGGCTGCGCGGCGACGTCGAAGACCCAGGTCAAGCATGGCAAGAAAGGGCTGCACATCAACTGTTCGGGGTTGTCCTCCTCTTGGGACAAGTGCTACACCAGCGCCGCGAACTCTTGCGCGCCGAAGGGCTACAAGGTCATCGCAAAATCAGGTGATGCCGTGGAAGAACCGGGTGATTACCCCTTCGGTCTCAACCCCGCCGGTTACACCAGCCGCAGCATGATCGTCATCTGCAAATAAACCATCGCCGCTACTGCACTCGCGAAGCGGCGAGCTGGTTCCCGATCTCTTCATGACAGGACTTCAGCACACGCTGCTGAATCTTGGGCGACGCCAACATACGCGCCACCACCAGTGCCCCGACACATTGCGACAGAATGGCCCAAGCCAGGCTGTCGCTTTCCAGAATCTGCGCCCAACTTTCCTGAAGCTTACAAATCCACAGCTCGGCCTGCTCCCGCACAACAATATCCGACCTCGCTATCTCGGCGCCCAGCGCAGGCAATGCGCAGCCCAGTTCAGGCTGCTCGACATGGGCCATGTTCAAATACAGTTTCAGGCACCGCTCCAGCCGTTCGTGATCCTGTGTACCCTGCCCGCCCAAGCGTTCCAGACTCTGGCACAACTCCCGCTCGACGATCGCCGCAAACAACGCGTCCTTGGACGAGAAGTGACTGTAGAACGCCGCCCCACTCAGACCGATCGCCTTCATCAGGCCATCGACACCCATTGATGAGAACCCGCTTCTTTTCGCAGAAAGCGAACTGCTTTGCAGGAGCTTTTCTTTGGTTTCCAGCTTGTGACCGGCGGAGTACCGCATGTATTTGTCCTCACAATTGAGTGCCTTGACGCTGAGCAAATCCTAGCATAACGTTCGTTCACTTAACGATCGTTTACTAAAGGGATCCACCCATGAATAACAAGAAGGTCGTATTGGTCGTCGGTGCAGGTGATGCCACGGGCGGTGCCATCGCCAAACGGTTCGCCAGGGAAGGATTCATCGCTTGCGTAACGCGGCGCAGCGCCGACAAATTGCAGCCGTTGGTGGAAGCCATTCAGGCGGCCGGCGGCGAAGCACACGGCTTTGCCTGCGATGCGCGCAAGGAAGAAGACGTCATTGCACTGATTGAGGATATCGAGACGCGTCTCGGACCAATTGAAGCATTCGTTTTCAACATCGGCGCCAACGTGCCCTGCAGCATCCTCGAAGAAACCGCCCGCAAGTATTTCAAGATCTGGGAAATGGCCTGCTTCTCCGGGTTTCTCAATGCCCGGGAAGTCGCCAAACGGATGGTGACCCGTAGCCGCGGCACGATCCTGTTCACCGGCGCGACTGCCGGATTGCGCGGTGCCTCCGGCTTCGCCGCGTTTGCCGGAGCCAAGCACGGTATCCGGGCTCTGGCACAGAGCATGGCCAGAGAGCTTGGCCCGATGAACATTCACGTCGCCCACGTCGTGGTCGACGGCGCCATCGATACCGATTTCATCCGCGACAATTTCCCTGACAAATATGCCACCAAGGACCAGGACGGCATTCTCAATCCAGAGCATATCGCCGAGAACTACTGGTATCTGCATAGCCAGCCACGGGACGCCTGGACGTTCGAGCTGGATCTGCGTCCGTGGAACGAACGCTGGTAATTCCCCCAATAACAAAAACAGAGTGCAGCGAACATGAGCAAAAGCGTGGAGTTCTATTTCGATCTCGGCAGCCCCGCCACTTACCTGGCGTACACCCAACTGCCGAAAATCTGCGCCGAGACCGGCAGCCAGTTGATCTACATTCCGATGTTGCTGGGCGGCGTCTTCAAAGCCACCGGCAACGCGTCGCCGGCAATGATCCCGGCCAAGGGTCGTTACATGTTTCAGGACCTGGACCGCTACGCCAAACGCTACGGTGTACCCTTGAAATTCAACCCGCATTTTCCGATCAATACCCTGATGTTGATGCGCGCGGTCACCGGCATTCAGCTGCGACATCCCGATCGCTTTCAGCCGTTCATCGATTGCCTGTTCAAAGCGCTGTGGGTTGAAGGGAGCCCCCTCGATGAGCCGGCAGCGGTTGCCGCCGTGCTGACCGAACATGGCTTCAATCCTGAAGAGGTACTGGCATTGACCAACGATGACGCAGTCAAGGCCATGCTCAAGGACAACACCGAGACCGCAGTGAAGCGCGGCGTCTTCGGCGCGCCGAGCATGTTCATCGACAACCAGTTGTTCTTCGGTCAGGACCGGCTCGACTTCGTGCTGGAAGCCCTTCGCTAAATCTCCACAACCAAACGCCCCTGAGCTGCTTTCGTTGCAAGCAGCTCATGGGCTTTTGCTGCGGTTTCCAGCATGAACCGATGCGGATCGAGCAGCGGTCGCAGCTGCCCGGACTCAATCAACGCGGCAGCCTGGCGCAAAATCTCGCCATGATGCTCACACCCACTGCCGGTCAGTAACGGCAGCAAGGTGAACACGCCCGAATACGTCGCCCCACGAAACGACAACGGCGCAAGACTGTGCTGCCCCCAGCCCAGACAACTCAGTACATGTCCGCTGTAGATCCGTGCAGCTTTGAAGGAAACGTCCAGCGTCTCGCCGCCGACCGTATCATAGACAATGTCGAACCCCTCCCCCGCCGTGAACTCGGCGACATACTCCTCCACCGAGCTCTCTAGATAATCGATGAACGTCGCACCGTAACCCTCGATGATCGAGCGCTGCCTCACAGAACCTGTTGCATAAACATCTGCACCGAATGCTCGGGCCAGTTGAACGGCCACATGCCCGACACCACCCGCACCACCGTGAATCAACACCTTCTGCCCCGCACTCACCCGAGCCCGATCCACCAGGCCTTCCCACGCCGTGATCAATATCAATGGCAGGCTCGCAGCCTCACGCTGGTTCAGGTTCAAAGGCTTACGCGCCAGCAGTCGTGCGTCCACCACTGCAAACTCGGCCAACGAACCTTGCGCGCCACCAATGCCCGTGGCCAACGCATACACCTCATCGCCCGGCACCCAATCCTGCACGCCCTCACCCACCGCTTCGATCACACCCGCCAGATCAAGCCCCAACACCGCTGGCAACGGTTGCCGGGCATGGGCGGCCTGCCCTGCACGGATTTTCAGATCCAGCGGATTAACACCACTGGCCTTGATCCGCACCAGTACCTGTCCAGCCCCAGCCACTGGGCGCTCAAGGGAAACCAAGCGTAACGGCCCGTTAGCGGTGTCCACTATCAGGGCTTTCATGTGCAGTGAGTCAGTCATTTCGGTCATTCCTATGGGAGAAAGTGAAGCCATGTTCCCGCAGCAGCTCCATGCCGATAAGACGTCAAATGACTATAGTAAGCATGCCAAATCGGCATGAATGAGGCGCTTCATGGACAAGCTCAACGCAATGGCCATCTTCGTCCGGGTGGTCGAACGCGGCAGTTTCTCCGCCGTTGCCCGGGAACTGCACACCACCCAGCCGACCATCAGCAAAGTGCTGCGCGCCCTTGAGAATGAATTGGGCGGCAAGCTGATTGCCCGCAGTACACGCAAGCTGTCACTGACCGATGAAGGTCAGCGGTACTACAACGAATGTCGAAATATCCTCGCCGCCGTGGACGCTGCCGAGCACAGTTTCCAGTCCGGCAGGGAAACCGTCGCCGGACCTTTGCGGATCGGCTCCTCCGTCAGTTTCGGCCGCTTGCATATCGCTTCGCGGCTGGCGGAGTTTCTGCAGCGCTTTCCGCAGGTGCAGGTCGACCTGCAACTGAGCGATCAGAATCTGGATCTGGTCAGCGAAGGCCTGGACGTCAGCCTGCGCATCGGCGAGCTGAACGACAGCGGCATGATCGCCCGACGCATCGGCACCACCCACCGGCTCACGGTGGCGACGCCCGATTACCTGCGACGCCACGGCCACCCACAATCACCTCAGGATCTTGCGCAGCACAACTGCCTGCAATTCAACCTGCTCAGCACTCAGAACCTGTGGACTTACGAGAAGGATGGCCAACACCACGACGTACGCATCCAGGGCAACGCCCAGAGCAACAACTCCGAAGCGATCCGCGAAATGGTCTTGGGAGGACTGGGGGTTTCGCTGTCACCGGTCTGGCTGTTCAGCGAAGATTTGAAGGCGGGTCGAGTGATCGCCCTGTTGCAGGACTACCAGACCCGATCATTGCCGATTCACGCCGTGTCCCCGGCGAACCGTCGCCAGTCCGCCAGGGTCAACGCGTTTGTCGACTTCATGACCCAGGCGCTGGCTGCAGCGCCCGAGCTTCAACCGATCAGATAGCGGCAGTACGCGTGTTCAGCCATTCCAGTGCCGCGCCATCGAGCAGCGGACTCAGGCGCTCGCGCACTTCGGCGTGATAGGCGTTGAACCATTGTTTCTCTTCCTGCGTCAGCAACGACGGTTCCAGGCAACGGGTGTCGATCGGGCACAGGGTCAGGGTTTCGAACTTGAGGAACTCGCCGAATTCGCTGCTTCCAGCCAATACGTTCATCGCCAGGTTCTCGATCCGCACACCCCAGCGGCCCGGACGATAAGTGCCCGGTTCGATGGAGGTGATCATTCCCGGTTGCATGGCGGTTTGTGGCGCCGGCGCTGCCTGATAAGCGATCACCTGCGGACCTTCGTGAACATTGAGGAAGTAACCCACGCCGTGTCCGGTGCCATGGCCGTAATCCACGTTCTCAGCCCAGATCGGCGCACGAGCGATGGCGTCCAGCAGCGGCGACAGAATGCCTTTCGGGAAATGCGCGCGGGACAAAGCAATAACGCCTTTCAACACACGAGTGCAATCGCGCTTCTGCTCATCCGTTGGCGTACCAACTGCCACCATGCGCGTGATGTCAGTGGTGCCGCCCAAGTATTGGCCGCCCGAATCGATCAGCAGCAGGCCATCACCCTCGATCACCGCGTGTTCTTCCGGGGTGGCGTGGTAATGCGGCATCGCGCCGTTGGCGTTGAACGCAGCGATGGTGTTGAAACTCAGCGACACATAATCCGGACGACGCTCACGGGCCGCCGTGAGCTTTTCGTCGATGGTCAGTTCGGTGATGCGCTCGCGCCCCCAGGCCGATTCCAGCCAGGTGAAAAACTCGCAAAGCGCCGCGCCATCCTGCTCCATCGCCTGACGGATGTGGCCGGCGTCTGCAAGACTCTTCTGCGACTTGGCCAGTGTGGTCGGGTTCAGGCCTTCGACCAGTTTCACGCCAGTGTCGAGGTTATCCAACAGACCGCTGGTAACCCGCGCCGGATCCACCAGCAGGCTCGCGCCGTTCGGAATCGCACGCAAGGCATCAGCGACTTCGCTGTAGTCGCGCAGGGTTACGCCGTCTTTTTCCAGCACGGCACGCAGCTCAGCATCGACCTTGCTCAAGGCCACAAACAGTGCGGCTTGTTGCTGGCTGATCAGCGCGAAGGAAACGAACACCGGGTTGAACGACACATCGCCACCGCGCAGGTTGAACAGCCAAGCGATGTCGTCAAGGGTGGCGATGAAGTGCCAGTCGGCACCGCGTTCCTGCAGGGTTTCGCGCAGTTTGGCGAGTTTTTCGCCACGGCTGACAGTCGCCTGCGGCGGCAGGTGCTGGTAGATCGGCGCGTTCGGCAACGCCGGACGGTCGCTCCAGACTTCTTTCAACAAGTCGATGTCGGTCCGCAGGCTGGCACCCCGGGCTTCGAGCTTGCTGCCCAGCGTGCGCGCCGACGCAACGGCCATCACCGCACCGTCAACCGCAACCACGCCACCTTCCGGCGTCTGATCGGCCAGCCAGTCCAGCGGGCTCGGCTGACCCGGTTGCAGTTTCACCAGCTCGATGCCGCTGCCCTTGAGTTCCTTGGTCGCCTGTTCCCAGTAACGGCTGTCGGCCCAGACCCCGGCGAAGTCTGTGGTGACAATCAACGTACCGACCGAGCCATGGAAACCCGACAGCCATTGCCGACCCTGCCAGTAACCCGGCAGGTATTCCGACAGGTGCGGGTCGGCGGACGGCACCAGCAACGCGTGGATACCTTCGCGACGCATCAGTTCACGGGTGTGCGCGAGGCGCTGGGGAACCGTTCCTTCGGTAAAGGTCTGGGTACTCATCATGTCTCCTGCGAATCACTTCATCGTTATTGTTTGGTGCCGTTCGAATTCGGCTCGTTAAAGCCCTGTCGCCCAGAATGCCGGAGCACTGGCGCAGGCGGTCTTGATCAGTTCTACAGCCTTGTCGATGTCTTCGGCGGTGGTGAAACGGCCGAGGCTCAGGCGAATGGTGCGGCCGGCCAGGTGCGCGTCGTGCCCCAATGCCAGCAGCACGTGGGACGGTGTATTGCTGGCGGAATTGCAGGCCGAGGTCGCGGAAAACGCGATCGAATGGCTCAGCGCCGCCGGGTTGAACTCACCTTCGCTGAAGGTCAGGCTCAAGGTGTGCGGAATACGTTGGGTGCTGCTGCCGTTGAGGCGTACGCCGGGCAGGCTCAAGAGCTGTTCGAGCAGTCGCTCGCGCAACGCGACGATGGTTTTCTTCTCGTCATCAAAGGCCTCGGCGGCCAAGGCAAAGGCCGAGCCCATGGCGGCGATCTGGTGAGTGGCCAGCGTACCGGAACGCAACCCACCCTCGTGACCACCACCGTGAATCTGCGCCTGCAAGCGCTGTTGCGCACGGGGTCCGACATACAGCGCGCCGATGCCTTTGGGGCCGTAGAGCTTGTGTGCCGAAAACGACATGAGATCCACCGGCCATTGCGCCAGATCGATCGCGACCTTGCCGGCGCCTTGCGCCGCATCGACATGGAACAACGCCCCGCGCCCACGCACTACTTCGCCGATGGCCGGGATGTCGTTGACGGTACCGAGTTCGTTGTTGACCAGCATCAGCGACACCAGAAAGGTGTCATCGCGCATCGCTTCGCTGACCGCTTGCGGGGTGATCAGGCCTTCGGCGTCCGGCACCAGATAGGTCACGGCGACACCGGCGTCCTGCAATTGCCGGGCGGTGTCGAGGATGGCTTTATGTTCAATCTGACTGGTGATGATGTGCCCGCCGGGAACTCCACGGGCCTGGGCCACGCCTTTGAGGGCGAGGTTGTTGGATTCGGTGGCGCCGGAGGTCCAGACGATCTGCTGCACCTGGGCGCCGACCAGTTCGGCGACTTGCCGGCGAGCGTTCTCGACCGTTTGCCGGGCCTGCTGGCCGAAAGCGTGGGAACTGGAGGCCGGGTTGCCGAAGTTACCGTTGAAACCCAGACACTCGATCATCACCTGGATGACCCGCTCGTCCACCGGGGTGGTGGCGGCGTAATCGAAATACAGCGGACGTGTGTTCATAAAAAGACTCGCAGAGCGTGTTCCGGGATCAGGAAGCTCGTGTCTACAAACGGCACGACGCAGCCTTGTGAGCTGCGTCCGGGTTCGAGAGCGTCATCAATACCTGATCGGATGCCGTTAAAGAAGAACAACTTCATTTAAAAGTGCGTAGGAACGCTCCTGAACACGACTTTAACAGGCATCGGGCCGGCGGTTGTAGCACTGCGTCAGCCAAAGCTTTCAAGGAGTAACGGATACAGCGAAATCACCAGCAGCGCCGCCATGCCCCAGTTGAACAGCCGCAACCAGCGGCGATCCTTCAGTACGTTGCGCAACAGAGTCCCGCACGCCGCCCAGACACCGACGCTCGGCAGATTGATGATGGCGAACACCGCCGCAATCACGACTACATTGGTGAAGTAACCCTGCATCGGCGTGTAGGTGCTGATGGCGCCGATGGCCATGATCCACGCCTTGGGATTGACCCACTGAAAAGCGGCCGCGCCGAGATAGCTGATCGGCTTCGCTTCGCCCTGCCCGCTGTCGCCGACCGGGCCGGAGTGAGCGATTTTCCAAGCCAGGTACAGCAAGTACGCCGCCCCCACATAACGCAGGACCGCATAAAGCAGCGGATAAGTCTGGAATACCGCGCCCAGGCCAAAACCCACCGCCACCACCAGCACGAAGAAGCCGCAAGTAATGCCGAGCATATGAGGGATGGTGCGGTTAAAGCCGAAATTCACGCCCGATGCCAGCAACATGGTGTTGTTCGGCCCCGGTGTGATCGAGGTGACAAGGGCAAACAGGGCGAAGCCCAGCAGCAGGTCGAGCGAGAGGGTCATGGCAGGCAGTCCGTCAGGGTCATTCAGGTGTTGACCCTATCCCACGGCGCCGCGCAAACCCACGGACAGTTGGGAAAAACTTCGAGCGGTACAGTTCGCGATCAGCTCGGACGACCGTGCAGCTGTACGGCCCGTTCGGCGCTCATTTCACCCTTGGTATCGAAACCGAATGTCTTCTGTGGCTGGCCGAGCAATTCGGCTTTTTTCGCGTGGTATTCCTCGAAGGACAGACCGCGACGGTTCAGCGATTCAAGCGCCAGTTCGCGGGTTTCCTCCGCCGTGTAAGGGCGCAGTTCCGGGGAAACATGACTCGCGCAACCAGCGAGAACGGAGACAGCGAGCATCAGCGAAACAGTCAGTAAACGATTCATGGGAGCGTCCTGGCGAGCAGTGTGGGTCGATGGAGAAAGGCTACGCCCGGGCACGCTTTGGCAGAAATCAACGCTCTCAATAGTGGCTATCAGAATTCGGGCAGGATTCGCCCTCATATTCTCAAAAGACCTATCAATATCAATTAACAGTCTTTTGCGGAATAACAGTCAGCCTTTATAAATCCTTCATCGCGTTCGGCACTGTTGCTCCAGCAACTGTTTCCCAGGCAACAGCGGTTCAACAAACCGGCCTGAAAGTCACACGAGTACAGCCGCCGACTACGCTCAAAGCCCCGGAATACGGGCCTTACAGGAATTGGTACAGCGCTTGCTCTGCTCCGGTGACTACTCACTGCTCGTCGAGCAACTGTTGAAAAAGGAACTGACCATGTCGCGTCCATTGAAAGTCGTCGCCCTGTCCGGCGGAACCTGGCGTCCGTCCCGCACCCTGGTGCTGACCCAGGCCCTGTTGGCCGAATTGTCCGGGCACCTGCCGGTCGAGAGCCATCTGATCGAACTCGGTGACATCGCCCGCCCGCTGGGCGCCGCACTGTCCCGTCAGGAGCTGCCGGCCGAGATCGAAGCCGAAC
This sequence comes from Pseudomonas sp. B7, assembly GCF_016735645.1. Taxonomy (NCBI): domain Bacteria; kingdom Pseudomonadati; phylum Pseudomonadota; class Gammaproteobacteria; order Pseudomonadales; family Pseudomonadaceae; genus Pseudomonas; species Pseudomonas sp. B7. The sequence goes on from NZ_JAERRE010000001.1 coordinate 10,567, forward strand.
TGCAAGCCATCGAACAGGCTGATTTGCTGATCGTCGCCGCGCCGGTCTATCGCGGTTCCTATCCGGGCCTGCTCAAGCATTTGTTCGACCTGATCGACCTGAATGCGCTGATCGACACGCCTGTGCTGCTCGCCGCCACCGGTGGCAGCGAACGGCACGCGTTGGTCCTCGATCACCAGTTGCGCCCGCTGTTCAGCTTCTTCCAGGCCGTGACCCTGCCGATCGGCGTGTACGCCACCGAAGCTGACTTCGCCGACTACCAGATCACCAGCGAACCGCTAAAAGCGCGCATCCGTCTGGCCGCCGAACGCGCCGCGCCGCTGTTCGGTGCTCACCTCAAACCGTTGCTGAAGATCGCTTAAGGAGCAGTTCATGGATGTTTTCTGGTTCCTGCCGACCCACGGCGACGGTCACTTTCTGGGCACCACCCAAGGCGCGCGCCCGGTTACCCTCAATTACCTGAAACAAGTGGCGCAAGCCGCCGACAGCCTCGGCTACCACGGCGTGCTGATTCCCACCGGGCGTTCCTGCGAGGATTCGTGGGTGATCGCATCGGCGCTGGTGCCGCTGACCGAACGCCTGCGTTATCTGGTGGCGATCCGTCCGGGGATCATCTCGCCGACCGTCTCGGCGCGCATGGCCGCGACCCTGGATCGACTGTCCAACGGCCGCTTGCTGATCAACGTTGTGACCGGTGGCGATCCGGACGAAAACCGTGGCGACGGCAGTTTCCTCAGCCACAGCGAACGCTACGAAGTCACCGACGAATTCCTCAAGATCTGGCGCCGCGTGTTGCAAGGCGAGGCGGTGGATTTCGAAGGCAAACACCTGAAGGTACAAAACGCCAAAGCCCTGTATCCGCCGGTGCAGAAACCCTACCCGCCACTGTATTTCGGCGGTTCCTCCGACGCGGCTCACGATCTGGCCGCCGAGCAGGTCGACGTGTACCTGACGTGGGGCGAACCACCGGCCGCCGTCGCCGAGAAACTCGCCGACGTGCGCGAACGCGCCGCCCGTCACGGGCGCAAAGTGAAGTTCGGCATCCGCCTGCACGTGATCGTGCGCGAGACCGCCGAAGAAGCCTGGAAAGCCGCCGACAAACTGATCGAGCACATCAGCGACGAAACCATCGAGGCTGCACAGAAATCCTTTTCCCGTTTCGACTCCGAAGGCCAGCGGCGCATGGCCGCCCTGCATGACGGGCGCCGCGACAACCTGGAAATCGCCCCCAACCTGTGGGCCGGCGTAGGTCTGGTGCGCGGTGGCGCCGGTACTGCGCTGGTGGGCGATCCGCAGCAAGTGGCGGCGCGAATCAAGGAATACGCGGATCTGGGCATCGAGAGCTTCATCTTCTCCGGTTATCCGCATCTCGAAGAAGCCTACCGCTTTGCCGAACTGGTCTTCCCGCTGTTGCCCGAGCCGTACGCGAGCCTGGCTGGACGCGGTGTCACCAACCTCACCGGGCCGTTCGGCGAAATGATCGCCAATGATGTTCTGCCCGCCAAAGCCAACGCCTGAGGAAGACCGAGTGACTGCCAAACCGCAAAGCACCCTGCTTTCCCCGTTGCAGACCGCCCGCCAACTGGCCGCTGAATTTGCCCTGACCGCCGTCGAGCGCGACGAGCGTGGCGGCACGCCGAAAGCCGAACGCGACGCCCTGCGCGACAGTGGTCTGCTGGCCCTGAGCATTCCCACCCGTTACGGCGGCCTCGGCGCGCGCTGGAGCGAAACCCTGCAAGTCGTGCGCGAGTTCGCCAAGGTCGACAGCTCGATCGCCCATGTCTTCGGTTTTCATCATTTGATGCTCGCCACCGTGCGGCTGTTTTCTCGCCCGGAACAATGGCAGCCGTGGTTCGAACAGACCGCGCGGCAGAACTGGTTCTGGGGCAACGCGCTCAATCCGCTGGACACCCGCACCGTGGTCAAGGACCTCGGCGGCTGGCGCGAGTTTTCCGGCAAGAAGAGTTTCTGCTCCGGCGCCAGCGATTCACAGATGCTGATCGCCTCGGCGGTGGACGAAAGCAACGGCGGCAAACTGCTGATCGCGGCGATCCCCAGCGGGCGCAGCGGCATCACCCTGCACAACGACTGGAACAACATCGGCCAGCGCCAGACCGACAGCGGCAGCGCCACGTTCGAACGGGTGCGGGTCGAAGAATCGGAGCTGCTGCTGGATCCGGGGCCGCTGAGCACAGCGTTCGCCTGCTTGCGCCCGTTGATCGCGCAACTGACGTTCACCCACATGTATCTCGGCATCGCCGAAGGGGCCTTTGAAGAAGCGCGGCAATACACCCTCAGCGAAACCCGTGTCTGGCACAAATCCTCGGTGCGCGAGGTGCGCGAAGATCCTTATGTGCTCGCCCATTACGGCGAATTCTGGGTTGCGCTTGAAGGCATCCGTCTGCTGGTGGAACGCGCTGCCGCGTTGCTCGACGAGGCCTGGGCCAAGGGCCCGAACCTGAGCGCCGAAGAACGCGGCCATCTGGCCACGGCAATTGCCACGGCCAAGGTCGCCGCCAGTCGCCAGGGCCTGGAGATTTGCAGCCGATTGTTTGAAGTCACCGGCGCCCGTTCGACCCACGCGTCGCTGCGTCTGGACCGACACTGGCGCAACCTGCGTACGCAAACCCTGCACGACCCGCTGGATTACAAACTCCACGAGCTGGGCGACTGGGCGCTGAACCAGTCCCTGCCGGTGCCGACGTTCTATTCCTGATTTTCTTTCGTGGAGCGAGACCCCATGCAACTGCTGACCCTGCCGCCTTCACCCGCCCTGGCCACCTCAATCCGCGCCACCGCTCAGGTCTTCGAAGACCCGAAATCCCAGGCCCTGCTCACGCATTTGCAACAGGTCGCCCCGAGCGAGGCCAGCGTGCTGATCATCGGCGAAACCGGCACCGGCAAGGAGTTGGTGGCGCGGCATATCCATAACCTGAGCAACCGGCGTAACCGGCCGTTCATCGCGGTCAACTGCGGGGCGTTTTCCGAATCGCTGGTGGAAGCCGAACTGTTCGGCCACGAAAAAGGCGCCTTCACCGGCGCCCTCAGCGCCAAGGCCGGATGGTTCGAAGAGGCGGATGGCGGCACTTTGTTCCTCGATGAGATCGGCGATCTGCCGATGGCCATTCAGGTCAAATTGCTGCGGGTGTTGCAGGAACGCGAAGTGGTGCGCCTCGGATCGCGCAAGAGCATTCCCATCGATGTGCGGGTGCTGGCGGCAACCAACGTGCAACTGGAGAAAGCCATCAACGCCGGGCATTTCCGCGAGGATCTGTATTACCGGCTGAACGTAGTGAATCTGGAGCTGAGCCCGTTGCGCGACCGCCCCGGCGACATCCTGCCGCTGACCCGGCATTTCATCGAGGCCTACAGTCAGCGCCTGGGTTACGGACGCGTCACCATCAGTCCCGGCGCCGAACACAAGCTGCGCGGCTACAGTTGGCCGGGCAATATCCGCGAACTGGAAAACGTCATCCATCACACGCTGCTGATCTGCCGTAACGGCGTGATCGAACGCGACGATCTGCGCCTGTCGAACCTGCGCATCGACCGGCCCGACGATCAGCACGCGACCGCCGACGACTCACCGGAAGCGCTGCTGGAACGCGCCTTCCAGAAACTCTTCGAGCAACAGGCCGGCGCCCTGCATGAAAAAGTCGAAGACGCGTTGCTGCGTGCGGCCTATCGCTTCTGCCATTACAACCAGGTGCACACCGCGTCCCTGCTCGGCCTGAGTCGCAACGTCACCCGCACGCGCCTGATCAAGATCGGCGAACTGGCAGTGAACAAGCGGCGGCCCACGGAAAACCTGCAAGGCGAGCGCTTGATCCAGCTGTCGATCTAACCCACCAGTTGGCAGTGCAAGCCGTCGTCATGACTGCGGGCGATGCTGCTCAGCACCTGGAATGAACCGAAGGTCACGGTGCGCGCCTGATGAGTGCGGATCAGTTGCCAGAAGTCCTGCTCGCCGGTTTCGAAACTCTGGAACGCCGCCTCCCCCGCCTCGCGGGACTGCCATTGCAGAAAGCTCAACACTCGCCGGCCATCGTCGCTGGCCTGGACGCTCGCGCTGACGAAGCCTGAGTAACGCTGTGCCAGACGTTCGGTCTGCAGCGCCAGCGCCGACACCAGCGCTGGTTGCTGGCCGGGTTCGATTTCAAATTCGATCAATTGGGTAAAGCTGCGGTTTTTCGCTGGTGCTTGCATGAGATCCCCACTCGGTCAGGCGAATCTTGCGATTCGAAGGCCAGCAGGGTAAAACCTCGAGTTAACTAGAGGTCAAGGGACATTTTTCAAATGATCACTGCGCAAAATGTGCACAAGCAACTGACCGTCGGCGAAGTCGCGGCCCGCAGCGGCGTGGCAGTCACCGCCCTGCACTTTTATGAATCCAAGGGGTTGATCAAGAGCCAGCGCAATGCCGGCAACCAGCGGCGCTATCCACGGGAAGTGCTGCGGCGGGTGGCGTTGATCAAGGTGGCGCAACGTCTGGGGATTCCACTGGCGGAAATCGGAGAGGCGTTGAAACAGCTACCGGACAACCGCGCCCCCACCGCGGCGGACTGGAAAGTGTTGTCGGAGCAGTGGCGGCGGGAGCTGGACGAGCGGATCAATCAGTTGATGCTGCTGCGGGACCGGCTGACCGGTTGCATCGGTTGCGGATGCCTGTCGATGGAGGCCTGCCCGCTGCGCAATCAGGGCGATGTGCTGGGCGAGCGAGGGCCGGGAGCGCACTTTCTCGACGTTCCCGACTGAGGACTCGCTCCGCTCCGGCATCGCGAGGGCTGCTCGTCGGCTGCTAGGTCATGGCGGCGGCACAGATCTATAGTTGAGCGACCGGCAACCCCGGCGAAGGCACACCTTCAACCGCTAATAAAAACCAGGCAACAAATAACAGGGAGTACCGCCATGAGCGTCAAACCCATTCCCGAGGGGTATCACAGCATTACCCCGTACCTCGGCATTCACAAAGCTGCCGAAGCCATCGACTTCTATAAAAAGGCGTTCGGTGCCACCGAAGTCATGCGCCTGAGCATGCCCGACGGCGGCATCGGCCACGCCGAACTGCGCATCGGCGACAGTGCGATCATGCTCGGCTCGCCATGCGATCAAGGGCCTTTGAGCAATCCGGACACAGCGGTGTCGGTCGGTTTGCATCTGTACGTGACCGATGTCGACAAATCCTTTCAGCGTGCGCTGGAGGCCGGCGCGACCTCGGTGTCCGAGGTCAAGGATCAGTTCTACGGCGACCGCAGTGGGACGTTGAAAGATCCGTACGGGCATCTGTGGTTCCTCGCCACGCGCAAGGAGGACCTGACCCAAGAGCAGATCGAGCAACGGGCAAAAGAGATGTTTCAGCAAGGTTAGCCACGCCGAATATCCATTCCCGCGCAACGCGCGGGGATGGGCGAACACGATTCATGAACCGTCGAACCACGCTTCACGTCTTGTCATGAACGCCCGGCGATTTCAGGATGCAGGCCACGCGCCTGAATAAAGGATCACCCGATGTTTGCCGGATTCGTCAAAGACCAGCGCCACGTCAACGGTGTGGACATCACCTACCGCATCAAAGGCAGCGGCCCGGGCCTGCTGCTCCTGCATGGGCACCCGCAGACCCACGTCATCTGGCACAAGATCGCCGGGCAACTGGCCGAACACTTCACTGTGGTCGCTGCCGACCTGCGTGGTTACGGCGACAGCAGTCGTCCGCCGGCGGATGAAGCTCACCTCAACTATTCCAAGCGCGAGATGGCCCGTGACGGCGTGGAATTGATGAACGCGTTGGGCTTCGAGCAGTTCTCGATCCTTGCCCACGACCGTGGCGCGCGAGTCGCCCATCGTCTGGCGCTCGATCATCCCGCCGTCGTGCGGCGCATGGTCCTGCTCGACATCGCGCCGACGTTGGCGATGTACAGCCAGACCAACGAAGCTTTTGCACGGGCCTATTGGCACTGGTTTTTCCTGATTCGTCCGGCACCGCTGCCGGAAACCCTGATCGAAGCCGACCCTGAAGGCTATCTGCGCAGCGTCATGGGCAGTCGCAGCGCCGGGCTCGCGCCCTTCACCGACGAGGCGTTCAGCGAATACCGGCGTTGTCTTGAACGTCCCGGCAGTGCTCGGGGGATTTGTGAGGATTACCGCGCCAGCGCCGGCATCGACCTGGAACATGACCGCATCGACATCACGGCCGGTCGTCACCTGGACCTGCCGTTACTGGTGCTGTGGGGCGCCGAGGGCATTGTCGGTCGGTGCTTCGATCCGCTCGGGGAATGGCAACAGGTTGCCACCGACGTACGGGGCAAGGCCCTGCCTGCCGGGCATTACCTCGCCGAAGAAGTCCCTGAACTGTTGCTCGCCGAAGCGCTCGATTTTCTCCGCTGACTCCCTCCTTCAATCCGGCGGCATGCGCCGTCGGACTGCTTCGCCTCCCCCGCAGAAATCCGCCCACGCGACAGCAACCTGCAATCGCGAAACATTTACTTTCATATCGTTTATCGGGATTTGCTTCGGTCATCCGTCTTATAGAGATGCGGGCCGGTCGCGTAGGCAAAAGCCACGACGGGCCCTTCAGGGACTGCCGCGCTGCGAAGCCCGTAGTGGCCGAGTCCTCTCACCGAATCAAGACCCGTCATCATGTCGAAGAAATCCCGCTCGAAACTGTGGTTCCTGGTACACAGCTGGCTGGCGTTGCCAATCTGGTTTTTTGTCCTGATCGTCTGCGTCACCGGCACCCTGGCGGTGGTCAGCCAGGAAATCGTCTGGCTGGTGAATCCGCAAATGCGCGCCACCCAACCATCGGACGATGCCCCGCTGCTGGGTTATGACCAGATCATCAGCGCGATCAAGACCGCCGAACCACAGTTGCTGGTCGAACGCATCAGTCGTCCCGACGAATCGCATTTCGCGCTGGAGGTGAACGTCAGTCAACCTGACGGGCGCTCGGTAACGGTCTACGTCAACCCTTACACCGGTGTGATCCAGGGCACCGCGCCCGACTTCAATTTCCGGGCCTTCACCCGGGCCTTGCATGGCTGGTGGCTGGTACCGTTCACCAACGGTTACAGCTGGGGCTGGTATCTGGTGTCCTTCCTGGCACTGCCGATGCTGGCTTCGCTGGTGACCGGACTGGTGGTCTACAAACGTTTCTGGAAGGGCTTTTTCAGCCCGACCCTGCGCCTGCGTCACGGTGCGCGGATATTCTGGGGCGATTTCCACCGTCTCAGCGGCATCTGGTCGATCTGGTTTATCGCGGTGATCTCCGTCACCGCCGTGTGGTTCCTGATCGAAGCCATTCTTTCGGACAACCACATCTCCATCTCCAGCGAGCCGGTCATCGCAGCCATGTCCCGTGAAGGCGTGCCGCTGTCCGCCGATGGTTCGCCACCGCCACGGGTCAGCCTGGATCACGCCATCGAAATTGCCCAGCAACGGATTCCCGGGTTCGAAGCCAGCACCATCAATCTGCCCGGCAATGCCTACAGCCACCTCGATATCCGGGGACGCGGCTGGTATCCGCTGATGTTCCAGTCAGCCACGCTCAACCCTTACAGCGGTGAAGTGGCAGCCTCGCGCCTGCTCTCCGACCGGACCTCCCTGGAGTTCGTCACCGAATCCATGCGTCCGCTGCACACCGGCGACTTCGGTGGACTGTGGATCAAGCTGATCTGGTTCTTCTTCGGACTGGTGCTGAGCATGATGGTCCTCAGCGGGCTGTTGATCTGGACCAAGCGCACCGCGCTGGCGACCGCCAACGCCCTCAAGCGCGAGCACAAGAAACAGCGCGGTCAGGCACAACCGGCCCTGCACCGTGAACCGTCGGAGGTCCATCTGTGAGCAAGTCCACCACAGTGGTTCAACCTTCGCGACTGAGCGTGATCTGGCATAAATGGCGCTTCCACATCAACGTGCTGCTGTTGCTGATTCCGCTGGGATTCATGCCCCGGTATTTCGCCGACCAGGCGCTGTTTCGCGGCGACAGCGGACTGGGCGAACGCGAGATCGGCGAAGTCCAGGTGGGTCCCTGGAGCCTGAGGCTGGCCGAGTTTCGCAACGAACCACCGCTTCCCGACGGCGCGGCCGGTTATCTGAAGGGCTTTAGCGCCGCCCTGTGCGACGCCTGTGTCGAACAGGTCAAGGCCACCTACCTGCGTATCGGCAAGCCGCGCAGTCTGCGCGCCGCGGGTTCGATCTTCTTCGGCACGCCTTACAGCATGGGTACGCAGATGCCCGTCCCGGACAAAACCAGAGCCGACGCCGAACTGTGGATCACCATGGAAGGCTGGGACGGCAGCATGCACCAAGCCTCGATTCCGCTGAGCCAGGCCTCCCCCGCCACCGTTGCCTGGCTGAACAAACAAGGAGCCAAACCATGAGCCACCCTTCCCGCTTGAACATGAGCGTTGCATTGCTGGCGCTGTGCGCCGGTTTCAGCGCCAGCGCCCTGGCCCACAACCCGATGTGCGAGTGCAAGGCCATCGACGCCGAGCAGATCAAATGCACCGGCGGCTTCTCCGACGGCAGCGGCGCGCCGGGGGTGACCCTGGACGTGATCGGCTACGACGAAACCATCCTGGTGCCGGGCAAGCTCGGCGCCGATTCGACCCTGACCTTCAAGAAACCCGGCGCCGAGTTTTATGTGCTGTTCGACGCAGGCCCCGGCCATGTGGTCGAAATCGACCAAGCGGATATCGAAGCCCCATGACCACGCCGACCACCCAGGTTGTACGCCCGGCAGGTGCCGGGCACGAAACCCTCAATGTGCTGCTGATGTGCCTGCTGATCCTTGCGGTTGCCGGTTCCGTGGTCGCATGGCGCGGTGTATCCCACGAACCGGAGCCGGTTTCCAGCCATCAACTGGACGCCCGTCGCGACCTTGGCGCCAGCGAGCAAGGCATCTATGCCGACTTGCGGGTGACCCTCGACGAGATCCACCTGTTGCGCGAAGAACAGCAAGCGTTGCCCACACCACAGAATCTGGCTGATGAAGGCTTCGCCCCGTTTGCCCAGGACGCCAGTTCGGTCAGTCGTGGCGGTCACGTCTGGCAATTGCTGGCGGACAGTGCCTACTTCGGCCAGAGCCAGGTCCCGACCGTGGCCGGTTCGTTTCTGATGCGCCTGAACAACGCCGGGCCGGACATCTGGCTCAACCGCGCCACCGATCTGCAAGCGCCGACAGACCTGTCCGATGCAGCGCTAAGCGCTGCCGGCTGGAAACAGATCGTCGCGCAATTCGATGCCGGGGTGACCCGCGAACATCGTCATTGAACCCTCGCCTTCATTCGAGAGAAGACCGCTTGCCCATGCCTAGTTCATCTCAACGCCGTCCTTTCCTGCGCCTGCTGCTGATCGGCCTGTGCGCCAGCCTGCTGAGCCCGCTGGCCAGCGCCGATCAGGCCAAGCGCCTGCGCATCGGCATCACCCTGCATCCTTATTACAGCTACGTGGCGAACATCGTCGGCGACAGGGCCGAGGTCGTGCCGCTGATTCCCGCCGGCTTCAACCCGCACGCCTACGAGCCGCGCGCCGAAGACATCAAGCGCATCAGCGGGCTGGATGTGATCGTGCTCAACGGGGTTGGCCATGACGACTTCGCCGACCGCATGATCGCCGCCAGCGAAACGCCGAACATCAAGACCATCGAAGCCAACGAAAACGTGCCGTTGCTGGCCGCCACCGGGGTTGCCGCGCGCGGTGCCGGCAAAGTGGTGAACCCGCACACGTTCCTGTCGATCAGCGCCTCGATTGCCCAGGTCAACAACATCGCCCGGGAGCTGGGCAAGCTCGACCCGGACAACGCCAAGACCTACACCCAGAACGCCCGCGCCTATGGCAAACGCCTGCGGCAGATGCGCGCCGACGCCCTGGCCAAGCTGACCCAGGCACCGAACGCCGAACTGCGAGTGGCCACAGTGCACGCCGCTTACGACTACCTGCTGCGCGAGTTCGGTCTGGAAGTCACCGCCGTGGTCGAGCCGGCCCACGGCATCGAGCCGAGCCCGAGCCAGTTGAAGAAAACCATCGATCAACTGCGGGAACTGGACGTGAAAGTGATCTTCTCCGAAATGGACTTCCCGTCCACTTACGTCGAAACCATCCAGCGTGAATCCGGTGTGAAGTTGTACCCGCTGTCGCACATTTCCTACGGCGAATACACCGCCGACAAGTACGAAAAGGAAATGACCGGCAACCTCAACACCGTGGTTCGGGCGATTCAGGAGTCCGGCGCATGACAGCTCAGGAAAACCTGTCGATAGCCAGCAGCGGCCCGACCCTGGATTTCGCTGACATCAGCCTGACCCTCGGCCGCACGACGATTCTGGACAAGGTCACCTTCCAGGTGCAGCCCGGCAGCGTGCATGCGCTGGTCGGTCCCAACGGCGGCGGCAAGAGTTCGCTGATCAAGACCCTGCTCGGGCAGATGCCCCATCAGGGCCGGCTCAGCCTGCAATGGCCCGGCGAGCCCGGCACCATCGGTTACGTGCCGCAGGCGCTGGAGTTCGATCGGGGCCTGCCGATGACCGTCGACGATTTCATGGCTGCCATGTGCCAGCGCCGCCCGGCCTTTCTCGGCCTGAGCAAACGCTACGCCGGCGCTATCGGTGATGCGCTGGAGCGGGTCGGTATGCAGGACAAGCGCAAGCGCCGGATGGGTGCGCTGTCCGGTGGCGAACGCCAGCGGGTATTGCTCGCCCAGGGCCTGATTCCGGCGCCGCAACTGCTGGTGCTGGATGAACCGATGTCGGCCCTCGACGAAGCCGGAATCCAGGTGTTCGAGCGTTTGCTGGGTGACTGGCGCGCGGCGGGCATCACCGTGCTGTGGATCGAGCACGATCTGGAAGCGGTCGGGCGTCTGGCCAATCGCGTCACCGGCCTCAACCGCCGGGTGCTGTTCGACGCCTCGCCGCAACAGGCCCTGACCCCGGAACGTCTGCTGACCCTGTTCTCGACCCATCCACGGAGCGCTGCCTGATGAGTTACGAAGCCTTTCGTTTGATGGTGCAAGGCTGGGCTTCCTCCGGTTACCTGCCGGAAGCCCTGGCCTACGGGTTTGTGGTCAATGCGCTGCTCGCCGGTATGTTGATCGGCCCGGTGCTCGGCGGCCTCGGCACGCTGGTGGTGGTCAAGCGCTTCGCGTTTTTCTCCGAGGCGGTCGGCCACGCGGCACTGACCGGCGTGGCCATCGGCATTCTGCTCGGCGAGCCCTACACCGGGCCGTACGGCAGCCTGTTCGGCTACTGCCTGCTGTTCGGCATTCTGCTCAACTATCTGCGCAACCGTACCGGCCTGGCCCCGGACACGCTGATCGGCGTGTTCCTGTCGGTGTCCCTTGCGCTGGGTGCCAGCCTGCTGCTGATTCTGGCAGGCAAGATCAACGTGCACATTCTGGAAAACGTACTGTTCGGCTCGGTGCTGACGGTCAACGGGAACGATCTGCTGGTGCTGGCGATTGTCGGCTCACTGGTCATGGCGCTGGCACTGCCGCTGTACAACCGGATCATGCTCGCCAGCTTCAACCCGCAACTGGCGGCGGTACGCGGCGTCGCCGTGAAGACCCTGGATTACCTGTTCGTGATTCTGGTGACGCTGATTACGGTTGCAGCGGTGAAAGTCATCGGTGCGATTCTGGTCGGTGCGCTGCTGGTGATTCCGGCGGCGGCAGCGCGTCTGCTCAGCCAGTCGCTCAAGGGCTTTTTCTGGTGCTCGGTGCTGATCGCCACGGTCAGTACCCTGTGCGGGATTCTTGCGCCGATCGTGTTCGACCTGCCGATTCCGTCCGGCGCCGCGATCATTCTGGTCGCCGGTATCGCCTTCGCCCTCGCCGCGATTGCCCGGGGCGTCGTCCCCAGTCTGAAAGGGAACCTTGGATAAATGGCTTTTTCATTGCGACAACTGACCCTGGCCATCGCCCTCAGCGGCGCGGTTTCGAGCCCCCTGCTGGCTGCCGAGAAACCGTTGCGGGTGCTGGCCTCGCTGCCCATCACTTACGGTCTGGGCGAAGTCCTGCTCAAGGGCACCGACATCAGCCTCGAGCGCGCGGCGCCGGCGAATCTGCCGGGCAGCCGTCAGACTGCCTACTTCACCGGTCGCGGCGCCCCGGCGCTGAGCAAACTGGCCTCCGGCGCCGATGCGGTGATCGGCGTGCGTTCGCTGTGGGCCGATGATCCGCTGTACCCGATCGCCCGTCGCAGCAACATCCGCATCGTCGAAGTCGACGCCGCCCGCCCGGTGGACGGCGCCCTGCCCGGCATTGCTGTGCAACCGGGGCTCAAGGTCGACGGCCTGAACAGCCAGCCGTGGCTGGCGAGCAACAACATGGGGCGCATGGCCGATGTGATGGCGGCGGATCTGGTGCGCCTGGCACCGCAGGACAAACCGAAGATCGAAGCCAATCTGGCAGCACTGAAGCAGCGCCTGCTGAAACTCAGTGCCGACAGCGAGGCGCGCCTGGCCAGTGCCGACAACCTGAGCGTGATGAGCCTGAGCGATCACTTCGGTTACCTGATCGGCAGCCTGAATCTGGAGTTGACCGGACAGGACGCCCGACCGGATGCCGAGTGGACGCCGGAAGATCTGAAAAAACTGACCGCGACCCTGAAAGACAACGACGTAGCAGTGGTGCTGCACCATCGCCAGCCGTCGGATGCGGTGAAATCGGCGATTGCCGAATCGGGCAGTCATCTGCTGGTGTTGAGCACCGATGCGGCGGATCCGGTGGCAGAGCTGGAAGGCAATGTGGATGCGCTGCTCAAGGGCCTGAGCGGCGCGTAAGCCAGTCCTCTGGACATGAAAAAACCCGCTGACTGTTTCCAGTCCAGCGGGTTTCTTTTTGGCTGATGACTTACTGGGCAGCCGCTTGCGCTTCCATCTTCTGGCGCAGGCTCAGCGGGCGCATGTCGGTCCAGACCTCTTCGATGTAGGCCAGGCATTCCTTCTTCAGGCCGCTCTTGCCCACGGTGCGCCAGCCTTCCGGGATAGCCTTGTAGTCCGGCCAGATCGAGTACTGCTCTTCGTGGTTGACCACGACTTGAAAGAGGATGTCCTCGCGGTCGAATACTGACGTCATGCTGTGTCTCCATCGCTGTAAGGGTGGGCTGCACGACGGGTGCAGCCGGGTATGTAGAAAGAACGTTCGACGCGGCGAAAAATTTACAGGGCGGCGGTCGCCGCGCTGAGTGCACGACCGAAGATCTCGGCGACGCGGTCGATTTCCGCAGCGGTGATCACCAGCGGCGGCAGGAACCGCACCACTGCACCATGGCGCCCGCCCAGCTCCAGAATCAGCCCGCGCTTGAGGCATTCACGCTGAACCAGCGGCGCCAGACGCGCAAACGCCGGCGGATGTCCAAGAGCGTCCGGCGTGCCGTTTGGATCGACCAGTTCGACACCTAGCATCAGACCACGACCGCGAATGTCGCCCAGTTGCGGGAAATCGCGCTGCAGAATGCGCAGGTGCTCACTCAGGCGCTCGCCCATGGCGGCAGCGTGTTCGCAGATCTTGTGCTCGACCAGATAACGCATCACCGCGGAACCGGCAGCCATCGCCATCTGGTTGCCACGGAACGTACCGGCGTGGGCGCCCGGCTGCCAGGTGTCGAGCCATTCGCGATACACCACCACCGCCAGCGGCAAGCTGCCGCCGATGGCTTTGGACAGCACGACCACATCCGGAATGATGCCGGCGTGCTCGAAGGCAAACATCTTGCCGGTGCGGGCGAAACCGCTCTGGATTTCGTCGATGATCAGCGCCACGCCGGCCTTTTCGGTGATACGGCGCAGACCGCGCAGCCACTCGATGTCAGCCGGGATCACACCGCCCTCGCCCTGCACCGCTTCGACGATCACCGCTGCCGGCAATTGCACGCCAGCCTCTGGATCATTGAGCAGGTTTTCCAGGTAGCTCAGATTAGCTTTCACACCCGCCGCGCCACCGAGGCCGAACGGGCAACGGTAGTCGTACGGGAACGGCATGAATTGCACGCCACTGCTGAGCAGCGCACCCAGCGGCTTTTTCGGGCCCAGGCTGCCCATCAGGCTCAAGGCGCCCTGGCTCATGCCGTGGTAACCGCCGGAGAACGACAGCACAGTGCTGCGCCCGGTGGCGGTGCGCACCAGTTTCAGCGCGGCTTCCACCGCGTCGGTGCCGGTCGGGCCGCAGAACTGGATTTTCGCTTCCTTGGCCAGTGCAGGTGGCAGCAGGCCGAACAAGTCCTGAACGAATTGATCCTTCACCGGCGTGGTCAGGTCCAGAGTGTGCAGCGGCAGTTCATCGGCCAGTACCTGCTGGATCGCCTCGATCACCACCGGATGGTTATGCCCCAGCGCCAGAGTGCCGGCACCGGCAAGGCAATCGATGAAAGTGCGGCCCTCGACGTCTTCGACGTAAAGACCTTTGGCGCGCTTCAACGCCAGCGGAATCCGCCGCGGGTAGCTGCGGGCATTGGATTCCTGCTGGCTCTGACGGGCCAGCAACGGTGACTCATTGAACTGATACAGCGTTTCCGCCGGCGCGGAGGCGATCCGGGCCGACGACTCTTCGATAAGGCTGGTGGCGACTGACATCTCTCGACCCCTCAATACGCTATGGATAGTGACCAAAACTGCATACCGGGCAGGTGCGCGTCCCGGTCGCGGGGCGCACATGCTGGTTTTCCTGTTCTGGAAACGCACCAGCGTGTCGAGGATTTACACCCTTGATCGACTGTCAGGCCGACAATGCCAGCGGCTTGTGCATCGGCAGGCTCAAAACGCCGTGATGCGTGAAGGCAGACGCCGCTTCGCGATACCCCAGACGCCGGCAGAACGCCTCGCCGGTTCGCGTGCTGACGAGCGTGACGCAAGGACGGCCACGAATCCTCAGCCAACCCTCGAGATCGCCCATCAGCGCGCGACCCGCACCCCGGCGAAACCACTCCGGCTGCACGTGACAGAACGTGACCTCGCCATTGGCTGCGGCCATACCGACGCCGACCGGTTTATCGTGAAGAAGCGCGATATTCAGATAGAGATGCGGATCAGCGAGCCAGCCGCTGATATGTTCCGCCGATTGTCGGCGGACCCAGCGGTCGACCAGTTGTGGATCGTTGCGATGGTCGAGCGCGCAACCGACGCGGATCGAGCGTTCGAGGATCCGGCTGATGATGCCGGCGTCGGCGGAGGTGGCGGGACAGATGTAGATGGGTGCTTCCATGGCGCTGTTTCCCTCAATCCATTGAGTCAGAGGCTGGGGGCGACAATAACGTCGCGGCCGGCGGATGACTAATGGAGAGAGGTTACATTTGATGTGCCTGAGTAACTGTCAGACCGATTGCAGCGGCATGGTCAACTCGACCCGCAAACCGTCCGGGCGGCTATCGAAATGCAGGGTGCAGGCGCAACGCTGAACGATCGCCTGGACAATCGCCAACCCCAGTCCGCAGCCGGTGCTCTGGCCGTTGCGCCAGAAGCGCTGGGTCAGATGTTGCAGATCGTCCGGGGCAATGCCAGGCCCGTGATCGCGCACCACGAAACGCACGCGATTGGCGGTGGTTTCCAGGCTCAGCTCCACCGCCCCGTCGGTCGGTGTATGACGCAGGGCGTTGTCCAGCAGGTTGCGCAAGGCTGCGATCGACAGCACCGCCGGCATTTGCAGGGGCGCACCGGACAAGCGTTCTGGCAGGTGCAGCCTGATGCGCTGGCGCTGGTCGCTGGCCGAGTCCTGAATCGCCAGTTTCGCCACCTGCTCGGCACTGCATTGCACACCGTCGTCGAACGACAGACTGCCCTCGACCCGCGCCAGCAACAGCAATTGCTCAAGGGTCCGGTGCAGACGGTCGGCGCCCTCCTCGGCCCGGGCCAGGGACTGATCGCGAGCGCTGCCCTCGGTCATGCGCGCCACTTGCAGGTGGGTCTTGATTGCGGTCAGCGGGCTGCGCAGTTCATGGGCGGCATCGCCGGTCAGGCGACGTTCACGTTCGATGGTCTTGCCAATGCGCTGGAACAGCTGGTTCTGGGTTTCGAGCAGCGGTTTCAGTTCACTGGGGAATGACTGCAACTGCAACGGCTCAAGCGAGTCGGCGTTGCGGCGCATCAAGGCTTCACGCAAGCGGTTGAGCGGTGCCAGACCCTGGCCGATCCCCAGCCACAACAGGCACAGGCAGCCGAGCAACGCCACGCCCACCGGCACCGAGGCCGCCAGCAGGATCGACATGTTCAGGGCTTCGCGCTCAATCACCCGGTCGGCAGTGGTAATTCGCACATCGCCCCGAGCCAGGGTGAAGCTGCGCCAAGGCGCGCCATCGATCATCTGATCGTGGAAACCCATTTTCTGCGCTTCCAGTGCCTGTTCCGGATTGTTGTGGCTGCGAGCGAGGATTTCTCCGCGCAGCGAGCTGACCTGACAGGCCATGCCGCCCGGAATGTTCAGTTGCTCGGCGCTGAAATGCGTACCCTCGCCTTTGCTCGGAATGGCCGGCAATTGTTCCAGCAAGCCGGCGACCATCCGCGCCGACGCCACCAGGCGCTGGTCGAGGGAAAACATCATCTGGTTGCGCAGGTCGCTGAGCATCCAGGCGGCCGCCAGGGCCCAGATCAGCGCGAACGCGGCGCCGAGGGTCAGGCTCAGGCGCAGGCGCAGACTCATCACTTGTCAGGTTCCCCGCCATCGGCCGGGCCCAGGCGATAGCCCAGACCCCGCACGGTTTCGACGATGCCTTTACCCAGTTTGCTGCGCAGGTGATGGATGTGCACGTTGAGCGCGTTGCTCTCCAGTTCATCGTTGAAACCGTAGACGCTGTCCTTCAACTGCTCGGTGGACAGCACCCGGCCACGGTTGTGCAGCAAGGCTTGCAGCAGGGATTGCTCGCGACGGGACAGGTCCACCGGGCGGCCCGCCAGCATGGTTTCGCGGCTGCTCGGGTCGTAGGTCAGCGCACCGTGTTCGATCAGGTTGACGCTGCGCCCGGCTACCCGACGCAGCAGGGTTTGCAGACGGGCGAACAACTCACGCAGGTCGAACGGCTTGAGCAGGTAGTCGTCGGCGCCGGATTGCAAGCCGTCGACCCGATCCGTGACCGAATCCCGTGCAGTCAGGATCAGCACCGGAATCTCCAGGCCTTGCTGACGCAGTTGTTGCAGCAACTTGAGACCATCTTCGTCCGGCAGCCCGAGATCGAGCACCATCACGTCAAATTCGGCAACCTTGAGAATCGCCCGCGCCTTGGAGGCCGTGTTGACGTGCTCGACCGTCAGGCCTTGCGCCGTCAGCCCGGCGACGATCCCGCTGGCGATCAACTCATCGTCTTCGCAAACCAGTACGTGCATGGTGAGTCCCGTAGAAAAGTGCTGATTAGGCCGCTGGCCGATTAAGCCGACATTATGCCCCGAACGCCACACCGACAAGGGCGTCGCGGTTAATCATCGGTTAATCGCCGCCCGCCACTGTGCCCCTCAATTGCACAGGGACAAGGCTCCTCCATGCGTCATTTTTTTCTGTTTTTTGCACTGTTGATTTCAAGTCTGGCCCAGGCGGGGAACGATCCCTTTGCTTCAAAACCGGAGTTTCTTCCGGTCGACAAGGCATTCGTGTTGACCTCGGAACGTCTGGATTCCGGTGAGACCCAACTGTTCTGGCAAATCGCCGACGGCTACTACCTGTATCAGAAGCGTCTGAAATTCGACGGGCTGGCGACGCAAAACGTCCCGGCCCTGCCCGAAGGCGAGTCCCACAGCGACGAGTATTTCGGCGAGCAACCGGTCTATCGTCAAGGCCTCGAGCTGAAAATCCCGGCAGCCGCCCAAGGCCAGATCAAGGTCAGTTATCAGGGCTGCGCCGACGCCGGTCTTTGCTATCCCCCGCAGACGCGAGTGATCGACCTCGGCGGCAAAGCCTCAGCAACGACAGATGAAGCACCGGATCAGGCACTGGCCAGCGGTCTGCAACAGCACTCGCTGGGCTGGAGTCTGCTGGTGTTCTTCGGTCTCGGTCTGCTGTTGGCGTTTGCGCCGTGCTCGCTGCCGATGCTGCCGATTCTGGCGGGCATGGTCGTGGGCAGCGGCGCCACGCCGCGTCGCGGTTTCGCGCTGGCCGGCAGCTATGTGGTATGCATGGCGCTGGTGTATGCGGCGATGGGCGTCATCGCCGCGCTGCTGGGGGCGAACCTGCAGGCGTGGTTGCAGAACCCGTGGCTGCTCGGGACGTTCGCGGCCGTGTTTGTGGTTCTGGCGCTGCCGATGTTCGGCTTCTTCGAGCTGCAATTGCCGGTGGCCCTGCGGGATCGACTGGAACACGCCTCGCGCAGTCAGCGCGGTGGCAGCCTGGTCGGCGCCGGCGTATTAGGCGCGCTGTCCGGTCTGCTGGTCGGCCCGTGCATGACCGCACCGCTGGCCGGCGCCCTGCTCTACATCGCGCAAAGCGGCAACGCACTGCACGGCGGCCTGATCCTGTTTGCCCTTGGCATCGGCATCGGCGTGCCGCTGCTGTTGCTGGTGACGGTCGGCAATCGCTTCCTGCCCAAGCCCGGCGCGTGGATGAATCTGCTCAAAGGCGTGTTCGGCTTCCTGTTCCTCGCCACCGCGCTGCTGATGCTGCGACCGGTGCTGGATCCGTCGCTGTGGCTGGGTCTGTGCGGCGCGCTGCTGTTGATCGCCGCTTACAGCGCATGGAAACAGTCCGAGGGCTTTGGTCGCGTAGCGCAATTGTTCGGTGCCGGTTCGCTGTTGCTGGGTCTGTGGGGCAGTCTGCTGGTGGTCGGTGCGGCGGGCGGCAGTGAAGACCCGTATCAGCCGCTGCAGGTATACAGCGCCGGCCGCGTCGGCACGGCGGCCCCGAACGGCCACGAAGGCTTCACGACGATCAAGGATCCCGCTGCCCTGCAACGCGAGCTCGACACCGCCAAAGCGCAGGGCCAGTGGGTGCTGCTCGACTACTACGCCGACTGGTGCGTGTCGTGCAAAGTCATGGAGAAACAGGTGTTCGGCCAGGCGCGGGTGATGCAGGCCCTGAGCGATGTGCGCTTGCTCCGACTCGACGTCACCGCCGACAATGCCGCCAGCCGCGAACTGCTCGGCCGTTATAAAGTGCCGGGGCCACCAAGTTTCGTGTGGATCGGCGCCGACGGCGAAGAGCGCCGCAGCCAGCGCATCACCGGCGAGGTCGATGCCGACACTTTCCTGCAACGCTGGACCACCACCCGAGACGCCCGTTAATGCTGACCTTCACCCTCGGCACCTTTGCCATCGCCCTCAACCATCTGCTGCTGATCAGCGCGCTGGCGCTGGCGACCTTCGTCGGCTGGCGGGTGGCCAAGCGCGGTGGTGACAACCCCGAGTCGGCGCTGTTCAGCCTGTTTCTGCTCGGCATGCTGGCGGCGCGCGTTGCATTTGTCGCTGTGTACTGGGGCCACTATCGCAACGATCTGTGGCAGATCATCGACCTGCGCGACGGCGGTTTTCTCGCCTGGCCGGGGGTGATCGTGCTGTTGCTGGCGGCACTGTATCGCGGCTGGCGCCGGCCGGGTTTGCGTCGACCGCTGGGCTTCGGCGTGGTCAGCGGTGTGGCGTTCTGGGTGCTGGCGACCCTGTCGCTGAACATCTACGAGCAAGGCACGCGCCTGCCGGACATCACCCTGCGCAACGCCGCCGGGGAAACCGTGAAACTCACCGACTATCAGGGCGGGCCGCTGGTGATCAACCTGTGGGCCACCTGGTGCCCGCCGTGCCGACGGGAAATGCCGGTGCTGGAAAACGCCCAGCAACAACGCCCGGACCTGACGTTCCTGTTCGTCAACCAGGCCGAAAGCATGCAAAGCGTTGCGACTTTTCTCGAAACCCAGGGCTTGAGCCTGAACAACGTGTTGTTCGACCGCAGCGGACGCCTCGGTCAGGCCGTGGGTTCCATGGCCCTGCCGACTACCCTGTTCTACAGCCCGGACGGTCGTCTGCTGGGCAGCCATCTGGGCGAGCTGTCGAACGCCAGCCTGGCCCGCGCCCTGGAAAACTTCGACACCCCGGCTTCCAGCCCGAATCCGGCCACCTCTTCTTCAAGGAAACTGCCATGCCCCGCCTCCGCCACCTGCTGACGCTGACCATGAGCGCAGCCCTGCTGCACTTGCCGTCGGTACAGGCCGCCGAAGAATTGCCTGAAGCGATCAAGAAGATTGAAGCCAAAGGCGCAAAAATCGTCGGCCAGTTCGACGCGCCGGACGGCTTGCGTGGTTACGCCGCGCAATACCAGAACCGTGGCATGGCGCTGTACCTGACGCCGGACGGCAAGCATGTGCTGCTGGGCAACCTGTACGACGCCGACGGCAACGACCTGAGCAGCGCGCCGCTGCAAAAACTGGTCTACGCGCCGATGGCCAAGGAAGTCTGGGCCAAGTTCGAGGCCAGCAACTGGATTCAGGACGGCAACAAGGATGCACCACGCACGGTGTACCTGTTCAGCGACCCGAACTGCCCGTACTGCAACATGTTCTGGGAACAGGCCCGTCCCTGGGTCAAGGCCGGCAAGGTGCAGCTGCGACACATCATGGTCGGCATCATCCGCGAAGACAGCCCGGCCAAAGCCGCCGCCCTGCTCGCCGCCAAGGATCCGAGCAAGGCCCTGGAAGATCACGAGAAAGCCGGCAAGGCCAGCACCCTCAAGGCCTTGAAGGACATTCCGGTCGCCGTGCAGACCAAACTCGCAGCGAACATGCAGCTGATGGAAGACCTGGACTTGCAGGCCACCCCGGCGATCTTCTACATGGACGACAAGGGCGAGCTGCAACAACAGCAAGGCGCGCCGACGCCGGACAAACTGGCGAAGATTCTCGGCCCGAAATAAAAAACGCCCACGCAATGCGTGGGCGTTTTCGTTACTTCAGCTCAGTCAGAAACTTCAGCAGCGTGTCGGTCACGAACGACGGATTCTCCAGATTGGAGATATGCCCCGCCTCCGGCACCAGCACACACGGACAGCCAATCAGCTCAGCCATTTCCCGTGCTTCCGACGGCGGGCGTGGCTTGTCCTGATCGCCGCAGACCACCAGCGTGGTGGCCGCATTCAGCTCGCCCAGACGCGGCAACAGGTCATCACGGCCAAAGGTGATGCGCCCCATCGGCACGATGCTGTCGCGCAGGCGTTCGGCGGAATAGCCGGCGAGTTTTGCGCGGAAGTCCTGATACAGCGCCGATGCTCGATCGATGCCCGGACGGAAGAAGATCGGCACCACGATATCCAGCAGTTGCTCGGAGATCCCGCCGCTTTCCTCGATCTGTTTGAACAGCGAGAAATAGTACTGGCGGGTCGGCTCCGGCTCGACGCCGACGTAAGTGTCCATCAGCACCAGACCGTTGAGCCGCTGCGGCGCCGACAACGCCAGACGCACGCCCCACATGCCGCCGACCGACAACCCGACCAGGGTCACCCGGTCGATGTCCAGATGATCGAGCAAGGCCAGTGCCTGACGGGCGATGTCGTCCAGCGAAGCGGTGCCTTCAGGCAAGCGACCGGATTCGCCGTGGCCCCACAGATCCAGTGCAATCACCCGATAGTGCGCCGACAACGCTGCGATTTGCGGGGCCCACATGGCCTGGTCCCACAGGTAACTGCCGGCCAACAGCACCGCCGGGCCCGTGCCTTGATCAATGTAGTGAAGCGCCTGTCCGTCAACCGTGAAAAAAGGCATGGATACCCCCCGTGGCAAAGAAACTGGAGCACGAAGACTGAGCGGGCGCGCCTCGGCCGTCAATGATATGAAAGGATTACAAAGCCCGATTTGCGACAACGGCCACAGCGAAACTCGTTTCGGTAGCCATTGCCGCGGGCTGTGCTTTACAGCCCCTCCAGCTCCGCCATCAGATCATTCAGTCGATCAACCTTCTCCTCGGTAATGTCACTGGCCGCCAGCCCTTCGATGTACCCGGCCAGTTCCTCCACCGTGCTGCACTCGAACATCGCTCGCAGCGGTACATCCCGCTGCAAGGCTTTTTGCACCCGCGAGGCAATCTGCGTGGCGAGCAGCGAATGGCCGCCGAGTTCGAAGAAGTTGTCGCGTACCCCGACTTTCTCGACCTTCAGCACCTCGGCCCAGATATCCGCCAGGGTCTGCTCCAGATCGCTGCGCGGCGTCAGGTAATCCTGGCTCTGCAACTGGCCGATCTCCAGTGCCGGCAAGGCCTTGCGATCAAGCTTGCCGTTGGCGTTGAGCGGCAACCGGTCGAGCCACAACCAGTGCGGCGGCACCATGTATTCCGGCAGTTCGGCGCGCAAGCGCTGCTTGATTCGCTCCAGACGTTCGCTTTGGTTCAGTGCAGAATCTGCGGCGACCAGGTAGCCAACCAGATGCTTGCCGTTGACGCCTTCCTGCACAGCGACCGCACCATCGCGGACTTCCGGTTGTTCGTGCAGACGCGCCTCGATTTCACCCAGCTCGATCCGGTAACCGCGAATCTTCACCTGATGGTCGACCCGGCCGACGTACTCCAGCACCCCGTCACTGCGACGGCGCGCCAGATCACCGGTGCGGTACAGACGCTCGCCCGGCGTACCGAACGGATTCGGCACAAACACCGGCGCGGTGCGCATCGGATCGCTGACATAACCGCGACCGACCCCGGTGCCCGCCACACACAACTCACCCACCGCACCCAGCGGCACCAGATCCAGCGCGCCATCGAGCAGGTACAACAAATTGTTGTCAGTCGGCGTACCGATCGGCAGGTAACTGCCGCGAGTCGAGGCCAGGTCGACGCGGAAGAACGCCACGTCATCCGAGCATTCCGCCGGGCCATAGGCGTTGACCAGACCGATCTGCGGATAACGCAGCAGCCACTGGTGCGCCAGTTCCGGCGGCATGGCTTCACCGGTCGGCAACATCCAGCGCAGGCCGTCGAGGCTCAGGTGATCCGAAGCGAGCATGCCCTGAATCAACGACGGCACGCTTTCCAGCACGGTGATGCCCTGCTGCTGCACATGCACCAGCAAGCCTTGCGGATCGTGGGCGATGGTGTTCGGCACGATGTCCACCCGCGCCCCGAACAGCGGCGCGGCGAGGAACTGCCAGACCGAAATGTCGAAGCTTTGCGAAGCGGTCTGGGCGATCACATCGGCGTCGCTCAGGTTCAGGTACGGCACCTTGCTCAACTGGTTGTTGAGCATGCCGCGCTGCTCGACCATCACGCCTTTCGGCAACCCGGTGGAGCCCGAGGTGTAGATCACGTAGGCCAGGTTGTCCGGCCCGCTGAAGATCCCCGGATTCGCCGACGAAACCGTGCCGGCCTGAACCTCTTCCCACACCAGCAAGCGTGGACGGTTAGCGCAGCTGAATTCATCCAGCAAGGTCGTCGCCTGTTCACGGCAAGCCTCGGTGCACACCAAAACCGGCGTGCGGCTGAGCTCGATGATGCGTTGCAGACGCTGGCTCGGCAGACCCGGATCCAGCGGCAGGTAACCGGCACCGGCCTTGAAGCTGCCGATGATCATGCCCAGCAGATCCAGATTACGCTCGCCCAGCAGCGCCACCGGTTGATCCCTCTGCACCCCGGCCGCGACCAGTGCATGGCCGAGACGGTTGGCGTTCTGGTTCAGTTGCTCGTAGCTCAACTGCTGATCAAGGCAACTGGCCACAATGCGTTGCGAATGTTGCGCGACCTGTGCTTCGAACAGCTCGACGTAGCTCTGCTCCAGCGGATAGTCGTGCTCACTCTGGTTGCAACCGTGGAGCAGGAAGTCCTGTTCCTCATGGCCCAGCAGCGGCAGGTCGGCCATGTTGCCATGGAAGCCATCGACCAGCGCCAGCAACAGACGCTTGAACTCAGCGAGCATGCGCTCGATGGTCGACTCGTCGAAGTAACGCTGGTCGTAGGACAGATGCAGGCCGAGGTCATCACCCGGATAGCAAACGGCGGTCAGCGGGAAGTTGGTGTGGGTACGGCCCGAGTCCGAGGTCGCGTTGAGGCTCTGCGCGCGGTCCAGCACCGAGACTTCTACCGGGGCGTTTTCGAACACGAAAAGGCTGTCGAACAGCGGCTGGCCTTTCGGCAGTTCGCTTTGTTCCTGGATGTTCACCAGTGGCAGGTATTCGTACTCGCGCAGTTGCATGTTGCTGTCGAGCAGAGCGCTCAACCACTGACGCACGCTGGCGCGCTGATCGTCCGCCGGGATCTGCACCCGCAGCGCGATGCTGTTGATGAACAGGCCGACGGTGCGTTGCATCTCCGGCATTTCCACCGGACGCCCGGCCACGGTCACGCCGAACAGCACGTCGCGATCACCGCTCAAGCGTCGCAATACCAGCGCCCACGCCGCCTGGGCGAAGGTGTTGATGGTCAGTTGATGGGCCTGGGCCAGTTCACGCAGACGGGCGCCGTCCTCGACATTCAGTCGGGTGTAGCGGTCGCCGACGATCATGCCGCCACTTTCACCGGCGTGTTCACGCAGAAACGGACGGTCGCTCGGGATCGGCGTGGTGCGCTCGAAACCTTGCAGGTTCCGCTGCCACCACTGACGCGCCTCGGCCAGGCTCTGGCGTTGCAGCCAGCCGATGTAATCGCGGTAGCGCGGCGGCACCGCCAATTGTGCTTCGCGACCTTCGCCCAGCGCGGTGTAGATTTCGAAGAAATCGTTCATCAGCAGCGAACGGCACCAGGCATCGATCAGGATGTGATGGTTGCTCATCATGAACCAGTAACGCGCCGCGCCGACCTTGATCAGGCGCAGGTGGAACGGTGCCTGATTGAGCAGATCGAACCCGGCTTCGCGTTCGGCCTTGAGCAGCGCTTGCAGTTTCGGCTCCTGCTCGGCGTCAGCGATGGCGCTCCAGTCCAGGTACTCGATCGGCGTGCGACCCGGGGTGTGGATCACTTGCAGCATGTCTTCGCCGACGTTCCAGCAAAACGACGCACGCAACGCTTCATGACGGGCGACCACCGCTTGCCACGCCTGGGCGAAACGCTCGGGGTCGAGTTCGCTGTTGATGCGGTAGCGATCCTGCATGTAGTACAGACCGGTGCCCGGCTCGAGCAAGGTGTGCAGCAGCATGCCTTCCTGCATCGGCGTCAGCGGGTACACGTCTTCAATGTGTGCCGCCGGCACCGGCAGTGCGTCGAGCTGGGCTTGGGTCAATTTTGCCAGCGGGAAGTCCGACGGCGTCAGGCCACCGGCCTCGTCCTGCAGGCAATGTTCGATCAGGCTCTGCAACTCGCCGACGTAGGCATCGGCCAGCTCGTTGATGGTCTGCGCGTCGTAGCGTTCGGCGCTGAAGGTCCAGCGCAGTAGCAGTTCCCCGCCGTACACCTGACTGTCGACGCTCAACTCGTTCGGCAGCGATGCGTGCGGATCGTGGGCGGCACCGACCGGCTCGTCGAGCGGACGAAACAGCGCATCGCTGCCGAAACTCTGGTCGAACTGGCCGAGGTAGTTAAACGTGATCGGCGCATTCGGCAACGCCGCCATGCTCTGACGGCTGGCATCATCGGCGAGATAACGCAGCACGCCATAGCCCAGACCTTTGTGCGGCACGGCGCGCAGCTGTTCCTTGATCGCCTTGATCGAAGCGCCCTGCCCGGCAGCCTCTTCGATGTTGTGCGGGGCCAGGCGCAGCGGATAGGCGCTGGTGAACCAGCCGACGGTGCGAGTCAGGTCGATCTCGTCGAACAGGGTTTCGCGGCCGTGGCCTTCCAGCTGAATCAGCGCCGACGGCTGACCGCTCCAGCGGCACAGCACACGGGCCAACGCGGTCAGCAACAGGTCATTGACCTGCGTGCGATAGGCGCTCGGTGCCTGTTGCAGCAGTTGCCTGGTGCGCTCGCCATCCAGACGCACGCTGACGGTTTGCGCATGCCGATTCTCGCGACCGCCCTCAGGGTGTTCGCACGGCAAATCGGCATTCGGACCAGCCAGTTGCGCTTGCCACCAGCTCAGTTCTTCACGCAGGGATTCGCTGCCGGCGTAAGCCTGCAAGCGCGCCGCCCAGTCCTTGAAGGCGCTGGTTTTCGCCGGCAGTTTCACCGACTGATCGGCGTCGAGTTGGCGATACACGTTTTGCAGATCGTCGAGCAGCACGCGCCACGACACACCGTCGACCACCAGGTGATGGATCGCGATGAACAGCCGTTGCTGACCTTCCGGCCCATCGACCAGCACGGCACGCAGCAACGGGCCCTGGGCAAGGTCGAGGCTGCGCTGAGCATCGGCGAACAGCTCGGTGCACTTGTCCATCGACGGCACGCGAACCTGCCACAGCACGGCGGCATCGGTGACCGGTTGATGGGTTGCCTGCCATGCGCCGTTGACCTCGCTGAAGCGCAGGCGCAAGGCGTCATGCTGCTCGATCACGGCCAGCAACGCCTGTTCCAGACGGTGCGGCTCCAGCGCAACAGTCGGCTCCAGTAGCAACGCCTGGTTCCAGTGCTGACGCTCGGGAATCTCGGTGTCGAAGAACCAGTGCTGGATCGGCGTCAGACTCGATTCGCCGGACACCAGACCTTGCTCGGCGGTGACGGTTTCAGTACGACTGGCGACAGCAGCCAGTGTCTGCACGGTCTGGTGCTGGAACAGATCGCGCGGGCTGAAGTGAATGCCTTGCTGGCGCGCACGGCTGACCACTTGAATCGACAGAATCGAGTCGCCGCCCAGTTCGAAGAAGTTGTCGTTCAGACCGACCTGCTCGACGTTGAGCACCTCGCACCAGATCTGCGCCAGGGTCTGCTCAAGCTCGTTGCTTGGCGCCACGTAATCCTGACGATTGAGCTCCGGATCCGGCGCCGGCAACGCGCGGCGATCGAGCTTGCCGTTGGCGGTCAGCGGCATGCTCTCCAGCAGAATCAGATGGGTCGGCACCATGTAGTCCGGCAGTTGCGTCTTCAGGTGCGCTTTCAGCGCGTCGCGCAGTTCGGCCTGCTCGGCTTCGCTTCGCGAAGCGACCTCGGTCACGAGATAGCCGACCAGTTGCTTGCTGCTCGGTGCATCCAGCGCCAGCACCACTGCTTCGCGGATCGAATCGTGATCGAGCAGGCGGGTTTCGATCTCGCCCAGTTCAATCCGGAAACCTCGGATTTTCACCTGATGGTCGATCCGCCCCAGATACTCCACCAAGCCATCGGCGCGCTGGCGCACCAGGTCGCCGGTGCGGTACATGCGCCCGCCATTGGCGGCAAACGGGTCGGCGACGAAACGTTCGGCAGTGATGCCCGCACGCTCGTGATACCCCAGCGCCAGACCGGCGCCACCGACGAACAGTTCACCGGTCGCGCCTTGCGGCACCAGCGCCAGATCGGCGTCGAGAATGTAGGCCACGCGATCACCGATCACGCTGCCGATCGGCACACTGCCGGCGCCCTCTTCCAGCACCTCGGGTGCAAGGCTGGCCAGCGGCATGACCACGGTTTCGGTCGGACCGTAGGCGTTGAAGAACAGGCTCGGTTTGAACGCCGCGCGAATTCGTTGCAGGTGTTCGCCGGTCAGCGCTTCGCCGCCGGTGATGACCATACGCACCGGCAGGATGTCGTATTGCGTCGCGAGGAACTGCGCCAACTGGCTGCCGTAGCTCGGGGTGAAACCAAGGATATTGATCCGATGTTCGCGGATCAGGCCGCAGATTTGTTCCGCGTCCCACTGACCCTGCGCACGCAGCACCACCTGCGCGCCGCTGAGCAGCGGCACCAGCAGACGTTCGGTGGCGGCGTCGAAGTTGATCGAATAGAAATGCAGCTCGCAGTCGTCCGGACGCATGCCGAAGCGTTCGATCACAGCCTGGCAATGCATGGCGATTTCACCGTGGGACACCACCACGCCTTTCGGCTTGCCGGTGGAACCCGAGGTGTAGATCAGGTACGCCTGATGCTGCGGCAGGCTGATAAAGGGCAGCTCGGTAGCCGGGTAATCGGCCAGCGCGGCGCTGTCATCTTCCAGGCACCAGCGCGCCACGTTCGACGGCAGTTCGCCGAGGGCCTTGAACATCGCCCGGTCGCTGAGCAGCAGGCCGACGCCGCTGTCTTCGATCATGTAATGCAGGCGGTCGAGCGGGTATTCCGGGTCCAGCGGCACATAGGCGCCGCCGGCCTTGAGGATCGCCAGCAGGCCGACGACCATTTCCAGCGAACGCTCCAGCGCCAGACCGACCCGCACTTGCGGGCCGACACCGCGCTCACGCAGGGCCCAGGCCAGACGGTTGGCGCGGGCGTCGAGTTCGGCGTAGCTCAGGGTCTGCCCGGCGAAGGTCAGGGCCGGTGCGTCCTTGCGCGCCAGTGCCTGCTCGGCGAACAGATGATGAATGCATTGATCGAGACGACGCTCGCCCGGCTCGACGCCGAGGCTGTCGAGCAATTGCTGTTGTTCAGGCGCATCGAGCAACGGCAGTTCGCTGAGACGCTGTTGCGGGTCGGCGATCAACGCTTCAAGCAGATTGCGCCAGTGCCTGGCCATGCGTGCAATGGTCGGTTCGTCGAACAGATCAGTGCTGTACGTCAGGCAGCAACCGAGGCGATGGTCGAGATCGGTAACTTCCAGGTTGAGGTCGAACTTGGTCGCCCGTGCATCGTTGGCCAGGTACTCGACGGTCATGCCGGCGAGCATGCGGCTTTGCTGGAATTCCCAGCGCTGCACGTTGCACATCACCTGGAACAGCGGGTTGTACGCCGCGCTGCGCGGTGGTTGCAGGGCTTCAACCAGATGATCGAACGGCAAATCCTGATGGGACTGCCCTTCGATCACGGTATGACGCACCTGCTCGAACAATTCGCCGACCGACATCTGGCCGTCGAGCTGGCAACGCAGCACCTGAGTGTTGAGGAACGCACCGATCAGGCCCTCGCTTTCCGGGCGGATACGGTTGGCCACCGGCGCGCCGATGCGCAGATCGGTCTGGCCGCTGTAGCGGTAAAGCAAGGTCGCGAGGGCGGCGGTCATGGTCATGAACAGGGTCAGGCCGTTCTGCGCGTTGAACGCCCGAACCCGCGCGGCAAGATCGTCGCTGAGGTCGAAACGGAATAATTCACCTTGGTGGCTTTGCACCGGTGGACGAGGACGGTCGCCCGGCAATTCCAGCAGCGGATGTTCGCGGCCCAGTTGCGCAGTCCAGTAGTCGAGCTGCCGCTGACGCTCACCGGATTCCAGCCAGTGGCGCTGCCACACGCTGTAATCGAGGTACTGCACCGGCAGTGGTTCAAGCGGCGATTCGCGGTCGTCGACGAACGCTTCGTACAGCGCGCTGAGTTCACGGGCGAAGATGTCCATCGCCCAGCCTTCGGTGACGATGTGGTGCAGGGTCAGGACGAAGTAATGCTCCTGCTCGGCGGTCTTGACCAGGCAGGCGCGCAGCAGCGGACCGGTTTCCAGATCGAACGGCAGGTGCGCTTCGTCGTCGGCCAGTTGCTGGACTTTCTGCTCGCGCACATCGGCGGCGAATTTCGAGAAATCCTTCCAGTCCATGCGCACGCCCGTCTCGGCATGCACCTGCTGACGGGCCACGCCGTCGATACTCGGGAACGTGGTGCGCAGGGTTTCGTGACGCTGGATCAACGCTTGCAATGCTGCCTCGAAACGCCCGACATCCAGCACGCCACGCAGGCGCGCCATGCCGCCGACGTTGTACGCCGGGCTGTCCGGTTCCATCTGCCAGAGGAACCACATGCGCTGCTGCGAGTAGGACAGCGGCACCGGTTTGCTGCGATCAACCTTGTCGATCGGCGGCTGTTTGTTGGTGCGGCCGCTGGCCTGGATCTGGCGGATCTGCTCGGCGAATTCACCGAGTTCGCTGTGCTCGAACAAGGCGCGTAGCGGCAGCTCGACGTCACAGGCCTGCCGGGTGCGGGAGATGATTTGCGTGGCCAGCAGCGAGTGACCGCCGAGGGCGAAGAAATCGTCGCGCAGCCCGACCTGTTTCAGGCCGAGCACTTCGCGCCAGATCGCGGCGATCTGTTGCTCCAGCTCGGTGACCGGCTCGACGTGTTCGCGCACCTGCCATTGCGGCTCGGGCAAGGCGCGGCGGTCGAGTTTGCCGCTTGGGCTCAGGGGCATTGCGTCGAGACGCATCAGTTGCGCGGGGACCATGTATTCCGGCAGTTCGGCGGCCAGTGCGGTTTTCAGGCGAGCAGTTTGCGCGTCCTGATCTTCGCTGGCGTCGGTGGCGGTGAAATAGCCGATCAGTTGCGGGCCGGCGACGGTTTCACGAACCAGCACGGCGGCCTGAGCCACGCAGGCCTGAGCCAGCAGACGCGCTTCGATCTCTTCCGGCTCGACGCGGAAGCCGCGCAGTTTGACCTGCTGATCGAGACGGCCGAGGTATTCGATCACACCATCGTGGGTCCAGCGTGCGCGGTCACCGGTGCGGTACAGACGCGCGCCCTGCTCGCCCAGCGGATCGACCACGAAACGCTCGGCGGTCAGCGCCGGCCGACCGAGGTAACCCCGGGCCAGGCCGATGCCGCTGATGCACAGCTCACCCGGCACACCGGCCGGCACTGGATTCAGATCGCTGTCGAGCACGCGGCAGGCCACGTTGCCCAGCGGACGGCCAATCGGCGAACGCTCGCCATCCGCCACGCTGCAATGCCAGTGAGTAACGTTGATCGCGGTTTCGGTCGGGCCGTAACGGTTGTGCAGTTGCACCGCCGGCAGCTGCGCCAGCACGCGGTTGCGCAGTTCCGCCGGCAGCGCTTCACCGCCGGAGAACACGCGGCGCAGGCTGGTGCATTCGGCACTCAACGTTTCATCGATGAACAGCGAAAGCAGCGGCGGCACAAAGTGCAGCGTGGTCACGCCGTACTGCTGAACAAGCTGCGCGATGCGATGCGGATCGCGGTGTTCACCCGGGCCGGCGATCAGCAGGCGCGCGCCGGTGATCAGCGGCCAGAAGCACTCCCACACCGACACGTCGAAACTGATCGGCGCTTTTTGCATCAGCACGTCGGTGTCGTTCAGGCGATAAGTGTTCTGCATCCATTGCAGACGCTCGGCCAGCGCCGCGTGAGTATTGCCCACGCCTTTCGGCTGGCCGGTGGAGCCCGAGGTGTAAATCACGTAGGCGAGGTTGTCGCCGTGCAGGTGCAGGCCCGGTGCCTGGCTCGGCCAGTTTTCCAGGTGCAGGGTGTCCATGGCGATCACGCTGACGCCTTCGCTGGCCGGCAAGCGGTCGAGCAATGCAGTCTGGGTCAGCAGCAGTTCGACGCCGCTGTCGCTGAGCATGTAGGCCAGGCGCTCGGCCGGGTATTCCGGGTCCAGCGGCACGTAGGCGCCACCGGCCTTGATGATCGCCAGCAGACCGATGAACAATTGCGGCGAACGCTCGGCAGCGATGGCCACGCACACGTCCGGGCCGACGCCTTTGTCGCGCAGGTAATGGGCGAGACGGTTGGCCTGAGTGTGCAGTTCGGCGAAGTCGAGGCTGCCGCCGTCCCATACCAGTGCGGTGCGCTCAGGCGTCTGCCGCGCTTGTTCGTTGAGCAGTTCCGGCAGCCATTGTTGCGCCGGGGTGCACGGGGCGACGCTCCACGCAGTTTGCTGAGAGTGTTCGGCGGCGGTCAGCAGTTGCAGATCGCCGACGGCTTGTTCCGGACGTTCGCAGACTGCACGCAGCAGGTTGCTGAAATGCTCGGCGAGGCGTTCGATGGTCGTGGCGTCGAACAGCTCATCGGCGTAGTCGAAGGACAGCGTCAGGCGACCGTTGCGGTCTTCTTCACTGTGCAGTTGCAGATCGAACTTGGCCTCGCGGCTGTGCCACGGCAGCTCCTCGGCGAGCACGCCCGGCAGACGCTTGAGCGCACTCAGGTCGCGTTGCTGGTGGTTGAACATGACCTGGAACAGACCTTGTTCGCGGGCCTGCGGGAAGGCTTCAAGCAGTTGTTCGAACGGCAGGTCCTGATTCGCCTGGGCACCGAGCGCAGCTTGTCGGGTTTGCGCCAGCAGTTCGGTGAACGGCAGACGCGAATCGACGTCGGCGCGCAGCACCTGGGTGTTGATGAAGAAGCCGATCAGGCCCTGGGTTTCCAGGCGCGGACGGTTGGCGTTGGGCACACCGATGCGGATGTCGCGCTGGCCGCTGTAGCGATGCAACAGGCTCTGGAAGGCTGAGAGCAGCAGCATGAATGGCGTGGATTGATAGGCCTGAGCGGTCTGACGAATGGCGTCGCTGAGGCTGATCCCCAGACGAACGCTGTGGCGTGCGGCGCTGTGAATTTGTTTGGCAGAACGCGGATGGTCGGTCGCCAGTTCCAGGGTCGGATGCTCATCGCCCAACTGCGCTTTCCAGTACGCCAGTTGCCGTTCGCCCTCGCCCTGCGCCAGCCATTGGCGCTGCCAGCTGCCGTAGTCGGCGTATTGGGTTGGCAGCGGCGCCAGTTCGGCACGCTGGCCTTGGGAAGCGGCGGCGTACAGGCGCGAAAACTCGTCGATGAAAACGTTCAGCGACCAGCCGTCGGCGATGATGTGGTGCATCGTCACCAGCAACTGGTGATCTTCATCGTCGAGGCGAACCAGCGTCACCCACAGCAGCGGGCCCCTCTCTAGGTCGAATTGGGTTCGGGCTTCGTCCTCGCGGATCTGTTGTGCGCGGGCTTCACGTTCGGCGACGGCCAGGTCGCTGATGTCGATCAGTTGTAGGTTGAATTCGCCCGCCGCTTCGACCTGTTGCAGCGCTACGCCGTCGCGCTCGAAGAAGCGCGTGCGCAGGGATTCATGGCGCTCGATCAATTGCTGGAAACTGGCGCGCAGGGCGTCTTCGTCCAGTTCGCCGCGCAGGCGCAGGGCACCGGGGATGTTGTAGGCGCTGCTTTGTGGGTCGAGCTGCCAGGTGATCCACAGTCGGTTTTGCGCCAGGGATTGCGGCAAGGCTTCGTTGCGCGACAGTGCGGTGATTTCGCCTTGGGCACTGCCGCCGTCCTGTTGCTGTTGCGCCACGGCGGCGGCGAACGCGGACAGGGTCGGGGCTTCGAACAGCAGACGCAGGTTCAGCTCCAGGCTCAGCTCTTCGCGGACCTTGGCGATCACCTGAGCGGCGGCGATCGAGTTGCCGCCGAGCAGGAAGAAATGATCGTCGCCGTTGACCTGTTTGACGTTGAGTTGCTCGGCCCAAATCTTGCCGATCACGGTTTCCAGTTCGGAGACGGACGCCGTCGACTCGCTGGTTTCAGCGGTGGTCGACGGGAACACCGCGTAGCTGTCGAGGCTGCCGTCGGCCAGGCGATTGCGGCAGGCCGAACGTTGCAGCTTGCCGCTGGAAGTCTTCGGCAATGCGCCCGGATTGAGCAGCACAACCACGCTCGGTGCTTCCTGATACGCCTCGGCCACGGCCTGGCGGATGGCTTTGATCAGCGCTTCGGGCGGGAGGATTTTCTGCACGCTGCGGCTGATTTCCGCCGCGATGCCGATGCCCTCCTCGCCATTCTGATTGACCGCAAACGCCGCAACGCGGCCCTTGCGCACCACCTCCACTTCGTTCTCGACCGTCTTTTCGAGGTCCTGCGGATAGAGGTTGTGGCCGCGCACGATCAGCATGTCTTTCAGGCGGCCGGTGATGAACAGTTCACCGTCGCGCATGAAGCCCAGGTCACCGGTGCGCAGCCAGGTCTGGCCGGCGTGCTGGACGAAGGTCTTGGCAGTCGCCTCGGGGTTGCGCCAGTAGCCGAGGGCGATGCTCGGGCCGGCGGCCCAGACTTCACCCACGGCGGTGTCGGCCAGTTCTTCGAGGGTGTTCGGCTCGACGATCAGCACCGCATGATCGGGCTGACTGATGCCGCAGCTCATGATCGGACTGCCCTCGCCCGCTTCGGCACGGTTCTGTGCCAGAGCCTGATCATCGACGCGCAGTGCAGGAATCCCGGTGCCGCGCGGTGTGCCGGCGACGAACAGGGTCGCTTCGGCCAGACCGTAGGACGCCATGAAGCTGTCTTCACTGAAACCGCACGCGGTGAATTTCTCGGCGAAGCGTTCGAGGGTGTCGAGACGGATCGGCTCGGAGCCGGAATAGGCCACGCGCCAACGGCTCAGTTCGAGGCGTTCCAGCGCCGATTCGCTGACCCGCTCGCTGCACAGACGATAAGCGAAGTCCGGGCCGCCACTGATGGTACCGCCGTATTGGCTGATCGCTTCGAGCCAGCGCAACGGCCGTCCGAGGAAGTACGCCGGCGACATCAGGATGCACGGCACGCCACTGAAGATCGGTTGCAGCAGACCGCCGATCAGGCCCATGTCGTGGTACAGCGGCAGCCAGCTGACGATCACGTCGTCCGGGTTCACGTCGATGCCGAAACCGTGGCGAATCAGCAGCTCGTTGGCCACCAGATTGCCGTGGCTGACCTGCACGCCCTTGGGCAGCGCGGTGGAACCGGAGGTGTATTGCAGGAAGGCGATGTGGTCTTGCGGTAAGGCCGGTTCGACCCAACACTCGGCCAGCGCATTGTCGAGGGTATCGACGCACAGTAGCGGCGGCGCGCCTTCGATTTGCTGCAGGGCGTCGCGCAGGTCGGCGCTGGTCAGCAGCAAGCGCGGCTCGGCGTCAGCAATGATCGACAGCAGGCGTTCCTGATGGTGACGCTTGGCCGATTCCGGCGGATAAGCCGGCACCGCGATCACGCCCGCGTACAGGCAACCGAAGAACGCCGCGACGTAATCCGGACCGCTCGGAAACAGCAACACCGCGCGATCACCGAATCCGGCCTCGGCCTGCAACGCCGCAGCGATAGTGCGCGCGCGCTGATCGAGTTCGCGATAACTGAGCACCACAGCCTGCTCCTCGGTTTCGGCGAGAAAGCGCAGGGCCAGCCGATCCGGCGTCAGGGCCGCGCGGCGCTGGAGGGCTTGGACCAGGGTGCTGGGGAGTTCGAACGCGTCGGTCATGAGGTTTCCTGCCTGAAATCGGCTTGCTGGTGGAATCGGGTTGGCTGCGGCATGCCTGTGCAAGGCATGCGGGACACGGTCTTCGCCGACCGTGCAAGGCATTGGAATGCGGTAGGTCCGGGGCTGCGTCCCCGGATCCATTCACCAATGAGAACGGATGACGTCTTGAAATAATTAGTCGGCAGGCTGGATCGCCAACGTGGCTGGGCGCTTGGGCAAGTGCGGCGGCGTGTCGCAGTTCTCAGTTCGCACTGTTATGGATCATTAGTTCTCTTTCTCAATTGACAATCATTATCATTCAACATAATTTGTCGCTCGATGTGTAGGACGACCCCGCCCCCAGGCGTCCCACTAACCTATTGGCAGCAAGGTGATTTCCATGACGGAACAAGTATCCACAAGCAGGTGCGATTCACCGCTACTTCAGGCATTCGTCGACAATCGACTGATTCTGGTCAAGATTGCAGCCCGCATTACCGGCTGCCGGTCACGCGCCGAAGACGTGGTGCAGGATGCGTTCTTCCGACTGCAATCGGCCCCGCCGATCACGTCGTCGATCAAGGCCCAGCTGAGTTATCTGTTCCAGATCGTGCGCAACCTGGCGATCGATCACTACCGCAAACAGGCGCTGGAGCAGAAGTACGCCGGCCCCGAGGAGGAAGGGTTGAACGTGGTCATTCAGGGCGCTTCGCCGGAAACCTCGCACATCAATTTCTCGACCCTGGAACACATCGCCGACGCGCTGACCGAGCTGCCGGTCCGTACCCGCTATGCGTTCGAGATGTACCGTCTGCACGGCGTGCCGCAGAAGGACATCGCCAAGGAACTCGGCGTTTCCCCGACCCTGGTCAACTTCATGATTCGCGACGCACTGGTGCATTGCCGCAAGGTGTCGAGCAGTCGCGCTGATGCAGTGACCGCAAACCGTCGCTGATAAAAATCGGCCGCAAAAAAAGATCGCAGCCTTCGTCGAAGCGCTGCGATCTTTTTTTGTCTTCAGCGAAATATCACACCAGCGTGCAGCGGTCGAAAAAGCGCTCGCGCCCGAGAATCATCAGCGCCGCGCGTTTGTGCGGGAAGTCGAATTCCTTCTCGCAGTGGAAGCACTGGTTGTGCATGTGGCCAATCATTTTCGCGTTGTCGGCACGGGGTTCGGCGACCACCCGCTGCGTGCGCGGATCATCCAGGAACAGGTAGTGCACCAGCGCCGACAGCCAGCTCGCCACCTTGTGCGGGCCGCGATGGTCTTCTTCCCCGACCAGCATGTGAATGCCGCGATCGTAATTGTCGGCATCGTAGAACGGTGCGATGCGATCTTCCTTAGCCCAGTAGGCTTCGAAATAGGCAAACGGCTGATCATCGAAACAACCGATCATGGTCAGCGTGTGCGGATCGGCGTCGAGTTTGCTCAGGTACTCGCGATGCTGTTCGAGGCTGCCCTCTTCCTGCCAGAAACTGGCGACTCGCGGGCTGTTCTGCCAGCGATTGAAACGCGCCAGATCCTGCTCGATCTCCACCGTTCGCAGGGAAATCCTGGCACCGAGGCGCGCATCGAAGCGCCGATAAACCTCACCGCGCGGTTTCACCGGTCGCAACGGATGGCGCTTGCCGTTGCTGATAACCATCTGCTGCGGATAACTGCCGGTCAGCGAGGTGCCGAGCCACGGCTGCGGCAGTTGCCAGAACAGCGTGCGCTCACAGCGATATTCACCCGCCACTTCAGTGCTCACCAGCAAACCACTGAGCAAGGCTTCGGTCGGCGCCTGATCCAGTTGCCAGATCAATCGCTGACACGCCGGATCCCGGGCAAACAGCCAATAACAGGCTGCCCACAGCGCCTGGCCCGGCGGCAGTGCGTAGCGTTCATCGATCTGGATCGGCCCCTGACCTTCACGATCAAGGCGCAGGCGAATCAGCGGTTGCCCTTCCAGGCTCAGGCTCAGACGGCTTTCGGTGGCATCGGCTACCAGTTGGCTGCCCGAAGGCAGGGCCAGGGCAGTCAGGTCATTCAGATTGGACATGGGTCGGGCTCACGATAATCGTCGACAGTTCAACGATGGGACGTGAGCCGGGGCGGGAAATTTAGGCCGTTCGGCCAAAACCGCCGGTCATTGATGCGCTACCGGCACCACCGCAATCTTGTACGGATCGAAGATCTTCAGCATCTGCCCGTTGTCGCGCAGGCCTTGCAGCAGCCTGCCGAACGCTTCGCCGGTGATCGGCGCCTTCGGACTGAGAATCGCATAGTGGTGGTAGATCTGGTCGATACGCTGGGACACCAGCAACTCGTCACGCACCTTTTCGTTGCGCAGCAAGTAATCGAACAGATACGAGCGAGTCACCAAGGCAATGTCCGCGCGCCCGCGCAAGACCATCAGCAGGTTGCTGTCGTGGGAATAGGTCAGCGTGGCGCTGTAGGTTTCTGCGAGGTACTTGGGATCGGCGTTGAAATTGGCGAATTCATAGTGATAACCGCTGTACAGCGCCAGCCGTTTGCCCTTGAGATCGGCGAAGTAATTCTGCTGGCGTCCGGGTTTGTTCTGCGCGACGAAAATCTCCGCGTCCTCAAGACCCATGTCGACGGTGGTGTGGGGGATGTCCTTCCAGCCCCACTCCGGATTTTCGAAGATTGCCATGTCGGTGCGGCCATCCTTGAAATCACCGAACCGGCGAGGGATCGAGGTGGGCACCAGTTCGAAACGATAGTCGCTCTGGGCGCTGTTCAAAGCCGCGACCAGTTCCGGCAGCAGGCCGGTGTCGGCGCCGTTTTCCGGGCGAATGGTGTAGGGCGGAAAATGCGCCGCGCCCACCCGAACCACTTGCGCCGCCGGAGCGGGCAATACCCATAATGCAGCCAGCGCTGCGAGCATCAGCCCGGCGGCCATCCGAATTGGCGAAGACTTCAAAACACCCCACTCCCCGAAAAAGTACCGATCATGCATTCAAGCTAGGCGGTTTCGCCAAGTTAGCCAGTTTCCCGGCCCGATAGAAAGCGCCTAGCGCTCTTCGAGCACCAGAATCAGCGCCTCTTCGGCCAGTTGATCCAGGCTCAGACTGCCGCCGGCACGGAACCAGGTGGTGGTCCAGGACAGCGCCCCCGTGAGAAAACGTCGGGTAATGAACACGTCGCCACGGATGAACCCCGCCTCCTTGGCCTCGCCCAGCACTTGCAGCCAGAGGTCTTCATAAATGTCTCGCAGCGCCAGCACTTTGGCCTGGCCATCTTCGGACAGCGAGCGCCACTCATACACCAACACCGCCATCGCTTCGCCGCTGCCGCCCATGATCGACTGCAATTCGCAGCGGATCAGCGCCAGCACCCGCTCACGCACATCGGCGGCTTCGGCAAGGGCTGCGCGCATCAGCGCGGTGTTGTAGCGGATGGTTTCCTCCATCACTGCGCGCAGGATTTCATCCTTGCTCTTGAAGTGATGAAAGATGCTGCCGGACTGAATCCCCACGGCACCGGCCAGATCGCGCACCGTGGTGCGCTCGTAGCCCTTGTTGCGAAACAGGTGGGCCGCCACTTGCAGCAGTTTGCCGCGAGCGCTGTCCGGATCGGTCAGCTGGCCGGCATCGACCAGTTCACGCATGACCCTCAGGGCTTTTTGCTCATCCACCCATTGTCTCCTACAGTCGATCATTCAAGTGTGCCGTACGCCGCAGAAACGGCGGGGTTGCGCGGGCAATTTAAGCCGCCACCCGCGACCAAGCAAGCGCTTGGGCAGAAGAAAACTTCAGGTGTTTACAAACCAAGCGCTTGCTTGGTAGCCTCGATGCACTTCTGTCACAGGTTGCTGAGTCGGAGATCAAAATGCCCACCACGGTTCGCATCGGATGCGCCAGCGCATTCTGGGGAGACACTTCGACCGCCGCTGCGCAGCTCGTGGCCGGGGGACAGCTGGATTATCTGGTCTTCGACTACCTGGCCGAAATAACCATGTCGATCATGGCAGGCGCGCGCATGAAGGATCCGCAGGCCGGATTTGCCGCCGACTTCATCGAAGTCCTCACGCCCCTGCTGCCGCTATTGGCCGAACAGAACATTCGCGTCATCAGCAATGCCGGCGGGGTCAATCCCAAGGCCTGCGCGGCCGCCCTGCAAGCGGCCTGCGACAAGGCTGGCGTAGCACTGAAAATCGCCGTGCTGTCGGGCGATGACCTGCAACCCCAGTTCAAACACCTCGCCTCCCAAGGCATTACGGAAATGTTCAGCGGCGCCCCGCTGCCGCCGATGTGCGTGTCGACCAACGCCTACCTCGGCGCGCCGGGCATCGTCGAAGCCCTGCGCCTGGGTGCCGACATCGTGATCACCGGCCGGGTGGTCGACAGCGCGGTGGTCAGCGCCGCGCTGGTGCATGAATTCGGCTGGTCGTGGCATGACTACGACAAACTCGCGCAAGCCGCCCTGGCCGGGCACATCATCGAATGTGGCGCGCAATGCACCGGCGGTAATTTCACCGACTGGCGCGACGTGCCGGATTACGAGCACATCGGCTTTCCGATCGTCGAAGTCAACGCCGACGGCCAGTTCATCGTCAGCAAACCCGAAGGCTCCGGCGGGCTGGTCACGCCGCTGACCGTCGGCGAGCAGATGCTCTACGAAATCGGTGATCCGCAGGCCTATCTGTTGCCCGATGTGGTCTGCGATTTCAGCCAGGTCAAACTCCAGCAACAAGGCAAAAACGCCGTCCGGGTCCACGGCGCCAAAGGCTTGCCGCCCAGCGACCAATACAAGGTCAGCGCCACGTATCCGGATGGTTTCCGCTGCACCGCCAGTTGCCTGATCGCCGGCATCGATGCCGTGGAAAAAGCCCGGCGCGTCAGTCGGGCGATCCTCGACAAGACTTCGGAAATGCTCGAACAAAAAGGCTTGGGACCGTACACCGAAACCGATGTCGAACTGCTCGGCAGCGAAGCCACCTACGGCCCTCACGGCCAGCGCCGGGACAGCCGCGAAGTGGTGATCAAACTCGCCGTGCGCCACCCGAACAAACAGGCGCTGATCTTGTTCTCCCGCGAGATAGCCCAGGCCGCCACCGGCATGGCGCCGGGCCTGACCGGCATCGTCGGCGGGCGGCCGACGGTGTATCCGCTGATCCGGCTGTTCTCGTTCCTGATCGACAAAAGCGCCTGCACCTTGCAGATCGACATCGCCGGCGAATCTCACCCGTTCACCCTGCCCGCCCCCGCCACCCTCGACAGTCAGGATCTGCCCCTGCCCCACGAAACGCCTAAACCCCAGGGCCGCGCCGACGCGAGTGTGCCGCTGGTGAAACTGGCCGTGGCGCGTTCCGGCGACAAGGGCAATCACAGCAACATCGGCGTCCTGCCGCGTCGTCCGGAATACCTACCGTGGATCGTCGAAGCGCTGACCCCGGCGGTGGTCGTCGATTGGATGAACCATGTCCTCGACCCGATTCACGGCCGGGTCGAACGCTGGTATCTGCCCGGCACCCACAGCCTCAACTTCCTGCTGGAAAACGCCCTTGGTGGCGGCGGCGTGGCGAGCCTGCGCATCGACCCGCAAGGCAAGGCTTTCGCCCAGCAATTACTGGAAATCCAGATCCCGGTGCCGCAAAGCATCGCCGAACAGTTCGACTAGAGGATTGGCAGCATGGCGTTCGAATCGATTTTCAGGGCTGATCTGTTCAGCGGTCAGACCGTCATCGTCACCGGGGGCGGCAGTGGCATCGGGCGTTGCACCGCCCATGAACTGGCGGCGCTGGGGGCCAACGTGGTGCTGGTCGGGCGCAAACCGGAAAAGCTGCAAACCGTCGCCGCCGAAATTGCCGAGGACGGCGGTCGGGCGCACTGGCAGGCCTGCGATATCCGTGACGAAGAAGCGGTGAAGGCGCTGGTCAGCGAACTGATCCGTGAACACGGGCCGATCCACGGACTGGTCAACAATGCCGGCGGGCAGTACCCGTCGCCCCTGGCCTCGATCAATCAGAAAGGCTTCGAAACCGTACTGCGCACCAATCTGGTCGGCGGCTTCCTGATGGCCCGGGAAGTGTTCAATCAATCGATGAGCAAACACGGCGGCAACATCGTCAACATGCTCGCCGACATGTGGGGCGGCATGCCCGGCATGGGCCACTCCGGCGCCGCACGGTCGGGCATGGACAACTTCACCAAAACAGCGGCATTCGAATGGGGTTATGCCGGGGTTCGGGTGAATGCGGTGGCGCCGGGCTGGATCGCGTCCAGCGGCATGGACACCTATGAAGGTGCGTTCAAAGCCGTGATCCCGACCCTGCGCGAACACGTGCCGCTCAAGCGTATCGGCACCGAATCAGAGGTCAGCGCGGCGATCGTGTTTCTGCTCAGCCCGGCTGCCGCGTTCATCAGCGGCAGCACCTTGCGCATCGACGGCGCGGCCAGCCTGGGCAACCGCGCATGGCCGTTGCACAAGGCGACCCACAGCGAATCCTTCAACGGTTTTCACCGGGCCTACATGCCAGACGTTTTGAAGGACAAGGAGTAAGCCATGCCGCAGATCCAGTCCCAACTCGACCCGCACAGCGAAGCCTTCGCCCGCAATCGCGCAGCGATGCTCGCCGCCATCGAGCAAGTCCAGCAGCTGGAACAGAACCTGCTGCACAAGGCCGCCGAAGCCAAACCCAAATTCGACAAACGCGGACAATTGTTGCCCCGTGAACGTCTGAATCTGTTGCTCGACCCCGGCGCGCCATTCCTCGAACTGGCGAGCCTGGCCGGCTACAAGCTCCACGACGACAAGGACGGCAGCTCGGCCGGTGGCGGCTTGATCGCCGGCATTGGCTATGTGTCCGGCGTGCGCGCCTTGATCGTGGCGAACAACAGCGCGATCAAGGGCGGGACGATTTCCCCGTCGGGCCTGAAAAAATCCCTGCGCCTGCAACAGATCGCCCAGGAAAACAAACTGCCGGTCATCACTCTCGCCGAAAGCGGTGGCGCCAACCTCAATTACGCGGCGGAGATTTTCGTCGAAGGCGCGCGCAGTTTTGCCAATCAGGCGCGGATGTCAGCCATGGGTTTGCCGCAGATCACCGTAGTGCACGGCTCGGCTACGGCTGGCGGAGCGTATCAGCCGGGGCTGTCGGATTACGTGGTGGTGGTGCGCGGCAAGGCCAAGCTGTTTCTTGCCGGCCCGCCGTTGCTTAAAGCAGCGACCGGTGAAGTCGCCACCGACGAAGAACTGGGCGGTGCCGAGATGCACGCGCAAGTCGCCGGCACCGCGGAATACCTGGCCGAAAACGATGCCGACGGCGTGCGTCAGGTACGGGAAATCGTCAGCCTGCTGAACTGGAACGAGCAACTGCCGTGGCTGCCCGAACCACAATTCAAGGAGCCGCTGTACCCCATCGACGAACTCCTCGGGCTGATCCCGGACGACCCGAAAAAACCCTACGACGTGCGCGAAATCATTGCGCGGATCGCCGATGAATCACGCTTCCTGGAATTCAAAGGCGAGTTCGATCAGCAGACCGTTTGTGGCCACCTGAAAATTCAGGGCCGCGCCTGCGGTTTCATCGGCAACAACGGCCCGATCACGCCCAACGGCGCGAGCAAGGCGGCGCAGTTCATTCAACTGTGCGACCAGAGCCAGACGCCGCTGCTGTTTTTCCACAACACCACCGGGTTCATGGTCGGCACCGAATCGGAACAGCACGGCGTGATCAAGCATGGCTCGAAATTGATCCAGGCCGTGGCCAATGCGCGGGTGCCGAAACTGACGATAGTGGTCGGCGGCTCCTACGGCGCGGGCAACTACGCGATGTGCGGACGCGGGCTTGATCCGCGTTTCATCTTCGCCTGGCCCAACAGCCGCACCGCCGTGATGGGTGGCGCCCAGGCCGGCAAGGTGTTGCGCATCGTCACCGAAGCCAAACAGCTCAAGGACGGCCTGGTGCCCGACCCGAAAATGCTCGACATGCTGGAGCAGGTCACCGCGCAGAAACTCGACAGCCAGTCCACCGCCCTCTACGGCAGCGCCAACCTGTGGGATGACGGGCTGATCGATCCGCGCGACACCCGCACCCTGCTCGGCTACCTGCTGGAC
Organism: Pseudomonas sp. B7; assembly: GCF_016735645.1. Lineage (NCBI taxonomy): Bacteria > Pseudomonadati > Pseudomonadota > Gammaproteobacteria > Pseudomonadales > Pseudomonadaceae > Pseudomonas > Pseudomonas sp. B7. The sequence continues at coordinate 53,403 of NZ_JAERRE010000001.1, forward strand.
ATCTGCCACGAAGCCGACGTACGCAGGCTGCAACCCAACAGCTTCGGCGTCAGCCGGTTCTGATCGCCTCGGATCAAAGGAGAACAACAACAATGATCTTCACCCCGGAACACGAAGCTCTGCGCCGCACCGTCCGCCAGTTCGTCGAGCACGAGATCAACCCCCATGTCGATGAATGGGAAAAGGCCGGGCGCTTTCCGATCCACGAGATTTTCCGCAAGGCCGGCGACCTCGGTCTGCTGGGGATTTCCAAGCCGGAAAAATTCGGCGGCATGGGTCTGGATTACAGCTATTCGATCGTCGCGGCCGAAGAGTTCGGCACCATCCACTGCGGCGGCATTCCGATGTCGATCGGCGTGCAGACCGACATGTGCACTCCGGCCCTCGCCCGCTTCGGTTCCGATGAGTTGCGCGAAGAGTTTCTGCGCCCAGCCATCACTGGCGAGCAGGTCGGCTGCATCGGTGTCTCGGAAGTCGGCGCCGGCTCCGATGTCGCCGGGCTCAAGACCACCGCGCGCAAGGATGGCGACGACTATGTGATCAACGGCAGCAAGATGTGGATCACCAACTCGCCGAGCGCCGACTTCATCTGCCTGCTGGCCAACACCTCGGACGACAAGCCGCACATCAACAAATCGCTGATCATGGTGCCGATGAACACGCCGGGTATCAGCCTCAGTTCGCACCTGGACAAGCTCGGCATGCGCAGCTCGGAAACCGCCCAGGTGTTTTTCGACAACGTGCGCGTGCCCCAGCGCAATCGCATCGGCCACGAAGGCGCCGGGTTCATGATGCAGATGCTGCAGTTCCAGGAGGAACGCCTGTTCGGTGCGGCCAACATGATCAAGGGCCTGGAATACTGCGTCGACAGCACCATCGAGTACTGCAAGGAGCGCAAGACCTTCGGCAACGCGCTGATCGACAATCAGGTGATTCACTTCCGCCTCGCCGAGTTGCAGACCGAAATCGAATGCCTGCGGGCGCTGGTCTATCAGGCCACCGAGCAATACGTCAAAGGCCAGGACGTCACCCGACTGGCGTCGATGGCCAAGCTCAAGGCCGGACGTCTCGGTCGGGAAGTCAGCGACAGTTGCCTGCAATACTGGGGCGGCATGGGCTTCATGTGGGACAACCCGGTGGCCCGCGCCTACCGCGACGTGCGGCTGGTATCGATTGGCGGCGGCGCCGATGAAATCATGCTGGGGATCATCTGCAAACTGATGGGCATTCTGCCGGGGAAAAAGAAATGAGCGCCCTGCCCGATTGCCAGACGCTGCTGCTGGAACGGCACAACGGCGTGTTGCACATCACCCTCAATCGCCCGGAAAGCCGCAACGCCATGAGCCTGCAAATGGTCGCCGAGTTGCGCGCCGTGCTGGCCAGCGTGCGCGATGATCGCAGCGTTCGCGCACTGGTGCTCAGCGGTGCCGGCGGGCATTTCTGTGCCGGCGGCGACATCAAGGACATGGCCAACGCCCGCGCCCAGGGCAGCGATGCCTATCGCGAATTGAACCGAGCGTTCGGGTTGTTGCTGGAAGAAGCGCAGCACACGCCGCAAGTGCTGATCACGGTGTTGCAGGGCGCGGTGCTCGGGGGCGGCTTCGGGCTGGCCTGTGTCAGCGATATCGCCATCGCCGATCATCAGGCGCAATTCGGTTTGCCGGAGACCAGTCTCGGCCTGCTACCGGCGCAGATCGCGCCGTTTGTGGTGCAGCGCATCGGCCTGACCGAGACCCGACGCCTGGCCCTGACCGCCGCCCGTTTCGACGGCCATCAGGCCCGGCGTCTGGGGCTGGTGCATTTTGTCGAGCAGGATCCACAGGCGCTCGCCGAGCGACTGGATGAAGTGCTCGACCATGTCCTCTGCTGCGCCCCCGAAGCGAATGCCGTGACGAAAAAACTGCTGCTGGCCAGCGCCGGCCAGCCGTCGAGTGAACTGCTGGACGAAGCCGCGCAGTGGTTCAGCGAAGCGGTGACCGGTGCCGAAGGCATCGAAGGCACGATGGCGTTTGTGCAAAAGCGCAAACCGAGGTGGGCCCCTTAGAAGCATCGCGGGCAAGCCCGCTCCCACAGTTTTTGTGAGCACCACTGAATCCTGTGGGAGCGGGCTTGCCCGCGATGAGGCCCTTCAATCCACCGCCAACATTCAGGAAAAACCACCATGCCCGTCATCCATAAAATCCTGATCGCCAACCGCGGTGAAATCGCCTGCCGCATCCAGCGCACCGCCCAGGCCCTCGGTTATCGCACCGTCGCCGTTTTCAGCGATGCCGACGCTGACGCACTGCATGTCGAAATGGCGGACGAGGCCGTGAACATCGGTCCGGCACCCGTGCAACAGTCCTACCTGAACATCCCGGCCATTCTCGACGCCGCCCGCCGCAGCGGCGCCGACGCCATCCATCCGGGCTACGGTTTTCTCTCGGAAAATGCCGAATTCGCCCGCGCCTGCAAACAGGCCGGCCTGACCTTCATCGGCCCCAGCGTCGAAGCCATCGAACTGATGGGCAGCAAACGCCAATCGAAAATCGCCATGCTCGCCGCCGGTGTGCCATGTATCGCCGGCTATCAAGGTGCCGAGCAGGACGACGCAACCCTGACACGCGAAGCTGAACGCATCGGTTATCCATTGATGATCAAGGCCAGCGCCGGCGGTGGCGGACGCGGCATGCGGCTGGTGCACAGCGCCGAAGAATTGCCGGCGCAATTGCGCACGGCGCGCTCCGAAGCCTTGAACGGATTCGGCAGCGATGAACTGATCCTCGAACAGGCGCTGATCGAGCCGCGCCATGTCGAAGTTCAGCTGTTCGGCGATCACCACGGCCAGCTGATCTACCTCGGTGAGCGCGACTGTTCGATTCAGCGCCGCCATCAGAAAGTCATTGAAGAAGCGCCCTGCCCGGTGATGACCGAAGAACTGCGCCAGGCGATGGGCGAAGCGGCACTCAAGGCCGGGCGTGCGGTGAACTATGTCGGTGCCGGCACTGTAGAATTCCTGCTCGACACTGATGGCCGGTTCTACTTTCTGGAGATGAACACCCGGTTGCAGGTCGAACACCCGGTGACTGAACTGATTACCGGGCTGGACCTGGTGGCATGGCAACTGTCGGTCGCCGAAGGTCAGCCGCTGCCGCTGACCCAGGCACAGGTGAAACTCGATGGCCACGCGATGGAAGTGCGCCTCTACGCCGAAGATCCGACCCAGGGTTTTCTTCCACAGACCGGGCGTGTCGAAGCCTGGGCGCCGGCACTGGATCGCGGTTCACGGATTGATCACGGGCTGATCGAAGGGCAGTCGATCTCACCGTTCTACGACCCGATGCTCGGCAAACTGATTGCTCATGGCGCAACCCGTGAAGAGGCCCGGCGCAAACTGCTGTGCGCAGTTCAGGACAGCGTGTTGCTTGGCGTGCAAAGCAATCAGCGGTTGCTCGCCAGCCTGTTGCAGCATCCGCAATTCATCAGCGGCGAGTTCGGTACTGGCTTCATCCCTCAACATTTCGCCGATCACGATTGCCTGCACGCCTATTCGCCCAGTAACGAAGAGCTGGCCATCGCGGCGCTGCTGTTTTACCGATCCGCCGCACAGCAACACCGCGCCACGTTGTCCGGATGGCGCAACAACGCCGGTGCGCCGTTGCTCTATCGCATCGGTCTCGACGCCCGCGACTGGAACGTGCAACTGCGCGCCAGCCCGGACAACGCTTTCGAAGTTCAGGTTGTGGAGCGCGTTATCGAACTCAAACTGATCGAGCACACCGCCGGGGCCGTGACGCTGGAGGTCGATGGCCTGCGCCAGCGCCGCGCTTATCGCCTGTGCGACGAGCAGCTCTGGCTGTTCACCCATCCCGGCAGCCTGCACCTGGTGGATCGAACTCATGCGGTGATCGACAGTCAGACCAGCGTCAGTTCCGGCACGTTGAAAGCCCCGATGGATGGCGCCATCATCGATGTGCTCGTCAGCGAAGGCAGCCCGGTCAGCAAGGGCCAGTTGCTGGTGGTGCTGGAGGCGATGAAAATGGAGCACCCGCTCAAGGCCGGCATCGACGGCGTGCTCAAGCGGGTGCAGGTCAAGGTCGGCGATCAGGTGAAAAATCGTCAGGTTCTGTTGCAGGTCGAGTAGTCGCCGCGCGCATTCGCAAGGTTTGACTACGCTCTGAATAATCAGGACGCGGAAATCAGGAACCCTGCGATGCCCCATTGGCTGGTCATAGATCTGGAAGCCACCACCGATGAGGGTGGCTGGCCGGTTACGGAAATGGAGATCATCGAGATCGGCGCGACCCTGGTGGATCGCGCGGGTCGCGAGCAGGATCACTTTCAGCGCTTCGTCAAACCGACGCGGCGCCCCTTGTTGACGCCGTTTTGCCGCGAACTCACGCACATCACCCAGGCCAACATCGACGCGGCGCAGCCGTTGAGTGAAGTGTGGCCGGCGTTCGAACGCTGGCTCGGTCAGCACCAGACACGCCTTGAAGGCTGGGCCAGCTGGGGCGATTACGATCGCAAGCAGTTGCTTCAGGAATGGCAGCGACTGCAACTCGACAGCGCCCTGAGCCGGGTGCCGCACATGAATCTGAAACAGCGCTTTGCCAAGGCCCGACGCCTCGAACGGCCGCTGGGCCTCAATGGCGCGTTGCAACTGGCGGGCATGCAGTTCACCGGCCAGCAGCATCGAGCGCTGGAGGATGCGCGCAATACCGCCCGATTATTGCCGTTGGTGCTGCCGCTCTAGCGCAGGTGACGGCGCCAGAAGCCTTGTGCATACTGGCCGCCCCTTTTTGACCCTTTTAAGCCCTTTTCGAGAGGAATCGCCCATGTTTAAAGTCAACGAGTACTTCGACGGCACCGTCAAGTCGATCGCTTTTGGCACTGCTGAAGGCCCTGCGACCATCGGCGTCATGGCCGCGGGCGAATACGAATTCGGCACCAGCCAGCGTGAAATCATGCACGTGGTTTCGGGCGCACTGACCGTCAAACTGCCGGACAGCAGCGACTGGGAAACTTTCGCTGCCGGTAGCCAGTTCAACGTGCCAGCCAACAGCAAGTTCCAGCTGAAAGTCGCCGTCGACACCGCCTACCTGTGCGAATACCGCGGCTGAAACCCCGGTTTCCTGCGGTCATGAAAAATGCCCGTGTCCAAGGACACGGGCATTTTTCGTTTCAGGAGCGGTTATTCGAGGATTTCCACCGGCATGCCGATTTCAAGCCGGCCATTGCTGTCATTGACCAGGTTCTGGCCAAACATCGCGCCGTCGGCCTGGGCGCGGGTCTTCTGTAAGGTTGCCAGCGGCTCGCGGTCAGCGCTGCGCTCACCGGTCTGCGGATCGATCGTGGTGAGAATGCACCGCGAGCAGGACTTGACCACGCGGAACTCGACATCGCCGATCCGAATCCGCTTCCAGCCATCCTCGGCGTAAGCATCACTGCCTTCGATCACCAGATTCGGCCGGAACCGCAGCATTTCCAGAGGGCGCCCGACTTCCTGCGACAGGTGTTGCAGTGATGCCTCACCAATCAGCAACAGTGGAAAGCCGTCGGCGAACGCCACTTGATCGTCGTCGTTGCCGTACCCGGCCTGAGTCGTACGAGCGCGTTCAAGCGGCACTTGCACCAGGCGCGTCGGTTTGCCGATGAAATCGCTGACCCAACGGGCCGCCTCCTCACCGGCATCCGGTACGCGCAAGGTATCGCGCCAGATGGTTACGCCACGCAGGTCGTCGTCACCGCCAGGCAAGGCGACATCGATTGCCGAATGCCCCGGCGCGCTGAGCGTCAGGCCGCCAGTGGCATTCCATAGCGCCGAGAGCTGGCTCATTTTCGCTTCGGCACGCTGGGTCAGGAACCGTCCGCTGGCCTCGTCCACCAGCATCCAGCGTCGGTCGCCCTCAAGCCCCAGTTTGTCCAGGCCAATCCCTTGCAGGACCTCGCCCTTGGCGGATTTCAACGGGTAACGATAAAGCGCGCTCAGACGCAGCATGGCCAGCTCCCTGGTGGGTCAAAAACGCCACCCTATACGAGCTTTGTCAGCGAATCAAAGGCTGACGCGAGGTCAGCCTCGACAGGTTGATCAGGCCGGTACTTCGTCGAGCATCAAACGCTGGCGCACCACGTCGACCAATTTGTCCGGCTGGAACTTGGAGAGGAAATTGTCGCACCCGACCTTCTTCACCATCGAATCGTTGAAGCTGCCAGACAGCGAAGTGTGCAGCACCACATACAGGCCACGCAGGCGCGGGTCGTTGCGGATTTCGGTGGTCAGGCGATAGCCGTCCATCTCCGGCATTTCGGCGTCGGTGAACACCATCAGCAGTTTGTCGGTCATGTTCACCCCGGTGTCCGCCCAGGCCTTGAGCATGTTCAGGGCTTTCAGGCCGTCGCTGGCGATGTGCATCTTCACGCCCAACTGGCCGAGGGTGTCGCGCAATTGCGAGAGCGCCACGTTGGAGTCGTCCACCAGCAACACTTCGCGGCCACGGGCGCGTTCCAGCACCGGGTCGTCCAGTTTGTCGCGGGAGACCTTGGCGTTGTACGGCACGATTTCGGCGAGGACTTTCTCGACGTCGATGATTTCCACCAGTTGATCGTCGACCTTACTGATGGCTGTCAGGTAATGCTGGCGACCGGCACTGGTCGGCGGCGGCAGAATGGCTTCCCAGTTCATGTTGACGATGCGGTCCACGCCACCGACGAGAAACGCCTGCACCGAACGGTTGTACTCGGTGACGATGATCGTGCTGTTCGGGCCCGGCACCAGCGGGCGCATGCCGATCGCCTGGGACAGGTCGATCACTGGCAGCGTCTGGCCACGCAGGTTGACCACACCGCAGACAAACGGGTGACGCTGGGGCATCAGGGTCAGCTTCGGCAGTTGCAGGACTTCCTGAACCTTGAACACGTTGATCGCGAACAATTGGCGTCCGGCCAGTCGAAACATGAGAATTTCCAGGCGATTCTCACCCACCAGTTGCGTGCGTTGGTCTACCGTGTCGAGAATGCCGGCCATCAATGACTCCTGGGCTTGTTCTGATGAATTCACTATTGGGGGTTATCGGCTGAATCTGGCGGATCTTGATCCCGTCACAAATCACCAACAAAATGCCATGCACAAGCATTGATGTCACATTAACATCATGCTTTACTGGCTCGGTGAAATCATCTGCTACATTCTCTTCGGCGCGACCCCGATTTGCGCCACAGGTTCCCGTGCCTAAGGGAATCCCCTAGTGACAATCAGGCCCAACCTGATGTTCGCGATATCCAATAGCCATTAATGTGACGCCATTCTCATTGCATGAACGGAGTCAGGCTATTGTGTGCGATCGCAGTTCAGTGGAAACACATCCTCTTGAAACCCCAGGTCTGTGCCAATGCACACCGGGGCGCGGTCTCGCGACGGTTCACGATCGTCGACACACACGGCATTCCCTCATCAGACATGACGTGGTGGAGATAAGCATGCCGAACGACCGTAGTGACTGGGCGCAGCGGTTCCCCGAATTTCTCGTCGAGGCTGAAACGCTCCTGGCCAAGTCTGAAGAATGCCTCAGTCACTTGCAGCTGATCAGCAATGACAGGGACGCGATTGACTGCATGCTCAGTACTCTCCTCAAATTGGCAAACAAGGCCGATGCCCTGGCACTTGAGGCGATATCCGAATTTTCCCTGCACCTGCATGGCCTGCTCACCCAGGTTCAGGATCATGTGGATCTGCATGCGCAGGCCCTGGAAGCGCTCAAAGACTGCTTCACCCTGATGGCCTGGCAACTGGAACTGGTTGACCCAAGTACCGGCCAATTAGGCTTGGATGAAAGCGAGCAGGCGTCGCTGATCGAAGCCTTTGCCTGCCAGGTCGGCCAGACCCACTTTCAATTGCCGCACACTGGCAAGTCCCTGACCCTCGTAGCCTGGTCGGAACGGCAAGCGTAATCGGGCACGCCTTGGGCCGTTTGAGCCGGTCAGCTTTCGCAGTCGAATGTCGCTAATGAATAGTTCATGCCTGCCTGCGACACCCCCCAATAAATAATTACGCTCACTGAATGCAGACTACCCTCTGCTGATATCAGGGTTTTCCTGTGTAAAAGAAAACTTGCGACCGCATCGATAATTATCGGATCAGGTATTTCAACTTTCCATTATGGAACCTTCGTCCAACATGGCCTGTTTCCTGACTCTTTGGACATATAGGCCAAACGCGACCAACGGTATGTTAAGTGGTATTATGCCGACCGTTAGTTGTTTCAGTTAATGGCATTGTGACTTCCATGAGTGATCCCACCGAAGTTGGCGCTCAATTATCGATCACTGAACCATTTTGAAATCAACAACCTGAATGACAGTTTTCCAGACAGAGACCGCCAGCCCTTCTGACCGGTCTGCCCGCAGCGAACATCCATTGGCTCCATCCGCTATGTACGCCAGCCTCAAGTCAATCACCACATGGCCTCCCTCCCGAGAAAATGCCCGCAGGTTCACACTTCTGCTGTGTACAGGCTCGGCTCTGGGCAGTCTGTTGACCTATGGATTGTCAGCGCAGCTGCCGCTCGGCCTGCTGCTGATCAATGTGGCGGCTGCGGGCTGCGTCTGGACACAACATCGCCTGTCGCGCAAATCCATCAAGTTCCAGCCTCAGGAACTGGCCGACCGTTTGCTGGAAGTCCAGGAAAACGAGCGCCATCGCCTGAGCCGTGAACTGCATGACGATATCGGCCAGTTGCTGACGGCCGCCAAGCTGCAAAGCGAATGGCTCAAGCGTCGCTTGCCCGCGGATATGCAGGAACACTGTTCGGTCCTTTGCGAGACTCTCGAAGAAACCCTGAACAAGGTTCGCGACGTTTCGGCCATTCTCAACCCGCGGCAACTGACCAGCCTTGGTCTGGAAGCGAGCTTGCGTGCGCACCTGCTCAAGGTACTGACCAATACTTCGGTGCACTGGAGCCTTGACTGCCAGCAGCGCCTGAACGGAATCCCCGAAGAAATGGCCGTCGCCGCCTTTCGCATCACTCAGGAAGCGGTGACCAACATCCTTCGCCACGCGCAGGCCAAAAACCTGTTGATCCGCGTGCAACGTTTACCGCAGGGCCTGACCCTGCTGATCAGCGATGATGGACTGGGCTTTTCCCCGGCGGCGAATCCGGGTCGCGAAGGACAGCGAGGCATGGCCGGAATGGCCGAACGGATCGAGCAACTGGGCGGCACACTGAGCGTGACCAGCGAGCCGGGCAAAGGCACTCAAATCGAAGCACTATTCCCCTGGGCGCCCCGTGCACTCGAGCGGGCCAGTACGAATAAGGTTATGCGTTGACTTGTAACTTACTTCTGGTGGATGACCACTCGCTGATCAGGGCCGGCGTGCGCGCCCTGGTGCTGGATATTCCCGGTTATGCGGTCATCGGCGAGGCCAATGACGGCTCGCAGCTGCTCGAAATGGTCGAGCTGCTGTCTCCCGATATAGTGTTGCTGGACATTTCCATGAAAGAAACCGGCGGTCTGGAAGCCCTGCAGCGACTCAGACGCGTACGCCCGCACGCCAAAGTGCTGATTCTGTCGATGCACACCGACCCCGCGCTGATCATGCAGGCGCTGGAGTCCGGCGCTCACGGCTACCTGCTCAAGGACACCACGGCCACCGAGCTCGAACATGCACTCGAAGCGCTGCGCAACAACGAGCGCTACTTGAGCCCAGCCATCGCCCATACCGTGATCAACCAGGCGCTGACCCGTAACCTGAAGCAGCAACCGGAAGTCGCCGAGTCGCACAACCTGACAGCACGCCAACTGGAAATCCTGCGCCTCATCGTGCGCGGCAAGTCCACGCGGGAAATCGCCAACGGCCTGGGCTTGAGCATCAAGACGGTCGAAACCCACCGTTCGCAGATCATGAAACGCCTGCAGATCTACGATGTGGCGGGTCTGGTGCTGTTTGCCGTGCGCGAACAGATCATCAGTCTGGATGACTGATCCGGTGTGTTGCGCTCAACAGCGGCGAATCCTTCGGCAGATGCACACGCAACGCCCCGGCGCGCGCCGCAAACCGCAAACTTTCGCCCTCCAGTGGCTCGCCGTCGAGATTGATGTAAAGCCCTTCGGCGACCTTGATTTCAACCCATGGCAAACGGGCGCGCACAAACATGTTGTCGATGCCGAAGCCGTCACTGAGCAGATTTTTCAGCGTGCCGACCAGTTCCTGTGGCGCCGGCAGGATGCTGATATCCAGAAGACCGTCGTCCACCAGCGCTTCCGGGCACAACACATGTCCGCCACCGGCCTGACGGCCATTGCCGATCCCCAGCGCCAGAAGTTCGCCACGCCAGTGAAAATCCGGCCCCTGCAATTCACCATAAGCAGCATGCAGCTCACTGAACCGCGATAAACCGGTGAACAGATAGGCCGCACCGCCCAGCACTTTCTTCAGATCTTCCGACGTGTTGGCTGTTACTTGGCTGCCGAATCCGCCGGTGGCCATGTTCAGGAAGATCTGCCCGCCGACTTCACCCAGATCAATGTCATGGGCGGGCGCCTCAAGCAATTCGAGCGCTTCGGCCGGCTCCAGCGAAATAGCCGCCGCGCGGGAAAAGTCGTTGGCTGTTCCCAGCGGCAACAGCACCAGACTGGCCTTGCCCGGTTGCTTCGCCAGCGCTTCGGCGATGTCGCGCAGAGTGCCATCCCCACCACCGGCGATGATCTGACGGTATCCCGCCGCCAGTGCCTCCTCCACCAGCCGCTGGGCATCACCGGCCTCCCAGGTCAGGCGCACAGCCAGTTTCCAACCCTGCTTTCGCTTGTTCTCGACAGCGGCACGAACCGCCTCGTTGAGTGCCTGCTTGCCATGCAGAATCAACAGTGCCTTACGTTCACTCATTGCGGTTACTCCCGGAATTGAATCAGTACGAAACATCTTGACCCTCAACGCGGGTAAAAAAGTCGCACACGTTCTGATTAATTCCTGAAGCTCCTTCTGCCTGTCCTACATGCCTGTAATTTTTCGTACAGAACGTAAGGAATCGGCTCAATTGACCAAGCCCGCTCATTGGTACAACGTGTCGCAGCGTCAGCAATCTTCAATTCAATTACACAAGGATGTGCATGTAATGAGTGCATACAGTTTCAGGACTTTCGATAATTTGCATTCCGGCATTTGCCGACAGAACCCCATCGCATCAGGCGGTTTTTTCCATGCAAAGCCATGAAGCAAGATTATCCGTGAGTCCGGTTGCCTCTCTCTCCGAAAGTCGCGCCAGCCTTAAAGACGAATTCAAATGCAGCGCCAGAAATACTGGAGAAAACGATATGGAACCGCGTGTCACCGAGCTGGAAACTCACCTCAAGTACATTCGACGCGATATGGACGAAGTCAGAGGAGACGTCAAAGCCATCAAACATCGTCTTGCCTACTCGGCAGGTGCGACAGCGATGGTGCTCGGACTGCTGGGCTGGATTGCCAACAGCCGGTTCGATCAACTCGTCACACTGCTCAGCCGTTGACCCGCTGAAAGGCAGGCATCGTTTAGCGACTGTGCCTGCCTTTCAAATGCCTGCAATCAACCGAGGAGCTCGCTGAGTGGAATGAATAGCACCTGGTCTCCCTTGACCAATACTCGCCCTTCCCGCACTTCCACCAGCCCCTCAGCCCAGGCAGCGCTGCGCAAAACACCCGAACTCTGGTTACGGTAGATAATCGCTTGTCCCTGCTCCAGGCGCCCACGCAGAAATTCACGGCGGTTACCGGCCTGAGGCCAGACAAATCCTGCAGGAACTGAAAACTTCAGCGGCTCGACATCCTGCACGCCTTGGAGACGCAACAGATAAGGTCGGGTCAACAAAGCAAAAGTCACCAGTGTCGAGGCAGGATTTCCCGGCAATCCAATCACCGGAACTCCACGAAAATGCCCGACCGTCAGCGGCTTGCCGGGTTTGATTGCCAGTTTCCAGAGTGTCAGCTCGCCTTCTTCCCTCAAAGCGATTCCGAGGAAATCCGCTTCCCCGACCGACACGCCACCTGTCGACAGAATCAGGTCTACGTCCTGCAACTCCCCAAGTCGCGCCCGAGTGGTGGACAGGTCATCAGGCAGAATGCCGGCATCCACCACTTCACATCCGAGGCGCTGCAACCAGCTGCACAACAACACCCGGTTGCTGTTGTAGATCTGTCCCGGCCCGAGTGGCGTGCCCGGCTCAACCAGCTCGTCCCCCGTGGACAGCACTGCCACACGAACCCGACGAACCACCTCGAGCCCAGCGCATCCCAGCGACGCAGCCAGCCCTTGCTCGATCGGACCCAGCCGGGTTCCGGCAGGCAAGACCAACTCACCGACAGTCGTTTCCTGGCCTTGTGGACGAATGTTCTGCCCGGACACCATCGTCTCGGTGAAACTCACGCGCTCGTCGGCATGAATCTCGACGTTTTCCTGCATCTCGACACAGTCTGCACCGGCTGGCACCGGCGCGCCGGTAAAGATCCGGGCACAGGTGCGTGGTTTCAAGGGTTCCGGTGCCTGTCCGGCGAAGACTTTCTGGCTGACCGGCAACGGCTCGCCGGTCCAGTCGGCCAGATTCAAGGCATAACCGTCCATGGCGCTGTTCGGCCATGGCGGCAGATCCAGCGTCGAAACCAGATCCTGCGCCAGCACCCGCCCCTGAACCTGCGCTAGAGGCAAAAACTCACTCTCGACAATCCGCGAGCCCTCGGCCATTTCCAGCAACCGCGTCAATGCTGCTTCGACAGGCATCAGGCTGCCAGTCTTGCCCGGCTTACCCACGGGATTCACAAGGCGCCGCCTGTTTCAAATGAGTGACGAAATTGCACGGGCGGTGGCGTGAGTCCAGTTGCTCGGCGAGGATGCCATCCCAACCGGTGCGCACTGCGTTGGTCGAGCCAGGCAGGCAGCAGACCAGCGTGCCATTGGCCAGTCCCGCCAAAGCCCGGGATTGCACGGAGGAGGTGCCGATGTCAGGCACCGAGATCTGGCGAAACAGCTCACCAAAACCGTCGACCTGTTTGTCCAGCAGGCAAGCGACCGCTTCCGGGGTGCTATCGCGACCGGTAAAACCGGTTCCGCCGGTAATCAGCACCACTTGCACGACGTCTTCGGCAATCCAGTGGGCGACTTGCGCACGAATCTTGTACAGGTCATCTTTGAGCAGCACCCGCTGCGCCAGATGGTGGCCCGCGGCTGTCAGCCGGTCGACGAAGACCTGGCCGGAGGTGTCGGTTTCCAGGGTGCGGGTGTCGCTGACCGTCAACACCGCGATATTGAGCGGCACGAAAGGTACATCAGCCTTGGCTTTCATAGGCTCGTCCAGTTGTATGAGAAACAGCCTGGTGTTATATCACAGCGCCCCCTTTTTTCGCCGCCCCTGCGGAGAGCTGCCATGACTTCGAACACGCCATTACCCCCCTGCTCCATTCTGTTGCTGGCCGGTGGACGCGGACAACGAATGGGTGGCCAGGACAAGGGACTTGTGGAATGGCACGGTGAACCACTGATCGTACATCTGCATCGCAAGGTTCGGCCGTTGACGGATGACCTGATCATCTCCTGCAACCGCAATCGTGAACGCTATGCGCCGTTCGCCGACCGATTGGTTAGCGATGACGAGGAGGACTTTCCCGGACCATTGGCCGGTATTCGTGCCGGCTTGAAAGCCGCGCGCCACACCCATCTGCTGGTACTGCCCTGCGATGTCCCGCGCATCGACCTTGCGCTGCTGCACAACATGCGGGAGGCGGCCGGTCTGAATTCTGAAAAACCTTTAATGTTGCGACATGACGATCACTGGGAACCACTGCTTTGCGTGATCCCGGTGGCACTCCTGCCGGCATTCGAAAATGCCTGGAACGCAGGAGAGCGCAGCCCCGGCCGGGTGATGCGCAATCTTGATGCCCAGGCCCTGGTTTGCCCTGACAACGATCCACGCCTGGCCAATCTCAACACCCCTGAACTGTTGAGTTCGCACAACACTGTGTCAGACTGACAGCATTCAAGGAACTTGCACGCCTTGTATACGTCTCAAGCTCAGTAACCAAAAGAATTTCCCTTCGGAGACACACTCATGACTCAACGGACCCTCGCCACTTTCATGCTCGCACTGGGCCTCGCCACTCTCGCCGGTTGCGCTTCGCCAACAGTGATCACCTTGAATGACGGTCGCGAAATCCAGGCTGTCGACGCCCCCAAGTATGATGAAGATTCGGGCTTCTACGAGTTCGAACAACTGGACGGCAAGCACACCCGCATCAACAAGGATCAGATCCGCACTGTCAAAGAGCTGTAAGTCTTCAGTTCGACAGCGGATACAGAAAAGCCCGCAATATGCGGGCTTTTTCGTGTCTGGCAGAAAAGGGTCGATACCCGGATCACCAGTCCAGCGTGATCCGGCTCTCAAATTCGCGCACCTGCCCCGTGACCGGGTCGATGAATCGCAACCCCTGCGCCAGGAGCTTGAGCGGATTGGCGTAATCATCTTCAACGTCTTTGAGCACTTCAGGGTAAAACGGATCATTGCAGATGCTCGCCCCCAGCGCCGTCATGTGCACACGTAACTGATGCTTCTTTCCGGTCACCGGATACAGGCCGTAACGCCAGAGTTCGCCGTTCTTTTCACGAACCTCCACCGCCGTTTCGGTGTTGCTTACACCCGGCCCCTCCTGCATGCGGAAAAACGGTTCACCGTCGACCATGCGACTCTTGTGTACCAACGGAAAATCCAGCCCAGGCAGCGCAGCCGCAATGGCTTCATAGCGTTTTTCGATCTGCCGTGTCGGAAACAGTGACTGATACGCCGACCGCGTCTGTGGGTTGGCAGAGAAAATCACCAATCCGGCCGTGTGCCGATCAATTCGGTGCAGCGGCACCAGATGGGGATTGTCCAGGCGCCGGATCAATCGGCGAAGCAGCGTCTGCTCGACATATTCGCCCGCCGGGGTCACCGGAAGGAAATGCGGCTTGTCGGCCACCACCAGATGGTCGTCCGCATACAGGATCGACTCGACCACCGGGATCGGCTTTTCATCCGGCACTTCACGAAAATAATGAATGCGCAGCCCTTCCTTGTAGGGCAAGTCCAGTGCAATCGGCTGACCCTGGCCATCGAGCACCCGGCCCCGGGCGATTCGATCCAGCCATTGATCACGCCCGATGGCACTGAAATGCTCACACAGGCAGTCGAGCACTGTCTGCCAGCTACCGGGGGGCAGATACAGCGTGCTGGCCTGATTCTGTGCTGCGGAAAATGTGGGTGCGTTGGACATGCGGAGAACTCGAAGCTTCAAAGCAGAGTGGCATTATCCAACACCGGGCGCAGCAGACCTAGTGCAGAATCAGGCGGGGATCGATTTGAGCGCCGCCGCTTCGGTGAACTCCTTGAGCCAGCGCAACACATCCACGGCGTCCCAACGGCCCGGATCGTACAAGGCGTACAAAAGCCCCTGATATCCGACTACATCCAGTTGTTTGTGATAACCGGCACGCTGGAACAAGGCCTCGATCTCGGCAAAGCAGGTATTGAAATGCAGCTTGTTGAAGGGAGTCTTGCCTTCCGTGACCAGACCGTCCAGACGCAATTCGTGGACGGCCTCGCGCACCACGTCAACCGACATCCCGTTCACGCTGCTTTTCAACTGTTCGACATTGACCACGACTGCTCCCTCTGACATCCGGCTTGCCCTGACGAATGCCCGGAAACGACATGGCAGGCCAACTCAATTACTGTATACACATACAGTAACCGAATAACCCGAAAAGTGCCAAGCCGTGATTGAACGAAGGTGACGAGCGCCATCAACGCAGAAGAGAAAAGACCATCAACGCAGGAATGCCACCACCTGATCGGCGTTGAACGGCCACCCCAATTCCGCGCCGGTATCGACCCTGCGCAAGACCGGGATCCGCAGGCTGTAGGCCTCGAACCACGATTCGTCGTCAGCAATATCCACCAGCTCCACCAGCAGACCATGCTCGACAAAAGGCATCAGTTCGGCCTCCGCGACCTCACACAAATGGCACCCCAGGGTGCCGAACAACTGGCATTCAGGAAGCATGTGCGCTCAACCCCAAAAATCGAGTAACCATTCTAGGCTTGCCCGCAAAGCCCGTCGACCCACCCTCCGGGTTCGATCCCGCCCCTCGTAAAACCCTGATGTAAATCAGCCCACAAAATCGCCATTTACGCGATGCTCCGGTGTTTTTTACCTCTACGCTTGAAGAGCCTGACCTGTCCCGGAGTGTCTCGTGTTTGCCAATCTGCTGATCATTCTGGCGTCGTCCCTGGTGATGATTGCCCTGTTCCGACGCCTGCGCCTGCCGCCTGTGCTGGGTTACCTGTGCGTGGGCTTGATGGTCGGGCCGAAGGCATTCGACTGGATCAATGAAAGCGAACATCTGCCGGATCTTGCCGAACTGGGCGTGGTGTTTCTGCTGTTTTCCCTGGGGCTGGAGTTCTCCCTGTCGAAAATGATTGCCCTGCGCCAGGTGGTTTTCCGTCTGGGCAGCCAGCAAGTGATGATCACCACACTCCTGCTGGGAGGCGTGCTTATGTTGCTGGGCATGCCCGCCACACCAGCCTTGCTGCTGGGCGCCGGCCTCTCGCTATCATCCACGGCGATTGTGACCAAGGAGCTGGGCAGTCTCGGCGAAATCTTCAGCAGCCACGGCCAGAACGCGGTAGGCGTCCTGTTGTTCCAGGACGTGGTGGCCGTGTTGCTGTTGACGCTGGTGCCGGTATTTGCCGGGAGCAGTGATCAGGCCTGGTACTGGGCGCTGCCCCTGACCTTGTTGAAGACCGTATTGCTGTTCTTCGGTTTGTTGCTGGCCAGCCGCTGGCTGCTGCCCCGCCTGTTCCAGGAAGTCGCGGCGTCGCGCTCGGCGGAGCTGTTCGTGCTGCTGGCCCTGGTGATTGTGTTGCTGACGGCCTGGCTGACCCACCTGCTGGGCCTGTCTCCGGCCCTCGGCGCGTTCCTCGCGGGCATGCTGCTGGGCGAGAGCCATTACCGGCATCAGATCGAGGCCGATATCCGGCCGTTTCGCGACATTCTGCTGGGACTGTTTTTCGTCAGCATCGGCATGCTGATCGACCTGCAGCTGTTCGCCAGCCACAGCCTGCTGATTATCGGCATGACTCTGGGATTGCTGGTTATCAAAGGTCTGGTGGTGGCGCTGTTGGTGAAATGGCGCGGCAGCGACAGTGAAACGGCCTGGCGCAGCGGCCTCGCCCTCGCCCAGGGCGGTGAGTTCTGCTTCGCCCTGATGGCGCAGATGCAGCAGACCCGGCTGCTCCCAGCCGAACTCGGTGCTCTGCTGCTCGCCGCCACCTTCTGCTCGATGCTGCTGACGCCCCTGCTGTTACGCGCCGCTCCGCGCATCGCCGCCGCCCTGCACCGCAAACCCAATCAGGAAGCACAGATCGAGGAAATCAGTGCCCTCAATGCCGGGTTCGACGGGCATGTGGTGATCTGTGGTTACGGCCGCGTCGGCCAGTCGATCGGACGCTTCATGCGCAATGCCGGGCAATCCTACGTCGCGCTGGACAACGATCCGGTGCGAATTCAGGAAGCCGCCACCGCCGAGCGCGACGTCCACTACGGCGATTCAACCCGCGGCGATCTGCTGACCGCCGTCGGTTTGCTGCGCGCCAGGTTGCTGGTGATTGCTGTGGATCAAGCCGACGTGGCCCTGCGTGTTCTCAAGGAGGCTCGACGTCTCAACCCGACAGTGCCGATCCTGGTGCGCACCCGGGACGACAGCCAGTCGGCCGAGCTGAAAGCAGCCGGCGCCAGCGAAGTGGTGCCGGAACTGCTGGAGTCGAGCCTGATGCTCGGTTCCCATGCCCTGATCCTGCTGGGGTTTCCCGCGCACCGGGTGCAGGAGAAAGTCGATCAGGTGCGCATCGATCGTTATCGCCTGCTTCACGGCTTTTACCCCGGAGCCGACGATGAGGAAACCTAGTCCTGGCTCACCGCGCCGATCTTGTGCAGCGACAGGTCGGCGCCGTAGTACTCCTGTTCCTGGCTCAGGCGCAGACCATGCAGCGCCTTGATCGAACCGTAGACGGCGAAACCGCCGATCAGCGCCACCGCCACACCGAGGGCGGTGCCGATCAACTGGCTGATCAGGCTGACGCCGCCGAGTCCGCCCAACGTGGTCGAGCCGAAGATCCCGCAGGCAATGCCGCCCCACACGCCACACAGACCGTGCAACGGCCAGACACCCAGCACGTCATCGATGCGCCATTTGACCTGCGCCGCCGTAAAGCACCAGACAAACAGGGCGCCGGCAATCGCGCCGGTCACCAGCGCGCCGACCGGGTGCATCAGGTCGGAACCGGCACACACCGCCACCAGCCCGGCCAACGGGCCGTTGTGCAGGAAGCCCGGATCGTTGCGCCCGACGATCAACGCCGCCACCGTGCCGCCGACCATAGCCATCAGCGAGTTGACCGCCACCAGTCCGCTGACCCCTTGCAGGGTTTGCGCGCTCATCACGTTGAAGCCAAACCAGCCGACGATCAGGATCCACGACCCCAAGGCCAGAAACGGAATGCTCGAGGGCGCGAACGCCACCAGCCTGCCATCGCGATAGCGTCCGTTGCGCGGGCCGAGCAGCAACACCGCCGCCAGCGCCAGCCAGCCGCCCATGGCATGCACCACCACCGAACCCGCAAAATCATGGAAAGGGGCGCCGAACTGTGCGGTCAGCCAGGCTTGCAGACCGTAGTTGCCGTTCCAGATCATCCCTTCGAAAAACGGGTAGATGAACGCCACGATCAGCGCCGTGGCGCACAACTGCGGCACAAAACGCGCCCGCTCGGCGATGCCGCCGGAGATGATCGCCGGGATCGCCGCCGCAAAGGTCAGCAGGAAGAAAAACTTCACCAGTCCATAACCATGATCGGCACTGAGCACCGCCGCCGGATGCAAGAAGGTCACCCCGTACGAAAGCCAATAGCCTATAAAGAAATAAGCCAGCGTCGACACCGCAAAGTCACTGAGAATCTTCGACAGTGCGTTGACCTGGTTTTTCTGGCGAACCGTTCCGACCTCCAGAAATGCGAACCCGGCGTGCATGGCCAGCACCATGACCGCACCGATCAGAATGAACAACGTGTTGGAACTGTGAACCAGCGTGTCCACAGCGCTTTGCAGATTTTCCATGAGGAGGCAGACCCAAGGCTGAAAAAGGCACCAAAGCGGTTCATGCGCACATTTCATGCACCAAGTTGCGACTGCGCGATCACTGATCCGGTAGTCCGGTGAACCGCTTTGGCGCACAAGGTCGATGGGCTGACATGAACCCTCATCATCCGGGCCTTGCTCTGCCCGGTTTCGCGCCCGGCAACAGCGCACTGCCACCGGTCGACGCACCACGACACAGCAAAAGCTGTACCAAGCACTTGTACTGAACCTTCACACTTGGCTCATACTCGAACGCTTCAGAACACCGCTTCAGAACGCCACTTACGGAGATCCCCCATGGCCAGCATCAAGGCAAAGACTGCTCAAGAAATCCTGATGAACGACTTCCAGACTCTGGTCAGCGACACTGAACGCTTGCTGGAACACACCGCCACGCTGGCCGGTGATCAGGCTGACGAGCTGCGCGAACAGATCCACGAAAGCCTGCTGCGCGCACGGGAAACCCTGAAGCTGACCGAAGACACCCTGCGCGAGCGCGGTCAGGCTGCGGTCACCGCCACCGAGGAATATGTATCGGCCAACCCATGGCAATCGGTGGGCATCGCCGCCGGCGTCGGCTTTCTGATCGGCCTGCTGGCCACGCGGCGCTGATCATGTCGATCGGTGAATCCGGCCCGAACTCGGGCACCGCCTCCTCCACGCGTCGTCTGGGTGCTGCCGTTCTCGGCCTGCTGCACAGCCACGTCGAACTGTTCGGCATCGAACTGCAGGAACAGAAAGCACGCACCGTCAGCCTGTTGCTGTTCGCCGGCCTGGCGCTGGTGTTTGCGCTGCTGTTGCTGGTCGGCCTGTCGACCCTCGTACTGATCGTGTTCTGGGATACGTATCGCTTGGCTGCAATCATTGGTCTGTGCGTGTTCTACACCCTGGCGGCAATCTTTTGTGCGCTGCGTCTGAAGGCCGCAATCTTCGATGAATCCTCGCCCTTCCACGGCACGCTGGAAGAACTGGCCAATGACCGGGAGCGCCTGCTGCCATGAGCCTGCCTGAACTTCCGCACAACAGCTCACGCCGGGAAATGCGCAAGGCACTGATCCGTTTGCGCATGGAAATGCATCGTCAGGAAATCCGCCACGAAACCGGCCAGGTCCTGCAACCTCTGCAACGCATGCGTGGCATGACGCAAAACCTGCAAGGCGGTTTCGGCATCAAGCACGCGCCGTTGTGGGGCATGGCGGCTGTGACGCTACTGGGTTTCATCACAGGTAAAGGGGCAAAGAGCGGTGGCGTCGGCGGTTTGACCCGACTGATCCGCCTGGGCAGCAGCCTCGCTCCGCTGATCAAGCTGGTCATGCAGAGTTCGAGCAAGCGCTGATCCCCTCGCATCTGGCTGCATTCTTGCAATACCGGCGGGATTGAATCTCTTATCCGGAGGTTCAATCCCGCTTGCCTATCCGGCCGGCAGAATTCAACCAGAACAAGAACGACAAGGAGGCCCCGTGATCGACGGGCAACCGCTCGCCTGCTTTCAACCGTTCATCGATACCGCCACCGGACGCATTGCAGGGGTCGAGGCACTGGGTCGACTGCGCCAGGCCGATGGCCAACTGGCGTCGGTCGGACCGCTGTTCGCCGACCCGCGCACGCCTGCCATCGCACTGCGCCGAATGGACCGGCAAATCCGCGACAACGCGCTGAGCCGACTGCACGAAGCGCCGCCGGACTGGTTTCTCAGCCTGAACATGTCACCGCGCTGGATCAGTCGCTTGCGGGCCGACCAGGCACTGCCGAGCCTGAAACAGCTCGCCCGGCATGGTATCGACCCGCAACGGATTGTTTTCGAGATCACCGAACTCGGCGGTAACAGTCAGCGCCTGAGCGAAGTCGTGGCACGCTATCGCGATGCCGGCGCCCGGATCGCCATCGACGATTTTGGCGCCGGTTATTCGCAGCTCGATCGAGTGCTGGCGCTGCAACCGGACATTCTCAAACTCGACATGCGCCTGTTCCAGGCTGCGGCACTTGGCGGGCCGAGCAGTGATGTGGTCAAGGCCCTCGCGCAAATGGCCGAAAAAACCGGCTGCTGGATCATTGCCGAAGGCGTGGAAACTGCGGCGCAACTCAATTTCGCTCTGGAGTGCGGTTCGCGTTACGTGCAGGGTTTTCTGTTCGCCCGGGCGCAGGAGGCGTTTTTCGGTGCGGATGACTTCGTCGAGTGCTTTGCCGAGCTGCGCCAGTCTTACGTGCGCCAGAAACTGGCCGAACGCAGCAAGCTGATGTTCATGCGCCAGCAACTCAGCGAACTCATGACCATCCTGCAAACCTGGGCCCAGGCCCGCGCCCCGCTCAGTGCCCTGCCGCAACTCGACGCCTTTCCCTGGCTGCTGCGCTTTTATCAGTGCGACCGTCACGGCACCCAACTGACGCCGAATCTGGAATGGCGACAAAGCGGCTGGGTAGCCGACAACCGCTACCTGGGCCACAACTGGTCGTGGCGCCCTTACTTCTATCACCTGCTGGCCGAGGGCTGGGAGGAACGGCGCCTGACCCTTTCCAACACCTATCGCGATGCCACCAGCAACCAGTATTGCCTGACTGCCGGGCAGTTCTTCGATAACGGCGAGCGCCTGCTGCTGATCGACATCGATGCCGCGGGGCTGTAGTTGCGCTTGCAGATGCCAGCCTGAACCGGGAAGCTAGGGAATCAGTCACCAGACGGAGAGAATCAGCCTTGGATTGGCATACCCTGCTCAACCGCGAACGTCTCGGCAAACCGTTGCACAGCCCGCAGGAACTTGGCCGCAGCCCGTTCCATAAAGACCATGACCGCATCATTTTCTCCGGCGCCTTCCGCCGCCTGGGGCGCAAGACCCAGGTGCATCCGGTGTCGAGCAACGATCACATTCACACGCGCCTGACCCACTCGCTGGAAGTCAGTTGCGTCGGCCGTTCGCTGGGCATGCGTGTCGGCGAAACCCTGCGCCGCGCTCTACCCGAATGGTGCGAGCCGAGCGATCTGGGCATGGTGGTTCAATCGGCCTGCCTGGCGCACGACATCGGCAACCCGCCGTTCGGCCATTCCGGGGAGGACGCGATCCGTCACTGGTTCCAGCAGGCTGCGGGGCGCGGGTGGCTGGATGCGATGAGTGACGCCGAACGCGGTGACTTCCTGAACTTTGAAGGCAATGCGCAGGGCTTCCGGGTGCTCACGCAACTGGAGTATCACCAGTTCGACGGCGGCACCCGACTGACCTACGCCACCCTCGGCACCTATCTGAAGTACCCGTGGACGGCCCGTCACGCCGACTCCCTCGGTTACAAGAAGCACAAGTTCGGCTGCTACCAGAGCGAGCTGCCGTTGCTGGAGCAGATCGCCCATAAGCTGGGTCTGCCGCAGCTGGAAGAGCAGCGTTGGGCGCGCCATCCGCTGGTGTATCTGATGGAGGCCGCAGACGACATCTGCTACGCCCTGATCGATCTGGAAGACGGCCTGGAAATGGAGCTGCTGGAGTACGCCGAAGTCGAGTCGCTGCTGCTCGGTCTGGTCGGCGATGATCTGCCGGAAACCTATCGCCAGCTCGGCCCGCAGGATTCGCGCCGGCGCAAACTGGCGATCTTGCGCGGCAAAGCCATCGAGCACCTGACCAACGCCGCCGCCCGGGCCTTCGTCGAACAACAGGACGCATTGCTGGCCGGTACGCTGTCGGGGGATCTGGTGGAACACATGCACGGCCCGGCCAAGCGTTGCGTGTTGAACGCCAAGGACATCGCCCGCAAGAAAATCTTCCAGGACAAGCGCAAGACCCTCCACGAGATCGGCGCCTATACGACCCTGGAGATTTTGCTCAACGCCTTCTGTGGTGCCGCCCTGGAACAGCACAATGGCCGCACGCCATCGTTCAAGAGCCGCCGGATTCTCGATTTGCTGGGCAACAACGCGCCGGACCCGCACGGTCCTCTGCACGCGTCGTTCCTGCGCATGATCGACTTCATCGCCGGCATGACCGACAGCTACGCCAGTGACATGGCGCTGGAAATGACCGGGCGCTCCAGCCCTTGACGCCTGCCGCCCGACCGATCTGCAAGGGGATCGGTCGGGCGTGGTGAGGCGCAAGCGAAACTACAAACCCTTCTTCTGGTACTTGTTCAGGAAGCTCAAAGTCAAAAGCAGCAACACTCAATTCAGCCTCATCCCTTTAAATCCCGCCGGCATCTATAAACTTATTCAAGAACAAACTTTGAACATCTCACGTCCCTACCTACGTCAAACCCAGTTAACACGTAGTCTGATTCCTCTATATTTGTAGGATTTCTCCTAGATTGCCACTACCCCCCCGTCAGTTCATGCGAGCGTTCATTCATCTGAGCTAAGGTTCGCCCTTTATTTGCGCTCGTATGGGATTTGATTATGAACTCCGTTTTTATTGTCGACGATCACCCGGTCATCCGCCTTGCCGTTCGAATGCTGCTGGAACATGAAGGTTATAAAGTCGTTGGAGAAACCGATAACGGTGTCGATGCCATGCAGATGGTTCGCGAATGCATGCCCGACCTGATCATTCTCGACATCAGCATTCCCAAGCTCGATGGCCTGGAAGTCCTGGCCCGCTTCAACGCCATGAGTTCGCCCTTCAAGACGCTGGTATTGACTGCGCAATGCCCGACCCTGTTCGGCATTCGTTGCATGCAGTCAGGTGCATCGGGTTATGTCTGCAAACAGGAAGACCTGAGCGAACTGGTCAGTGCGATCAAGGCTGTCCTTTCCGGCTACAACTATTTTCCCAGCCAGGCCTTGAACCCTGTTCGTCACGATGACGTGCGTTATGCAGAACTGGAACTCTTCAAATCCGTCAATGACCGGGAACTTATGGTCTTGCAACTCTTTGCCCAGGGCCGCACGAACAAGGAAATTGCAAAAGGCATGTTTCTCAGTAACAAAACTGTAAGCACTTATAAAAAACGACTGATGCAAAAACTCAAAGCCAAGTCTCTCGTAGAACTTATCGAAATGGCCAAACGTAACGCACTCGTGTGAGAGTCAACATGTCCAGCCGTTTAATGAGTTTTCTGATTGCATGGAGTGCATGTCTGGGTTTCTGCACCTCTTCAACCGCCGCATCACCCGCCTCGCAAGACTTCACCCTGCTTGGTCGGTCGGCCGACCGGTCGGTGCAGGCTTTGTTCGACCCATCGCAGGTGGCGTGGGCACACACTCGCAATGAGTTGATTCTGGGGACTTCCGCTCCAGACTATCCGCCCTTCGACATGACAGCCAGCGGGCACGACTACGAAGGTTTCACGGCGGATTACGCCGTACTCGTTGGTCAGGCGATCGGTCTGCCGATTAGAGTCAAACGTTTCGCCTCGCGGGAAGCCGCCATACGGGCATTGATCGACGGTCACATCGACATGCTCGGCACCGCCAACGGATTTGAAGCAGAGAACGCCGATATCGTGCTGTCGAGGCCCTACGCCATCGATCAACCGGTGCTTGTGACGCGCGAGGGCGAAACCCGAACACTGACCGAAGGCCTGGCAGGCATGCGGCTGAGCATGCTGTATCACTACTTGCCGCTGGACGATGTCAAGGCGATGTATCCCAAAGCGCTCATCACCTCCTATCCGTCCTATCAGAACGCAATCAATGCGGTAGCGTTCGATCAGGCAGACGTGTTTCTCGGTGACACCATTTCCACCCACTACATGATCAGCAAGGGATACCTGAACAACATTCGCATGGCCAATTTCGGCAAGCACGAGGCCCACGGTTTCAGCTTTGCCGTGCATCGCAACAATCCACAGCTGCTCGCCATCATCGATACCGTGCTCAAGGCCGTACCGGGCAGCGAGCGCGAAAACATCGCCAAGCGCTGGAGTGTCGGCAGCGACACACTTCTGACCGACCAGAAATTGCAACTGACCAAACGTGAAGAGCAATGGCTGAAAAAACATTCGGTCGTGAGGGTAGTGGTCAACGAAGCGTTCGCACCTCTGACGTTCTTTGACAGTGACGGCAATTTTCGCGGCATCAGCGCCGACTTGCTCGAACTCATCCGGTTGCGCACCGGACTGCGCTTCGAAATCCGCCGCAGCCGCAGTGACGCCGAAATGATCAAGCAGGTCGAGCATCACCAGGCTGACCTGATCGCAGCCCTGCTGCCTACCGCCCAGCGCGAGGAAACCCTGAACTTCAGCCGCCCCTACCTGGAAAATTCATACGTACTGTTGACCCGAAAGGCCGCCGACAGTCCCACGCACCTTGGGCAACTCAAACGCAAGCGTCTGGCGATCGCTCAGGGCAATCCGATGATCGAATACCTGCGCAGCGAGTTTCCACGCATTCAACTGATCGAAACGCCAGATACCTTCAGTGCCGTGGCGCTGCTTGACGAAGGCCAGGTCGAAGGCGCAGTGAACTCCCTGGTCATCGCAAACTACTTCATTGCATCGCGAACCTTCGAACATCCCCTGCAGATCACCACCACCATCGGCACCCGACAGGCGGCGTTCTCACTGGCGACTGCGCGGGACAACACAGAACTGAGCTCGATCATCGACAAGTCACTGATGAGCATCACGCCCGAAGAACTGGGCATCATCAACGGGCGCTGGCGTGGCTACTCAAGTGTTTCGCAAGGCACCTGGCGCCAATACCAGCGCTTTTTCTATCAGGTGATCGGCGGCGCCTGCCTGCTGTTACTCCTGTCGCTGCTCTGGAATGCCTACATGCGCCGTCAGATCAAACAGCGCAAGGCAGCCGAACGGGCGTTGAATGACCAGTTGGAATTCATGGGTTCACTGGTCAACGGCACGCCCCACCCGATTTACGTGCGTGACCGACAGGGTCTTCTGCAAAGTTGCAACGACAGTTATCTCCAGGCGTTCAATGCCCGGCGCGAAGACGTCATCGGCAAAAGCGTGATGCAGGGTGCATTGAACAATGCTTTCGAGGCCCAGACATATCAGGCCGACTATCAACGGGTGATGGCGGAGGGCAGACCGCTGGTGCTTGACCGGCCGCTGCAGATCGGCAACCGGCAGCTGACGATCTATCACTGGATCCTGCCGTACCGGGACTCCAGCGGTGAAGTCCAGGGGATCATTGGCGGCTGGATCGACATCAGTGAACGCCGCGAACTGCTCGATGAACTCCGCGCAGCCAAGGAACGAGCAGACGATGCCAACCGGGCCAAGAGTACGTTTCTGGCGACCATGAGCCATGAGATCCGCACCCCGATGAACGCCGTGATCGGCATGCTCGAACTGACGCTCAAGCGCATGGATCAGAATCACCCGGATCGCTCCGGCATCGAAACGGCGTACCACTCGGCCAAGGACCTGCTGGGCCTGATCGGCGACATCCTGGACATTGCCCGCATCGAATCCGGGCGGCTGAGTTTGACCCCCGAGCGAATCAACCTGATCGATACCGTGGGCTCGGTGGTCAGAATCTTCGAAGGTCTCGCCCGGCAGAAGCAGCTCTCACTGGCGGTGTCCGTCTCTCCGCCTGAATTGAATGTCGATGTTCACCTCGACCCGCTGCGCTTCAAGCAGGTGTTGTCGAATCTGATCAGCAATGCCATCAAGTTCACCGAAGCAGGACACATCAGAATCACGCTGGATGTTCTACCCACGGATGATCCGGAACGCTCGATGGTGCAGTTGACCGTACAGGACAGCGGCATCGGGATCACGACGCAGGATCAGTCGCGTTTGTTCGAACCCTTTGCCCAAGCCGCCAACGGCGGGCAGCGAACCTTCAGCGGCGCAGGCCTGGGGCTGGTCATCAGCCGCAACCTGTGTGAAATGATGGGTGGAAAACTGCGGTTGAGCAGCCTGCCGGGAATCGGCACCCAAGTCAGTGTTTCGCTGCCGGTGGTCATCCTGCCTGCACAAGTGGCGAGAGCAGAGGACGAACCGAAGATTCAGGCATCCCTCATCCCGTTGACCGTTCTGGTGGTCGATGACCATCCTGCGAATCGGCTGCTGATGTGCCAGCAGCTGGAATACTTCGGCCATCGTTTCTGTATCGCCGAAGATGGCCAGCAAGGGCTGGAACAATGGAAGAACGGCGAATTCGATCTGGTCATCGCCGATTGCAACATGCCCGTCATGAACGGTTACGATCTGACCCGGGCCATTCGCAAGCACGAAACGCTCACCCGACGCCCTGCCTGCACGGTGCTGGGGTTCACCGCCAATGCCCAGCCGGAAGAGATCCTGCGCTGCAAACAGGCGGGCATGAACGACTGCCTGTTCAAACCCCTGAGCCTGAACAGCCTGAGCGAATGGGTCAACAGTGTTCAGCCGCTGTTCCGTGCGCCGGTGTTCAATCTGCAAGGCCTCACACTGCTCACCGGAGGCAACCCCTCCCAGACTCACCGCCTGCTCGCAGAGCTGCTCAACAGCAGTCGCCTTGACCGACAGGAATTGCAGGCCCTCTCCCTCACCCGGGATCCCCCCGCACTGGCCATCATCGCCCACAAGATCAAGGGGGCCGCACGCATTGTCCAGGCCTCGCGCCTGATCGACAGTTGCGAGGCGCTTGAACAGGCTTGTCAGCAAGCGCTGCCGGGGGATGAGATCGAGCGTCGCTGCCAGGCCAGCCGTCTCGCCATCCTGGAACTGGAGCAGGCACTGGAACAGCAACTGAACCGGATCAGTCAAAGCAAAGTGACCCGGGCTTAACTATGCTTGGACGCTGAGCAGTGTGCTTACCTACACGGAGAGTCCGCAATGCCCAGCCCACTGCGCCCGGAACAACGCCGGTTTCCGCTGCATGTGCACATCAGCGTCATGTTCACCTTTTTGCTTTTGCTCACCGGGGTGGTGCTGGGTCTGTTCAACTATCGGCAGACCACGCAGATCATCCTGTCGAGCAGCGAAAAGCTGTTCAACCGCATCGAGCAGGATGTGCGCCTCGATCTGCAGGCCACCTATGAACCGATCAGACACCTGCTGAGCCTGCTGGCGGACAATCCCGCCGCCCGCTCTTCCGGCCTCGAACCACGCCTGGCGCTGCTCAAGCCGTTCAGCCAGTCCCTGACGGACAATCCGGATCTGGCCTCGCTGTACCTGGGGTATGGCAACGGCGACTTCTTCATGGTTCGTCCTTTGCGCACGCCGGCGCTGAAAACCCTGCTCAAGGCACCGGACGCAGCGGCGTTTCAGGTCTGGAGCATCGAACATGACGCCAGCGGTCAGGCGCATTCGCAGTCGCTGTTCTTCGACCAGGCACTGTCCCCGGTCGGCCGGCAGGACAACCCCGACGATCCTTATGATCCCCGCAGCCGAGCGTGGTACATCAACGCACGGCAGCAGACCGAACAGATCACTACCGAACCCTACGTCTTTTTTTCCACCCATAACGTCGGCACGACGCTGGCCCGGCGCAGCGGTGATGGCGCAGTGATCGGCGCCGACCTGACCCTTGATGCACTCTCCGCAACCCTGATCAAACACGTGGTGACGCCGGCCACGGAAATCGTCCTGTTCGATGCCGATGGCAACGCCGTGGCCTACCCCGACAGCAGCCGGCTGATCGTCGATGACCGAACGGCGCGTCTGGCCAAGGCTGCCGACTTGAGCCCCGCCCTTGACGCCTTGTTGTCCGGCCATCAGGGCAATCGACTCAAGGCCGACGGCCGGCTATGGATCGTCGCCCGCAGCCAGTTGCAGGAAGGCGGGCCGAAAGGTTTGCAAATGGCGTTGCTGGTGCCGGAGGACGAGTTGCTGGTCGACGCCTATCGCATGCGCTGGCAGGGCGCGTTGATCACGCTGGCTACTCTGCTGCTATGCCTGCCGCTCGGGTGGCTGATCTCGCGAATTCTGGTCAAACCGCTACACGCACTGGTCAAGGAAGCCGATGCGATCCGCAGTTTCGATTTCAATTTTCCCGTGACCCGTCGATCGCTGGTACTGGAGATTGACCAGTTGAGCCTGTCGATGGCGCGCATGAAGGACACCCTGGCCAGCTTCTTTCGGATCACCGACAGCCTGACTGCTGAAACCCGCTTCGAACCGCTGCTGCAGCGGGCCCTGTTCGAGACCGTGCAGATCGCCCAGGCTCAGGCGGGCCTGATCTATCTGCGGGAAAACGACGGCAATCGCATGGAGCCCTACGGACTGGTGGTCGATGGCGCCTCTCAAGCCCTGACCGCGTTCGACATTCAGGGACGCAACCTTGACGCTACTCAGGGGCCCGAATGGTTTCGGCAATTGGCGAGCGCCGACACAGTCGTGAGCAATCTGGGCTTCGAACAGGCCACCGATCTGCGCAAAGTGCTGCTGGCCATGGCGTCACCGAGGGTTCATCTGATCGGTATCCGTTTGCATAACCGGCACAACGAAACCGTCGGCCTGCTGGTGCTGCTGATCAATGACAGCGGCACGGCGAGTGATCTGGAAAAGCTGCGGCCCGACCGCATCGCCTTCCTGCAAGCAGTGTCCGGGGCGGCGGCGGTGAGTATAGAGAGCCAGCGCCTGCAAGCCCGGCAGAAACAATTGCTGGACGCGTTCATTCAATTGCTGGCCGGCGCCATCGATGCCAAGAGCCCTTATACCGGCGGGCATTGCCAGCGCGTGCCGGAACTGACCCTGATGCTCGCCCAGGCCGCTGCAGCCAGTCAGGCGCCGGCCTTCAGCGCTTACCAGCCGAACGAAGATGAATGGGAGGCCTTGCACATCGCCGCGTGGCTACACGATTGCGGCAAAGTCACGACCCCGGAATACGTGGTCGACAAAGCCACCAAACTGGAAACCCTGAACGATCGCCTGCACGAAATCCGCACCCGCTTCGAAGTGCTCAAGCGCGACGCCTGGGTCAGCTACTGGCAAGCCCTGGCCATGGGCGGCGAAGAGCGGCAACTGGCCGATCTGCGCGACGCAACCCTGACAGCGCTGGATGATGATTTTGCATTCGTCGCCCACTGCAATCTGGGCAGTGAAGCGATGGCCGAGGCCGACCTGCAACGTCTGCAAGGCATCGCCCGACGTACCTGGACGCGCACGCTGGATGATCGGCTGGGCCTGTCATGGGAAGAGAACCGGCGTCAGGCACGCACCCCGGCACCGCACTTGCCGGTCACCGAACCGTTGCTGGCAGACAAGCCGGAGCATCTGCTGGAACGCGCCGAAGGCGAGTTGATTCCGGAGGACAATCCGTGGGGATTCAAGCTCGACGTGCCGCCCTACAAATACAATCGCGGCGAGCTGTACAACCTGAGCATCCCCCGGGGCACGCTGACCCGCGAAGAACGCTACATCATCAACCACCACATGGTGCAGACGATCCTGATGCTCAGTCATCTGCCCTTCCCCGGGCATTTGAACAGCGTCGCGGAAATCGCCGGCGGGCATCACGAAAAGATGGATGGCACCGGTTATCCCAAGCGCCTGAAACGCGAGGACATGAGCCTGCCGGCGCGCATGATAGCGATTGCCGATATATTCGAAGCCCTGACCGCCGCCGACCGTCCATACAAGAAGGCCAAGTCCCTCAGTGAGGCGCTGGGGATCATGGCCACCATGTGCCGTGAAGCGCACATCGATGCCGAGTTGTTCGAGCTGTTCATCCGCGATGGCGTGTATCTGCAGTACGCCACACGGTTTCTCGATCCACGGCAGATCGATGCCGTGGACCCGGCGGCCGTGCTGCTCAAGGCAGGCCTGGCGGCGTGATCAGCAGTCGGTCAGGCGCAGGAAAATCGCCGCCAGTTGTTCGATCCCGGCCTGATCGTCGGCACCGAAACGCGCGAGCTTCGGGCTGTCGAGGTCGAGCACGCCGATCAGACGGCCGTCCTTGACCAACGGCACGACCAGTTCGCTGTTCGACGCACTGTCGCAAGCGATATGGCCAGGAAACGCATGAACGTCTTCGACCCGTTGTGTCTGCAGGCTGGCAGCCGCCGCGCCGCACACACCGCGACCGAACGGAATGCGCACGCAGGCGATCTGGCCCTGGAACGGACCGAGCACCAGCTCTTCGTTGCGATTGAGGTAGAAACCGGCCCAGTTCAGGTCATCGAGCTGGTTGAACAGGAACGCCGAAAACTGTGCGGCGTTGGCGATGAAATCGCGTTCGTCCGCCAGCAGCGACTCCAGTTGCGCGGCCAACATGCCATAACCTTCGAGGCCTTGGCCGCTCTGTTGCAAATCAATCATGCCTTGTGCTCCAACAATTTCAGTCCCACCCAGTAACGGGCGAATTGGTGAGCGCAACGTCCGTTGCGGTTGCCACGGCCGGTTGCCCAGCGCACGGCGAGGATGTCCAGTTGTTCGTCGCGCTGCCAGTCCAGACCGGCCTTGGCGGCCAACTGGCCGATCCAGTGCTCGACGACGTTGAGGAAATGTTCCTGGGTAAACGGATAGAACGACAGCCACAGGCCGAAGCGATCCGACAGCGCGATCTTGTCTTCCACCGCTTCGCTCGGATGCAGCTCACCATCGACGCGCTTCCAGTTTTCGTTG
Organism: Pseudomonas sp. B7; assembly: GCF_016735645.1. Classification (NCBI taxonomy): domain Bacteria; kingdom Pseudomonadati; phylum Pseudomonadota; class Gammaproteobacteria; order Pseudomonadales; family Pseudomonadaceae; genus Pseudomonas; species Pseudomonas sp. B7. The sequence goes on from NZ_JAERRE010000001.1 coordinate 85,000, forward strand.
TCGCTCTCCTTTTCCGGCACCAGATGACGACGGTTGGAGGTGGCGTAAAGCAACACGTTGTCCGGCGCCTGTTCGAGCGAGCCGTCCAGCACGCTTTTCAGTACGCGGTAGTCGCCTTCGCCGGACTCGAACGAGAGGTCGTCGCAGAACAGCACAAAACGCTGCGGCAGCTTGGCGATCTGCGCCACCACCCTTGGCAGGTCCGCCAGGTGATCGCGCTCGATTTCGATCAGACGCAAACCGGCCTTGGCGTGTTCAGCCAGCAGCGCGCGGACCAGCGACGATTTACCGGTACCGCGCGAACCCCACAGCAGCGCATGGTTGGCCGGCATGCCGTCGAGAAATTGCTGAGTGTTGCGGCCCAGTTGCTCCAGCTGGCGGTCGACGCCGATCAAGTCCGACAGGCGCATGTCGAGGCTGACTTCCAGCGGCAGCAGATAACCGCTGCGCCCGTCACGCTGCCAGCGTGCGGCGAGGCAGGTGCCCCAGTCGATGACCGGGCGTGGAGCCGGCAATAGCGGTTCGATCCGCGCCAGAACCGACTCGGCGCGCTCAAGAAAAGCATTCAATCGGGAATCCACGTCTTCTCCTCGGGCTCGTTCACAGTGATGATGGCGGTGCAGCAAAGACAGACAGCGTCCGAAACCTGTCCCGGGCCTTGTTACAAGGCGCTTCGGGAACCCCGGAATCCGTGCATGATCGACTATGCTTGAGCAGCGAAGGGAAACGGAAGTGGTTCAACACCCCATGGATATCAAATTCACCCACCGGCTGTCGTACAAACAGGCGCGGCTTACCGTGCTGGTCGGGTTCATTCTGGGCACGCTGCTCAGCCTGCTGCAAATCGGCATCGATTATGCCAGTGAAGACGCGTCCATCAACCGTGAAATCCTGTCTTTGCTGGAAATCAGCCATAACCCGGCCTCACGCATCGCCTACAACATCGATGCCGAACTGGCGCAGGAGCTGACCCTGGGCCTGCTGCGCTCGCCGGCCATCATTTCTGCAAGACTCACCGATAACAACCAGACCGTATTGGCCAGCGTCAAACGTCCGGAGCTGCAAAGCGGCTACCGGATGATCAGCGACTTCCTGTTTGGCGCCAAACGTCAGTTCGAAGACCGTCTTTATCTCGATCACTTGCCCAACGAATCCCTCGGCACCCTGAGCCTGGAAGTCGATACCTTCGCCTTTGGCAGCCGCTTTCTGCGCCGCGCGGAAGTCACGCTGCTCAACGGTTTCGCCCGCAGCCTGATCCTGACCGGGATCCTGCTCGCGCTGTTCTACGTGATGCTGACCAAACCCCTGGTGCGAGTGATCCGTGAACTCAGCGGCCGCGACCCGCGCAGTGCCGAGCCGACCACCCTGGAATGTCCGGGCGGGCACGCCAATGACGAGATCGGCGTGCTGGTCAAAGTTGCCAATCAGCAGTTCGAGAACATCGCCACGGAAATCCAGCAACGGCGCAATGCGGAAAACCGTCTCACCGACTACCTCGCACAACTCGAAGACATCGTCTCGGCGCGTACCGCCGAGCTCAAGGCGATCAACGCGCGACTCAGCCAGTCCAACCAGGAACTGGAAGTGGCCCGTAGTACGGCACTGGACATGGCCGAGGCTCGCTCGGCATTCCTCGCCAACATGAGCCATGAGATCCGTACCCCGCTCAACGGCTTGCTGGGAATGATCGCTCTGTCGCTCGATGGTCCGCTCAACGCCGAACAGCAGCAACAACTGTCCATCGCCCACGACTCCGGCAAGGTATTGGTGGAATTGCTCAACGACATTCTCGACCTGTCCAAATTCGATGCCGGGCAGCTGGAGCTCGAACACATTCCCTTCGATCTCGGCTCACTGATCGAAGACACTGCCAACCTGCTGTCGCAAAACGCGGCGCCGAGTGTGGAACTGACCTGCCTGATCGATCCGCACTTCCCGGCGCTGGTGCTTGGCGATCCGACCCGGGTCAGGCAAATCGTCAGCAACCTGCTGTCCAATGCCCTGAAATTCACTCGTTTCGGCCGGGTCGATGTGCGTTTGTCCACCTGGAAGGACGGCGTCCGGATCGAGGTCTGCGACACCGGCATCGGCATCGCCCAGGAAGCGCAGGTGAAGATTTTCCAGCCGTTTACCCAGGCGGGTGCCGGGATCACTCGCCAGTACGGCGGCACCGGGCTCGGTCTGGCACTGACCTATAACCTGTGCGAAGCCATGCAGGGGCGTCTGACCATCAGTTCCGAAGTGGGTTTCGGCAGTCAGTTCTGCGCTGAGCTGCCACTGCCCTGCCACACCCGCGCGGTGATTCCACCCCCGTTGCACGGAAAGGTGCTGGCGATCACCAACGCGGTCAGCGGGCTGGCGGAGCTGCTGGAAAGCCTGCTGCCGGTCTGGGGGCTGACCTACGAACAGCGAACCCTCGACGACCCGCTGCTCGGCCTGTCCCCCGACGTCATCATCACCGATTGCCCCGAATGCCTGTTCGGTCTGCGTCCGGCGATGACGGCGCCGATTCTGCTGGTGACGGCTTATGGCAGTTTCATGCCGGGTGAAGAAGCCACTGCCCTTGCCCCATTGCAGCAGCAGGCTCGACCGCTGGCCCGCAACGCGCTGTATCAGAATCTGCGTCGGACACTGCAGCCGGACCTCACCACCATCGACCGCGCACGCCTCGAAAGCGTGCCGTCGCAGCGGCGCGGTCGGGTACTGCTGGTGGAGGACAACCCGGTCAATCAACTGGTGGCCAAGGGCATGCTGGGCAAACTCGGCTGCGATGTGGTGGTTGCCGCCCATGGCGTGGAGGCGCTGGATCAGTTGGAACACGACGAGTTCGATCTGGTACTGATGGACTGCAACATGCCGGTGATGGACGGTTACGAAGCCAGCCGCCAGATTCGTCAAAGCGGACGCTGGCCGCATCTGCCGATCGTCGCCCTGACCGCCAACGCCATGTCCGAGGAGCGCGAACGTTGCCGGGCGGCGGGCATGAGCGACTATCTGGCCAAGCCGTTCCGTCGTGAAGAATTGGCGGCGCTGCTGGACCAGTGGATTCCGACTACGACAGTGCTTTGATCTGCCCCAGCAAGTGATCAAGACCGCTACGCAAGTCATTGAGCCGGTCCAGATCAACCCCGCTGTCGCACAACAGCCGCGCCTTCAACGGCCCGACCTGTTCACGCAGCGCCTGCCCTTGCCGCGTAAGGCTCAGATGAACTTCACGCTCGTCCCGGGCCGAGCGCTGACGCTGAACCAGTTGCAGTTGCTCCAATCGCTTGAGCAGCGGCGTCAGCGTGCCGGAGTCCAGTGCCAGACGCTCACCCAGCGCCTTGACTGTCGGTTGCTCCGGCGCAGTTTGCTGCCATTCCCACAACACCAGCATTGCCAGATATTGCGGATAGGTCAGGCCGAGCTGATCGAGCATCGGTTTGTAGGCACGGATCACCGCCCGCGATGCGGCGTACAACTTGAAGCACAGCTGACTGTCGAGTTTCAGCGAATCGGCGGACAGGTTGTTCATTTGAGCAGGGCTTCGATCTCACGGCTCAGATCCTGCGGCTTGGTGGCCGGGGCGAAGCGCTTGACCAACTGGCCGTCCTTGCCGATCAGGAATTTGGTGAAGTTCCACTTGATGCCCTGGGAGCCCAGCACGCCCGGCGCGCGCTTCTTCAACTGCACGAACAGCGGGTGCGCGCCGGTACCGTTGACTTCGATCTTCTTGAACAGCGGGAAGCTGACACCGTAGTTCAGCTCGCAGAACTCGCTGATGGCGCCTTCGTTGCCCGGCTCCTGCTTGCCGAACTGATTGCACGGAAAACCCAGCACCACCAGGCCCTGATCCTTGTAGGTCTGCCACAGTTCCTCAAGGCCTTTGTACTGCGGAGTGAAACCGCATTTGCTGGCGGTATTAACCACCAGCACCGCCTTGCCGGCGAAATCGGCGAGGGTCTTCTGCTCGCCCTTGATGGTGGTGCACGGAATATTCAGCAGGTTATCGCTCATGGTGCGCACTCTTGAAAAATGGATAGACGGCAAAAATAGCGAGCAATTGAATTGCGTGCAATTTAATTATTCGAAAGGCGACCCGTGGATCGCCCGTATCGGTTACTCGCGCGGCACCAGGTCCAGGCACACCGAGTTGATGCAGTAACGCAGGCCGGTCGGCGGCGGGCCGTCAGGGAAGACGTGGCCAAGGTGCGCATCGCACTTGGCGCATTTCACTTCGGTGCGAATCATGCCGTGGCTGGTGTCACGGATTTCGGTCATGGCGTTGTCGCCGATCGGCGCGTAGAAGCTTGGCCAGCCGCAGCCGGAGTCGAATTTGGTCTTGGAGTCGAACAGCGGTTCGTTGCAGCAGATGCAGTGGTAGACGCCATCGGTCTTGGTGGCGTTGTACTTGCCGGAGAACGGTCGCTCGGTGGCGCTCAGGCGGCACACGTTGAACTGCTCGGGGTCGAGCATCGCCCGCCATTCTTCCAGGGTCTTTTCAATCTTTTCCATCATCACACCTCAGCGGCTGAAAAAGCCCGATCTGTACCTTTTCCACGGATCGGGCGGCACGTATGATTGCGCCTCGTCACACGCCAGTCTGGCAGCGGGTTCCTGCGCATTCAAACGGATTGTTGGAAACCGCCGCTCGAGACACTTGCCTGTGTGAAGACGCAGGATTCCCAGCACGGTTGTCCACCCGCCGCCTGGATCGTTCATTTTCGGGATCACATCGCCATGCAGTTCAGCAAATCGAACAAGCTCGCCAACGTCTGCTACGACATTCGCGGCCCGGTGCTCAAGCACGCCAAACGCCTGGAAGAGGAAGGCCATCGCATCCTCAAGCTGAACATCGGCAACCCGGCACCCTTTGGTTTCGAAGCGCCAGACGAAATTCTCCAGGATGTGATCCGCAACCTGCCGACCGCCCAGGGCTACAGCGATTCCAAAGGCCTGTTCAGCGCGCGCAAGGCGGTGATGCAGTACTACCAGCAGAAGCAGGTCGAAGGTGTCGGCATCGAAGACATCTATCTGGGCAACGGCGTGTCCGAGCTGATCGTGATGTCGCTGCAGGCACTGCTCAACAACGGTGACGAAGTGCTGGTGCCGGCGCCAGACTACCCGCTGTGGACCGCAGCCGTGAGCCTGGCCGGCGGTAACGCTGTGCATTACCTGTGCGACGAGGGCGCCGACTGGTTCCCGGACCTGGCCGACATCAAGGCCAAGATCACCCCGAACACCAAGGCGATGGTGATCATCAACCCGAACAACCCGACCGGCGCGGTGTATTCGAAGGAAGTGCTGTTGGGCATGCTCGAACTGGCTCGCCAGCACAATCTGGTGGTGTTCTCCGACGAAATCTACGACAAGATTCTTTACGACGACGCCGTGCACATCTGCACCGCTTCGCTGGCCCCGGACCTGCTGTGCCTGACCTTCAACGGCCTGTCCAAGTCGTATCGCGTGGCGGGTTTCCGTTCCGGCTGGATCGCCATTTCCGGGCCGAAACACAACGCTCACAGCTACATCGAAGGCATCGACATGCTGGCCAACATGCGCCTGTGCGCCAACGTGCCGAGTCAGCATGCGATCCAGACCGCCCTGGGTGGCTATCAGAGCATCAACGATCTGGTACTGCCGCAAGGTCGCCTGCTGGAACAGCGCAACCGCACCTGGGAGCTGCTCAACGACATTCCCGGCGTTAGCTGCGTGAAGCCGATGGGCGCACTGTACGCGTTCCCGAAGATCGACCCGAAAGTCTGCCCGATCCACAACGACGAGAAATTCGTGCTCGACCTGCTGCTCTCCGAGAAGCTGCTGGTGGTGCAGGGCACGGCGTTCAACTGGCCGTGGCCTGACCACTTCCGCGTGGTCACCCTGCCGCGGGTCGATGACCTGGACATGGCCATCGGTCGCATCGGCAACTTCCTCAAGTCCTACCGCCAGTAACCGGCGCTCAGTGCGCAACGGCCCGAACGTTGCGCACTGTCTGATTCAGCAACACTTCTGCTGCGCCCCTACTCCAGCACCTTCTACACTTGCGACTCATACGAATCATGCGTGCCTGACGCAATGAGACCGGGTGGCGCGTGCCTGTCATCCATACCGGATTTAGAAGTGGGAAATGTCCCATAGCCCGGCAAATCCGGTGTAGGACACAGTTTGAAATAGTCACTCGGTTGAATCGCCAGGTGCCGCACCTTATATACCCCGCAGTACGCTACATCTTTAGCTTGAGGAGACTTCTACAACCATGATGCGCATCCTGCTGTTTTTGGCCACTAACCTGGCGGTCGTGCTGATAGCCAGCATCACCCTGAGCCTTTTTGGCTTCAACGGGTTCATGGCGGCCAACGGGGTTGATCTCAACCTCAGTCAGCTGCTGGTTTTCTGTGCAGTCTTTGGTTTTGCCGGTTCCCTGTTCTCGCTGTTCATCTCCAAGTGGATGGCGAAGATGAGCACCGGCACCCAGATCATCACCCAGCCACGCACTCGTCACGAGCAATGGCTGCTGCAAACCGTCGAGCAACTGTCCCGGGAAGCCGGAATCAAGATGCCCGAAGTCGGGATTTTCCCGGCCTACGAAGCGAACGCCTTCGCTACCGGCTGGAACAAGAACGACGCACTGGTTGCGGTCAGCCAGGGCTTGCTCGAACGCTTCAAGGAAGACGAAGTGCGGGCCGTGCTGGCTCACGAGATCGGTCACGTGGCCAATGGCGACATGGTTACCCTGGCACTGATCCAGGGCGTGGTGAACACCTTCGTGATGTTCTTCGCGCGGATCATCGGCAACTTCGTCGACAAGGTAATCTTCAAGAACGAAGAAGGCCAGGGCATGGCCTACTACATCGCGACCATCTTCGCCGAACTGGTACTGGGCATTCTGGCCAGCGCGATCGTGATGTGGTTCTCGCGCAAGCGCGAGTTCCGTGCCGACGATGCCGGTGCCCGCCTGGCCGGTACCGGCGCGATGATCAACGCATTGCAACGCCTGCGCGCCGAACAGGGCCTGCCGGTGCACATGCCGGACACCCTGAACGCCTTCGGCATCAACGGTGGCATCAAACAAGGGTTCGCCCGCATGTTCATGAGCCACCCGCCGCTGGAAGAGCGTATCGACGCCCTGCGTCGTCGCGGTTGATCAAACCGGCGCACCAATGAAAAGGCCCGCAGTGATGCGGGCCTTTTTTTGCCTGTCGTTTACACCCCGCGAATCCGGTAAACCCGTTCCTCAAGCCGGGTTACGCCGGCCTGCACGAACTTCCAGCTGTCACCGAGTACATCCTGCTGCTCCAGCATCTCGACGCGCCAGACACTGCCCAGCAAACGCTGCACTTCGGCATCGTCTACGGAAAATGGCGGCCCTGGCATCTGCGACTGGTCATAATCCAGCGTCACCAACAGCCCTCGACACGCCGGCAGAATGCTCTGCAGATGCGCCGCATAACGCTCGCGCATCGCTGGCGGCAAGGCAATCACTGCCGCACGGTCATACAACGCGGTGCAACCCGCCACGTCAGCCATCGTCAGCGAGAAGAAATCCCCGCACCACAACTCGACCGCGTCGGCGCGATAAACCTTGAAGTCGCCCTGCTCGCTCACCTGCGGCTGCAATTGCTGCTCATGGAAAAAGTCTTCCACTGCCTTTTCCGAAAGCTCGACGCCCAGCACCTGATGACCACGGCCGGCGAGCCACAGCAGATCCAGACTTTTACCGCACAACGGCACCAACACACGCGCCTGCACCGGGATGGCCAGATCGGGCCAGTGCCGCTGCAAATACGGGTTCACCTCAAGCTGGTGAAAGCCGATCTGGTTCGATTCCCACTTCTTGTGCCAAAACTCCGGCTGCATGCATCCTCCTAAGAATTCGATCAAAAGGCGTTAAAACTTATATTGGAATTAGATCAATGAACTGACTGAAGATGAGCCATCTTAACGCTCAGGAACCCTTCCATGTTTCCCAGCCTGTTTATCTCCCACGGCTCGCCCATGCTGGCGCTGGAGCCCGGCGCCAGTGGCCCGGCACTGGCGCGGCTGGCGGCCGAACTGCCACGCCCGAAAGCCATCATCATCGTTTCCGCCCATTGGGAAAGCCATGAACTGCTGGTCAGCAGCCATCCGCAACCGGAAACCTGGCACGACTTCGGCGGTTTCCCTCGCGCGCTGTTTGAAGTGCAATATCCGGCCCCGGGCAATCCGCAACTGGCCCGCGAGGTTGCCGACCTGTTGACTGCCAACAACCTGCCGGCGCGCCTCGACCCGCAACGACCGTTCGATCACGGCGTGTGGGTGCCGCTGTCGCTGATGTACCCGCAGGCCGATATCCCGGTGGTTCAGGTTTCCCTGCCCAGCCGTGGCGGCCCGGCGTTGCAGAACCGCGTCGGCCAGGCGCTGGCCAGACTGCGCGAACAGGGCATTCTGTTGATCGGCTCCGGCAGCATCACCCACAACCTGCGAGAACTGGACTGGCACGCCGGCCCGGAAAGCGTCGAGCCGTGGGCCCGGGACTTCCGCGACTGGATTGTCGACAAACTGGCTGCCAACGACGAAGCCGCATTGCACGATTACCGCCAGCAGGCACCGAACGCCGTGCGCAGCCATCCAAGTGATGAACATCTGCTGCCGCTTTACTTCGCCCGAGGTGCTGGTGGCGACTTCAGCGTTGCCCATCAAGGTTTCACCATGGGTGCGCTGGGCATGGACATCTACCGCTTCGACTGATGCCCAAATCGCAGGCAAAAAAAATCCCCGAACCAGTCGGGGATTTTTTATGTTCGATCAATCAGCCCAGAGGCGGATCAATCTTCGCGGTAGCGACGCAGTTTCAGCTGCTTGCCGGCAACGCGAGTGTCCTTCAGCTTGGTCAGGAGTTTGTCCAGACCATCTTCCGGCAGCTCGACGAGGCTGAAGCTGTCACGCACCTGGATGCGACCGATGGCTTCACGTGCCAGACCACCTTCGTTGAGGATGGCGCCCAGCAGGTTTTTCGCCGCGATACCGTCACGCGCGCCCAGCGCGGTACGGCAACGTGCACGGCCTTCGCCCAGTGGCATCGGAGCACGACGCTCGCGGTCACCACGGTCCGGACGATCACCGGAACGCTCAGGACGGTCGCCACGTGGCGCGCTGTTCGGCACCAGTGGACGTTCCTTCTCGATCGCTGCCAGGTTCAGCGCCTGACCATTGGTGGCCTTGCGCAGCAGTGCGGCAGCCAGGGCGCGTGGGGTGCAACCGATATCAGCGGTCAGGCGATCCAGCAGATCACCGTGAGTCGATTCGGCGTCAGCCACCAGCGGCGACAGGCTGTTGGTCAGTTTCTTGATGCGGGCATCAAGAACGGCCTGGGCGTCGGGCAGACGCACTTCGGCAACTTTCTGACCGGTCACACGCTCGATCACCTGCAGCATGCGGCGCTCACGTGGCGTCACCAGCAGCAGCGCGCGGCCTTCGCGACCGGCACGGCCGGTACGGCCGATACGGTGCACGTAGGATTCCGGATCGTACGGCATGTCCACGTTGAACACGTGGGTGATACGCGGAACGTCCAGACCACGGGCGGCAACGTCGGTCGCCACAACGATGTCCAGACGGCCATCCTTGAGCGAGTCGATCACGCGCTCACGCTGGTTCTGGGCGATGTCGCCGTTCAGCGCGGCGGCTTTGTAGCCTTTGGCGTCGAGGGCGCTGGCCAGATCCAGGGTCGCTTGCTTGGTGCGCACGAACATGATCAGAGCGTCGAAATCTTCCACTTCCAGCAAGCTGAGAACGGCAGAGGTCTTCTGGTCAGCGTGAACCAACAGGTGAGCCTGTTCGATCGCGGTAACGGTCTGGGTCTTGCTCTGGATCTTCACGTGCTTTGGATCGCGCAGGTGACGCTCGGCGATGGCACGGATCGATTGCGGCAGGGTCGCCGAGAACAATACGGTCTGACGGGTTTCCGGCATGGCCTTGAAGATCACTTCGAGGTCGTCCATGAAGCCCAGTTTGAGCATTTCGTCTGCTTCGTCGAGAACCAGGTGGTTCACGGTCTGCAGCACTTTTTCGTCGCGACGCAGGTGGTCGCACAGACGGCCCGGAGTGGCGACAACGATCTGTGCGCCATTACGGATTGCTTTCAATTGTGGGCCCATCGGCGCGCCGCCGTAGACAGCCACAACAGTCACGCCCGGCATTTGCTTGGCGTAGGTTTCGAAAGCGGTTGCAACTTGTAGCGCCAACTCACGAGTTGGGGCCAGGATCAGAGCTTGCGGCTCGCGCTTGGACGGATCAATGCGGTGCAGGATAGGCAGGGCAAAGGCAGCGGTTTTACCGGTACCGGTTTGCGCCTGACCAATCATATCGTGACCGGCGAGGATGATCGGGATCGACTGCTGCTGAATGGCCGAAGGCTCTTCATAGCCGGTAGCGACTACTGCAGCGACAATATTGGGATGAAGTTCAAGAGCGGCGAAGCCGCCGATTTCCTGGGTCATGGGTCTGCCTCTAAGTGCATCCGCAAAGACCCATGCTCCAAAGCTGCACATGCCGTGTTGAGACTCAAGAGTCGCCCTGGCAGCTTTGTCGGCGGGGATTTGCGAAAACGAATGAATGAAAAAGAATCGTCAAGGAAGAGCCCGCAGTGCGGACGTGCAGCCGAAGCTGACTTCGGGGAATTGCGCTACCTAAACGCGGCCCGGTTAAAGGCCGGCGCGCACTATACCGGAATTTGCCCAAAAAGGGAGCATTTTTTTATCGGCAAAATACAGTTGTCACCGCTGTGTAACGGGGTTTTGCGGATAATCGGGCAAAGGTCTACTTTTCAAAGACCCCGGCCCTGCGGGCGATGGCGCTTAAACGATTCACCGATGTGCGGCATCTGGTCGCTGCACCCTTTCTTCCCCTGCGAGGAAACACCCATGAATCAGCCCTGCCCCGGCCGCGTGAGCCGTGCGCGCCACGGTCATGTGCATTTGATCGGTCTGGACCGCGCTGCCAAGCGCAACGCCTTCGACCTCGACCTCCTCAACGACCTGGCCCTGGCCTATGGCGAATTCGAGGCCGACAGTAACGCACGCGTGGCGGTGGTGTTCGGGCATGGCGAGCATTTCACCGCGGGGCTCGATCTGGTCAACGCCAGTTCTGCCCTCGCCCAGGGCTGGCAGGTGCCGCCCGGCGGTTGCGATCCGTGGGGCGTTTTCGTCGGACCACGGGTCAGCAAACCGGTGATCGTCGCTGCGCAGGGTTACTGCCTGACCATCGGCATCGAGCTGATGCTCGCCGCCGACATCAACCTGTGCGCCAGCAATACTCGATTCGCGCAGATGGAAGTACAGCGCGGGATCTTTCCGTTCGGCGGTGCGACATTGCGCTTCCATCAGATCGCCGGCTGGGGCAATGCGATGCGCTGGCTGCTGACCGGCGATGAGTTTGATGCCCATGACGCCTTGCGCCTGGGGCTGGTGCAGGAAGTCATGGCCAGCGAGGATCTGCTGCCACGCGCCATCGAACTGGCCGAACGGATTGCCCGGCAGGCGCCGCTGGGCGTGCAGGCGACGCTGATGTCGGCGCGTCAGGCGCGCTATGAAGGCGAGACCGCAGCGGCTAAGAGCTTGCCGCCGCTGGTGAAGAAGTTGCTGGCCACCGAAGATGCCAAGGAAGGCGTGCGCTCGCTGGTGGAGCGCAGGCCCGGCGTTTTCAAAGGCCTTTGAAGATCAGGTCGCCGGACGTATGCAGTTGATCAACGTCTGCAACGAGTAGCCCAGCTTAGGCGCCAGCGCTTCAGCCCGGGCAGTCAGCGCCTGCATGTCCAGCACCTGATCGAGATCCGCCGGCACGATCAGAACCACGTTGCCCTCCTTCACCGGCAGCTCCCAGTAATGCCGGTGATAGAGCCCGCGCAGCAGCGCCGCGCCCAAGGGTTTGCCGTCATCGGTGGCCCATTGGTTGATCACCAGCCAGCCACCGGGATTCAGACGTTTCTGACAATCGCCGAGGAAATTCCACGCAAGGTGCCCGGCGCCGGGGCCGACATCGGTATAAAGGTCGACGAAGATCAGATCCGCCGGTTCAGCCGTCGGCAGCAGTTCGAGGGCATCGCCGACGCGAATGTACAGCCGTGGATCGTCATCCAGCCCGAGGTATTCGATGGCCAGACGCGGTACGTCGGGGCGCAGCTCGATGGCTTCGACATCTTCCAGCGGCAGGAACTTGAGGCAGGCCTGGGTCAGCGTTCCTGCGCCCAACCCGAGAAACAGCGCGCTCTCCGGTTGCTCGTGGCACAACGCGCCGATCAGCATCGCCCGGGTGTAGTCATACTCCAGCCAGCTCGGGTCGGCGGTGAACACACAGCTTTGCTCGATCGCATCGCCGAACTCCAGAAAGCGGTAGTCGGCCACTTCCAGCACGCGAATCACGCCGAACTCATCCTGTACCTCGGCGAGCAACAGCTCGACGCGCTCCTCAGTCATTTCGTCTCCTGGTGGTCACCGGGCGCGGTGACGCGATGGCACCGCTGTGGTGCCGTGGCAAAGCGGCGATTGTCGGCGAAGCGGCGGGAGCAGGTCACGCACTAATTGCTGCTAACATGGCCGTCCGTGCGTAGAACCTTAGAGACCGTGATGAGCCAACCCTGGAGCCCTGACAGCTGGCGCGCCCTGCCGATCCAGCAACAACCCCAATACCCCGACGCCGCGCATCTGCGCCAGGTCGAGCAGACGCTGGCCAGCTATCCGCCGCTGGTATTTGCCGGCGAAGCGCGCGAGCTGCGTCGTCAGTTTGCCGAAGTCACCCAGGGCCGGGCGTTCCTGCTGCAGGGCGGCGATTGCGCGGAAAGCTTCGCCGAGTTCTCCGCCGCGAAGATTCGCGACACTTTTAAAGTATTGCTGCAAATGGCGATCGTCATGACCTTCGCCGCCGGCTGCCCGGTGGTGAAAGTCGGGCGCATGGCCGGTCAGTTCGCCAAGCCCCGCTCGGCCAACGACGAGACCATCGACGGCGTGACCCTGCCGGCCTACCGGGGCGACATCGTCAACGGCATCGGTTTCGACTCGGCCAGCCGCGTACCGGATCCGGAGCGTCTGCTGCAGTCCTATCACCAGTCCACCGCCACCCTCAACCTGTTGCGCGCCTTCGCCCAGGGCGGTTTTGCCGACCTGCATCAGGTGCACAAGTGGAACCTCGATTTCATCGCCAACTCGGCGCTGGCGGAGAAGTACAGCCACCTCGCCGACCGCATCGATGAAACCCTGGCCTTTATGCGCGCCTGCGGCATGGACAGCTCGCCGCAACTGCGCGAGACCAGTTTCTTCACGGCCCACGAAGCGCTGCTGCTGAACTACGAAGAAGCCTTCGTGCGCCGCGACAGCCTGACCAACGATTACTACGATTGCTCGGCGCACATGTTGTGGATCGGCGACCGCACCCGTCAGCTCGACGGCGCCCACGTCGAATTCCTGCGCGGGGTGAACAACCCGATCGGGGTCAAAGTCGGCCCGAGCATGAACCCCGACGACCTGATCCGCCTGATCGACGTGCTCAACCCGGACAACGATCCGGGCCGTCTGAACCTGATCGCGCGGATGGGCGCGAACAAGGTCGGCGATCACCTGCCGGCGCTGATCCGCGCGGTACAGCGCGAAGGCAAGCAGGTGCTGTGGAGCTCCGACCCGATGCACGGCAACACCATCAAGGCCAGCAGCGGTTACAAGACCCGCGACTTCGCGCAGATCCTTGGCGAAGTGAAACAGTTCTTCCAGGTACATGAAGCGGAAGGCAGCTACGCGGGCGGCATCCACATCGAGATGACCGGGCAGAATGTCACCGAGTGCATCGGTGGCGCGCGGCCGATCACTGAGGATGGCTTGTCGGATCGCTATCACACTCACTGCGACCCACGGATGAATGCCGATCAGTCGCTGGAACTGGCGTTCTTGATTGCCGAGACGTTGAAACAGGTCAAACGCTGAATTGCGATGGCGCGGGCTCAGTCAATTTGAGCCAGCGCCATCCGCAACCTCCCTGCACTTTCCCGCTGACAATTGAGCTGCACCTGCTCAAGCCCCAACCAGTCCGCCATGCGCCGCAAGTTCAGCGCCAGCGCCAGCATCCCCGCCTCGTCCAGCCCCGTTTCTTCCTCGTGCACCGCATGCACCGCCAACCGCCCAGCCGCCCGTTCGGCGCGCAGATCAACCCGCGCAGCGATCCGTTCGTTGTGCAGAAACGGCAACACGTAATAGCCGTAGACCCGTTTATCCTGCGGCGTGTAAATCTCCAGCCGATAGCGGAAATCGAACAGCCGCTCGGTGCGGCTGCGCTCCCAAATCAGTGAATCGAACGGCGACAGCAATGCACTGGCCTCGACCTTGCGCGGGACTTTCGGCTCGGGCAGGCAATAAGCAATCTGGCGCCATCCGGCGACTTCGCAGGTCAGCAGTTGTCCGTCCTCGACCAGTTCCGCCAGGCGCGGGCGCGCATCGGAGGGGTTCAGCCTGAAGTAGTCACGCAGGTCCTTTTCCGTGCCGACACCCAACGCCTGCGCTGCATGCAACAGCAAAACGCGTTGCGCCTCGGCTTCATCGAGCAGTGGCTGGTGCAGCACAGAAGCCGGAATCACCCGCTCCGGCAAGTCATACAACCGCTCGAAACCACGACGCCCGGCCACAGTGACTTCGCCGGCAGCGAACAACCATTCCAACGCGTGCTTCTCCGCGCTCCAGTCCCACCACGGTCCGGCCTTTTCCTGGCGGGTCGACAGGCTGCCGGCGCCCAATGCGCCCTGCTCTTCGACCGACGCCAGCACCCGGCGAATGGTGTCCTGTTGCTCGCGACCAAACCGCGCCAGTTGCTGATAAATGTCTTCACCGCGCTTGGCCCGCTGCATGCGCCAGCCCATCAGCGGGTACATCGACAACGGCAGCAAAGACGCCTCATGGCCCCAGTATTCGAACAGCGAACTACGTCGCCCCGAACTCCAGGCAGCCTGGTCGAGCAAGTCAGCAGAATAGGAACCGAGACGGGAAAACAGCGGCAAGTAGTGCGAGCGCACCACGGCGTTGACGGAGTCGATCTGCAACAGACCGAGGCGTTCGATCAGCCGGTTGAGGTGCATGGCCTTGACAGCCGGCGGCTGGCGCCCGTGAAACCCTTGGGCAGCCAGTGCCAGACGTCGAGCCTGTTTAAGGGAAAAGGACAGTGTCGCGGGCATGTGTACCTCCATGTCTGCTCGCAACCTACCTCACTTGAAAGTGGTTTGTGTAGCAATGGCCTCATCATTTATGCATCGGATCGTCCCAGAACGGCCGCACCGACTCATGTTCGACATCGGCACGGCTGACCCCGATGTCCTTCAACGCTTCGTCGCTCAGACTGGCAAGCAACTCGCGTTCGCGGTGAAGTTCGTACCAGCGGCTAAACTTGTGCAGCAGATCGGAAATCAGATGGACCGGCACTCTTTCATCGCTCACATACAGTTTTTGACCTTTCATCGTGTTGCCCTCCTTTAGGGATGGCTCAAGTCTCGCGCCGGCGCTACGATCAATCCAACGAATGTTTCTGATGGCATGCATCACGGAGATTCATCAATTGTCGGCGTACCCCAGTATCGATACCGATGTTCTGCGCACCTTTGTCGCGATTGCCGATCAGGGCGGTTTCACCCGCGCCGGCGAAATGGTCAACCGCACCCAATCGGCGGTGAGCATGCAGATGAAGCGTCTGGAAGAGGACGTGTTGCAGCGCCAGTTGTTCGAGCGCGACGGACGTCAGGTGCGCCTGACCGCCGAAGGCCAGGTGTTGCTTGGTTACGCGCGGCGCATCCTGAAATTGCACAGCGAGGTGTTCAACACCCTGCGCGAGCCGCACATGGTCGGCACGGTGCGGATCGGCACGCCGGACGATTACGTGATGCGGTTTCTGCCGGGGATCCTGTCGCGCTTCGCCCAGTTCTATCCGCTGATCCAGATCGAAGTGCACTGCGAGTCGACCAAGCAATTGCTGCAACGCACGGACCTGGATCTGTCGATCGTCACCCGCGAGCCAGGCAACGAGATCGGCCAACTGCTGCGCAAGGAGCGTTTTGTCTGGGCCGAGGCGCAGAACTTCAGCGCCCACGAGCAGACGCCGTTGCCACTGGCAATGTTCAACAGTGATTGCTTCTGTCGCCTGTGGGCCTGCAATGCGCTGGACGCTATGGGCCGCGAATACCGGATCGCCTACAACAGCACCAGCCTGTCGGCATTGATGGCGGTGGTGAGCGCCGGACTGGCGATCACCGCGCAGCTGGAAAGCCTGATTACCCCCGACATGCGGATTCTTGGAGATGCCGAAAATCTGCCGCTGCTGCCCGAGGCCAGCATCATGCTGATCCGCAACCTCAACAATCCCTCGCCGATCACCGAATGCCTGGCCGAGCACATCATCGAAGGCTTCAAACTTTAAAGGCGAGCATCACCGCGCAAAGCACCAGGAACCCGCAGAACAGCCCACGCAGGAGTTTTTCCGGCATCGCGTGGGCCACTTTCACGCCCCAACTGATGCTGGCCAGACCGCCGATGGCCAGCGGCAGGCCGATCATCCAGTCCACTTCGTGGTGCACCGCGTACGTCACCAGCGTGACGCCGGTGCTCGGCAATGCCAGCGCCAGCGACAGACCCTGAGCGACCACCTGAGTGGTGCCGAACAGACTGGTCAGCACCGGCGTTGCCACCACCGCCCCGCCGACACCGAACAAACCGCCCATGGTGCCCGACGCCGCACCGAGCACGCCCAGCCACGGCCATGAATAACGCATCTCCGACGTCGCTGCCGGACGCGCGCCGAACATGCGCACCAGGTTGTAGGCCGACAACGCCACAAGGAACGCGACAAAACCGATACGCATGGTCTGCGCGTCGATGCCCACGGCCCAGATCGAGCCGATCCAGGCAAAGCAGAATCCCATCACCGCCAGCGGCAACGCATGGCGGAGTTCGATGCGGTTGCGCTGGTGATAACGCCACAGCGCGAGCATCACGTTCGGCACCACCATCACCAGCGCCGTGCCTTGGGCGATTTGCTGATCAAGCCCGAACCACACGCCCAGCAGCGGAATGGCGATCAAGCCACCACCGATGCCGAAAATTCCGCCCAAAGTACCGAGGGCGGCGCCAAACATCAGGTACAGCAAAAACTCGATCACAGCAGAATTCCTCATACGTCAGTCAGCTCATCGTACGCAGTCGGCGCTGGCACGGAAACGCACAGCAACGCACAATGGCTGTGCCAAATCCGCATAGGCACTGGACTGATTCATGAATCCCAATCAATTGACCGAACAACTCGGGCTGTTTCTCGATGTGCTGGAGAGCGGCAGCTTTTCTGCTGCTTCACGGCGACATCCGCTGACGCCATCCGCCGTTGCCCGGCGCATAGACAGTCTGGAAAGCGCTGTCGGCAGTCAGCTGTTCATCCGCAGTACCCATGCGGTGCGGGCCACGCCGGCGGGTCTGGCATTTGCCGAACGGGCGCGGCGGATTGTGGCCGAGTTGCAACTGGCCCGGGCCGAAGCGGTGTCCCTGAGCAGCGCCCCGGAAGGCCTGATTCGGGTGGATGCGCCGGCAGCCTTCGGGCGGCGGCATCTGGCGCCGGTAATTGCCGATTTTCTGGTGCTGTATCCGGGGCTCGACGTGCAACTGCATCTGATCGACAGCTTTGTCGATATGGACGGTTCGAACCTGGGCAAGGTCGATCTGGTGTTGCGCGCCGGGCAGATGGCCGATACCCGGTTGGTGGCCACCCCTTTGGCGAGCATAGTCCGTATCGCCTGCGCGAGCCCCGACTATCTCAAGCGCCGCGGTGTGCCGAGCGAACCCGCGCAATTGAGCGAGCATGACGGCCTCGACTGGGACGGCCTCGCTCCGCCCTTCGCCTGGCGCTTCGAACAGAACGGGCAGATGCAACTGCACCGCCCGGCGCGGGTGCGCATGAGCGCCAACAACGCCGAGGCGCTGGTGTGCGGCGCACTGGCGGGGCTTGGGATTGCGCATCTGCCGACCTGGCTGGCCAGCGAATACCTGTTGCGTGGCGAGTTGCTGCCGCTGTTCTGTGAAAATGGCCTGCCAACGCCGGAAAGCGCCGGCATTTACGCGCTGCGGCTGCAACAGCAGGCCAGCTCCCGCAGCCGCCTGTTGCTGGAGTACCTCAAGACCCGGTTCAGCCCCGTGCCGCCGTGGGATCTGGCCCTGCAACGGGAGCTGGGCCGGCACTGACCAATTCACCACCGGGGACAATTGTCTGGCGCATTAAAGATTCGAGCGCTAGATTCATCTGCATTACCGTTCAAGGCACCGACATGACCACCGACCGTAGCACCACCGATCATTGCGAAGACCTGCTGCTCGACAATCAGGCCTGCTTCGCCCTGCATTCCACTTCGCTGATGATGACCAAGGTCTACAAGACACTGCTGCAAGCGCTTGGTCTGACCTATCCGCAGTACCTGGCGATGATGGTGCTGTGGGAGAAGGATGGTTTGACCGTCGGAGAAATCAGCACGCGCCTGCTGACCGATCCAGGGTCGCTGACCCCATTGCTCAAGCGTCTGGAAGGTGAAGGATTGCTCAGCCGAACCCGTAGCCGGGAAGATGAGCGTGTGGTGATCGTTGAACTGACTGCCCAGGGACGCGCCTTGAAAGACAAGGCCCGAACCGTGCCGCAATGCATCCTGGGGGCCAGCGGCTTCACGCTGGAGCGCCTGCAAAACCTGCAAGCCGAGTTGCAGGCCTTGCGGGGTCATTTGCAGGACAGCCTCACTTAAAGGTTCCCCTTTCCTGTGGGCGCTGCCTTGCGCCCGCAGGCGTATCGCACCTTCCCCCGCTTATCCTCGAAAAAAATTTCCTCTCGTTTCAGATTCAAAAAAACCTTCTATATCAAAAACTTGAGATCACGACCCTGCCCGATCCAAGTGCCAATTCCCGCTCTCTTCAAAAATTTATCTTGCGCGCTAAATATTTGCGCAGTACATTCACTTCGCACCTAGTTAGCGCGCAAACAATTAGCGCAACAAACCACACTTGATGAGGCTCACACCATGCAAACTCTCTACACCGCAATCGCAACTTCCACTGGCGGCCGTGACGGTCGTGCGATCTCCAGCGACAACATCCTCGACGTCAAACTGGCCACCCCGAAGGAACTCGGCGGTGCCGGTGGCGCGGCTACCAACCCTGAGCAACTGTTTGCCGCCGGCTACTCGGCCTGCTTCATCGGTGCCCTGAAATTCGTCGCCAGCCAGACCAAACGCAAAATCCCGGACGAGGCCTCGATCACCGCTCACGTCGGCATCGGCCAGATTCCTGGCGGCTTCGGTCTGGACATCGACCTGCACATCAGCCTGCCGGGTCTGGAACAGGCTGACGCACAAAGCCTGGTCGACGCAGCCCACCAGGTCTGCCCGTACTCCAACGCCACCCGTGGCAACGTCGATGTGCGTCTGCACGTCACCGTGTAATCACTGACGCTCAAGCCCGTACAGGAAATGAACATGAACACTTTCAGCAAAGTCTTGACCGGTACCCTTCTCGCCCTGTCCATCCACAGCGCATTTGCCGGGGAGGTTGAACACAACACTCAGGCGTTTCTCGATGTGCTGAATGCCGGCACCGGCAAACCGATGGAACAGCTGACACCCAAGGAGGCCCGCGCCGTGCTGACGGGCGCGCAGTCCGGGGTCAAACTGACGCTGCCCAAGGCGGACGTCAGCGAGAAAACCATCCAGGTCGATGGCCAACCGTTGAGCCTGACCATCGTCCGGCCGGCCGGGGTCAAGGGCGAGCTGCCGGTGTTCATGTTCTTCCACGGCGGCGGCTGGGTGCTGGGGGATTTCCCGACTCACGAACGTCTGGTGCGGGATCTGGTGGTCGGCTCGGGTGCGGCGGCGGTGTTCGTCAATTACACCCCTTCACCGGAAGCGCATTACCCGGTGGCGATCAACCAGGCTTATGCCGCTACCAAATGGGTGGCCGAACACGGCAAAGAAATCAACGTCGACGGCAAGCGTCTGGCGGTGGCGGGCAACAGCGTCGGCGGCAACATGGCGGCAGTCGTCGCCTTGATGGCCAAAGACAAAGGCACTCCGGCGATCAAATTCCAGGTGCTGCTGTGGCCGGTGACCGATGCCAATTTCGACACTGGTTCGTATAACCAGTACGCCGAGGGGCACTTCCTCACTCGCAATATGATGAAGTGGTTCTGGGACAACTACACCACCGACGCCAACCAGCGGAACGAGATCTACGCCTCGCCGCTGCGGGCAACCACCGCGCAATTGAAAGGTCTGCCGCCCGCGCTGGTGCAGACTGCGGGGGCTGACGTGCTGCGTGACGAAGGTGAAGCCTACGCCCGCAAACTCGACGAAGCCGGGGTGCCGGTGACCTCGGTGCGCTACAACGGCATGATCCACGACTACGGTTTGCTCAACGTGGTCAGCCAGGTGCCGGCAGTGCGCTCGGCGATGCTGCAGGCCTCGGAAGAACTGAAGCAGCACCTGAAGAAGTAATTTTCATCAGGCACAAAAAAGCCCGACTCGATGGTCGGGCTTTTTCTTTCCACAAAAAGCAGTGCTTATTTGGCACGGCCTTTGTAGGAACCGCCTTCGCGGGTATCGATCTCGATCATGTCGCCGATTTCGATGAAGTCAGCAACCGACAGCTCGGTACCGTTCTTCAGTTTGGCAGGCTTCATCACCTTGCCGGAAGTGTCGCCGCGAGCGGAACCTTCGGTGTAGTCGACCTGACGCACGATGGTGGTCGGCAGCTCTACGGAAACCAGACGGCCTTCGAAGAATACGGCTTCGCAAACGTCGGTCATGCCTTCTTCCACGAATGGCAGAACGCTTTCGATGTCTTCGGCGTTCAGCTCGTACATGGTGTAGTCGGTGGTGTCCATGAACGTGTAGGAGTCACCGCTGATGAAGGACAGGGTCGCTTCTTTGCGATCCAGGATCACGTCGTCCAGCTTGTCGTCCGCACCGTAAACGGTTTCGGTCTTGTAACCGGTCAGCAGGTTCTTCAGCTTGGTCTTCATGATCGCGCTGTTACGGCCCGACTTGGTGAATTCAGCTTTCTGAACCAGCCAAGGATCGTTGTCGATACGGATCACGGTACCGGGTTTGAGTTCTTTACCAGTTTTCATTGCGAATATCCGAATTTGGATGGGATTTACAAAAATCTAGGCCGCGTATCATATCCAATTTCGGTAAAACTGTACCAGCGCCGTCGCAAGATCCGCCTGCAAGGCCTGTTCCAGACACCACGCGCGGGCATTTTCCTGCAGTTCGGGCCAGTGTTTGCGGGCCTCGAGCCAGTGGTCGCCGATAGGCTGCCCGGCACTCCAGGCACGCCAAAGACCGTTCATCGCCTCGGCGGCAGCGGGCGAAAGGCGTTTTGTGTAGAGCGCAAGGAAGGCGTCGAGCTTGTCCAGATGGATGTCTTCGTCCTGCTGATAGATGTGCCACAACATGGGACGGCCAGCCCACTGCGCCCGGACAAAAGAATCCTCGCCGCGCACCGCGTTGAAATCGCAGCACCAGAGCAATTGATCGTATTGATCCTGACGGACGAACGGCAGCACCTGCACGGTCAGCGACTGACGAACATGCGTCGCCCCGACCGCCAGCGACTCGACCCCGAGCCAACGGGCGACATCACCGAGAATCCGCCCTTCCGGCACCAGCAGATGAGTGGGCGTCGAGTCAGCCGCGAGCACATCAAGCCAGCTGGCGAGTCCGGCATTCTCGTAGGCAAACAGCGAGATCAGTTGCGCATCGGGAGCAGGAACGATCCCCAGACCGTGCAAGAATTGTCGCTGCACCTTGGGATCCTGCTGAAACTGCTGACGCCGCTCCAGCAAACCCCTTTCACGCAACAAGCCGCCAGTTCCAGGCTGAAATCCCGGAAAGAAAAAGTACTTCTGCACCGACTTGTACTTCACCGACGGCAGTCCGTGACACCCGACCACCCAGTCTTCGGCACTGAGGTAGTCGAGGTTCATCCACAACGGCGGTTCTTCCCTTGCGGCCATGGCGTCCATGTAGACGCTTGGCAACTGGCAGGCAAACGCAGCGATCACCACGTCGGCCGCATCGGCCTCCTGCCACTCGGCTGGCCAGTGCCGGACTTCGACGCCCTGCTGCCATTGCTGATCGAGGCCGATGTCGATTTCGGGACAAATGCGTTCGAAAGCGCGCAGATCATCGACCCACAGTCGCACCGCCACTGCGTGCTCGCTGACCAGTTGTCGGGCCAGACGCCAGGTCACGCCGATGTCGCCGTAGTTGTCGACGACCGTACAAAAAATGTCCCAGCGGGTGTTCAGTTGCGGCATTCAAGGCTCCCGTTGGCAAAAGCACCGATTGTCCGCATAAATCCCTCCATGCAGAAGAGCCGACGACAATTAATCTTCGTGCGACAATCGACTCCCGCCCGCACTCATCCGCCAGGAGGCAGTCATGCCCTATCGTCCCAACCCGCGTCGCCCCTTGCCTGTTCAGCTTAGCGCGCTGCAATTGACCGGCAGCATTGCCCTGGGTGTGTGGCTGGGTTTCCTGGCCATCGCGCTGACATGCTGGCTCGCTTCTTTACTCTTCAGCCGTCAGTTGCAACCCGTGGCGGAGGCGGTGCAACAACTGAGCAAGCCTCCGGTGGCCGCCCAGCCACAGCCAGAACCTGAACCACAAAACCGCCTGTTCGAGCAGTACGAAGAAAACCTGCGCAAGAACGAGCAACAGGCACGCCTGGATCAGGCCCGTGGCAGCACACGCAACCTGTCGAACCCCAAATGCCAGTTCTGGCTGCAACAGGATCAGACGGCCCCTAGCGAAAAGAGCCGCGCCAATGTCCTGCAATTCTGCGATTGATCATGAATAAACAGACGGTTCACCAACTGATTCTCGACAAGCTGCGCGTCGATCTCGACATCGCCGAACGCGCGGCGCAAACCGCTTACGAAACCGCGACCCACGAAGAGAACATCGCCGAAAACAAGTACGACACCCTGGGACTCGAGGCGTCGTACCTGGCGGCAGGCCAGGCGAAACGGGTCGAGGAAATTCGACAGTCACTGGCGCTGTGCCAGAACCTGACGCTGCGCGCGTATGACGCTCAACGAGGGATTGAAGTCGGCGCCCTGCTCGGTCTGGAGGATGAAAAGGGTCGCGAGCAATGGCTGTTTCTGGCGCCGGATGCGGCGGGCGTGAAAGTCGACGTGGTGGGCCAGCCGATTACCGTCATCACCCCCCGCTCGCCGCTGGGCAAAAGCCTGCTGGGCAAGTTTGAGGGGGACGAGGTGGAGATTCTGGTGGCGGGCACCCGGCAACAGTTTGCTGTCACCGAGGTGCTGTAGACAGGGGCTTAGTGAACCGGCAGTTCGACGCCTTCGAACAGCTCTTCCAGCTCCTGCTTGTTGTGGCACTGAATGGCCTTGGCCATGACTTCGCGGGTCAGGTGCGGCGCGAACTTCTCGATGAAGTCGCACATGAAGCCGCGCAGGAAAGTACCGCGACGGAAACCGATCTTGGTCACGCTGGACTCGAACAGTTCGCTGGCATCGAGCACCACCAGATCGTTATCCAGCTTGGTGTCGACCGCCATTTTCGCCACGATGCCGACACCCAGGCCCAGACGCACGTAGGTTTTGATCACGTCGGCGTCGGCAGCGGTGAACACCACTTTCGGCGTCAGGCCGCGATGGCTGAAGGCTTCGTCGAGTTTCGAACGGCCGGTGAAACCGAACACGTAAGTCACGATCGGGTATTCGGCCAGCGCTTCGAGGGTCAGTTTCGGCAGCTTGGTCAGCGGGTGGCCCTGAGGCACGACCACGCAACGGTTCCAGCGATAGCACGGCATCATTACCAGATCGCCGAACAGCTCCAGCGCTTCGGTGGCGATGGCGAAATCGACGGTGCCGTCAGCGGCCATTTCGGCGATCTGCATCGGCGAACCCTGGTGCATATGCAGCGCCACGTCCGGGTATTGCTTGATGAAATTGCTGATCACCGGCGGCAGTGCATAACGTGCCTGGGTATGGGTGGTGGCGATCGACAGGGTGCCTTTCTTCTCATTGGAGAATTCCTGGGCGATCTGCTTGATGCTTTCGACCTTGCGCAGAATCTCACCGGCAGTGGTGATGATACGCTCGCCGGCCGGAGTGACGCGGGTCAAGTGCTTGCCGCTGCGGGCGAACACTTCGACGCCCAGTTCGTCTTCCAGCAGACGGATCTGTTTACTGATGCCCGGTTGCGAGGTGTAGAGGCTTTGGGCTGTAGCGGAAACGTTGAGGTCGTGGTGCGCCACTTCCCAGATGTAGCGCAGTTGTTGAAGCTTCATATGAATCCCTCAAAGCAGGTAGACGCCACGGGCATCAGCGACGGTATATAACTATATTAATGGTTTGAAGAATAAATCTAGAACTTTTTTATCAAAGTGCCATTATTCCCGCTTCAGCGATCCTCCCGACGGCGACGCTCCACCAGCGGCACCAGATAAACCGGCACCTTGGACAATTGCAGCAGCCGGGCCGCCGTTCGCCCCAAAGGTGTTTCCGCCCCGACCCCGTGGCTGTGACTTCCTACGATCAGCAAATCGACAGAGAGTTTCTGCACCTGATCGAGAATCACCTGTGACGGATCGCCCTGCAGCACCCGCACCGCGCGTATCCGCTGCAGGTCCTGCTCGCCCTCATCCCCCAGTTCTTCGCGAAAACTGTCGAGCACCCGCTGCTCGATATTGGCAATGACCGTTTTCAGACCCTGACTGTGAAATTCGTTCAATGCCTGTTCGTCGAGATAGCTCTGCAACACCGATTCGGCGAACAGCCCCATGGGTTCCACTGCGTGCACTACGTACAGGTCGGCATTGAACGTTCGCGCCATCGCCAGGGCATGCTGCATCACTAACGGTGCGTACAGACCGAGGTCAGTGGCATACAGCATCGAACGAATCATATGACCTCCTCGCAAGCCAACATGGCGGAGATTTGATTCAGCTTAGCAGTGCCTTGGCGAGTACGACGTGCGACGCAACGTCTTGAACCACGAGGGCTTTAGACCGCCGGTTCGTTGCTGATGCCGTGGGGCACGTGACCGGTTGCCACAACCTCCCGGGCCAGCTCGCAGTGGCCGGCCTGATCATCGAAAAACACATCGGCCGCAAAGGCTTCGAGGAATGCCGACTTGGTCAGGCCACCGAGAAACAGCGACTCGTCCAGACGAATGTCCCATTCGCGCAAGGTGCGGATCACCCGCTCGTGGGCCGGCGCCGAACGCGCGGTGACCAGGGCGGTGCGGATCGGGCACTCCTCATCGGAGAACTCGCGCTGCAACAGGTTGAGCGCCGCAAGAAAGCCCTTGAACGGTCCGCCGCGCAACGGTTCGCGAGCGGATTCACGCTCCTTGGCCTGGAAGGCTTCGAGGCCACCGGATTGATAGACGCGCTCCGACTCATCGGAAAACAGCACTGCGTCACCGTCGAAGGCAATACGCAATTCATCGCTGGCCGCGCGACTGGCGCCGCCGGACAGAATGGTCGCCGCCGCGAAACCGGCATCCAGCGCAGCGCGCACATCTTCGGCATGGGTGGAGAGAAACAGGTCGCAACCGAAAGCCTTCAGATACGGATAAGGACTGCGGCCGCCAACGAACGCCGCACGGGAGATCGCCAGGCCGTAGTGACCAATGGAGTTGAAAACACGCAGGCCGGTGTCGGCGCTGTTGCGCGACACCAGAATCACCTCGACCCGGGCGCGGCCGAGACGACTGTTCAGGTTGAGGAGTTTTTCCACCAGCGGAAAGGCATCGCCCGGCGCGAGAATTTCGTCTTCGTGATCGATCTGATATTGCCGGTAGGCTTCGACGCCGCTCGACTCATACACCTTGTGGCTTTCGCTCAGGTCGAACAGGGCACGGGACGAGATCGCCAGCACCAGTTTGTCATCGATGTTCTTGGCCATGCCTTTCCCCCAGTGCGACCGGTTTAAACGTTGCGCCGGTCGATAAAGCTCAATGTGCGATACAACGATTCGATTCGCGGCAACTCGCAGCCTGCCGCTTTCGCCGCCGCCAAAGGACGAGCGTAGATCGCCTCCAGCTCCAGCGGTCGCTTGTGTAAAAAGTCGTGGTACATGCTCGGCCAATAATCGGGCATTTTCTCGGTCATCATGAACAGGTATTCGGCGTAACCGGGTGGCATGTCGTGGCCGCAGGCCTTGGCGCCCTGCACCACTTCAGCCATCAGCGCCTGAATCAATGCGCGGCTGTCCGTGTCGGCCATCAACGGCGTGGTGCCGGCGCCTAGCAACACCGAAAGGCCGTTGTAGGGAATGTTCCACACCAGTTTCTGCCAGCGCGCCTGATGCAGGTTCGGCATCGCCTGGGAATCAAGACCGGCGGCGCGGAACAGGCTGGCGCCCTCTTCGACGATTGCCATGCGCGCCGCGTCATCCGCTGCCGGGCC
Organism: Pseudomonas sp. B7; assembly: GCF_016735645.1. Classification (NCBI taxonomy): domain Bacteria; kingdom Pseudomonadati; phylum Pseudomonadota; class Gammaproteobacteria; order Pseudomonadales; family Pseudomonadaceae; genus Pseudomonas; species Pseudomonas sp. B7. Next base: position 111,444 of record NZ_JAERRE010000001.1, read on the forward strand.
GCTGTGATAGCCGACGTTCACTGCGCCCAGCGCCTGGTGGGTGATCTGGCCCGGCCCCTCGCGATGAACGCAAATCAGGCACAAGCCGCCCAGCAAATGCAGGGAATCGGGCAGCAACGCACGCAAACTGTCTTCGACGTCGAGGCCGTTTTGCAGCACCAGCACTTTCGCGTCGGGCTTCGCCGCCTGAATGATCGACGGCGCCAACCCGGCATTGCTGGTGGTCTTGGCGCCAACCAGCAGCCAGTCGCAGGGCGGCATGTCTTCAGCCGACGAATAAGCCTGCACCGGGTTCAGCGCCAATGCGCCATGCACAGCACTGTCCACTTGCAAGCCGCGCTCGGCGACTGCGGAAAATTCACTGCGCAACAAAAAGTGCACATCGAACCCGGCCCGGGCCAGCATCACCCCGTAGAACCCTCCGATGGCGCCGGTGCCGATAATCCCCACCACCGGTTTTTTCACTGCTCCCATCACGGCAACTCCTCTGCAATTCGACCTAGCGCCTGCGTCACGGCTGCATTCAGCTCATCGACATTCAGACGCGTGTGCACAGCCCCAAAGAACTCGCCGTCACGCACCACAAACAGCGCCGGCAAATGAAAGACCTGATAACGCTCGACCAGTCCGCCGTTGTCACCGGCATCGATCCAGCACACGCGATCGACGGCAAGATCAAGTCCCGGCAACACTTCGCGGGCATAGCGGCAACTGGCGCAGCCGACGCTGGTGAAGATCACCAGCGAAACGCCATTCATCGCCAGCAGCCGTTGGTCGGCGTCAAAATCGGTCAGTTGCGATTCGACCACTATACTGGGGGAAACAATGTCAAATGGCCGACACAGGGAGTCTGTGCTCATGGGACGGTTTATTCCTCATCCGGATGATGTGCCCGTTGAATTGACCTTGCTCACACCGGAGTGTATTTCGCGTCAACGGCTGCACACTATCAGCCTCGGCGGCATCGCTTGCAATTACCACCGTGCCTGGCGCCATGGCACCGCGCTGCAGGTGCGCATGCCGACTCTCAATGCCGACATCTGTTATCCGGGCTACGTGGCCTGGTGCCTGCGTCGCAAGAAAGGCTATCTGGTGGGCATCGCCTTCACCGACGAACAGACGCTGTTCAGCGCGCGAATGGGTGAGCAGGTGTGTCAGATCGAACGCTATTGCCGACTCAACGACGCCCACGACGACCTCCAGGATATTCAGGCCCTGGCCCTGCAATGGGTCGAACAACACGCCGACGAGTTCTCCCACGACACCGTTCGCAAGGCGTTTGCGCAGCCTGTGCTGGACTGAACAGTGACTTGCCCATTGTCTAGCAGGCGTCTAACGCGATAAGGTTCGGCTCCCCGACGCGCTTAAATCCGCTGTGCTCCGCCGCGCGGGGATCGCTGGCGGCCGGCACCCGTGACCTGACGAGTAAACGATGGCTGATTTACCGATCAACGACCTGAACGTCGCTTCCAACGAGACCCTGATCACTCCCGATCAGCTCAAGCGTGATATCCCTCTGAGCGACGCTGCCCTGCGCACCGTCACAAAGGGTCGCGAGGTCATCCGCAACATTCTCGATGGCACCGACCATCGTCTGTTCGTGGTGATCGGCCCCTGCTCGATCCACGACATCAAGGCTGCCCACGAATATGCCGATCGCCTGAAGGTGCTGGCGGCAGAAGTCTCGGACACCCTGTATCTGGTCATGCGCGTGTATTTCGAGAAACCACGGACCACCGTCGGCTGGAAAGGCCTGATCAACGACCCGTACCTGGATGACTCGTTCAAAATCCAGGACGGTCTGCACATCGGTCGCCAGTTGCTGCTGGACCTGGCCGAGAAAGGCCTGCCGACCGCAACCGAAGCCCTCGACCCGATCTCCCCGCAGTATCTGCAGGACCTGATCAGCTGGTCGGCCATCGGCGCCCGTACCACCGAATCCCAGACCCACCGCGAGATGGCTTCCGGCCTGTCTTCGGCGGTCGGCTTCAAGAACGGCACCGACGGCGGCCTGACTGTGGCGATCAACGCCTTGCAGTCGGTTTCCAGCCCGCACCGTTTCCTGGGTATCAACCAGGAAGGTGGCGTGTCGATCGTCACCACCAAAGGCAACGCCTACGGTCATGTGGTGCTGCGCGGCGGCAACGGCAAGCCGAACTACGACTCGGTCAGCGTCGCCCTGTGCGAGCAGGCGCTGAACAAGGCGAAGATCAAGCCGAACATCATGGTCGACTGCAGCCACGCCAACTCCAACAAGGATCCGGCCCTGCAACCGTTGGTGATGGAGAACGTCGCCAACCAGATCCTCGAAGGCAACCAGTCGATCATCGGCCTGATGGTCGAAAGTCACCTGAACTGGGGCTGCCAGGCGATCCCGAAAGACCTCGCCGACCTGCAATACGGCGTGTCGATCACCGATGCGTGCATCGACTGGTCCGCTACCGAAAACACCTTGCGCAGCATGCACGCCAAGCTCAAGGATGTCCTGCCGAAACGTCAGCGCAGCTGACAGGCGTTTCACAGGCATAAAAAACGCCGGGCATTGCCCGGCGTTTTTGTGTGTGCGGTGAGGTCAGTCAGATCTTGGCGGTGCGCCGCTGATGACGCTCCATGTAGCGCTCCACGTAGGAGCACGATGGAATGACTGTGTAGCCCATTTCATCGGCGTACTGCAACGCCCGCTCGGTCAGGGCTGCCGCGATGCCTCGGCCACGCAAGGCGTTGGGCACGAAGGTGCGGTAGATATCCAGGGTCTGTTTCCCCAGATCCATATAGGTCAGGTAGGCACGATGACCGTCCACATTGGTCTCGAACTGATGACCAGCCTGGTCATGGTGGATGGACAACGCCTCGCTCATCACTACTCCTCGCGGGTCTCGAATTCTGACCCCTACCTTACCGATGTTTTCCCGGCGAAGGAACATCTACGCCACCCCGTGCCTGATGGACACCGAGAAGAACTGCACCGATCTCGCGCAACCCGAGCACGTATCAAATAGTAGGCACCATTGGCGAAAATGCTCAAGGTACGCTCGTCAACATGCGGATTGACGGGGCAGTTCCGGTGGACTCAGGGCCGGTTCGGGAGACGATCTTCCCGAGCCGAAAGGCTGAACATCGCCGGATGTTGAGACTTAAGACGAGCCGCCTGTTTTAAAGTCACCTCAACATGGACAAAGATATGCGAGGCGCTGCGCAGATTCTCAACAAAAGTGTGGACGAATCCATATAGACAGACTTCGGCCACTACCTGCAAAACAGCGCACAGCAACGGGAACTTTTTCTCATTAACTCGCTCATCTCGGGGCTTACAGCTGGATATTTTTTATACAGCCCAGTTAAAAGTTGCTCGAAAAAGAATCAACGCCTACAATTTTTTTTGCTTCTTGCCTCACGTCAGTTTACTTACTACAAGTAATGGGTAGTATGTACGCCGGCTATTTCCTCAATCGGAGGAGACAGCCACTTAATTGAAAGTCCTTGAAGGGGAACACGATGAACAACGTTCTGAAATTCTCTGCTCTGGCTCTGGCCGCAGTTCTGGCTACCGGTTGCAGCAGCGCATCGAAAGAAACCGAAGCACGTCTGACCGCTACTGAAGACGCAGCTGCTCGCGCCCAGGCTCGTGCAGACGAAGCTTACCGTAAAGCTGATGAAGCTCTGGCTGCTGCTCAAAAAGCACAACAGACTGCTGACGAAGCTAACGAGCGTGCTCTGCGCATGCTGGAAAAAGCTAGCCGCAAGTAATAGTCCTTCGGGATTGTTATCAAGCCGACCCGTTTTTCGGGTCGGCTTTTTTGTGCCTGCAGTTTTCTGCGGGCAATAAAAAACCCGCCACGGCGCAAGCCTCGGCGGGTTTTGTCTTCCAGCTTATTGCTGCAGGTCGATCGGTGCGCTGGAGACCATCGGCGCCGAGGTGTTCGGTGTGCCGATTTCGGTTGGCAGGCCATCTTCGGCCGCCACCACATCACGCACCACATCCCAGTTCATGCGAAGGTTGTTGGTGATGTCTTCGCGCTTGAGCATCGCGTTGATCACGGCGGTGTGCTTGTCGACCACCGACGGGTTGCCTTTGTCATCGATCGGCGTGTGCGCCTCCAGATAGATCTTGCCGCCACTGCGACCGAACTTGTAGGCGTCGTTGAGAATCCGTACCGAAGTCCCCACCGGAACCATGCTGGCCATTTCCAGCACGTTGTTGTTGAACATGCGGAAGCAGCCGTGACTGGTGCGCATGCCGATACCGAACTTCTTGTTCGAGCCGTGGATCAGGTAGCCCGGCGTGCCCAGGGTGAACTTGAACGGCCCCAGCGGGTTGTCCGGACCGGCCGGCACCACGTTCGGCAGCGGATCGCCATCGGCAGCATGTTCAGCCTTGATCGAAGCTGGCGGCGTCCAGGTCGGGTTCGGCGTCTTCGCGGTAATCGTGGTGTGAGCGATCGGCGAGCCCCAGCCTTCACGGCCGATACCCAGCGGGAAGGTGTACACCACGTTCCGGCCTTTCGGGTAGTAATAGAGGCGGTACTCGGCCAGGTTGATCACGATGCCTTCACGCGGCCCCGGCGGCAGGATGAAACGGGTCGGCAGGACCACTTCGGTGCCGGCGCCCGGCAACCAGGCATCGACGCCCGGGTTGGCCGCGACCATTTCCGAATAACCCAGATCGTAGGTGGTGCCCAGATCGGCAAAGGTGTCTTCGTACTTGGCCTTGATCACCTGCACCTGGCCGATGATGTCTTCACCAGGCGGTGGCAGTGGAAACTCCAGTGCGGCAACGGGACCGGCCACACACAGGGCGGCAAGAGACAGGCAGCGGGTGACGGCAGGAAAACGCGGCAACATCCGGAGAATCCTTCGCAAGATCGACAAGGGTAATAAGAACGCGATTGTACACCGCGCCCAGAGAATTCGGGGAGATGCGCCGATGGGCTGGCATCACTCTTCATGGTTGAAGCTGCCGCTCGCCCAAACTGCATTCGAAAGAACGGTTGCGTTTAAAGTTCGAAACGCAGCTCAGGCCAGATCGGCGAGGTGCCGCGCTTCTGCGATTCGAGGATCGCCCGGCACAGCGAGCACAGGCGCTGATCCTGGAACACCCGGCGATCCACGCTGGACCAGCGCGGTTGCGCCGGCAGCAGACTGCCGCACAGGGTTCGGTCAGCCGAACCACCGAGTTCCAGCTGACGGGTCACCAGATGCACCCGCACTTCCTGGCAGGCGAACAGATCCAGCTGTTCGTCAGGCTCGATCAGTTGGTAGGCGAACAGGGACCAGGCAGGGCGCGGCATCGGGGGCTCCAAATTAGGGGGCGCCACATTAGCCGAAAGCCTGCCGCTAGAAAAGCCTCATAACAGCGGTTTTAGCGTCGGCCAGACATTTTCCAGCAACTTGCCCTGAGCCCCGGCCGCCGGGTGCAGACCGTCGGCCTGCATCAAGTCCGGATGCCCGCCCACACCGTCGAGAAAAAACGGCACCAGCGGGATTTTTTTCTCCTCGGCGAGTTTGCCGTAGACCTCGGCGAAGGCATCGGTGTAGCGCTTGCCGTAATTGGGCGGCAACTGCATGCCGAGCAACAGCACCTTGGCACCGCTTTGACGGGAGCTGTCGATCATCGAAGCAAGATTTTGTTGCAATTGCGTCGGCGGCATTCCGCGCAGGCCATCGTTGCCGCCCAATTCGAGGATCACCAGTTCCGGCTTGTGCTCTGCAAGCAGCGCCGGCAGCCGCGCCTGGCCTCCGGCACTGGTGTCACCGCTGATGGACGCATTGACCACTTTGTCGTCAAAACCTTCGCTCTTGAGCCGCTGTTCGAGCAACGACACCCACCCCAGCCGGGTATCCAGTCCGAAACCGGCGCTGATACTATCGCCAACGATCAGGACTGTACCCGCCGCTGCGTTCTGGGCCATGCACATCAAGGCCAGGCCAGCACTCAAAAACCACACACGCATCGGATTCTCCATGGGCGCAAGCATTCTCACCGCGAAGAACCTTAGCAAAGTGGTTCCCAGCGCGGAAGGTGAACTGACCATCCTGCACGAACTCAGCCTGGAACTGAACAAGGGCGACAGCCTGGCCATCGTCGGCGCGTCCGGTTCCGGCAAATCCACCCTGCTCGGCCTGCTCGCCGGCCTTGATCTGCCAAGCAGCGGCGAAGTGACGCTCGCCGGACAAGCCCTGAGTCATCTCGACGAAGACCAGCGCGCACGCATTCGCGCCGAACACGTGGGTTTCGTCTTTCAATCTTTCCAGCTGCTCGACAGCCTCAACGCGCTGGAAAACGTCATGCTGCCGCTGGAACTCGACGGCCGCAAAGACGCGCGAAGCCGCGCCACCGAGTTACTGCAACGGGTCGGACTCGGCCAGCGCCTGACGCACTCGCCACGTCAGCTCTCCGGCGGTGAACAGCAGCGTGTGGCGATTGCCCGGGCGTTCGCCGCCGAGCCCGATGTGCTGTTCGCCGACGAACCCACCGGCAACCTCGACAGCCACACCGGCGAGCGCATCAGCGACTTGCTGTTTGAATTGAACAAGGAACGCGGCACCACCCTGGTGCTGGTGACCCACGACGAACGCCTGGCCCATCGTTGCCGGCGCCTGATCCGTCTTGAAGCCGGCCTGTTGGTCGCCCCTCTGGAGCCTTGATGGCACGTCTGCCGCTGTTGCGTCTGTTCAGTCTCGCCCTGCGCCAACTGCTGCGCGATGCCCGCGCCGGTGAACTGCGGGTGCTGTTTTTCGCCTTGGTCGTGGCGGTCGCGGCGAGTACCGCGATCGGCTATTTCGGTGCCCGTCTCAACGGCGCGATGATGCTGCGTGCGACCGAGTTTTTAGGCGCCGACCTGTCGCTCGAAGGCAGCTCGCCGGCCCGCCCGGAACAGATCCGGAGCGGCACCGAGCTGCGCCTGGATCATGCGCAGGTGGTGGAGTTTTCCAGCGTCATCGCCACGGACAACGGCATTCAGCTCTCCAGTATCAAAGCCGTCGACCGCGCCTATCCGCTGCGCGGCGAACTGAAAAGCGCTCCCGCTCCTTACGCGACAGAGGAAGCCGGAGGCGAGCCGCAGCCCGGTGAAGCCTGGGTCGAAGCGCGCCTGCTGACGGCGCTGGACCTGAAGATCGGCGACAGCATCGACGTCGGCATGAAGACATTGAAACTGACGCGAGTGCTGACTTACGAACCGGATCGCGCCGGCAACTTCTACAGCCTCACGCCACGAGTACTGATCAACCTTGACGACCTCGCCGCGACCGGCGTGGTACAACCCGGCAGCCGGGTGAGCTACCGCGAACTGTGGCGCGGTGAGCCGCAGGCGCTGGAAACCTATCGCCAACTGATCAAACCGGGCCTTGCCGCCAACCAGCGAATTCAGGATGCCCGCGATGGCAACCGGCAGATCGGCGGCGCACTGGGCAAGGCCGAACGCTATCTGAACATGGCCAGCCTGGTCGCCGTGCTTCTGGCCGGTGTGGCGGTCGCGTTGTCGGCCAACCGCTTCGCCAGTCGGCGTTTCGATGCCAGCGCCCTGCTCCGTTGCCTGGGTCTGTCGCGCCGGGAAACCCTGGTGCTGTTCAGTCTGCAACTGACGGTACTCGGCCTGCTCGCCAGCCTCAGCGGTGCCCTGCTCGGCTGGCTCGCGCAATTGGGATTGTTCGCGCTGCTGCATGATCTGCTGCCGACCGACGTACCGCCGGGAGGCTTGCTGCCGGCGCTCGCCGGAATCGGCACCGGACTGGTCGCTCTGGCAGGTTTCGCCCTGCCACCGCTCGCCGCACTGGGCCGGGTTCCGCCATTGCGAGTATTGCGCCGGGACATGCTGCCGATTCCATCGAGCACCTGGATGGTCTACGGCGCGGCACTCGGTGCGCTCGGGCTGATCATGTGGCGCCTGAGTCTGGATCTGCTGCTGACATTCGCCCTGCTCGGCGGCGGTGTGGTCGCCGCGCTGGTGCTCGGCGGTTTGCTGCTGTTGCTGCTGCAAAGCCTGCGTCGTCTGCTGGCGCGCGCGTCCTTGCCGTGGCGTCTCGGGTTGGGTCAGTTGTTGCGTCATCCTTTGGCGGCCGCCGGCCAGTCATTGGCCTTCGGGCTGATCCTGCTGTCCATGGCGCTGATCGCCTTGCTGCGTGGCGAACTGCTCGACACCTGGCAAAACCAGCTGCCGAAAAACGCCCCCAACTATTTCGCCCTGAACATCCTGCCGGCGGACAAACAGGCCTTTACCGATCACCTGATCAATGTCTCGGCCCAGGCCGCTCCTTTGTATCCGGTGGTGCCGGGACGGTTGATCAGCATCAATGGCGAAGCGGTGCAGCAAATCGTCAGTAAGGATTCGGCCGGCGACCGCGCCATCCAGCGCGACCTGAGCCTGACATGGGCGGCCGACCTGCCGGCCGGCAACAAGATCACCGCCGGTTCGTGGTGGGCCGGGCAACCTTCGGACGACGTTCCGGGCGTCTCGGTTGAAGGCAAGGTGGCCGAGAGTCTCAAGCTCAAGCTGGGCGATCACATGGTGTTCAGCGTCGGCGGGGTCAATCGTGAAGCGAAGGTCACCAGCCTGCGGGAGATCAACTGGGACAACTTCCAGCCGAACTTCTTCATGATCTTCCAGCCCGGCACCTTGAAGGATCTGCCGGCGACTTACCTGACCAGCTTCTATCTGGCGCCCGGTCACGATCAGCAGATTGTCGAGCTGTCGCGAGCATTCCCGGCAGTGACCATTCTGCAGGTCGAAGCCTTGCTCGAACAGCTGCGCAGCATCCTCGCCCAGGTCACCCTGGCGGTGGAGTATGTGTTGTTGTTTGTGTTGGCGGCGGGGATGGCGGTGCTGTTTTCCGGTTTGCAGGCAACGCTGGATGAACGCATTCGCCAGGGCGCACTGTTGCGTGCGCTGGGTGCCGAGCGGCAGTTGTTGATCAAGGCGCGACGCATCGAGTTCGGTTTGCTCGGCGCGGTCAGCGGATTGCTCGCGGCGATCGGTTCGGAAGTGGTGAGTCTGGTGCTGTATCGCTTCGCCTTCGACCTGCCATGGCATCCCCATCCGTGGTTGCTGCTGTTGCCGTTGATCGGCGCGGCGCTGATTGGTGGCGCCGGGGTATTCGGCACACGGCGTGCGCTGAACGCCAGCCCGCTGACAGTGTTGCGCGAGGGTTGATAGACTCCAGCCGTCTTGATCAAAAGAAGTTGCCATGAGCCGTTATCGTCCTCCCCGCACCGCCGGCACTGCGCTGATCACCCCTGAAGGTGAAGCGCGGATGCGCGCCGAATTCCATGAGCTGTGGCACGTGCGCCGCCCGCAGGTGACGCAGTCGGTCAGCGAGGCGGCGGCTCAGGGTGATCGTTCGGAAAATGCCGAGTACACCTACGGCAAGAAAATGCTGCGCGAGATCGACAGCCGTGTGCGCTTTCTCACCAAACGCCTTGAGGCGTTGAAAGTGGTCAGCGAAAAACCCAGTGATCCGAACAAGGTCTATTTCGGTGCCTGGGTGACCATCGAAGACGAGGACGGCAAACAGTCGCGCTATCGTATCGTCGGCCCGGACGAACTGGATCTGAAGCTCGGCCTGATCAGCATCGACTCACCGCTGGCCCGCGCCCTTATCGGCAAGGCGCTGGATGCAGAAGTTCGGGTACAGACGCCGACCGGCGAACAGTTCGTCTACATCGTGGCGATCGAATATCCCTGACGCTCAGCGCCGGGTGATAAGGCCCTGGCGTGCGACGCGGGTCAGTTGTCGAATCATTTCCGGCGCCTCTTCACGGCTCGGGGCCTGAATGACGGCCAGATCGAAACTGTCATCGGCAAAACGCGCCAGCGACTCACCGTCTTCAACGAACTGGATCAGGAACGCGGCAGGACCACCGCTGCGACGTGGCCAGCCATCGAGATAACGCAACAGCGTCGGCTGATGTTTGCCGCCAAGCAGGATTTTCGGATTGCGCTGGGTGATGTGTGCCGTGATCGGCGCGGGACGTGCTGGAGGGCGTAGTGCATTCATCGTGTCGTGTCTCTGCCTCAAAAGTCTGCATGGCAGGTGAGAGGCAACACCGAACCAGCGCTTTAGCGGTATTTCGAAGCCCTGTTCCGGCTTCTGACGGCAACTGAAGAATAGTCACCTGGCGCCCCGCAAGTAGCTGTTTAAATCGGCGCATGAGCGGCATCCTAGAGAACGTGACCGGCCAGTGTCAAGAATCAGCCGCAACAAAAAAGGCCCGCACAATGCGGGCCTTTTGCTTGAGCCAGAGCGGTCAACCAGCGATGGCGCGATCCACCGAGAGCTTGCCGGCGCCTTCGATCAGCACCGCGAGGCTGCCGCCGAGCAGGGCCAGAGCGAACTCGTAACCGTTGTTGGCCATGAACAGACCGTTGCTGATATGCACGGTGAAGATCGCCACCAGCGACAGGAAGGTCAGACCCAGCGCCGCCGGGCGAACCAGCAGGCCGATGATCAGCGCCAGACCGGCGAAGAACTCGGTGCCGCCGGCGAGGGTAGCCATCAGGTAACCCGGGGTCAGGCCGATGCTTTCCATGTATTGCGCGGTGCCTGCCAGACCGTAGCCACCGAACAGGCCGAAGAGTTTCTGCGAACCGTGGGCGGCGAAGATCACGCCGACGGCAATGCGCAGAATGGTCAGACCGTAGCCGGCGCGTGTGAACAGAACCTTGTTGATCAGAGAGCTCATGTTGCGTTTCCTTGTTGTCAGAAGTGCTTGTTGGTTGGCCGCTATATTAATCAGTTATTTTCATGTTAAAAGCGCAAAAATTCCGCCATAACAATCAACTTATTTGATCATTTGCGTGAGGCAACTTTCTGCCCCCCGGGCTCCAACGACTCCCGCTCCCGGTCGAACGCCAAGTAATACTTGTTCACGCTATTAACATAGCTGACGGCGCCCATTCCCACCTGCTCCATGGCGATGCGCTCGACCTGAAAGAACCATTGGTTGGGATTCAGGCCGCGACGCCGCGCCTCGGCACGCATGCCTTGCACCCGTTCCGGGCCGATGTTGTAAGCCGCCAGAGTGAACGCCATGCGCTCGCGCTCATTGAGTTTCGGACTGTTGAAGAACTTGCGGCGGATCATCGCCAGGTACTTGGCCCCGGCCTGCACATTCGCATCGAGATTCTGGATGTTGTTGACGCCAACCCGCTGTGCCGCGGACGGGGTGATCTGCATCAGCCCGGTCGGCCCGCTGCCGCTGCGCGCGTTGGGCTGCAGCGCCGACTCCTTGAAGGCCAGCGCCGCCAGGTTGAGCCAGTCCATGTTTTGCGCTTCGGCGTGTTTCTGCAGGGTCGGGCGCAGTTTTTCCAGACGCTGACGGTCAGCCTTGGCCAACGGATAGTGCACTTGATAGAGGCGGCGGTAGATCCGCAGGAACGCCGCATCTTCGTTCGATGGTTTTTTGTAGCCGGTCAGGAAGCGGTCGATGCTGGCCCGCAACATCGACGCATCACGGCGCACGAACCAGTATTCCTCGCCCGGTTCGCTGATCATCACCTGACGGTCGAAACGCAGCTTGGGCAGGATCTTGCCCCACCGCTCGGCAATCGGTTGCTCGACAATGGTCAGGTGGAAGATCCCGCCCTGAACCATCTCCAGCACGTCTTCGACCGCAAGGGTCGGATCGACCCATTCGATCCTGATCGGCGCCAGTTTGTGCAGCGCCAGCTTCTGGTTGAGCTGACTGACCGCCTCCCCCGCCGCACTGCCGGTGGGCAGCGCCAGGGTTTTGCCGGCCAGTTGCTCGACCTTGGTGTAGCGTTTTTCACCCTTGATGCCGACCAGCACCAGCGGCACGTTGCTGGCAATCGGCTCGCTGCTGGCGACCGCGTGGCCCGGTTGCAGCTCGAGCAGTTCGCCCGGCGCCACAAGATCGCCTTCGCCGCGCTGCAACGCACCGAGCAATTGATCCTTGGCTTTGGGGATGATCTTGAGGGTGATTTCCTGGCCGTCGCGAGCGTGGCCATTGAGGTATTGCTCGAAGGCGCGCAGACGGTGGTATTCGATGCCGATGGCCTGGCCCTGGACTTCGCCGGAGCTGTTGCGGCTCTGGTTGACCAGCACCCGCAACACGCGGCTGCTGCGGATCTCGGTCAGGTCGCGGACCTTGGCGGCCGGCACGGCTTGCAGCGGTCCGGGCAGCCGCGCGACCGCCGTCATCGGCAGCAGCAGCGAACCACACAGCAGGAGCAAAACCGAGGGACGAACCATCCACTCTCCGGAAAGAATATGAGGCGTTTGCACCGCTGAGCGGTCGCAAAACACCGACGAAAACAGAGCGCCTGGAGCGCTGATAAAGTGCGAGAGACTGGCACAGTGATGGCAACTCTGCCAGCCCAGCCTGCCTCGCGGCCTCAACAGACAGCCATAAGCCGTTGTAGTTCTTGGCTTTTCTTATAAATCTACAGCTCTGATATGCTTTCCGGCCTTCGGCCCGAGGTAGCACCATGCAACTCATCGATATCGGCGTCAACCTGACCAACCCCAGTTTCGCCGACAAACACCAGACCGTGCTCGACCGCGCCTACGCTGCCGGGGTCTGCCAACTGGTGCTGACCGGCACCAGCGTCGAGGGCAGCGAACAGGCGCTGGAGCTGTGCCAGCAACTGGATCCGGACGGTCAGCGACTGTTTGCTACCGCCGGCATTCACCCGCATTCGGCCAGTGACTGGAACGCCGACAGCGCGCGGCGTCTGCGCAGCCTGCTGCAGGAGTCGAACGTGGTGGCGGTGGGTGAATGCGGACTGGATTTCAACCGCGATTTCTCGCCGCGCCCGCAGCAGGAAAAAGTCCTCGAAGAGCATCTGGCGCTGGCTGCCGAACTGCAACTGCCGGTGTTCCTGCATGAACGTGATGCAAGCCAGCGCCTGCTGGAAATCCTCCGTGACTTCCGCGATCAGTTGCCGGCCGCCGTGGTGCATTGCTTTACCGGCGAACAGAAAGCGCTGTTCAGTTACCTCGACCTGGACCTGCACATCGGCATCACCGGCTGGATCTGCGACGAGCGTCGCGGCACCCATTTGCATCCGCTGGTGAAGGAGATCAAGCGCGGTCGCCTGATGCTTGAAAGCGATGCGCCATATCTGCTGCCGCGCACACTGCGGCCAAAGCCGAAAAACGGGCGCAACGAGCCAGCCTACCTGACCGAAGTGTTGCGTGAAGTCGCGTTGCATCGAGGCGAAACCGAAGCAGACCTGGCCGCCCACACAACCGCGTGCGCACGGGCGTTCTACGGTTTACCTATCCTGCCCTGAAAGAGGCAGATGCATCGGTTGTTGATGCATATCAAGAACCGGACGCCTGGGTAGCGGCACAATAATGGCACCTTGCCAAAACTGTTTCCGCTATCAGAGAAGACCTCCATGGGTGCCTGGCTTAGCAATATCTCGCTGAAATACAAATTCTGGGCGGTCAACGCGGTCGCCTTTGTCACCACCCTGTTGCTGGTGCTGTACGCCGTGCAGCTCGAACAACAGGCCCGCAGCCACGCCGCGCAAACCTCGGCCCAGGCCCAGGCGCAATTGCTCAAGGCCTGGCCGGTCGGGCAGGCGCTGCCCAAATCCGATCAGGTACTGACGTTTAAACGCGGTGAAGCGCCGCGCCTCAACGATCAACCGCTGCTGGAGATAACCGACAGCAGCGGCTGGATCGAGATCAGTCATTTGCCGTTGTTCGGCGAAAATCCGCTGCTCGGCGCCGAAGTCTTCAGCCGTGCCGATGGCCAGCAGGTCGCCGTGATCGCCTACGCCCCCAGCCTCAGCCAGGTGTTCAGCGAGCGCTTCGCCAACTACGCGGTGGCGGTGTTCATCCTGATGCTGGCGATGCTCGGTGCCTCGCAGCTACTGATCCGCTTTCTGCTCAGCCAGCTCAATACGCTCAAGGACGTGATGCTGCACGTGGAGAAAACCGGCGACCTCGCCGCCCGGGTGCCGCTGGCCTGCAAGGACGAAGTCGGGCAAATGGCCAACGCGTTCAATGCGATGCAGGCCGGTTATCAGCGAGTGGTGACCACCGTGGCCAACACCGCGCGGCAACTCGACGTCGGCGCTGCGCGACTGGCGTCGAGCATGAACGAGGTGCGTCACGGCATGCTTGGCCAGCAGAGTGAAACCGATCAGGCCGCCACGGCGATCAACGAAATGACCGCGACTGTCTACCACATCGCCCAGCACGCCGGCGCCACTCGCGATCTGTCGCAGACCGCCGACGGCCTGGCCGGCAGCGGCCAGCAAGTGGTGAGCCGGGTGCAGACGTCGATTGCCGGCCTGTCCAGCGGCGTGCAGCAGACTGCCGAGATGATCCAGCGTCTGGCCGAGGACAGCCAGAAGATCAACGGTGTGGTCAGCGTGATCCACAGCATCGCCGAACAGACCAATTTGCTGGCACTCAACGCCGCGATCGAAGCGGCGCGTGCCGGGGAAATGGGTCGCGGGTTCGCGGTAGTCGCCGACGAGGTACGCAACCTCGCCAAACGTGTGCAGACCTCCACCGATGAAATCACCACCATGGTCTCGGCGTTGCAGGCTGGCACCCGTGATGCGGTGGACTTCATGCAGGAGAGTTCGTACAAGGCCGACGACTGCGTGCAGCAGGCGCAGGAGGCCGGTGAAGCGCTGGCGGAAATCACCGGAGCGGTAGCGCAAATGCGCGAGAGCAACACGCAAATTGCGGTGGCGGCGGAACAGCAAAGTCAGGTGGCCGAAGAGATGAACCGCGCGGTGGTGAGCATTCGCGACGTGACCGAAAACACTGTGCAACAGACCGTGGATTCGGCGACCACGAGCAATGAACTGGCGACGCTAGCCGGGGAGCTGAACAAGGCGATCGGTCAGTTGAAGCTCTAGGGGGCAACATCGAGATTGGCCATTGTCCCTATCACTTCAATAGCCAACCTTGATTCGCCGCCCTCGCTGCCCGGGCCTATTCTTCAACCATGTACTGAACATGGATCGAGGAGCAGCAACATGGGCAAACGTCACCCCAACCTTCCCGCGTGGCAATGGCGCGCGTACCCGAACAACCATCAGCACCCGACCAATCTGGTGCTGCACCTGATTGCCGTGCCGCTGTTCATCGTCGCGTTTCTGTTGATCGTCTCGGGCGTGTTCAGCCTGAGTCTGGCCAGCGTGGCGATCGGCGTGATCGGCATCATCGCGGCGCTGGGTCTGCAGCGTCACGGCCACAGCCTGGAGGCGCAAGCCTCCGAGCCGTTCAGTGATCGCAAGGACGCCGTCTCGCGTCTGCTGGTCGAGCAGTTCCTGACGTTTCCGCGGTTCTTCCTCAGTGGCGGCTGGTTTCGCGCTTGGCGTGAACGCCATCGCCGGCATTGAGTCAGGCGAAGATCGTCACCGTCTGCCGACTCATGGCAATTAGTTCACCCTTCGCACTCCACAGCTTGGCGGCGACGTGGCCGTAACCGTCGGCGGCATACTCGATGTCCGCCAGGTATTGGCAAAAATCCAGCGTACTCAAATCGCGTAACGGCTGAACGAATTCGATGGTCCAGGTCAGCGTACTGCCCGGTGCCGGTTTCTTCAGGTACGGCAACAGCGCTGGTGGCCAGGCATCGACCAGCGCCAGCAGGTGCGCTTCGTTGACCGACTCTTCCTTCACATCACCCCGCAAACGCACCCAGCCACCCATCAGCCGCGATTGATTGCCGGTGAACGGCATCCCGCCAACGCTCCAGCGCATCGCCAGATGACGCATGAACTCGGGGGTTACGCCTTTGATGTACGGCAGTTCCTGGCAATCGTCCCAGTGCTTCATTTCCGGCGCGGGATAGGCTTCAACCGCCACTTCCGATGGCCGCGAAGCCCCGAAGCTGCCTTGCACCATCGTCACCACCTGACCGTTCTGCACAGCACGCCCCAGCACCTGGCTGACCGCTTTGCCTTCGCGTAGTACCTCGACTTCAAAACTCACCGGCACTTCGGGCTCGACCGGGCCGACGAAGGTGATCGCCAGCGAACGTACCGGCCGATCGGTCGGAACCTTGGTGCGCATCACTTCAAATTGCAGCGCGGCCACCAGCCCGCCAAAACTGGCCCGGCCCTGGCCCCACTCCGCCGGAATCGTGACCTCCGGTTGACGACGGACAGCATCGATCAGATCGCAAAAGCGCATGGAAACCTCGGACACGAAAAAGGGAATGAGCGGATCTTAACCAGCGCGGCAGAGCGGCGCAGCGTCCATTCCGGTCAAAGAGACTGACAGATAAGACAGCGCTGCCGCGCGCCAGCGGGTTTCAGGACTTGAAGCAGGTCGCGCTGAGTTTTTCCAGCACCCGGTCGGCCTTGATTTCGGCCTTGGCCACGGTCGCCTGCCACGTGGCGACGCAGGGTTGCAGATCCGGCTCCAGTTCAGCGCGGGCCAGCCACTGCCAGCAATCGTGCCAGTCACCGAGAGCGCCTTGTGCGGATTTCAATCGGGGTAATGCGGCTTCCGGCAAACGATCCAGTTCCGGGTAGGCCTCGATGCCGTAACGCACGCGCTTGATCAGCAGACGCAGGCGATGGCGGTCGTGGGCCGGGTCGTGCAGCGCCACGTCGAGGTTTTTCCATTGTTTGCCCAGACGTTTCTCGATGCGTTTGTCCAGGCGCTTGAGTAGTCCCTGGCGCTGGGACGCGCGCAGAAAACGCGGAAAGGCATCGAGGATCATCAGCAGCGACGCCACTTCGGCACTGGCCGCCAGCGTCGGGTACGCCTCGGCCATCTGCACCATGCGGCGCTGCGCGGCTTCGGGCTGATCATGCTTGATCAACCACGCCGCCAGCACCTCGCGGTCGCGCCACGGCGTGGTCAGTTGTCCGACGCTGGCCGCCGCGCTTTCCAACTGTTCGACACCTGGCAAGCCGCGCAACGGTCGCAACAGACTGCGCAAACGCCGTACGGTGGTGCGCAGATCGTGCAACGCTTCTGGGTCGGTCCGCGCGGACAGACGCGCCTGACAGGCCAGCAGCCGCACTTCCAGGCTCAGGACATGAGCCACCAGCCGATCAACCCACGCAGACATCGCTTGCTCCTGAATTCAATGGCTTTGCACGAGTGTGCACTTGCGCAAACGAGGTGCCTTGCGCCACGTCAGCAGCTTAGCGTCCGGCGCGGGATTCGCGAATGTAGAAACGCGCTTTTTCGGCTTTCCTGGTGCAACCTTCGAATCCCTCGAATTGCTGCTGGGTCTTGGCGGCTGTCAGCAACGACAACGCCTTGGAGTAACTGACCGTGCCGGCGAAACCCTCGGCCTTGGCCAGATCCAGTTCATGCCACGCCGCGTCGAGCTGGCTGCCACAGCTGTCGCGATAAGCGGTCTTGCCGGCGCAACCGGCCAATGCCAAAGCAATCAACGGCACACAGATCCAGGCTTTCATCACTCACACCTCAGAGATAGGTCAACAGTCGTGCAGGTAAGACGGTGCGCCAGCGAAAAAGTGCCTTGGGCCCCGCCATTGCGCCGCACTGCAAAAGATAACGCCGACGGGTCATGAAGTATCGAAAAAACGACGCCATCGCCGCCCCGAGCGACCCCGCCGATTGAAGCCCGGCCCTCGATGGGTGCATTGTGCAACCTTGTCGGGAGGAAGTTGGATGAAAAAGCGTGTCGCACTGGTGCTGGGCTCCGGTGGCGCCCGGGGCTATGCCCATATCGGGGTCATTGAAGAGATCGAACGACGGGGCTATGACATCAGTTGTATTGCCGGCTGTTCAATGGGGGCCGTGGTCGGCGGAATCTACGCCGCCGGCAAGCTCGACGAGTACCGCAACTGGATCGAAAGCCTGGATTATCTCGACGTGCTGCGTCTGGTGGACGTCAGCTTCCGCCTCGGTGCGATCCGTGGCGAAAAAGTCTTCGGCCAGATCCGCAAGATCGTCGGCGAGATCAACATCGAAGACCTGCGCATTCCCTACACCGCCGTAGCCGCCGACCTCACCAACCAACAGGAAATCTGGTTCCAGGAAGGCTGCCTGCATCAGGCCATGCGAGCTTCGGCGGCGATTCCCAGCCTGTTCACCCCGGTGATGCAGGGCAACCGGATGCTGGTGGACGGCGGCATTCTCAACCCGTTGCCGATCGTGCCGGTGGTGTCGAGCCATTGCGATCTGATCATCGCGGTCAATCTCAACTCGACCAACCAGCGCCATTACAAACTGCCGGTGATCCAGCGTCCTGCCGCGTTCCGTACGCGCTTCGACAGCCTGATCACTTCGCTGGGTTCAAAGATGCCGTTTCGCCGCAAACAGGCCGAGCAACTGCTGATGCTGGAACAGGAAGCGCTGCGTGCCGAAGCGGCGGAGATCAATCCATGGGTCGAAGGCGCCGAACCGGAAGCCCAGCAACCGGCCGCCGCGCCAGAGCGCGACGGCGCACCGAAATCCGCCACCGGATCATTCATCGTCGATAACGTCGGGCCGGCTTCATTGCTTGATCTGATCAACCAGAGTTTCGAGGTGATGCAGACCTCTCTGGCGCAGTACAAGATCGCCGGGTATCCGCCGGACATCCTGATCAACGTGCCGAAGCGGGTGTGCCGGTTCTTCGAGTTCTACAAGGCGCCGGAGCTGATTGCGCTGGGTCGCGAGATTGCCAGGGATACGCTGGATCGCTACGAGAGCGAGCAGAACTGAGGAGCGTGAAGGGCATGAGTCGGCTCCGGGAGCGGGTGTCAGCTCCCGAAGCCAACTGCGGTCCTCGCAGGCGAGTCTCTACAGGTTCCTACCCAAAGCGGTGAACACATGCCCGCTGTCGTTGGTCTGCTCACCCCCGCTCTCCATGTCCTTGGTGTAGTAATTGACTCCGGTCTCGTATGGCGGTGGAGGTGGAGGCTCGGGCTTCTCCGCCGAGCCCGTCGTCGACCAGAACTGTCCGGCCCCCAATGGCCACACACGACCAAAACGCTGATGCAGAACCCTTAAATCTTCAAGAGTGGCCAACCTGACTTGTTCCCGGTTCGCGTCCTGAATCAAGGAGCCCAATCGGCCCGAACCGAAGGCAAAGAAGGCATGTCCGTTGGGGATAAACAAGCGGTAGCTTTTCGACTGACCTCCTGCTTCGGTAACTGTCACAGTAATCGGGTCCCGACCTGCACTCAACGCAACGACAAGGCCGTAACCGTCGACTTTAGCACGTCGGGTATTGCTCACATCGTACGTGTACGGTTTTTCGCCACCCTTAGGCTGTCGCTGATAACACGTATAGGCAGAAGCTTCCGGCATCAAATCGGAATGCGCCTGCAACCAGTGAACTGTCCCCAATATCGAGACATCCGATTCGTCCATTTCAAATCTTTTATCAGTGTCCATAAGCACTCCGATGCGATAGGCCCGCCAGGTTGATCGAACGAATAACCGAACCAATGGCCCTGATCATTCGATAGAGAACTTACAGCTGGCAACTCACGCATCGCACCTGACAGAACTGACAGTCACGATGAACGGTAACCCGGTAAAGAGCACTCAGATCCCATCGGATATTTCGATTGTCGATGGAACCTGATTATCCAACAACCGATACCCCACACCCGCCTCGGTCACGATAAACCGGGGCCGGGTCGGATCGTCTGCCAGCTTCTGCCGCAGATGCCCGACCACGATCCGCAGGTAGTGGCTGTCCTCGGTGTGAGTCGGGCCCCAGATGTCTTTGAGCAATTGCTGCTGGGTGATCACACGCCCCGGATGCCGCGCCAGTTGCGCCAGCACCGCGTACTCCTTGCGAGTCAGGCCGACTTCGACACCGTCGAGCAGCACCCGCCGATACGCCAGATCCACGGTCAGCGGGCCGAAATTCAACGCGGCCTGCTGCGCTTCCCCCGCCGGTGCCTGACGCAACAACGCGCGCACCCGGGCGAGAAATTCCTGAATGCCGAACGGCTTGGTCACGTAGTCATTGGCGCCGCCATCCAGCGCCTGGACTTTCTGCCCTTCGCTGGCGCGCACGGACAGCACCAGCACCGGCGCCGTGGCCCATTCGCGAAACTCGCGCAGTACCTGCTGGCCGTCCATGTCCGGCAGGCCGAGGTCGAGCACCAGCAGGTCCGGTTTGTTCAGCGCCGCCTGGGCCAGGCCCTCGGCGCCGGTGCCGGCCTCCAGCACTTTGTAGCCCTGGGAAGCGAGGCTGATGCGCAGGAACTTGCGGATCTGCGGTTCGTCATCAATGACCAAAATGGTCGCGGTCTGGCTCATGAATTCACATCAACACAAAAGAGTGGCAAGAGAGTAGCGCAGCGCGGATCAGGCTTCACCGTCCATCCCCGGTTGCGTCTGCAACGGCAGGTGCAAGGTGATGCAGGTGCCGCGCCCGTCGATGCCGTCGCCGACACTGATCCGCCCGCCATGGGCGCCGACCATGCCCTGACAGATCGCCAACCCCAGGCCGGTGCCCTGCCCGCCCCGATCCCCTCGGGCGGCGGTGTAGAACATGTCGAAAATCTTCGCTCGCTCATCGACCGGAATCCCCGGCCCTTCATCGCTGACCGAGAAAAACACTTCGCTGTCATCCGCCCCGGCGCGCAATTGCAGACGGCCGTGGGATGGCGAGAAGCGGGCGGCGTTTTCCAGCACGTTCACCAGCGCCTGCTCGATCAGCGCGGCATGCACGAACAGCAGCGGCAATTCGGCCGGAACGTCAATCGCGACCTGCAACGACGACAACACCGCCCGCAGACGATTGAGCGCACTGCCAACGATGTCCGCCGGCGACACCCAGTCCCGCGCCAGCTTCAGGGCGCCGTGGCCGAGACGGGTCATGTCCAGCAGGTTCTGGATGTAGCGGTCGAGACGTTCGGCTTCATCGCGGGTGCCTTCGAGCAACTCGCGGCGATCCTCCAGCGGGATCGCTTCGCCGAGAGCCAGCAGGCTGTCGATGCTGCCGCGCATCGAGGTCAGCGGCGTGCGCAGATCGTGGGACACCGAGGCCAGCAAGGCGCTGCGCAGTTGTTCGGTTTCGCCGTGCAGGCGCGCGGCTTCCAGGTCATCGGCGAGTTGCGCCCGGGCCAATGCTTGAGCCAGCGGCTGACTCAACGCGGTCAGCAAACGACGGCGTTGCCCGCTCAAGGTCTGGCCCTCTTTGGCACAGACACCGAGCAGCGCCAGCGGCCCGTCTTCCACCGACAGCGGCCACCACCACCAGCGCCCGAACGGCAACGTGCCGGTGCCCATGCCTGCCGGTTGATCGTGTTGCCAGGCCCAGTCGGCGGCGGCGCGCTCGGATTCAGTGAATTGCAGCGGGCCGCCGGTTTCGACTTTCCAGCCGCCCTGCCCGTCGCGATTGAGCAGACACAGTTGCAGATCGCTCCAGCCATTGAGGTGCTGCGCGGCGGCGCTGACCACGGCCTGACGGTCAGTGGCGGCAGTGAGTTTGCGCGACAGGTCGAGCAATTCGGTGGTCTCTTCCTGGGTGTCGCGCAACGCCTGCAATTGCCGGCGCTGGCGGGCCGCGAGGTTGCCGGTGAGCGCCGCCATCAACAAGAAGAACAGCAAGGTCAGCACGTCTTCTTCGCGCTGGATGCTGAAGGAGAAATTCGGCGGGATGAACAGAAAGTCATAGGTCAGAAACGACAGCGCCGCACAGGCCAGCGCCGGGCCGAGACTGCTGCGCACCGCCACCAGCAACACCGCCGCCAGAAACACCAGCGAGATGTTCGGCAGCGGCAGCACGCTGGACACCGCCCACGCCAGCGCACTGGCCAATACCGTGGCGACCAGCGCCAGCGCATAGTCGAACCACACCAGCGTCGGTGCTGAACGCGGGCGCGGTTGATGCTGTTGCTGATCGCTGTCCAGCACGTTGATTTCCAGACCGTGGGCCTGACGCAGCAAGCGCGCCGCCAGCCCACCACCGAACAGACGCCTGCGCAGGCGCGGTCGCGACTGGCCGACCAGCACCAGACTTGCCCGCCGTTCAGCGGCATGCTGGATCAGGGTTTTCGCCACCTCACCGGCCCGCAGCAGCACCACTTCGCCGCCGAGGCGTTCGGCCAGTTGCTGGGCGCTTTGCAGGCGCAGGCGCGATTGCTCGTCGCGCACGCTGCCGTTGTCGACGTGCACCAGACTCCACGGCAAATGCCGACGCTGGGCGACCCGGCTGGCATGGCGCACCAGCCGTTCGGCCTGGGCATCGCCGTCGACCCCAACCAGCAAGCGCCCGCGCACCGCTGGCGCCGCCTGACCGAGCTGGCGATAGCCCTGAGCGAGATCGTTATCGACCTGCGCGGCAGCGGTCTGCATCGCCAGTTCGCGCAGCGCCGTGAGGTTGGTCTGGGTGAAAAATGCATCGATCGCCGCCCGCGCCTGTTCCGGCACGTAGACCTTGCCTTCGCGCAAGCGCTCAAGCAGTTCCCGGGGTGGCAGGTCGATCAGCAGCAGTTCGTAGGCTTCTTGCAGTACCCAGTCCGGCAGGGTTTCGCGCACCTGCACGCCGGTAATGCCGCGCACCTGATCGTTGAGACTTTCCAGGTGCTGGACGTTGACCGTGGTGTAGACGTCAATGCCGGCGGCGAGCAGCTCCTGAATGTCCTGCCAGCGTTTCGCGTGACGGCTGCCGGGGGCGTTGCTGTGGGCGAGTTCGTCGACCAGCACCAGTTTCGGCCTGGCGGCGAGCAGGCCGTCGAGGTCCATTTCTTCGAGCGTCACGCCACGGTATTCCGAGCGCACCAGCGGCAGTTGCGGCAGGCCGCCGAGCAGCGCTTCGGTTTCGGCGCGGCCGTGGGTTTCGACCACCCCGGCGATGACTTTCACGCCTTGGCGCAGC
This sequence comes from Pseudomonas sp. B7, assembly GCF_016735645.1. Lineage (NCBI taxonomy): Bacteria > Pseudomonadati > Pseudomonadota > Gammaproteobacteria > Pseudomonadales > Pseudomonadaceae > Pseudomonas > Pseudomonas sp. B7. The sequence goes on from NZ_JAERRE010000001.1 coordinate 134,185, forward strand.
TGGCTGTGGGCGGCCTGCAGCATCGCGTAGGTCTTGCCCACGCCTGGCGCTGCGCCGAGAAAAACCTTGAGCCGGCCGCGTCCGTCGCGGGGCAGTTCTGCTAACAGCGCGTCGGCGCGGCCGGAGTCACTCATGCTTGAAGCTCTCTCTTCCTGATGTCATCGCGATTCACAGCTTTTCCAGCGCCATGTTCAACGCCAGCACATTCACCACCGGCGGGCCCACCAGCGGCTGTTCGATGTGCGCGTCGAGCAATTGCTGCAAGGTCGCCACCGGCAGATTGCGCGCTGCCGCAACACGCGCCAGTTGATAGGCAATCGCCGCCGGTGGCAAGTGTGGATCGAGGCCACTGCCGGAGGTGGTCAACAGCGCCAGCGGCACCGGGCCCTGGCCGGGCACCTGTAGCTTGTTGGCGTCATCGATCACCCGAGTGGCCAGCGCCGGATTGCTTGGCGACAGGTTGCTCGCGCTGCTCGACACGGTGGCAAAGGCACCGGCCGATGGACGCGGATGGAACCAGGCATCGCCGACAAAATCCTGAGCGATCAGCGACGAGCCACGCACCTTGCCTTCGGCGTCGCGCACCAGACTGCCGTTGGCCTGCTCGGGGAAGGCAACTTGCGCGACGCCCGTGACTACCAGCGGATAGGCAACGCCGGTGACCAAGGTCATCAGCACCAGCAAGCTCAGGGCCGGACGTAACATTGTGGACATTTCAAAATCCTCGAATTCATGCTTGAAGCGGTGTGCCCGGCACACCGCTGTTCAGGTTCAAACCAGATGCAACGCCGTCAACAGCATGTCGATCGCCTTGATCCCCACGAACGGCACCAGAATCCCGCCCAGGCCATAGATCAGCAGATTGCGACGCAGCAGCGCCGCCGCGCTCGCCGCCTGCACCCGCACACCACGCAGGGCCAACGGAATCAGCACCACGATGATCAAAGCGTTGAACACGATGGCTGACAGGATCGCGCTCTGCGGGCTGCTCAACTGCATGATGTTCAGCACACCCAGTTGCGGGTAGATCGCAGCAAACAGTGCCGGCAGGATCGCAAAGTACTTGGCCACGTCGTTGGCGATGGAAAAGGTCGTCAGCGCACCGCGAGTCACCAGCAATTCCTTGCCGATCTGCACCACGTCCAGCAACTTGGTCGGGTCGCTGTCGAGGTCGACCATGTTGGCCGCCTCACGCGCGGCTTGTGTGCCGTCGTTCATCGCCATGCCGACGTCAGCCTGGGCCAGCGCCGGAGCATCGTTGGCGCCGTCGCCGCACATCGCGACCAGACGACCGTCGTTCTGCTCGTGACGGATACGCGCCAGTTTTTTCTCCGGTGTGGCTTCGGCCAATACATCGTCGACGCCCGCTTCAGCGGCAATCGCGGCAGCGGTCAGCGGGTTGTCGCCAGTCACCATCACCGTGCGAATCCCCAGTTTGCGCAGCTCGGCGAAGCGCTCGCGGATGCCCGGCTTGACCACGTCTTTGAGGTGGATCGCACCAAGCAGTTTGCCGTCGGCGCAGACCAGCAACGGGGTGCCGCCGCTCTGGGCGATCTTGTCGATTTCCCGGGACAGCGCCGGGGCCAGATCCTTGCGTTGCTGACCAAGGAACGCCAGCAGCGAATCCACCGCGCCCTTGCGGAACACACGGCCCTGGTAGTCGACACCGGACAAACGGGTTTCCGCACTGAACGGCACGGCAGTCAGGGTTTCCGGCGAAGGTTCCGGCTGCGGATTGGAGCCGCGCAGGTACTCGACGATGGACTTGCCTTCAGCGGTTTCGTCGGCCAGCGAGGCGAACAGCGCGCCTTCGGCCAGCTCACGGGCGTTCACACCCGGCGCGGCATATACCGCGCTGCAACGACGGTTACCGAAGGTGATGGTGCCGGTCTTGTCCAGCAGCAACACGTGCACGTCACCCGCCGCTTCCACCGCGCGACCGGACTTGGCGATCACGTTCAGGCGCACCAGACGATCCATCCCGGCGATACCGATCGCCGACAGCAGACCGCCGATGGTGGTCGGAATCAGCGTGACCAATAACGCCACCAGGAACACCAGCGGCAGGCTGCCGTTGGCGAAGTGGGCGAACGGTTGCAGGGTCACGACCACCAGCAGGAAGATCAGGGTCAGGCCGATCAGCAGGATGTCCAGTGCCACTTCGTTCGGGGTCTTCTGGCGTTTGGCGCCTTCGACCAGCGCGATCATGCGGTCGAGGGTCGATTCACCAGGATTGGCGGTGATCTTCACCAACAGCCAGTCGGACACCAGCCGGGTGTTGCCGGTAACGGCGGAACGGTCGCCGCCGGACTCACGAATCACCGGCGCCGATTCACCGGTAATCGCCGCTTCGTTGACCGCCGCGATGCCTTCGATGACCTCGCCGTCACCGGGGATCATTTCGCCGGCTTCAACGCGCACCACATCGCCCTTGCGCAGGCTGCTGGCCGGTACGACCTGGAAGCTGCCGTTGGCCAGTTTGCGTCGGGCGCTGAGGCCTTCGCTGCCGGCCTTGAGGCTGTCGGCGCGGGCCTTGCCGCGACCTTCGGCCAGCGCTTCGGCGAAGTTGGCGAACAGCACGGTGAACCACAGCCACAGGGCGATTTGCGCAGCAACGAAGGTCGGCACGCTGCTGTCGGGAATGAAGCACAGCACGGTGGTCAGGATCGCTGTCAGTTCGACCACCAGCATCACTGGCGAGCGCTGCAACTGACGCGGGTCGAGCTTGACGAACGCTTGCACCAGCGCCGGGCGCCACAGGGCGCTGATCGCGGTTTTCGGAGCTTCAGCCGACTTGGCAGCTGCCGCTGGTTTTGAAGCTGGAACATGCATATTCATGATGGATTCCTTAGAAGCCCATGCTCAGGTGTTCGGCAATCGGGCCGAGCGCCAGGGTCGGCAAGAAGGTCAGGCCGCCCACCAGCAAAATGGTCACGGTCAACAGGGTCACGAACAGCGGGCCGTGGGTCGGGAAGCTGTTCTGACCAATCGGTGCGGTTTTCTTCATCGCCAGGCTGCCGGCCAGGGCCAGTACCGGGAGGATGTAACCGAAGCGACCGATCAACATGCCAAGGCCGAGCATCAGGTTGTGGAACGCGGTGTTGGCGCCGAAGCCGCCGAACGCCGAACCGTTGTTCGCACTGGCCGAGGTGTAGGCGTAGAGCAACTGACTGAAACCGTGCGGGCCGGGGTTGCTCACCGCCGCCACGGGGCCGGGCAGGCTCGCAGCGATCGCGCCCAGCACCAGCACGCCGACCGGCATCACCAGCAGGGTGACGACCAGCAGCTGCACTTCACGGGCCTGGAGTTTCTTGCCGAGGTATTCCGGGGTGCGGCCGATCATCAGACCGGCAAGGAACACCGCGATCAGCACGTTCAGCAACATGCCGTAGAGCCCCGCGCCGACACCGCCGAAGATCACTTCGCCGACCATCATGTTGACCAGCGCAACCATGCCGCTGAGCGGGTTGAGGCTGTCATGCATACCGTTGACCGAACCGTTCGACGCTGCGGTGGTGGTCACCGACCAAAGAACAGTGGCAGTGGTGCCGAAGCGCGCTTCCTTGCCTTCCAGCGGCGCGGTCTGTTCAACGGCGACGTTGTTCAAGGCAGGGTTCGGTTGATACTCGGCCCACAGCGAAGTGGCGCCGCCGATGATGAACAGCGCGAGCATGCAGCCGATGATGGCGCGGCTCTGACGCAGATCCTTCACGTAGTGGCCGAAGGTGAACACCAGCGCTACCGGGATCAGAATGATCGACGCTACTTCGAACAGGTTGCTCCAGGCAGTCGGGTTCTCGAACGGATGCGCCGAGTTGACGCCGAAGAAGCCGCCACCGTTGGTGCCCAGTTGCTTGATCGCAATCTGGCTGGCGGCCGGGCCGAGCGGGATCACTTGATCAACACCCTGCATCGTCACTGCATTCACATATTGCGCGAAGGTCTGCGGCACGCCCTGCCACACCAGGTACAGCGCCAGCAGCAGACACAGCGGCAGCAGGCCGTAGAGGGTGGCGCGGGTCATGTCGACCCAGAAGTTGCCGAGAGTCTTGGTGGACTTGCGCCCGATGCCACGGCACAGGGCAACCAGCACGGCGAGGCCGGTGGCGGCGCTGACAAAGTTCTGTACGGTGAGGCCGACCATCTGGCTCAGGTAGCTGAGCGACGCTTCGCCGCTGTAGGCCTGCCAGTTGGTGTTGGTCATGAAACTGACGGCGGTGTTGAACGCGAGGGTCCACTCCTGACCCGGCAGGTTTTGCGGGTTCAGCGGCAGGTGATCCTGAAACAGCAGGATCGCGAACAGCAGCAGAAAACCGGCGAGGTTGAATGCCAGCAGCGCCAGCGTGTACTTCTGCCAGCTCTGTTCGTCCTGCGGATTGACCCCGGCGATGCGGTAACAGCCGCGCTCCACCGGGCCGAGAATCGGCGTCAGCCAGGTGCTCTGGCCCTCCATCACCTTGTAGTAGAAGCGCCCGAGGAACGGCGCCGGCAGCAAGACCACCGCGAAGAAAGCGAGGATCAGCCAATAGTCATAACTGTGCATAGCCGCTCCTAAGTCCGATCCGCGCGCAACAGCGCAACCAACAGATAAATGAACAGCCCCACTGCCAATAGCAGTGACACCCCGTCCAGAACGCTCATGGAAGATCTCCGTGTTACGGCGTATTGCCGCGTGTGGAGGCATTGTCGAAAAGGAGGCTGTAAAGGAACGAGAGCGAGGGTGCGCGCGGGGCATAAAGAAAGCGTAAAGAGTGGGTTTACGCGGGCGTTACAGGTGAGTTTTGCGTCGTGTGGACGGGCCTCTTCGCGAGCAGGCTCGCTCCCACAATTTGAAATGCGCGCGTCCAGGCACCGCTGACACCTGTGGGAGCGGGCTTGCCCGCGAAGACGGCAGCACTGACAACATCGCACCCAACTGGCGCACAACAATGCAGCCATCAAGCCGCGAACATCCCCGATACGACAGCTTTCAGCTCTTTACGACCCGCCAATACAAAATGGCACGCCCACTGCACACGCCCTTCCCCGAGCTTTCCAAACCGTTCAGGGAGCAAACACATGAACACACAACTCAAACCCACGCTGGGCACCTTGCACCTGTGGGGCATCGCGGTGGGGCTGGTGATTTCCGGGGAGTACTTCGGCTGGAGTTACGGCTGGGGCGTCGCGGGAACCCTGGGTTTCCTGGTGACCTCGTTCATGGTCGCGACCATGTACACCTGCTTCATTTTCAGCTTTACCGAACTGACCACGGCGATCCCCCACGCGGGCGGGCCGTTTGCCTACAGTCGCCGGGCTTTCGGTGAAAAAGGTGGATTGATTGCCGGACTGGCGACACTGATCGAATTCGTCTTCGCCCCGCCGGCGATTGCCTTGGCGATTGGTGCGTATCTGAACGTGCAGTTTCCGGCCCTCGACCCGAAACATGCGGCGGTCGGCGCTTACATCGTGTTCATGGGTCTGAACATTCTTGGCGTGAAACTGGCCGCAACGTTCGAGTTGATCGTCTGCATCCTGGCCGTTGCCGAATTGCTGGTGTTCATGGGCGTCGTCGCCCCGGCCTTCAGCTTCAGCAACTTCGCCCTCAACGGCTGGGCCGGTTCGGACGTCTTTGGTGCTCCGGCGATCGCCGGGATGTTCGCGGCGATTCCGTTTGCGATCTGGTTTTTCCTCGCCATCGAAGGCGCCGCCATGGCCGCCGAAGAAGCCAAGGACCCGAAACGCACGATTCCCAAGGCCTACATCAGCGGCATTCTGACCTTGGTGTTGCTGGCCATGGGCGTGATGTTCTTCGCCGGTGGCGTCGGTGACTGGCGCACCCTGTCGAACATCAACGACCCGCTGCCTCAGGCAATGAAAACCGTGGTCGGTGACAACTCCGGCTGGCTGCACATGCTGGTCTGGATCGGTCTGTTCGGGCTGGTGGCGAGTTTCCACGGGATCATTCTTGGCTACTCGCGGCAATTCTTCGCCCTCGCACGCGCCGGTTACCTGCCCGCCTCGCTGGCGAAACTGTCGCGCTTCCAGACTCCGCACCGCGCCATCATCGCCGGCGGCGTGATCGGCATCGCGGCGATCTACAGCGACGGCCTGATCAACCTCGGCGGCATGACCCTCACCGCCGCGATGATCACCATGGCGGTGTTCGGGGCGATCGTGATGTACATCATGAGCATGCTCAGTCTGTTCAAACTGCGCAAATCCGAACCGAATCTGGAGCGCACCTTCCGCGCGCCGTGCTATCCGCTGATCCCGCTGATTGCATTGGTGCTGGCCGTGGTGTGTCTGGTGGCGATGGCCTGGTTCAATGCGCTGATCGGGCTGATCTTCCTCGGCTTCATGGCGGTCGGTTTCGGCTACTTCCTGTTGACCGGCCAATTGCGCGCCAACGCCCCGGCAGACGCCATGCTCACCGGACTGTAAACCGCGAAGGGCATAACCGGCCTAGAATGGAACCACTGCGAATGCACTTCGCTCAAAGTGGTATGCAGCGTTGCACGGCGAAACCCTCGCCCGTCGACCTGCCTTTAAGGAGAGCCGTTATGCCCTGGTATGCCTGGTTGATTCTGGTCGTTGCAATCGGCTCGATCGTCGGCGGTCTGATGATGTTGCGTGACACCGCCAACAAGGTCGAACTGACCGATGAACAACGCAAGCGTGTCGCTGAACGCAATGCCGAAGCGGACATCAAGGACGCGCAGGACCGCTGAACGAAAAACCCCGCCTGAATCGGCGGGGTTTGTTTTTTTGTCGCGGTTACTTTTCCCAGTCGGCCTTGGCGATGTGCAACCCGTGCAGGCCTTTGTAAGCCGCGCGTTCAGGCTGGCTCCAGCCTTCGAGCAGCGCCTCGTCCAGACGATAAATTTCCACGCCGAGCGGGCGGCACACGGTCAATGGATCCTGCGCGTCCGGCCCCCACATCGCCAATGACAGGTCACCACCCGGGCAGGTCGACAAAGCGCACAGCAAGTCGATTTCGGCGAAGAACTCCAGGTAGTCACCTTTCTGCGCCGGACAGGCCTTCATGAAATACAGATCATCGTGATTCAGGCCTGTGCACTGAAAGATGTTCAGCACATCATGCACGTCGAACTCGGTCAGGCCATGAGGCAACACGGCACGAGTCAGGTTGGAATGGCAGTGATGATGGAAGTCCTCGCCAGTGAGCATTTTGTTCACATACGGATCGCAGCGCGTGCCGAGCAAATCGTGCAGGCGCCCGCCGTGCTCGTCGATGCCATAGTCGGCCAGGCTGTCATCGGTGATGGTCACCAGAGGTCGCAGAAAAGGCAGGTTCGACCACAACCGGTCGTGGGTGCTGACATGCGCGCCCTGCAACTGCCGGGTGCGTGCCGCCCACATCCGTTCACGCGGATCGTGTGCGTTCCACACATTGAAATCGCCCACCTGGGGCCCGACCGGTGTGGTGACACGAAACACATGCCCCGCCGGAACATGCCAGGCACGCCCGGTGCGGATCGGCACTTCGAATTGTTCGATCAGCGTGCGCCCGTCCTTGCGGTCGCGAATCCGTTCGTAGAAAGGTGTATTGACCTGTAACGCCGAGCCTTTGCTGACCTGATAGGCGGCCGGGTAGTCTTTGTACATGATTCTCCTGCTCCTCAAGTGATGGCAACTTTGCAAGCTGCAACCACTATCCGTGCCAACCGTTGATGGCTGTCACGAACATGTCGGAGTCACCGGCCGTTTTTTTAGAAGTAGAAGTACAGTCACCATTCAATTTGCATTGGTTAAGATGGCGCTCTTGTTGCGGAGAGTTTAAATGCGTTACTCGCAGGATCATAAAGCCCAGACCCATCAACGCATCATCAAGGAAGCGTCCGAGCGGTTTCGCAAGGACGGCATTGGTGCGACCGGCCTGCAGCCGTTGATGAAAGCACTGGGCCTGACGCACGGCGGTTTCTACTCGCACTTCAAGTCCAAGGACGAACTCGTTGAAAAGGCATTGCAAGCCGCCGGCGATCAGGTTGCGGGGTTATGTGCCGAACTCTTCGCCCAGGAAAAACCGCTGGAAGCTTTTATCGACACTTACCTGTCCGAATGGCATCAGACCACGCCCGACGAAGGCTGCCCGTTGCTGACCATTTCGTCGGAACTGGGGTTGCGCGGCCAGCCTAGCCCGACCAGCGATGCAGTGCTCAAGGCTCGCCTCGACCAGATCGAAGGCACCCTTGAAGGCGAGAGCACCGCCGAGCGCAGCGTCGTCATCATGGCGACACTGGTCGGGGCGCTCCTGCTGTCACGCAGTGTCGCGGATGCCGGGTTGGCGCAACGCATCCTGGACGTCACCCGCGAACACCTCAAACGCTCGGAAGACTAAGCCTGCCAGCGCTTGAACAGCACGCTGGCATTGACCCCGCCGAAACCGAACCCGTTGGACAACGCATACTCGATCGGCATCGACCGCGCCTGACCGTGGACGATATCCACGCCTTCGCTCACCGGATCTGGATTTTCCAGGTTGAGGGTCGGCGGAACGATTTGATCGCGGATCGCCAACAGCGTGAAGATCGCTTCCAGCCCCCCCGCCGCACCCAGCAAATGCCCCGTCGCGGATTTGGTCGAGGTCACGGCGATTGCGCTTTGCGCGCCAAACACCGACTTGATCGCCGCCAGCTCACCGAGGTCGCCCACAGGCGTCGATGTCGCATGGGCGTTCAGATGCTGCACCTGATCCGGCGTGATACCGGCCTGGGCCAGCGCCAATGCCATCGCCCGGCGGGCACCGCTACCATCCTCCGGCCCGGCGGTCAGGTGATAGGCGTCAGCGCTCGTGCCGTAGCCGACCAGTTCGACCAACGGCTGTGCGCCGCGCGCCAGCGCGTGCTCCAGCGACTCGATCACCAGCAGACCGGCGCCCTCGCCCATCACGAAACCGTCACGTCCGCTGTCGAACGGGCGCGAGGCGCGCTCAGGGGTGTCGTTGTAGCCACTGGACAAAGCCCGCGCTGCCGCAAAACCGGCAAGACTGACGCGATCGATGCAGGCTTCCGCACCGCCGCACACCGCGATGTCGGCCTCACCGGCACGAATCAATCGCGCAGCGTCACCGATCGCCTGCACGCCGGCGGCACACGCGGTGACCGGAGCGCCGAGCGGGCCCTTGAGACCGTGCTGGATCGAGACATGCCCTGCGGCGAGATTGACCAGAAACGAGGGAATGGTGAACGGCGACAACCGTCGCGGACCACGGCTGTCGGTGGTGCGCACCGCATCGGCGATAGCGCCGAAGCCGCCGACACCGGAGCCGATGATGGTGGCGGTGCGTTCCTGAGCGCCGGATTCGGTCGGGTGCCAGCCGGCCTGTTCAAGCGCCTGCCGCGCAGCCTCCATCGCGAACAGAATGAAACGATCCATTTTCTTCTGTTCTTTGGGCGGCGTGGCGCGATCCGGATCGAAACCGGCTTCGGCATCCTCCTCCATCGTCGGCACCACGCCGCCGACCCGGGTCGGCAGATCGGCGATGACCGCGTCCGGCAGGTTTCGCAATCCCGAACGCCCGGCCAGCAAGCGCTGCCAGACCACTTCGACGCCGCTTCCCAAGGGCGATACCAGGCCCATACCCGTGACAACTACTCGACGCTGATCCATATCGGGTTGACCTCTCGCGACTCAAAAGTCTTTTACTTGTAGCGGCTGGCCGCCGAACTGTGGGACAGGTTGGGCGCCATTACATGGCGGGCGGCGACAAAGGCTTGCCACTCGCCCGCATCGGGCAGCGAAGGAATCGTGACCAGTTCGCCCTGATCCAGACCGGACAGCGCGGCATCGACCATCTCGCCCGCCTCCATGACCATCTCCGCAGGGATACCGCTGGCATCGAATCCGGAACGCTCCCAGATTTCAGTGCGGGTCACACCGGGCAATACCGCTTGCACCTTGACCCCGGTGCCTTCGAGTTCGGTATTGAGCGATTGAGTCAGACTCAACACGTAAGCCTTGCTGGCGCTGTAGGTGGCGTTGAAGCGTTCGGGGAACAGTGCGACCACGGACGCGATATTGATGATCGTGCCGCGCCCGGCGCGGGTGAACGCCGAGGCGGCTGCGGCTGCCAGTCGGGTCAGCGTGGTGACGTTCAACTGGATCAGTTGCTCCAGGGTCTCGGGGTCGGCATTAGCCAACAAGCCATTGACCGCTACGCCCGCATTGTTGACCAGCAGGCTGATACTGGAATCGCTGCGCAGACGTTGTTCAAGCTTGAGCACTTCACCCTTTTGCGTCAGGTCGGCCTTCAGCACTTCGACCTGAACGCCATGTGCGTCTCGCAGCTTACTGGCCGCGGACTCCAGACGCTCCTGATCGCGAGCCACCAGCAACAGGTCAAAACCACGTGCCGCCAATCGCTCGGCATACACCGCACCGATGCCGGAAGAAGCGCCGGTGACCAGCGCCGTGCCTTGGGATTTCGGGGAATTCATGACGATACTCCTGGAATGCGTAAGGAATGGGCGACCGCTGAAAAGCAGAGGGCTTCAGGGGGACTGAAATTATTATAGGCATAATCTCACACTAATATGATAGCCGTAATTTTCCATTATCCGACGGAAAGGCAATCCACCTCCTTCGACGGTTCAAGGAACCCGGAAGCAAAAAGGGCCGGTCAATGACCGGCCCCTTGGCGTTGAACAATCAGCTTAGTTCACTTCCAGCTTGTCGCGATTGCGATCGAGGATCGCCTTGCCGATACCTTTCACTTCAAGCAGTTCGTCCACCGATGCAAAAGGTCCATTAGCCTCACGATAGGCAACAATCGCTTTTGCCTTCGCCTCTCCCACCCCGGCCAACTCCTTTTGCAGCGTCGCTGCATCGGCACCGTTGAGATCGACCTTTTCGCTTTGGGATGAAGCGGCAGCGTCAAGCACCAATGGCGCCCTGATGTTCTCGGAGGACACCCCTGGCGCCGCAACGGCGGCAATCGAGGCGCTGGCGAGAAAAGCGAAGAGCAACGAGTAGAAATAACCGGTACGCATAATTGACGCTCCATGACATGTTTTGAGAAAGCAGCTTTTCCGAAGCTGCCTCTCAAACTTAGGCGATGGATGGGCGATGTCAAAAACGCATCTGTTACCGCTTATGTAACAATCAGATCTTCAAGCAAACCCGATCATCAGCACTTATCCCTTGGGAAAAAAACGCTGCAGAAAATGTCTCGCCCGGGATTTCTGCTGACTCATGACCGCCACGACCCGGGGCCGCAGCACATCGATTTCCCCCAGCTCCTTCTGGTACCAGCGGTCATCCATCCCGTATTGCTCGACCATGACCTTGTGGTGCTCAGGACTGTTCAGCAGTGCATTGAGTTTCAGGATTCCGATCATCTGGTAAGGCTTTCCGAGCCACTGATTGTGAGCCAGGTATAGAAGTGCCTTTTCGATATCAAGGTGGATGTCGGACGCGATGGGCTTGATGCGCAACAGATCCGAGAACCCGTCAGTCAACTGCTCGGCCGTCACACCCTCAAAGAAATTCTCGGCAATCAGGTAATGTTCGTTGATGGTCCGGATCGAGTTGGTCACGGTCTGGCTGCTGGCGTTTTCACCCGGCATTAAACGGAACGTAATCATTTCCTTGTCGAAAATATGGATCTGGTAATGCTTGAGCAGACGTATCCACATATCCAGATCGGGGAGCTGGCGCATCCTGTTGCTGTACATGCCCAACTCGTCGTAGCACGCTTTGCGGATGAGCATGGTCGGATGACAGATGCAGTTGCCCAGCTCGAAGAACCGCCGCAGCCATTCACCCTGAGAGCGGTTCGGCTGGTCGAATACATCGCCGGACGGAATGCTCGCCTTGTCCATTGGGCGGCCGTCCTTATCGACAAAACGAGCCCGGCCAAAGCAGGCGCCTACCTGTGGGTTATCCCGAAGGAACTGAACCTGGACAGCCAGCTTGTCGCTGTCGCACCAGTAATCGTCCGAGTTGAGCAGTGCGATGAACTCGCCCGATGCACGCTGGATCAGTTCATTGGTGACGACACCGGCGCCGCGGTTGACTTCATTGGGATAGAACCTGATCCGCTCGTCCTTGATGGACGCAACCACGTCCCGCGTGTTGTCGGCCGAGCCGTCATCAGAGATGAGGAACTCGAAATCCACACCGGTCTGCCCAAGGACACTCTGGATTGCCTCGGCCACAAAAGGGGCGTGATTATAGGTCGCCATGATCACGGAAACTGTAGGGGAACTCATACCGACCGACTCCGCTTCACAACTCTGACAATAAGATTTTTGAGCGCAACAGGCATGAGCGCCTTGATCACGACAATCAGGATCGGCGGCATGAAGTTGAGCAGCGTCGGGACGGCACGAATGACCGGCTGACTGACCGTCTCGGCCACGTGTCCGATCTGCGACGCGGTAATGACGTGGCGCAGACGACTGGCAAGCAGTTCAAAGTCCTCATGGAACACGCCGTCGGTCAGTTCATCGTACGCAGGCAACACATCGAGCTGGGCCTTGAGCTTTTCCACGTGAGGTGTTTGCGTCCAGACGCCGGCGGTGTGCAGACGATAGACAGACATGGGCTCCTGTAGAAAACCGATCACGCTGGTGCGTGCCAGTACGATATTGGTGATCCAGTCGTAGGATTTGATATCGAACAAGGCATCCGGCAGCCTGGCAAACGCCGAGCGGCGATACATGCACGTGGAAAAATTGCCGATGATGTTGTCGGCAATCAGCTCTCTGGCGGTGATGAACCGGTGCCCGGTGGAAACAGGCACCCGCGGGGTAAGCTGGGCGCGGTCTTCTTCGTAGACAAAGTAGTTGACCCCGCACACGTCGGATTCCCAATGTTCCGAGAGGAATGTTGCCTGGCGACTCAACTTGTGCGGACTGACCCAGTAATCGTCGCCTTCAAGCACTGCCACGTATTCATTGGAACAGGCATTGAAGCCGCGTTTATAGTTTTTGGTAATACCGAGGTTTTCGCTGTAATCCAGATACTTGAATGTAAAGCGACTGTCGATTCCTTCATATTCCCTGATGATGGAAAGCGTACTGTCCGTCGATTTGTCATCCGCGACCACCAGTTCTATCGGCCCGTCGAAAACCTGCCCGAACAAGGCATTCAACGCCTGACGGATATGGTTTTCATGGTTGTAGGAAACCAGTAGAACCGAGAGAGCAACCTTTTCCTTAAGCACTTACCGAACCCTCTGCAGCTGCTGGTTTCTTCGGAACATAGATTTGCGCCTCACCATCAATGACCAGTTGGTCCTTGACCGTGCAGTAGGTACGGAACGTGACAATTCTCTTGCGCACGTTGACGTCTTTGACACAGACGATGGCAACGACGGTGTCCTGCAGATAGACCGGCGCCTTGAACACCAGATTCTGCGAGACATACACACAACCCGGACCCGGCAATCGGGTGCCGAACAATGCGGAAAAGAACCCGGCGGAAAACAGCCCGTGAGCAATACGCGCCTTGAACCGCGAGTCCTTCGCGTACTCGTCGCTCATGTGCACCGGGTTATTGTCTCCGGACAACCCGGCATAGGCTTTCACATCGGCATCCGTGATGGTCTGGGAATAGGAAACCTGCATCCCGACTTCAATCTGCTCGATGGAGAGCCCGCTCAGAAAATCATTCAGCGTTGTCATTTGCGCAGCGCCTCGCGCAGAGGCCGTGCGGGGTTGCCGATGACCGTGTCGCCTGGCGCGACACTCTTGGTCACCACGGCCCCCATCCCGACAATGGCCCCACGCCCGATCGTCAAGGGTCGCTTGGACGTGCCTTGCTTGAGCACGGCGCCAGTACCGATGTAGGCATGATCTTCGATGACGACATTGCCGTTACATTTGACGCCAGGGGCAAAGGTCACGAAGTCGCCGACCACACAGTCGTGCGCCACATAGGAATAGAGGTTGGCGTGAAAATGTTTGCCGATCTTCGCGTTCGACGTCACGGTCACGAACGGGGACAGCACCGCCCCCTCACCGATTTCATTGGCATCGAGGATCACGACGTTTTGAGCAATCACGGAAAAAGGCATCGCGCCCTGTTCTTCGCACAGCCGGGCGATACGCTCCCTGACATCGGAAGCACCAATAGCGATACTGAAATAACGCTCCCCGGACAGCGCCAGGAACGCATCCATGCTCACCACCGGAAAGCCATTGACCGTTTCGGCCGAACCCTCGCCCTCAACAACGAAAAACAGCTCCGCGTCACCGCCTGCAAGCGATGCTGAAAGAGAAGCACGCGCCAGGGGAATGACCTCTCTGCCATAACCTCCTGCACCGATGATTCCGTAATACTTTTTCATCAAAATCTCCTGATCCGAAAATTCACTCAATACCTGACAGAGCGCTTGATGAGTCGGCAGATCATGTCGATCTCTTCCCGCGACAGGGTGTGGTAGAGCGGCAGGCAAATGATGCGGCGGGAAACATCCTCCGAGATCGGAGAACTTTGCCCCTCGACGTACGGAAGCTCGGAAAGCGACGGGTAAAAATAGCGCCGAGGATAAATATTGTGGAGGTTGAGCACTTCCATGACAGCCAGAAGCACTTTCTCACTTTCGAAGATCACCGGGAAGTAGGAGTGATTGTATTGCGTATCCGCTGCAATCTTCTGGAACTCGACAGGCAGGTCAGTCAGGTTCTCTTTGTAGTAGTCGCAGAGTTCCTTGCGCTTCTCCAGGATCTCTTCGACGTACTTCAGATTCGTCAGTCCCATTGCAGCGTGAACTTCCGAGTTCTTGCCATTGACGCCGACGCCACCGAAATCAGTCAACGAGGTATGGCCGAAGTTTCTCTTCATGGCCATGCTTTTCAGGATTTCAGGATCGGAAGTAACGACCGCGCCACCTTCGATGGTGTGAAAAAGCTTGGTTGCATGAAAACTGCAAGTTGCAATATCGCCGTACGCCAGCAGGGAACGCCCTTTATGGGTCGTACCAAAGGCGTGAGCGGCATCATAGATGACTTTCAAGCCATGCTTTTTGGCCACCGCATCGATCGCTTCGACATCGCAGGGATTGCCGAACACATGGGTAGCCAGAATGGCCGTGGTTCGCGGAGTGATCGCTTGTTCGATTTTCGCCGGATCGATATTCAGCGTGTCCTGGCAGATATCCACCATGATCGGCGTGCAATTTTCCCAGACGATGCTGGACGTCGTGGCTACATAGCTGAAAGGCGTGGTGATGATTTCACCTTTCAGTTCCAAGGCTCGAATTGCAATTTGCAGGGCAATGGTACCGTTACTCAGAAACAGCAGATGATCGACGTCGAGCTTTTCCTTGAGCTTCAATTCAAGCTCGTTAACCAATGGTCCATTGTTGGTGAACCATTCACGGCCCCAAACCCCTCGCAGGTACTTTTCATACTCGTCGAAAGGAGGAACAAACGGCTTGGTAACAGTAATATTCATGCGCGCCCCGAAATCGAAACTTATTGTGCAGTTCTGTTAAAGAAAGATTTGATGCGTCCACACCAGGACGCCTGATAGGCCTGCAGCTCAGCCCTGGCCTCATCGAGTTGCGACTTGAGCGCTTCGTTCGCCTGCACTTGAGCCGCTAGCGATCGGGAGATGCCCGCAACTTCCGCAACCCTTGCATCGGCATTGCCGGCCTGTTGCTGAACGAGCGCTTGCTGGGCAAGCAACTCCGCTTCGACCTCGCGAATGCGCGCGGACTGAACTTCGATGAACTCCGCGCGTGCAGCAGACTCCAGCGCCATTTGCACCGAAGCGTGTTCATTGGCCTGTACGCTGCCGGCGCCGCTTGAAAGCCAGGTCGCTTCATTTTCAGTGACCGCGGAAAAATCGACGTCCACGTCAACGGCCGAAGACTTGCGTGCCTCGACAATCAGCTCGTTGTGAAACGGACGGGACTCAAGGCCGGAAAAAACTTCATCCGCACTCTTGCGATACGACTGAAAGACAATGGACTTGAATCCGGCCTCACCAATCGCCCGGGTCAGCTCTTCCGCATCGTAGACAAACTGATGCCCCCAGGAACGCATTCCCTCGTTCATCATCTGGCATCGCGAATTCGGTTGCCAGAGATCGCCCCACTCGTTTTTGCTGTCCGAAAAATAGGAGTGGGTCAGGAAGCGCAGGTTGGGCGTGGTGATCCGAATCGCGCCACCAGGCGTCAGTACCCGAAAGCATTCTTTCAGGAACGCTACGGCCTGTTCCCGAGTGACATGTTCAATGAAATGCTCGTTGAAAATATGGCTGACCGAGGAATCCGCAAACGGCAATGGCTCAGTGAGATCGAGCAATCGATCGGCCGTGGGGGAGTCAAGATCGATATTGATCCAGCCGGGGAATGTGACCGAGCCACATCCGAGGTGAAGTTTCTGATCAGTCTGTGCCATTTTTGATTTCTCGCATGCTTACCTTGTTACCCCAGTACGCGGCTCCGTAAATCTGTGGATGTCCCGCGCTGGAAAGTGAGAACTTCGTCGAAATGGGAACAAAGTCCGCGACGACGACCTCACCGATATTCAGATTGACCGGTTCTGCGAGCATGGAAGAAACAGAGTAGTGTCCTTCTCTCAGATGCGCGGTAAACGTCCACTCAATCACGTGCACACTGCCGGCCTTGACATCGACCAGATGCCGGTTACCTTCGATACCGGTATCGGAGTAGATGATGTCCTGCCCATTCTTGTCACGGATGTGGTACGCCAGGCCAAGGCTGGGAACAGACTTGTGGACCTGCACTACCTGGCGCAGCACCACCTTCTGCCCGAAGTCCACAGTGTCGATCATCAGACCGCTTTCGTTCAGCAACGCTACGTTGATGAATTCGGCAACACCGTTCTGTATCCGCTGAAAACTGGCCATGGACTGGAATGACTCGACACCATCGGTATATTCCGACGCCACCGCCGCAGTCTGCTTGACAACTTCCTCGGGGCCTCGGTCCACACGCTGGCTTTCGATCAAGGCAGAGTAATACTTTTCCACTGCCGTGTTCACATCGCCCAGATACTGACTTCGCCCGGACTCGAGCAACAGGGCCCGACTGCAAAGTGACTTGACTGAGGCGGTGTCATGGCTGACGAACAAGACCGTCGAGCCTGCCGCGATGATCCCCTGGATCATTTTTGCGCACTTGGCCTGGAAGTAGGCGTCGCCGACCGACAACGCTTCATCGACGATCAGGATGTCCGGTTCCACGTGAATCGCCACCGAGAACGCCAGACGCACCATCATCCCGCTGGAATAGGTTTTGACAGGCTGTTCGATAAAGCTGCCGATGTCCGCGAACTCGACGATTCTGTCGTAGCGGGCGTCGGTTTCCTCGGTGCTCAAACCCAGCACCGCAGCATTCATGTAGATGTTTTCGCGTCCGGTGAACTCGGGGTTGAACCCTGAACCCAGCTCCAGAAGCGCAGCGATACGACCATGGGTCTGTACACTGCCGCTGGTTGGATTGAGCGTGCCGCAAATCATCTGCAACAGCGTGGACTTGCCACTGCCGTTACGACCGATGATACCGACTGTCTCACCTTTCCTGATCTCAAAGGAAACGTCGTTGAGCGCCCAGAACTCTCGATAGAATTTGCGGCCCTTCACCAGGAACTGCTTCAGACGATCGTGGGGCTGGTCGTAAATCTGGTAACACTTGCTCAGATTTTCAACCTTGATCGCAATATCCGAATCAGAGGACATCGGCAAACCCCTTGCGTGTTTTCTGGAACCAGGCAAAGCCTAACCACATGACCAGCAGCCCTATAAGGAAATAAATACCGATAATTGAAAAATCCGGAGCACGGCCAAAAAACAGTACATCCCGGGCCTGCTCGATGACTGGCGTCAACGGGTTAAGCATCAGTACCGGCCGATACGCCTCGGGCAACGCACTGGCCGGATAGAAAATAGGCGACAGAAACATCAGCACGGAAGTGAGAATGCCGATGAACTGCGCGATATCCCGCAAATAGACTCCCAGAGACGCCAATCCCCAGGAAAGCCCCATCATCACCAACACCAGGGGCATGATCACCAGGGGCAGATACAGAGCCGTCAGGTGTGGCACGCCGAAGAAAATCAGGTAGGCCAGCATCCACACACCCAGGCTGATCAACGCATGGAACATGGCTGCGCCGAGGCTTACCCAGGGAAGAATTTCCAGGGGATACACCACCTTTTTCACATAGTTGGCATTGGACACGATAAGGCCCGGCGCCCGGTTGATGCATTCCGCAAACAGGCTGAATACCATCAGACCGGCGAACAGGATCAGGGCAAACTCGGTTTTCGAATCGCTGCCACCGCTCCAGCGCGCCTTGAATACAACACTGAAGACAAATGTGTAGACAGCCAGCATGAAGACCGGGTTGAAAAACGACCAGAGCACACCCAGAACCGATCCACGATAGCGCCCCAGTACCTCCCGCTTGATAGATGCCCTTATCAACGTCCGGTTACGAACCAGACTGGCAACCATTTCACGCGGTAATGTAGAAAAATCTTGCATCAGGCAATGGCCTCTGAGTTGACACCAAACTTACGCTGGACCGCACTGCCCGTCATACCAAACATCTTCCATTCTTTGAATACAAAAACGAACGACAAAAAAACGCGACATTCACAACAACGCCGCCCTTTTTATTGCAGTCCATGGCCACGAAATAGCATCTAAAGGTTTACAGTTCGAAAGTTTCTCGAAATATGAAAAATCCATGCCTTCATTATCAATGAGAAGCATGAGATTTGTTGAATCCGGACATCCGCGCAATCCTGTGCAAATATAAAAAACAGCGCCCTGACCCCAGCCAGAAAGGCCCGCCGAGGATACCGTAAAACGACATCGGAGAACACCGCCGCCCGGTTGGGGCTCCACCAACCGGGCGGCTGGCAATGACGCTTACAGGCCGGATCAGCTATCACTCGCAACGCGTTCTTTACTCACACGCGCACGTTCAAGGGTCGAGGCGACGCTGCTGATAGATCCAGTCGACAATTTCTCCATCAGGCGCATAGCCACTGACGGTTTCGCGCAAAATCTGCCGAACGCGGGAGTAGTCGTCCTTTTCGACTGCAGCCAGCAATTCCGACAGCCGAACCTTGAGCACGTCCCAGGGAATGAGGTCCTCGTTGGCACTCATGATCATGGGGTGAGGCGTCGCCGAAACATTGTCACCGATCAGGAGTTCTTCATAGAGCTTCTCCCCTGGCCGCAACCCGGTGAATTCGATTGCAATATCGCCGTGCACATTCTTTTCCGAACGCACACTGAGGCCGGACAGGTGAATCATCTTTTCAGCGAGCTCGACAATTTTGACCGGCTCTCCCATGTCCAGCACAAAGACATCTCCCCCCTGCCCCATGGAGCCGGCCTGGATCACCAACTGCGCGGCTTCCGGGATCGTCATGAAATAGCGGGTGATCTTGGGATGAGTGACCGTCAGCGGACCGCCGGATTTGATCTGGCTATGGAACAGCGGAATCACCGACCCCGACGAACCCAGCACATTTCCGAAACGCACCATGGTGAATCGCGTCTTGTTGACGCGAGACACATTGGCCTTGTCGCCGAACAGTACAGGGGCCAGCTCACGACTCAGCGCCTGCAGGGTCAGCTCGGCAAGTCGCTTGGTGCTGCCCATGATATTGGTGGGGCGCACAGCCTTGTCGGTGGAAATCAGAACAAAGTTGGAAACACCTGCCTGCAGTGCTGCCTGCGCCGTATTGAGGGTGCCGATCACGTTATTCAGCACACCTTCGGCAATATTGTGTTCAACCATGGGCACATGTTTATAGGCGGCCGCGTGATAGACAGTGTCCACGCCCCACGTCTTCATGACATCCAGGAGCTTGTGAGGATGCCGGATGGAACCGAGAATCGGCAGTAGACGAATGGAGACAGACTCGCGCGCGATGCGCTGTTCGAGCTCGGACAGAATGCTGTATAGATTGAACTCACTGTGATCGAACAGCAGAAGCGTTATCGGCCCAAGCAGAAAGATTTGCCGGCAGAGCTCCGAACCGATCGACCCGCCCGCGCCTGTCACCATCACCACTTTGCCGGTAATGCAGTGAGCCAGCAGATCGGATTGGGCCGGCACCGAGTCGCGCCCCAGCAGGTCCGCGATGTCGACTTCCTGAATGTCATCGACCTTCACCCGGCCGCTGGCCAGGTCGGTAAAACTTGGAACACTGCGAATATGCAGTGGGAATCCTTCCAGCAAATTGAGGATTTCCCGGCGACGGGCACGAGTGGATGAAGGCAGCGCCAGGAGAATTTCCTGCGCTCCCGTCACGTCGATCATTTGCTGAATGTGCTTGGGCTTATAGACCTGCAGACCCGAAATGGCCCGATCAGCGATACTCGCATCATCATCGATGAACGCCACCGGGCGCATGACTCGCCCCATTCGCAGAGCCGCGACCAACTGATTACCGGCGACTCCGGCACCATAGATCGCCACCTTGGTCAGGCCATCGTCGCGACTGGTGAACGGTACGTGCTGGGCTGCGGTGAACCAGTCACCCATGAAATACTGACGCATGCACAGGCGCAATCCGCCAATGATCACCAGACTCAGCCACCAGTAGTTGAAAATGATGGATCTGGGGACAACACTTTCATGATTGCTGTACCAGTAGACAACTACTGCGAGTATCAGTGAAGAAAGGCTGACCGCCTTGATGATGGCAATTAGTGCATCATTGCCGAAGTAGCGCATGACCGCGCGATACATGCCAAATCGAATAAACAGCGGTATTGCAACAAGCGGGGCACAGACGAATAGCCAGGCATGCACTTTGATGGGGTTGTACATATCATCGATTCCGAGGCGAACGATGAATGCCAGCCACAGCGCCCCCCAGACGAGAACGACGTCGGTGGCCACCTGCAGCAGTCGTTTTTGACGACGCGGCAAACCCAGCAGAAATGCTCGCATTTTATCCATTGAATCGCCCGATCACCGTCCCACTCCATGAACTATAAACCAACCTGCATTGTATCCTCCTTCAACCAGAGAATACGACTGCCAAGTGACCGGCCGGCGCCCCGCGTTACGCCATCTGCGCCCTGACCGCTCGTCAGCACCCCGGCGCGTCTGTTAAGCTGCACCCCTTTTCCGGCGCTCGACGCCTGCTGCTCAGCGACCCCGCCCGATATCAAAGCCAGCCGTTAACGCCTTTTTCTTTCCGTAATATCTTCATGTCGAATCGCTGCATGATCAGGGAGCCAGAGATCAAATTCATGGACAAGCCGAACCAAGAATCAACCCCTGAAATACAGCACTCCTCAGCACCCGATACGCCTGATCAAAACAACAAGAAAATTGCAATTCTGGTCTGTACCTATAACGGCGCGCGTTTTCTAAAAGAGCAACTCGATTCATTTATTGAACAGTCCCATCAGAACTGGGCAATCTACGTCTCGGATGACGGTTCGTCTGACGAAACACTGGACATATTGAAAGACTACCAACTTCGACTGGGCAGTGAGCGACTGGTCATTCTGCAGGGACCTCGAAAGGGGTTTGCCAGAAACTTTCTGTCACTTGTGAAAAACCCGTCAATCATTGCCGACTATTTTTGTTTCAGCGACCAAGACGATATATGGTTTAAAAACAAACTTAGCCGAAGTCTCGACTTGCTGCCTGAAGAAGGGAATGCCCCCGCCCTGTACTGCTCTCGAACTGCACTGGTCAATTCAAGTCTCGAGCCTATCGGCTATTCGCCTCTGTTTCTGCGAACACCCTGCTTCGAGAACGCACTGGTTCAAAGCATCGCCGGCGCCAACACAATGTTGATCAATAATGCTGCACGCGCACTTTTGCTGCGAGTAGCCGATGACGCTCCGGTCGTCGCACATGACTGGCTGACCTACTTGCTGGTCACCGGCTGCGGCGGACGGGTAATCTACGACCCGACCCCCTCTCTCCATTACCGTCAGCATGAAGGGAATCTGATCGGCGCCAACGCCGATCTGAAAAACCAGATCCTGCGACTGCGCAAAATGTTCACGGGACGCTTCAGCCAGTGGAGCACCCAGAACCTCAGCATCCTGCATACCGTTCGCGACAGGTTGACCGACAGAAACAGGCAGGTACTGGAGCTGTTCGAAACCGCTCGACGCAGCAGCCTGCCGGGACGGCTTTACCGGATGCGAAAAAGCGGAGTCCACCGCCAGACACTCAAAGGCAACATCAGCCTGATCGTCGCTACGCTGATGAACAAGATCTAAGCGGACGACTGACGGGCCCGCGCCTGTCAGTACGACGATTTACGCTGCCAGGCCAGCCCTGTACTTCCAGGCGATGAATGCCAACGGCACGTAGGCGACCATACAGCCCAGAACACCTGGCACAACACCGGTTCCAGCCAGCAACGCCCATGGCAACAACCAGACCACGTTGATCACCACCACCGCCGATGTGACGGCCAGATGACTCGAAGTGCGTTGCGCAGCATGCTGATAGGCATGACTACGGTGAGCCTGATACACCTTGTCGCCCTTTAGCAACCGCCGGACCAGCGTCCAGGTAGCGTCAACAATGAAAACCCCCAACAGAATCAACCAACTCCACAGCAGCTCCGGTTTCTCCCACGCCGCTTGAAGCGCCATGGCTCCCAGCACCATGCCGAGAAACCCGCTGCCCGCATCCCCCATGAAGATCCGTGCAGGCGGGAAATTCCAGCAAAGAAAACCGGCGACAGCCGCAGCCAGAACCAGCGCGCCACCGATCAAGTCGGGATGGCCGCACCAGCCGTAAACAACGCAGACCGCCAGACAGACACTGATGGCTTCAGCACTGGCCAGGCCGTCAATGCCATCCATGAAGTTATACAGATTGAGCATCCACACCAGATAGATCACGGCAAGCAGGTCGCCAAGCAATCGCAGGTCAACCAGTGCGCCAAACAATGGGACAGGCGCCAGACCCTTGATCCAGAACAACGCCCAGCCGGCAGCAATAAAGTGCCCAAGCAGACGCCAACGGGCAGCGATATGTCCGTGATCATCGGCGAAGCCAATCACTGCAACCAACAATCCGGCGCCCAGAATACCGATCATCGCGGCCTGTTCGAAAAGCCCTGCCGCGACCAGCAACGGCAAAGCCAGGGCAAATGCCACCACAATCGCAACACCGCCTCCCCTGGGCGTTGGAATCGAATGGGAACTGCGCTCATTCGGCACATCCATCAGGCTTCTGGCCAGCGCGTAACGCCGCAAGACCAGCGTCAACCCCCAGGACAGGAGAAAAACGACAAGCAAAATACTCCAGAAAATCATCTGTTCTTGGTATCCAGGTAGTAGTCAGCGGTCTGGCGCAATGCCCTCTCCACCCTAGAGGGAGGTGTCCAACCCAACACCTCTCGTGTATGCCTGATATCGACTTGCAAGGAGCCACAGAGCCTCTGCGCCAACGCTCCTTTTCCAAGCAGCTTGGCAGGCCATGTCAGCAATACCGCAGGGAGCGGCACCAGCGCCGCTGTTTTCCCGAGCGCACGCGCCATGCCGCTCAAGAGCGTGGTCGTCGACAGATCCTCGCCATCACTGACAAGAAACACCTGCCCCGCAGCCTTCGGGTGATCGATACAGGTCACCACGAGATCGACAAGATTGGTCAGCGAAACCAGACTTCGACGATTATCGATCGCACCGAACGGCAACGGCACGCCTTTATCGAGCCAGCGCATCATGCTGAGAAAGTTTGCCCGGACTCCCGGCCCGTAGACCAACGGCGGCCGGATGATGACCACTTCCATGCCGGTCTCCTGAGCGAGCTTTTGCAAGGCAAGCTCCGCCTCCAGCTTGGAAACGCCATACGGGTCTTTCGGCATGGGCCGATCCAGCGCAGTAAATGGCCGATCAGGCTCGGTCTGCTCGCCATTGACCTTGATACTGCTGATGAAAATAAACCGTTTGACGCCCGCCGCTGAGGCCTGCTGCGCCAGCTGGAGGGTCCCATCGACATTCACCCGCCGATATTCCGCCAGCGGATCAGAGGACGAATCGTCCATGACGTGCACCCGCGCAGCGGCATGCACAATGACGTCAATGCCGTTCAAATCAGGAAGCGCAGCTTGATCGCCGAGCTCCAGCGACACAATCGGACACAAACCCTTGAGACGCGTCTCGCCCCTGGCGGCAGCCACCGGAACCACTCGCCGATCAAGCAGCAACCTGAAGACCACCGCCTCACCGACAAATCCTCTGGCGCCGGTTACCAACACTCTTGGCATGTTCATTCGGCCTTGTTTCCAACCAGCGCGGTCAGCCAGCACACGAAGAAAAAGAACAACTTGTCCCTGCCCCGGCGCCGGCACCTGCAGGCACTCAGGGACAGCTTCAGTAACTGCCAGCGTCGCAAATCCTGCCAGCCACGAACGAAAGGATCCTGCTCCTTACCAACCAGCAGGGCGATCAGTCGAGCCTGGGAAAACCACCAACCGTTGTGGATTTTCTTGTACCGGACAACCAATGAACCGAGCCCAGTGTTGGCACCGACCTGATTGCGCTCATGCTGCCGGTATTGCAGGGTCGATTCAGGATCGATCACCCATGAATACCGATGACTTCGGGCAAATGCATAGCAATACCAGTCATGCAGACTGACCTCCTGCAACGCCTGCCAGTTGGCAACCATGGACGCCTTGATCGCGCCTGCCAATGACCGAGTGAAAACATAAGTGCAGCCGGGGCCGGCAGCCTCGAACAGATAATCCCATTCGACTTGAGCCTGAGCCTTGTCCAGCAAGTGAGTACGACCATCAGGCCAGAAAGCCGACACATTGCTCGAGTAAGCGTCCGCGCTCTGCTGGCGCAACAAACGGCAGGCACGCTCCAGCTTGTCGAGACGCCATATGTCGTCCTGATCGGCGAAAGCGACATAATCGTAAGCGCCCAGCTCGACATCACGCATCAAACGAAAGAAGTTGCGCGATGCTCCTCCGAAACGCCCTGCCGGCGGCAACAGAACGACATTCGAATGCCGAGCGGCGAACGATGCGCACCAGGATTCGGTGCCATCATTGGAGGGATCGACGCTGATGTGAATAGTCACATCAACGCCTGTCTGAGAAAGGATCGAGCAAAGTTGCTCCTCGATCCATTGCATGCCGTTGTAGGCCGCCAGCAACACGGCAACTTTAGGAGGGTTTACTGGCATGCCTATCCTGCTTACCGGTTGAACGCAGCATTGAAAGGAAAACGAATTTCCAATCAGTGAGCAGGTGAATCCAGCAGTTTCTGCAGGTATTGCCCGTATCCGGTTTTCTTCAACGCGTCGGCCTGAGCGGACAGCTGCTCGGCAGTGATCCAGCCATTGTGATAGGCGATCTCTTCGAGACATGCCACTTTCAAGCCCTGACGCTGCTCGATCGTATGAACGAAGTGACTGGCCTCAAGCAGCGAGTCATGCGTACCGGTGTCGAGCCACGCAAAACCACGACCCAACATCTCCACCTTGAGCGACTTCTGCTCGAGATAGGCACGGTTGACGTCGGTGATTTCCAGCTCTCCGCGCTCCGATGGCTTGATGCCTTTGGCGATCTTGACCACATCGTTGTCGTAGAAGTACAAGCCGGTAACAGCGTAGTTGGACTTCGGCTTCAGTGGCTTCTCTTCAATACTCAGTGCCTGGCCCGTCTTGTCGAACTCGACGACACCGAAACGCTCCGGATCGGAAACGTGGTAGCCAAACACGGTAGCACCGGACGCCTGGGCACTGGCAGAACGCAGATTGTCCGAGAAGTGCTGACCGTAAAAGATGTTGTCGCCCAGAATCAGGCAGCAAGGATCCTTGCCGATGAACTCTTCGCCGATGATGAACGCCTGCGCCAGACCATCCGGAGATGGCTGTTCGGCATAGCTCAACTTGATACCGTACAGGCTGCCGTCACCCAGCAGCTTCTTGAAACAGGGCAAATCTTCCGGCGTGGAGATAATCAGGATTTCACGCATGCCGGCCAGCATCAGTACCGACAACGGATAGAAGATCATCGGCTTGTCGTAAATCGGCAACATCTGCTTGGAAACACCAAGGGTCAACGGATGCAGACGAGTGCCCGAGCCGCCAGCGAGGATGATGCCTTTACGATTTGTCGTGGTCATTTATTCAGAACTTCCATAAGCATTCGGGTTACACCACTTTGCCAATCCGGCAAGTGTAGAGAAAAATTGTCACGCAGCTTCCGGGTATTCAATCGCGAATTCCGGGGACGACGCGCAGGCGTCGAATAGGCTGCCGTTTCAATCGGATTGATCGACATCACAGCCAGCGTCTCGCCATGCGCTTTCGCCACTTCGACAACATGTTGGGCATAGCCATGCCATGACACCTCACCCGCCGCCGCCAGGTGGTAGACACCTGCCAGATCCGGGCGCTGCAAAACCTGGCGAATGGCGTGTGCAGTGACATCGGCGATCAGATCCGCACCGGTCGGCGCACCGATCTGATCGTTGATCACATTCAGTTCTTCACGCTCTCTGGCCAGGCGAAGCATGGTCTTGGCGAAGTTGTTGCCGCGAGCACTGTAGATCCAGCTTGGACGAAAGATCAGGTACTTGCAGCCGGATGCAACGACCGCCTCTTCCCCGGCAAACTTGCTGGCACCGTAGTGATTGACCGGTGCAACTGCAGCGTCTTCCAGCCAGGGGGTAGTGCCCTCTCCGCTGAAAACGTAGTCCGTTGAATAGTGAACCAGCCATGCGCCCAGGGATAATGCCTCCTCGGCCAAGGCCTGCACCGCCTTGACGTTCACCAGATCAACCAGCTCCCGCTCGGATTCGGCTTTGTCTACGGCAGTGTAGGCGGCGGCATTAACGATCACGTCTGGCCTGACCGTGCGAATGGTCGCGCGCAGACCTTCGAGATCAGTGAGATCACCACACAAACCGCCCACGGTTTGACGATCAAGGGACAACAGCTCGCCCAGTGGCGCCAGGGAGCGTTGCAGCTCCCAGCCCACCTGGCCATTTTTTCCTAGAAGGAGGATTCTCATGCCTTTGTCGAACGACCTGCGTAGTTCTGGTCAATCCACTGTTGGTAGCTGCCACTCTTCACGTGAGCGACCCACTCAGTATTGCTCAAATACCACTCGACCGTTTTACGGATTCCACTTTCAAAGGTCTCCTCGGGCGTCCAGCCCAGCTCACGCTGGATTTTACTGGCGTCAATCGCGTAACGCTGATCGTGTCCCGGACGATCCTGAACATAGGTGATCAGGCTGGCATGCGGACGGTGAGCGGAGTCAGGACGCAGTTCGTCAAGCAGGGCGCAAAGGGTATTCACCACTTCGATGTTCTGCTTTTCGTTGTGGCCGCCAATGTTATAGGTCTCGCCGATAACGCCCTCGGTCACGACCTTGTACAGGGCGCGTGCGTGATCCTCGACATAAAGCCAGTCACGCACCTGGTTACCCTTGCCGTAAACAGGCAGCGGCTTGCCTTCCAGCGCGTTGAGAATGATCAGCGGGATCAGCTTCTCGGGGAAGTGGCAAGGACCATAGTTGTTCGAGCAGTTGGTAACGAGCGTTGGCAGGCCATAGGTACGAGCCCAGGCGCGAACCAGGTGGTCGGAGCTGGCCTTGCTGGCCGAGTAAGGCGAACTTGGCTGATACGGCGTGGTTTCCGTGAAGAGATCTTCGGGACCCTCAAGGTCTCCGTAAACTTCGTCGGTGGAGATATGGTGAAAACGGAAAGCGGCCTTGCGTTGATCATCGAGGGCCGCCCAGTAGTGGCGGGCCGCTTCGAGAAGAGTGTAGGTGCCAATGATATTGGTCTGGATAAACTCGGACGGGCCGGAAATGGAACGATCGACGTGGGATTCGGCCGCCAGGTGCATGATGGCATCTGGTTGATGTTCACGCAGAACACGGTCGATCTGATCACGATCACAGATATCGACTCGCTCGAATGCGTAACGCGAATCCTGGCTGACTTCGGCGAGCGACTCAAGGTTGCCGGCATAGGTGAGCTTATCGACATTGACAACGGAGTCGGTGGTATTGGAAATGATGTGTCGGATGACTGCCGAACCGATAAAACCTGCACCGCCGGTGACTAGAATTTTCACGCGAAACCATACCCTTGAGTTACTGAGAGGACCGCCAACCGGGCCCTGCCTGATCCATGAATGCAAAAGCCATCAACTTTGCGGAGGCTTTCGATAGAAACAGCCTGCACCGACAGGGATAACCACCATCGGAACGGCGTAGCATTTTACAGTTTACCGGAAGATTTACTAATGGATATGGACAAGCTGCTGTGCAATTTCATACGCACGTCTGAAGGGCATCGGCCTTAAACAGGCCGCTTGCGTGAAACACGCGGCACAATACGTAGAATACCTCTTATAAGCGGGCCAACTATCATGCCCGCCAGCAATGCCAGCACCACGATCAAAGAGACAGGCAACTGGGGCCCCGCCCATCCCAGAAACAGCAACGAGACCGATTGTTGATTCTCAAGGACAAATGCCAGCAGCATCAGGACCAATAACAGGAAAAATACGACGAAGCCTGCACGCTTGAAGTTACGCATGACCGACACTCCGAAATCTCGACGAAATCAAAGCTCGCCCTCCTCTTCCTCGTTCACGCGGTCACGCAACTCCTTGCCCGGCTTGAAATGTGGAACGAACTTACCGTCAAGGCTGACGGATTGCCCGGTTTTCGGGTTCCGCCCAACACGCGGTGCGCGATAGTGCAGGGAGAAGCTGCCAAACCCGCGGATCTCTATGCGATCACCGGTAGCAAGGCATTGGGACATTTGCTCAAGCATGGTCTTGATGGCCAACTCCACATCTTTGGATGAGAGCAGCCCTTGATGGGTGACAATTCGTTCGATCAACTCCGACTTCGTCATGTTTTTCCCTTCTTTTTCAAGCAGCTAGATCCGCGCTACAAAGGGTTTTAGCATGCGCTGAAGATTTTGAACAGCCTGAGTATTGACGAACCCGCAAGTTCAACTTTACAGGGCCCGGAGCCGCGGCGGGCGCCAGCCCGAACCTCAGGAACTCCGACCCCGTCCCGGCAGTGTTTTTCACGGTTTGCAGATCACAAACATCGTTCGCGTCAGGTATCCGGCCGGGTTCCAGCCGAATGGATAGTCCTCGGCGTCCTCCTTGGAATCACTGGACCTGGCCACGACCTTGTACCCCTTCGCCGGACACTCGCGAGCCGCACGCTTTTCGCACTTCTCCCAACTGGAGCCAAGCCCCGAACAATCGATACGTACACCGGTTTCGCCACGAACGACATGGGTTTTACTGTTGGTTGTACAGCCCGCCAGGATCAGCAACATCGCAACAACGATAAACCTGTTCATCCCCCTACCTACCCCCGACACAACCAACACCCTGCAAAGGCAGCTCAGATCCGCCCCGTCCAGAAAAGACCACAAGGCACCGAACTTGGTTTCCTTTTTAATGCCCGTCACTTGAAAAAGCCCATTTCACCTCAGGCAGAACGGGACGCACGCCTCACGAGAAAAAAGACGGATTCAGCCCGACCAACCCCCTTAAAACCTTACCCCATTCTTGTTACAAAATAATTCAATGAACACTTCCAAACACCACAAAAGCACAGCCTGTCACGCCCCAAACCTGCCGCCACGGGGGCGCGAAATGCAATCCACTTTCAGACGAGAACCGATACCAGTCGGATCCCAATGATGGTCTAGACCGTCATAAATGGTTATTATCGCCGCGCCAAGCGTAGGAAAAACCTGTACGCATCATCGGAAAAGTCACGAGTTAAGTGATGAAAAAGCCGACTTGGCCCCCACGAAAAGCGCTGATGTTTTACCTTGCATATAGGCAACTCACGAAGTTTTTCAAAGCCTCCGCAGCTCGAATGCCGAGGTTTGGCTCAAAAGCGTATACGTGTTTCTGACGTTGCGAGGCCAGCAGAGTCATTGCAAAAACTGACGTTCACCTGTGAGAAGACTTTTCTCCAGCTTTTACTGGAGTCGAGACATGGAGTTCACATATCTGCCAGCACCGCGATACCCAGCTTGACCGGATCCACCCTCAAAAAAATTGCGATCTGGTGTCGATGTCACCGCATTGATCCAGGTTCATACGCCCAACTCTTGCACAACCTCGATCGGTAAGTAAGGCAACCCCCCAGTTTGTAGCCTGATCTACCTATAAGGACATTCCATGTCGATTCAGCTGTTCGTACCAAAATTCCGTATTGATGAATGCCTCGCTGCCATTCGCGAATGCCTCGAAAAAGGCTGGACCGGTCTCGGCTTCAAAACCGCGACCATGGAAGAGGAATGGAAAACCTATACTGGTTTGCCGAATGCCCACTTCCTGAGCTCCAACACCGTTGGCCTGCACCTGGCAGTAGAACTGTACAAGACCAAGTTCGGCTGGAGCGATGAAGATGAAGTCATCACCACGCCACTGACCTTCATTTCGACCAACCACGCCATTCTGTATGCGGGCATGAAGCCTGTATTCGCGGACGTCGACGCATCGCTGTGCCTTGACCCGGAAAGCGTTATCGAGCGCATCACGCCAAAAACCAAGGCTCTGATCTTTGTCGGCATCGGTGGCAACATCGGCCAGTACCAGAAAATCGTCGAAATCTGCAAAGAGCACGACATCAAGCTGATCCTGGATGCCGCCCACATGGCAGGCACTCGCGTCAACGGCAAACATGTTGGCCAAGAAGCCGACTGCGTCGTGTTCAGCTTCCAGGCTGTGAAAAACCTGCCGACCGCCGACTCCGGCATGATCTGCTTCAAGAGTAAAGAAGACGACGAGCGGGTTCGCAAGCTGAGCTGGCTGGGCATCAACAAAGACACCTTCGCTCGCACCGCCGCACAAGGCGCGTACAAGTGGATGTACGACGTTGAAGAGCTGGGCTACAAATACCACGGCAACTCGATCATGGCGGCCATGGGCCTGGTTCAGCTCAAATACCTGGACCTGGACAACGCCTACCGTCGTCAGCTGGCGAGCTGGTACCGTGAGAACCTGGCCGGCCAGACCAAGATCGACATCGTCAACGTAACACCAGGTTGCGAGTCCTCGACCCACCTGCTGCAGATTCGCGTCAAGGATCGCGATGCTCTGATGCTCGCGCTGAACGAGCACCAGATCTACCCGGGCGTGCACTACCGCGATAACACCGAGTACTCGATGTATTCGTTCGGTGCCGGCACCTGCCCGAATGCAGCCAAGGCCAGCCAGGAAATCCTGTCGCTGCCGATGCATCTGGGGCTGACCCGTGCCGACGTCGACACCGTGTGCGAACTGCTGATCCGCTACGCAAAATGAAGCGCTCACTCCCCTCGTTTGATGAAGGCGCAATGCGCCTTCGCTTGATCGAAGAGAGTGACCTGCACGAGACCTTGTCCTGGAGAAACCGGGACGAGGCACGTGTCTGGTTCAAAACTTCGACGCCTCTCACTTACGAGCAGCATGCCAACTGGTTTCATCAGCGTTATCAGCCGAGCGAGACCGACTTTCTGTTTGTCGTCGAAGCAGACGGCAAGCTGGTCGGCCAGGCGTCCGTCTATGGCATCGACTGGCAGAACCGCACCGCTGAAGTCGGTCGTTTTCTGGTTGACGCCGATCAGGCGGGTCGCGGCCATATCGGTCGTGCCTGTGGTGTACTGCTGGATATCTGCTGGCACACGCTTGATCTGGACTATGTCTTTCTCGAAGTCATCGAGACCAACGATCGCGCCATTCACCTTTACCGCAAACACGGTTTTTGTGAAGAGCAGCGTTACGACGGCCTCATCAGAATGGGCCTTCGAAAAAAACAGGCGAGAACTGAATGACGAGTGTCACGAGGCTGTTTATCGATAGCACGCGCGCATTGAAAATGTGGCGCGTCTGGACTTACCTGGGCGTTCAGGACATCAAGGCAAAATTTCACCGGTCATTCTTCGGTCCCCTGTGGATCGTGCTGACGACCGGTTTTTTTGTGACGGGTGTCGGGCTCATCTACGGTCTGCTGTTCGGCCAACCTGTTCACGAGTTTCTGCCTTACCTGGCCTGCGGTTTCGCCCTTTGGGGCTTTATCGTGGCATCGATCACCGATGCCAGCGCCACGTTCGTCAGGGCCGAGGGCTACATAAAACAGTTCTCCTATCCAAAGCAGATTTACCTGCTGAGAACGCTGATCTCGAGCGTGATCGTATTGTTGATCGGCATTGCCGTCGTGATCCCCGTGCAACTGTTCTTCAACGAGATCACTCCGCTCGGCTGGCTGTACGCTCTTCCGGGGCTGGCCCTGCTGATCATGGCGGCACTGGGTCATATCGCGGTCAGCGCCTATCTGGGCGCACGTTTTCGCGACTTTCCCCATGCCATGGCCGTCATGCTGCAGATGATGTTCTTCATCACGCCGATCATGTTCCCGATCAAACTGCTCCATGAGAAAGGACTTGGGTTCATCTATCAGTTCAACCCGCTCTATTACCTCATCGACGTGGTACGACACCCCATCATTCAGGGTGAACTTGCCCTGCCGGAAAACTACCTGTACGCCGGTGTGTATGTACTGGCCACCTGGGTAGCCGCTTTGCTTGTCGCCTACAAGCTTGATTCTCGTGTGGTTTTCCTCTTATGACTCGTGCATCGCTGATTCTGAAAAACGTTGACATCACCTTCGAAGGTGCACTCAGCAGTGAAGAGGGACTGAAAAGCTGGCTCAAGCGCAAGTTGCTGACGCGCAATGTCGATACGGCCACCAACTATCGTATCGAAGCGCTCAAAGGCATCAACCTGGAAATCAACCATGGTGAGCGTGTCGGGCTGATCGGGCTCAATGGCGCCGGCAAGAGCACCTTGCTCAAAGTCATGGCGGACATTTATCCGCCCACCGCAGGATCGGTTTCGATCAAAGGGCACGTCTGCCCGATGTTCGAGTTCGCCACCGGTTTCGAGATGAATCAGTCGGGCTGGGACAACATCCGTATTCGCGGACTGTTGCTGGGCATGTCCGCCGATGCCATCGAAGAAAAGCTGCCGGAAATCGCCGCGTTCACTGAGCTCGGCGACTTTCTCGACTACCCGGTACGTACTTACTCCTCCGGGATGTTCATTCGTCTGGCATTTGCCGTGTCGACCAGCATCAACCCGGAAATCCTGCTGATCGACGAAGTCATGGGCGCCGGTGACATTTCCTTCGCGGAAAAAGCCAAACGCCGCATGTTCGAATTTATGGAACAGGGAAAAATCCTGGTGTTCACCACCCATAACTTCAATCTGCTGAATGACTTCTGCACCCGCACGGTGTGGCTGCATAAAGGCCAGATTGTCGCGGATGGCCCGACCGACGAAATCGTCAAGCGTTACAACGAAGCGCACACCAACGCTCAATAAAAATCTCAACCTTTTCCGGCCAAGACTTACAGCTAGGATAGCGAGCCAACATGACGACCCCCTATAACTTAAAGAACATTCAAGCCCTGCGGTGGCTTGCTGCACTGCTGGTTTTCATTCAACACGCGGTGTACTTCTCCGGACAAATCAATAACGATTCCCTGCAAGGCTTCTTGCGACTGAGCTTCGGATCGATCGGTGTCTTCGTATTTTTCATCATTTCCGGCTTCGTCATCGCCTTGCAGACAGACAAGAAACCAAGCCTGTTCGCTGCGCACCGACTCGCGCGCATCTACCCGGCCTTTTTCATTGCCGTCATTGTTGCCTCGCTGATTTTCCTTGTTTTCTCCAGTTACCGTCCTGTTTTGAACAGCGGCACACTTTCGATGCTGCTGATTCCGGTCGGCTCGCTGAACGGGACGTTCCAGATCCCATACTGGACATTGATCTACGAAGTATTTTTCTACGCACTGGTGTTCCTGGCGATGATTGCCTTCAAGGCCAGACCACAACTGTTGAACATTGCCATGTTTGCCTGGTTGCTGGTCATCCTTGGGTTTGCCAATGCAGGCATCAAGACCAGTGTCGCCATGCCGACATTGAGTGAAATCGTTATTTCGACGCTGAACATTTACTTCATCGTCGGTTTCTTCCTGTCGCGCCTGCTTTTCCAGCCGACAAACGGGATTGCCTATGCCGCTCTCTTCGTCATGGCATTGGAGGCGGTGTATTTTCCTGAACAGCGCTATACCGCCATCATCTGCACAATGGGCGCCATCGCTATCCTGGCACTGATCAGACTGCCCGCACTTCCAGCATTTCTCATCAAACTGGGCGACTACTCCTACGGCATCTACCTGATGCACATGCCGGTGATCTTTTGCCTGTTCCTGGCCCTCAAACCTCACGGTGTGGATCTCTACACCTCGATTGCGATCATGACCGCGATTGCATTGCCGGCAGCCTTTCTGTTCGGCAAGTTCGAGTACTGGCTCTATCAGACCAAAATTCGCCCGGCCGTAGATAAACTTCTGACCCGCCAAAGCTCGCTTCATCAGAACCAGCCCCTGGAGCAGCCATGAAATTTAGTGATTTCTCCTCTGACCTGAAGATTCATGCCAGTTCCAAGGCACCGTCGAAACCGAAGGTCACGGTGATTCTCCCGACCTATTCCCGCGGCCACGGGCCGCTGCAGGAATCCATCGACAGTGTATTGGCACAAAGTTACCGAAACTTTGAACTGATCATTGTCGACGACGGTTCACGGGACGGCTCTGCGGCCGTCCTGCAGGAATACCTGAAGAAAGATCCGCGCATCATTGTTCATTCGTACCACAAGAACAGCGGCCTGCCGGCCTTGCGCGTCAACCAGGCGGCACTGCGGGCGAAAGGCAAATACATTGCCTACCAGTTCGACGACGACATGTGGACCGAGCACAGCCTGCAAGTGCGTGTCGAGCAGCTGGAAAAGTGCACCAGACCTGCAGTGGCCTATGCCAACGCCAGCGTCGACATCGCTCTCGCCGACGGGTCGATCACTACCCGCAAGCTGGGCGGACCGTTCAACTATGGCCTGTTGATGAACGGCAACTACATTGCCAACAACACGGTCATGCACCACAAGTCCCTGTTTGATATCGCAGGCATGTATGACTCGCACGTCATGATGCGCCGTTACTCGGACTATGATCTGTGGTTGCGATTCGCCAAACACGCCGACTTTATCTGGGTCGACGAAGTGACGTCGCATGTACGGGCCAACCTGGTCGACTCGCTGGGCAAGGAAATTCCATTGTTCTTCGCGCGGTACAGAAAGAGCCTGGCGATACCACGCGATCATTTGCTGACCCCTGCAAAAATCAACGACTACGACGTCATCGATCTGTCGCAATTTGCCGATACGTTCACCGATGCGGAAATCATTGAATACCGGCGCATGGAAGCCGCGCCGTTCCTGACCAAGTTCAATGATTACTGCAGCGACTCCGAAATGGCGGTCGCAGCGGCCGCTCGAGGACGCAAGCTGCACTTGTTGACCGTGAAACCGGATTATTCGACATCGGTGGATGTCACGATCCACAACTTCACGCAACTGGCAGAACAGCGGGCGATCACCAGCACTTTCGTCAAGGAAAACGACCTGCCGGTCATCGATCTGGCGGGCGTGGATGTGACCGTGCTCTATCGCACTGTCGGCGTTGCCGGCAGCCAGTTCGTCAAGAACCAGAAAGGCAATATGCCTTTGGCCTACTTGATGGACGACAACATGCTGCACTTCCATGAAGTCGGTCCCCAACACAGCTTTCTTGCGCCTGGCACACCGACCTATCAGAACATCGCGCAACAGATCCAGTCGGTCGACACCTGCATCGGTTACAGCGATGCAATCAATGAAGACCTGCGCGAGCTCAACAGTAAAACAGTTCGGCTCAATACCAACATTCATGCCCGGTTCGTGCAAAAACGCACCTATAGCCGCGGCAAGCGTCTGAAAGTTGCAATCATGTCCGGTGCCGTGCGCGAGGATATTCTGCGCGAGCTCTGGCAAGCACTTGCGAACTTCGCCAGCGCCCACGCCAATTCGGTAGAGTTTCACTTCTGGGGTCTGGATCCGGAGAAATTCGGCACACTGGAATGTCCGGTCTTCTTCAAACCGTTCACTCACGTCTACGAAAGCTATATTCGCGACCTGAGCGAAACCAGCTTCGACATCGCACTGGTTCCCCTGGACTTCAGCACCCGCGCCGCGCGCAGCAAAAGCCCGGTCAAATTGCTGGAATCAGTCGCCGCCGGCGCCATCGGCATCTTCACCGATGCCGTACCCTACTCCGACATTCCAGATGCCTGTTGTGTGAAGGTCGAAAACACGGTCGAGGCCTGGGAACAGGCGCTGAATCATTGCTACGAAATGGGCCAGCAAAAGCGTGACCAGATGCTGGAAAACGCCCGGGAACTGGTGCTTTCGCGCTATACCACCGAATCGCAGTTCTACGACTTCCTTGCCAGCTGCGAAGCCGTTCGCCTGCATTCCAGACTGGGTGACAAAGCCATTGCCTATGCCTTCCACGAAACAGCGCTGGGCGGCGCCACGCTGCACCTGATCCGCCACGCCAGCCTCGTGGCTTCGCTGGGTTTCCGCGTTGTCGGCATCGTTCCGCAGGATGCCACCTACGGCCCGATCTTCAAGGCGCGCTGGGACGCCGCAACGAATGGGGCGTGCCTGCTCGAAGAGCAATGGCCTTCGGGGTATATCGACAGTCCGCAACCGCAGCGTCCGTTTCAGCCGCAGGATGAGGCGGCAGCAAGGCATCTGTCCAATTGCCTCGAGCCGGAAAGAGTCGGCTTCCTGCACTTTGCGACATGGTCACCGACCATGAGCCTGCTGGCCAAACAACTGGGCATTCCCTGCAGCGCCAGTGTCCACCAGTTTTATGAGGGCGCCGGCAACTCCATCGTTCACTTTGCCGACTCGATCCACTGCTCCTCGCTGACTCATGGCTTCAAATGGTCGAGCCTGTCGAAAAGTCCGGCCCGGCGTATCGTCTGCCCGGTCGCCGACGATTACTTCGCCAGTTTCGCTACCAATCGCGCCCGTGCAGCCAAGAGCGGCAATGCCTTGCGAATTCTTGTCTCCGGCACGCTGCAGCCGCGAAAGAACCAACTCGGCGCAATTCAGGCGGCAATCCTGCTCAACGATGCCGGCTTCGATGTTTCGCTGGACCTGATCGGCTACACGGTGTTTCACAATCAATACCTGGCCGAGTGCACTTCATTAATTGAAGCCAGCCAATATAAAGATAAATTCATCATTCATGGTTTTATCGATGATCCAAAACCGTTTTATGATAAGTGCGACTTGTTGTTGATATCGGCTACCGATGAGTCCATGCCTCAAACCATGTTGCAGGCAATGGCCATGGGTATACCCGTTGTTTCAACAATTGTCGGCGGCGTAGGGGAAATCATCAAACATCGCTACAGCGGCTTCCTCGCCCAGGACGACAGTCCAGAGGCCATGGCAGCGGCAGTATCGCAGTACATCCGGTTGTCACAATTGCAGCGTCTGGAAATCATCGATCGTGCGCAGCGATCCATGAAATTCCTTGCCCGCCCGACCTACGTCCGCTCCGAACTGGTGGATCTGTACAACCAGGCATTCGAGGAGTTCGCCCGGCACCGCAAAGCTGCACAAAAGCCCGGCGACAACTCGTCCAGGACCTCGGCGTCTTCGTATGAACAGATGCTGCTTGCAACTCTGAACACCACCCGCAGTCAGATCAGCCAATTAAGCAGAGCGCTGGATAAATGACATTAGAGAATGAAGTGGTGAACGTTGACCTGGGTTGCGGGAAACGCAAACAGGAAGGATTTTTCGGCATCGATCGATTCCCGATGCCGGAAGTCGATATGCTGGCCGATATCGATCTTGGCATTCCGCTGCAAGATGATTCGGTCGATATGTTGTTCTCGTCGCACTTCCTGGAACACGCCCGGGATCTGATGTTCACCATGCGCGAAATCTATCGCGTCTGTAAGCATGGGGCACAGGTATGCATTATCGCCCCCTATAACGAACAGAAACTGAATATCGCCAACCCTTACCACATCACGATTTTCAACGAGCACACGCCTCGCTTCTGGACTGACCACACGGAAACACCGGTGGATGAAGCGGACTATGCGGATCCGGTAAAGCGCCCCTGGGGACTTTCAAAGTCAGACAACTCCAATCCCGGTCTCGATATTCGACTGATCAACATGGAGTTCTTCTACTTCCCCGAGTACCTGCATCTACCGCTCGAGCAAAAGAGAAAGTTTCGTAACGAGCGCTTCAACGTATGTGACCAGATCATGTACCAGTTGATCGTTTGGAAAGGTGATGAATGCTCGCCTGGCGTCAGCTACGAAGATCACGTCAGCGCATTCAAACCTTATGAACCTCATTACATCAGGCACCTCAAGATGCACGAGCAAAACGAAATCATCCAGAAGTTCACTCAGTCGGAAGCCGCTCTTCGTCAGCGAATCGAGGGCCTGAAAACCGAACTGGCACAAGCGACAAACGCGGCACAAGCCGCGGCGGCGGAACAATCGACAGCAGCCGCAGCTGCTCAGGCACTGGCAGCACAAGCCGCTGCGGCGGCCTCGGCGATTACCACCGATACGCTGCTGGAGCGGCGCATCAATGAGCTGACCGAGGACCGTGCACTGACTGACCGTCTGCTGCATGAAGCCCGGGCGGACAACCACCAGTTGCGGTTGCAGGTGATGAGTGCCTATGAAAAGGCTGAAGCCCTCTCGGCTCAGATCCACGAAGGCAAGACCCGGTTGATGAAGTCTCAACTGGAACAGGAACAACTGAGCGAACAGATAAACCGCCTGAGCGAACAGAACGCCAAACTTGAAAGCGACAATGTCGACGCCTTGCTGCTCGTCAATGAACTGCATGAACGCCTGGCAGAAGCCCAGTCCAATACCTCGGCGGCTCATCAGGCCCTGCTGGATCAGACGCAGGAAAACAAGGAGCTGCGCTCCCGCCTGGAAGTGTCGGCCATTGCCAATGCCAAAGTTGCTCTGGTCAAAGCCGAACTCGTTGCAGCCAACGGCATCATCGACTGGTATCGCGCCAAGGAAGAAACCTGGAACATCGAACAGCATCGCCTCCAGCAGGACGTAATCAACGCCCAGCAGGCGACGAAGAAAGCAGCACTGACTCAATCGCCTCTCGCCCAGGAAGTGCAACATCTGAACCTGGCTCTCAGCACTGCAAAGAGCCAGGCCAGTCAATCGCGCCACGAAGCATTGCAGGTCATTGACAGTCTTCAATCGGAAGTCCGGGAGTATCGCTCCTCGCGTTCCCTGCAACTGGTGTCGCTGTACAAGAGTAAAAGCTCGCTGTGGAATTCGATTTCCCCGGCCTTCACGCCGCTCAGAAGCTTTACTGAGAAACACCTGCTCAAGACCTCTCGGCCCGTGCTGACACTTGGCGATGACTTGCGCAACGTTCCCTATCGCGAATACCTGATGCCACTTCGTCAGGAGAACCTGGGCGGCGTATTGCTCGCGGTTCGACCGTTGATGCGCGGGCAACTCGGCCTGCTGGGCGTAGAGATCGTCTCCAGCAATGACGAAGTTGTTGCCCATGTCGTTCTACCTCTCGCCGACATCGATCCCGAGGTGCCGACTCGATTCGAACTTCCGACAGCGGCCACCCTGGACGCCAATTGGTATCTGCGTGTCTTCGTCAGGGACTCCGATGTACCGGTTGCCCTTTACGAAGTCAGCCAGTATTCCATCATGAAAAAGCGCACCAAATACTTCCCGTTTGCTGCTCTCCAGTAATGGTCAAAGGTCGCAGCTTGATGAAGGGAAAAATAGATATCCTGATGGTTATCGAAGGCGAGATAGCAACGACTCATTTAATTGAGCACATGCTGTCCGCCTGTCGATCCTATGGTGTTGTCTACCGGAAGAAGTTTCTGTCCGAACTGACGATAGCGGATATTCGCAAAACCACTATTCCACTGTTCGTGCGCAGCGGCGATCCTTCCCTGCGACTGTGGATAGAGAAACTGCAGAACGCCAATCATCCTTACATTTACTACATCGATGACAACTTCTGGAAAATCGAAGGCGACTCACCGATCGCCAAGTATTACCAGCACCCATTGATTCGGCACACACTGGAAATGGCCGTTTCAAGCGCTCACAGAGTACTGACGAATTCTGACTTGCTTGCGGAGTTTTTATTTCAGTTCAATGAAAAGATCGAAATATTGCCTTCGTTCTTCGATTTTTCCTTGTTGCAGCCCACCCGAAAGATCGAGCTTGATGAACTGCGAATAGGTTTTGCCGGCAGCCCTTCGAGGGCTGACGATCTGGATATTATCAAGCCTGTCATATCCCCTCTTCTTCAAGCCTACCCGCAGGTCGTTTTCGAGTTTATCGGTGCTGCCCCAAACGATCTTGAGCTC
Organism: Pseudomonas sp. B7; assembly: GCF_016735645.1. Lineage (NCBI taxonomy): Bacteria > Pseudomonadati > Pseudomonadota > Gammaproteobacteria > Pseudomonadales > Pseudomonadaceae > Pseudomonas > Pseudomonas sp. B7. Next base: position 174,458 of record NZ_JAERRE010000001.1, read on the forward strand.
AACGATCGTATTCGCTGCTTCCCCCACACTGCGGACTATGCGGGCTTCCTGCATTTCAAGCAGGAGCGCCAATGGTCGATAGGCCTCGCGCCGCTCATCGACAATGCATCGAATCGCTGCAAGACCAATAACAAGTACAGGGAATACTCGGCATGCGGCCTGCCCGGTGTCTATTCGGACATGCCGCCCTATCAACGATCAATCGTCCAGGGTGAAACCGGGGTTCTTTCGCCCAATACCTCCGACGCGTGGTATTCGGCGATCAGTCGGTTGATTGAAGACAAGACGCTGCGAGAACGCATCGCAGCAAAAGCCTACGACGATGTTTTCAAAAAACACTCGGTCGCCCACGTGGCGACCATATGGTCCGAGCACTTCGCTCAAGTTCATCAGCACATGAAACGCCGCAAGATCAGTCCGTTGCGAACCAACCGACTCAGATCCTACGTCATGACGCGCTTTCTTCGATTCGAATCGCTTTGGGTACGCGCAGCAACCGTGTATTCCCAAGGCGGAATACGTTTGCTGGTACACAAACTGATCAATCGGATCAAATTCGCCTTCTCACGCAGTGATTCTCTTTAATCAGCCCCTTGATAGCGGCCCCGAATTTATCAGGATGTAAATTATGCGAGTTACAGTTTTCGGCACCGGGTATGTCGGACTCGTCACGGGCGCTTGCCTTGCAGATGTTGGACATGACGTGATGTGTGTCGATGTCGATAACGCGAAAATCGAGAGCTTGAAGCAAGGCATCATCCCGATCTACGAACCGGGACTGGACGCACTGGTGGCACAGAACCAACGCGAGGGCCGCCTGCACTTCACAACCGACGCCAGGCAAGCCGTGGACTTTGGCCAATTGCAAATGATCGCGGTGGGCACCCCGCCCAACGAGGATGGTTCTGCCGACCTGCAGCATGTGCTGGCCGTCGCTCGCACCATCGGCGAGTACATGACCGAGCACAAAGTGATCGTGAACAAGTCGACGGTTCCGGTAGGCACTGCCGACAAAGTCAGCCGGACCGTCGACGCGATCCTGCAGGCCAGAGACGCCGGGCTCGACTTCGATGTCTGTTCCAATCCCGAGTTTCTCAAGGAAGGCTCGGCCATCGAGGACTTTGCCAAAGGTGCCCGTATTATCGTCGGGACCGAATCCGAAACGGTCAAAGCAATCATGCGCGAGTGCTACGCACCTTATAGCCGCAACCACGACAAATTGATTTTCATGGATGTGCGCGCCGCCGAACTGACGAAGTATGCGGCCAATGCGATGCTGGCGACCAAGATCAGCTTCATGAACGAAATCGCACAGATGGCAGAGCGGCTGGGGGCCGATATCGAACAGGTCCGGCTGGGTATCGGCTCCGATCCACGTATCGGTTTCCAGTTCATTTACCCCGGTTGTGGATACGGCGGCTCATGCTTCCCGAAAGACGTTCAGGCGCTCGCCCGCACGGCTCAGGAAATCGGCTATGAGGCGCAACTGTTGAACGCCGTCGAGGCCGTCAACAACCGCCAGAAGAACGTGATGTTCGAGAAGCTGTCCCTCGCCTTCGATCACGACCTGAAGAACAAGACCATCGCTGTCTGGGGCTTGTCTTTCAAACCCAACACTGACGACATGCGCGCAGCGCCCAGTCGCAATCTGATCGAAGCAATCTGGGCGGCAGGTGGAAAAGTCCAGGCATTCGACCCGGCCGCCATGAGCGAGGCCACGCGCATTTACGGAGCACGCGACGATCTGCAACTGACAGCCAATCGTGAAATGGCACTGGAAGGCGCCGATGCCCTGGTAATTTGCACAGAATGGAAACAATTTCGCACTGTCGACTTCAAGAAGCTGAAAACCTGCCTTAATTACCCGGTACTGGTCGACGGGCGTAACCTGTTTGACCCTGCCGCGGCCAAGGAGGCAGGGTTCATGTACTACGCAATCGGTCGTGCTGACTCGCTCATGCCCGTTCTGCAACCTTAAGGAGCTGTCCCATGAAGATACTCGTGACTGGCGCAGCCGGTTTCATCGGCTTTCATGTCAGCCAGGCGCTGCTTGCCCGCGGCGATGAAGTCGTTGGCATCGATAATCTGAACGACTATTACGAAGTGGCTCTCAAGGATGCTCGCCTCGCGCAATTGACGCCGCAGGAGGGCTTCCGGTTTATCCGCATGGATATCGGCGACCGGACTGCGATGGCGGAACTGTTCGAGACAGAAGGCTTTGAAAAAGTTGTCCATCTCGCGGCGCAAGCCGGCGTGCGGTACTCGCTGGAGAATCCTCACGCGTATGCAGACAGCAACCTTACAGGCTTCTTGAACGTTCTCGAGGGCTGTCGACAAACTCACGTCAAACACTTGGTATATGCCTCGTCCAGTTCAGTGTATGGCGCTAACGAGAGCATGCCCTTCGCCGTGCAAGACAACGTTGACCATCCCGTCTCGCTGTATGCCGCCACGAAGAAAGCCAACGAACTGATGGCGCACTCGTACAGTCATCTCTATCGGTTGCCGACTACCGGATTGCGCTTTTTCACGGTCTACGGCCCTTGGGGCCGGCCGGACATGTCGCCGTTCCTGTTCGTGCGGGCAATCCTTGAAGGCAAACCGCTGAAGGTTTTCAATTACGGAAAGCATCGCCGAGACTTCACGTACATCGACGACATCGTCGACGGCGTCATACGGGTCCTGGACCATGTGGCTGCACCGAACGCTCAATGGTCAGGACTCAAGCCGGATCCGGCCTCCAGTGCGGCGCCCTGGAGGCTTTACAACATTGGCAACAGTCAACCGGTCGAATTGCTGGACTACATCAAGCACATCGAACAAGCGCTCGGCAAAACCACTCATAAAGAGCTTCTGCCGTTGCAGCCGGGCGATGTCGAACACACCTATGCCGATGTCGAGCAGTTGAAGATCGATACCGGGTATGCACCCGACACGCCGATTGAAAGCGGGATACAGCGCTTTGTGAACTGGTACAAGGACTTCTACAACATCAGCTGATGCTCTTATCGTTCAGCCATCAAAAGACGCCGGATATTGTGATCCGGCGTTTTTTTTGTCGAATTCCAGGCACAAAAAAGGGCGACCGAAGTCGCCCTTTTTAATGATCAGACAGAACTCAGTTCTGTTTGGCCATTGCTTGACGCAGCAGTGCCGCCATGGTGGTGTCAGCTGCTTCACCTTCCGGAGCTGCTTTCAGGCTCTGGATGGCTTCTTTCTCTTCAGCGTCGTCTTTCGACTTGATGGAGAGGCTGATCTGACGGCTCTTACGATCAACGCTGATGATCTTGGCTTCTACTTCCTGGCCTTCTTTCAGAGCGTTGCGCGCGTCTTCAACGCGGTCACGGCTGATTTCGGAGGCTTTCAGAGTCGCTTCGATATCGTCGGCCAGAACGATGATGGCGCCTTTGGCGTCAACTTCTTTCACAGTGCCCTTAACGATTGCGCCTTTGTCGTTAACCGAGACGTACTCGGAGAACGGATCGCTTTCCAGTTGCTTGATACCCAGGGAGATACGCTCGCGCTCCGGGTCAACCGACAGGATAACGGTGTCCAGCTCGTCGCCCTTCTTGAAACGACGTACGGCTTCTTCGCCCACTTCGTTCCAGGAGATATCGGACAGGTGAACCAGACCGTCGATGCCGCCGTCCAGACCAATGAAGATACCGAAATCGGTGATCGACTTGATGGTACCGGAGATCTTGTCGCCCTTGTTGAACTGGCCAGAGAAGTCTTCCCATGGGTTCGACTTGCACTGCTTGATGCCCAGGGAGATACGACGACGCTCTTCGTCGATGTCCAGAACCATGACTTCCACTTCGTCGCCGACTTGTACGACTTTCGAAGGGTGGATGTTCTTGTTGGTCCAGTCCATTTCCGAAACGTGTACCAGACCTTCAACGCCTTCTTCCAGCTCAGCGAAGCAGCCGTAGTCGGTCAGGTTGGTTACACGAGCGGTAACGCGAGTGCCTTCTGGGTAACGGGCTTTGATAGCAACCCATGGATCTTCGCCCAGTTGCTTCAGGCCCAGGGAAACACGGTTGCGTTCGCGATCGTATTTCAGAACCTTGACGTCGATTTCGTCACCAACGTTGACGATCTCGGAAGGATGCTTGATGCGCTTCCAGGCCATGTCGGTGATGTGCAGCAGGCCGTCCACGCCACCCAGATCGACGAATGCGCCGTAATCGGTGAGGTTTTTGACGATACCTTTGACTTGCTGGCCTTCCTGCAGGGATTCCAGCAGAGCTTCACGCTCGGCGGAGTTCTCGGCTTCCAGGACGCTGCGACGGGAAACGACAACGTTGTTGCGCTTCTGGTCCAGTTTGATGACCTTGAATTCCAGCTCTTTGCCTTCCAGGTGCGTGGTGTCGCGCACTGGACGGACGTCAACCAGGGAACCTGGCAGGAACGCACGGATGCCGTTAACGTCGACAGTGAAGCCGCCTTTAACCTTACCGTTGATAACGCCCTTGACCACTTCCTCAGCTGCGAAGGCTGCTTCCAGAACGATCCAGCATTCAGCGCGCTTGGCTTTTTCACGGGACAGCTTGGTTTCACCGAAACCGTCTTCAACCGAGTCCAGAGCAACGTGAACTTCGTCACCGACGTTGATGTTCAGTTCGCCAGCGTCGTTGTAGAACTGCTCCAGAGGGATCAGTGCTTCGGACTTCAGGCCAGCGTGAACGGTTACCCAGCGAGCCTGGTAATCGATATCAACGATAACACCGGTGATGATGGAGCCTGCCTGAAGGTTCAGGGTCTTTAGGCTTTCTTCAAAGAGTTCCGCAAAGCTTTCGCTCATTTTAATTCCTGTTGATTAGGGCGAAAAATACGCCCATCTCCACATCCCAGACAATGTGGGTTAGTTTCATTTAAAAGAAGCGCCACAGGACTATGACTGGTCCCCTGCGGCCTTCTTGGTCACCCGGCGATATCGCGAATGGCGATCTCGCTCATGATGCGTTCAAGCACCTGATCGATGGACAACTCCGTGGAATCCAGCTGTATGGCGTCAGCCGCCGGCTTGAGCGGGGCCACCGCTCGCTGGGTATCACGCTCGTCGCGCGCACGGATCTCATCTAGCAGACTCGACAGACTAACACCCTCGACTTTGCCCTTCAACTGCAAATATCGACGGCGCGCCCTCTCCTCGGCACTGGCGGTCAGGAAAATCTTCAGGGGGGCATTCGGAAATACTACCGTACCCATGTCGCGACCATCGGCCACCAGGCCAGGGGCTTCCTGAAAAGCACGCTGGCGCTGCAACAGCGCTTCGCGTACAGCCGGCAATGCCGCCACCTGAGAAGCGCCGGAACCGACGCTTTCAGTGCGGATGACATCGCTGACTTCGTCACCTTCCAGAATGATGCGTTGCAACTGACCGTCGGTCGCCGCGATGAACTGCACATCCAGATGAGCGGCCAGTTTCTTCAGCAACTCTTCATTGGTCAGGTCGACACCATGGTTGTGCGCCGCGAACGCCAGCAGGCGATACAACGCACCGGAGTCCAGCAGGTTCCAGCCAAGACGCTTGGCCAGAATCCCGGCTACGGTGCCTTTGCCCGAGCCGCTTGGCCCGTCGATGGTGATGACCGGTGCAATGTTGTTCACGACTGAGCCTCTTGCGCCACACGAATGCCGACCTGCGCGCAGAGCGCCAGGAAGTTCGGGAACGATGTCGCGACGTTGGCGCAGTCATGGATGCGGATCGGTGCCGTGGCGCGCAGCGAGGCCACGCTGAAAGCCATCGCGATACGGTGATCGCCATGACCATGCACTTCGCCGCCGCCGATCTGGCCGCCGTCGATGATGATGCCGTCCGGGGTCGGTTCGCACTTGACGCCCAGCGCCAGCAGACCGTCCGCCATGACCTGGATACGGTCAGACTCCTTGACCCGCAGCTCTTCGGCGCCGGTCAGCACGGTGCGCCCTTCAGCACAGGCCGCGGCCACGAACAGCACCGGGAATTCGTCGATGGCCAGTGGAACCAGCGCTTCCGGAATCTCGATACCCTTGAGTTTAGCTGCTCGCACACGCAGGTCGGCAACCGGCTCGCCACCCACTTCACGCTGGTTTTCCAGAGTGATGTCGGCGCCCATCAGACGCAGGATGTCGATCACGCCGGTGCGGGTCGGGTTGATGCCGACGTGCTCGAGCACCAGCTCCGAGCCTTCAGCGATCGATGCGGCCACCAGGAAGAACGCCGACGACGAGATGTCGCCAGGCACTTCGATGTGGGTCGCGGTCAGCTTGCCACCAGACTCAACCGATGCCGTGGCACCGTTGACGCTCACCGGATAGCCAAAGCCGCGCAGCATACGCTCGGTGTGATCACGGGTCGGTGCCGGCTCGGTCACGGTGGTCTTGCCTTCGGCGTACAGACCCGCCAGCAGCAGGCAGGATTTAACCTGAGCACTGGCCATCGGCATGGTGTAGGTCAGGCCTTTAAGCTTGTGACCGCCACGAATGGTCATCGGTGGACGACCCTCGGCAGCGGTTTCGATCACGGCGCCCATTTCCCGCAGCGGGTTGGCGACGCGATTCATCGGGCGCTTGGACAACGAAGCGTCACCGGTTAGGGTGCTGTCGAAATCCTGCGCGGCCAGCAGGCCGGACAGCAGGCGCATCGAAGTGCCGGAGTTGCCCAGATAGATCGGGCCCGGCGCAGGCTTCAGGCCATGCAGGCCGACACCGTGGATGGTCACGCGGCCGTGATGCGGGCCTTCGATGACCACGCCCATGTCGCGGAACGCCTGCAAGGTCGCCAGGGCGTCTTCGCCCTCGAGGAAGCCTTCGACTTCGGTGACGCCTTCAGCCAGGGAACCGAGCATGATCGAACGGTGGGAAATCGATTTGTCACCCGGTACGCGAATCCGACCGGACAGGCGGCCACCAGGTTGAGCCAGGAAAATCAGATCGTTGGAATTCATAGCGTCCACATAGGCCCTGCGGGCCAGGATTTTACTGAAATGCTCGCGGGCAACCCGGGCGCGCGTGAAGACGCCCAACAATTGGTGCCCATCCCCTGCATCGACCGCGTCGCGCAAGGCGTCGAGGTCGCTGCGAAATGTATCGAGTGTGCGCAGGACAGCCTCGCGGTTGGCGAGAAAGATGTCATGCCACATGACCGGGTCGCTTCCGGCGATTCTTGTGAAATCACGGAAACCGCCCGCAGCGTAACGGAAGATCTCAAGGTTTTCATTGCGCTTGGCCAGTGAATCGACCAGACCGAAGGCCAGCAGGTGCGGCAGATGACTGGTCGCGGCCAGCACTTCATCGTGACGTTCGACCTGCATGTGCTCGACGTCGGCGCCCAGCTCACGCCACAAGCGATCGACCACGGCCAGGGCGGCCGGATCGGTCTGCTCCAACGGGGTCAGAATCACTTTATGACGACGGAACAGCTCTGAGTTGGAAGCTTCCACCCCGCTCTGCTCGGAGCCGGCAATCGGATGGCCCGGCACGAAACGCGCCGGCATGCCGCCGAACGCTTCGGTCGCCGCACGCACCACATTGCCCTTGGCGCTGCCGACATCCGTCAGGATCGCCTGCCCCAGATCCATGCCGGCCAGACGGGCCAGCACTTTTTCCATGGCCAGGATCGGCACCGCCAACTGGATCACGTCCGCGCCCCGGCAAGCCGCCACCAGGTCGTCTTCGCAACGATCCACCACGCCCAACTCGACCGCCAGCTTGCGCGATTGCGGGTCGAGATCGACCCCGACCACTTCGCGACAGACGCCGCTTTCACGCAAGCCTTTGGCAAACGAACCACCGATCAACCCCAGACCAACCACCACCAGGCGCCCGATCATAGGTGCAGCAGATTGCAGCGCAGTGACATCACCCACGAGCCAGAACCTTGCGCAGCGCTTCGAGGAAGCGGCTGTTTTCCGCCGGCAGACCGATGGTCACCCGCAGATGGTTCGGCATGCCGTAGTTGGCCACCGGACGCACAATCACGCCTTCACGCAGCAGGCCCTGGAACACCGGAGCCGCCACCTGACCAAGGTCGACGCAGATAAAGTTGCCCTTGGACGGAATCCAGCTCAGACCCAGCTCGCGAAAACCCGCCTCCAGCTGTTGCATGCCGGATTCGTTGAGCTGGCGGCTCTGCGCCAGATATTCCTCGTCTTTCAACGCCGCACACGCCGCGGCCAGGGCCAGGCTGTTGACGTTGAACGGCTGGCGTACACGGTTCAGCACGTCCGCCACCACCGGGGTGGACAGGCCGTAACCGACGCGCAGCGCCGCCAGACCGTAGGCCTTGGAGAACGTGCGCGAGACCAGCAGGTTCGGATAAGCCGCGAGGAAATCCAGACCGTCCGGCAGATCGCTGCCTTCGGCGTATTCGATGTAGGCCTCGTCCAGCACTACCAGCACATGCTCCGGCACGTCCTGCAGAAACTCGTCCAGCGCTTCGGCGCCGAACCAGGTGCCGGTCGGGTTGTTCGGGTTGGCGATGAACACGACACGGGTGTTCGCATCGATGGCCGCCAGCATCGCCGGCAGGTCATGCCCCCAATCCTTGGCCGGAACGACTTTGGCCTGCGCACCGACCGCCTGGGTCGCGATCGGGTAAACCGCGAACGCGTGCTCGCTGAACACCGCATTCAGGCCCGGCGCCAGATAGGCGCGCGCCACCAGTTCAAGAATGTCGTTGGAACCGTTGCCCAAAGTCACTTGGTTCAGCTCGACACGGCACTGCTCGGCCAGCAGGGATTTCAGGGCAAAGCCGTTGCCGTCCGGATAACGGGTCAGCTCATCCAGCGCCTCGCGGATCGCGGCCAGCGCTTTCGGGCTGGCGCCCAACGGGTTTTCGTTGCTCGCCAGCTTGACGATGCTTGCCGGATCCAGGTCCAGTTCGCGGGCCAGTTCGTCCACAGGCTTGCCCGGCACGTATGGCGAAAGTTGCTGCACGCCCGGCTGTGCCAGAGCGAGGAAGTTGCCACTCATTGCTACCACCCCTTAAAGAACTGCTTTCGGGTAGGAACCCAGCACCTTGAGTGCTACTGCTTCCTGACTGATCTTTTCCAGTACACCCTTGATCAGCGGATCACGGTGATGGCCCACGAAGTCGATGAAAAACACGTAGGTCCATTTGCCGCTGCGCGACGGACGGGTTTCGATCCGGGTCAGGTCGATCCCGTTGTCATGGAACGGCACCAGCAGCTCGTGGAGAGCGCCGGGCTTGTTGCTCATGGACACGATGATCGAAGTCTTGTCATCGCCGGTCGGCGGCACTTCCTGATTACCGATCATCAGGAAGCGCGTGGAGTTGTCCGGGCGATCCTCGATCTTCTCGGCCAGACGGGTCAGGCCATAGAGCCCGGCCGCCATGTCACCGGCGATCGCCGCCGAGTTCCATTCGCCCTTGACCCGCTTGGCCGCCTCGGCGTTGCTGGAAACCGCCACGCGCTCGACATTCGGATAATGGGCGTCCAGCCATTTGCGGCACTGGGCCAGCGACTGGGCGTGGGAATAGATACGGCTGATGCTGTCGGTCTTGGTGTTTTCACCGACCAGCAGGTGGTGGTGAATGCGCAGCTCGACTTCGCCGCAGATCACCATGTCGTGCTCGAGGAAGCTGTCGAGGGTGTGGTTGACCGCGCCTTCGGTGGAGTTCTCCACCGGCACCACGCCAAAGTTCACCGCACCGGCCGCCACTTCACGGAACACTTCGTCGATCGCCGCCATCGGCTTGCTGATCACCGCGTGACCGAAGTGCTTCATGGCCGCCGCCTGGGTGAAGGTGCCTTCCGGACCGAGATAAGCCACTTTCAGCGGGTTCTCGAGGGCCAGGCACGAAGACATGATTTCGCGGAACAAGCGCGCCATCTCTTCGTTGCCCAGTGGTCCCTTGTTGCGCTCCATCACGCGCTTAAGGACCTGCGCCTCACGCTCGGGACGATAGAACACGGGCTGCTCGCCTTCGGCCAGACTGGCCATCTTGACCCGGGCAACTTCTTCGGCGCAGCGCGCGCGATCGCTGATCAGCTGGAGGATCTTCTCATCCAGGTTATCGATGCGAACGCGCAGCGCCTTGAGCTCCTGCTCGGACATCAGGAATGCTCCTTCTCGAATTCAGCCATGTAGCCGACCAGCGCTTCGACGGCGTCCAGACCCAGGGCGTTGTAGATCGAGGCACGCATGCCGCCGACCGAACGATGACCCTTGAGGTTGAGCAGGCCACGGGCGTCGGCGCCGGCCAGGAACGCCTTGTCCAGACGCTCGTCAGCCAGGCGGAACGGCACGTTCATCCACGAACGGGCGTTGACGCTGATCGGGTTGGTATAGAAGTCGCTGTTGTCGATGAAGGCGTACAGGCGATCTTTCTTCGCCTTGTTGCGCTGCTCCATCGCGGCGACGCCGCCCTGCTCCTTGAGCCATTCGAAGACGAGACCCGAGAGGTACCAGGAATAGGTGGCCGGGGTGTTGTACATCGAACCGTTATCGGCCGAGATCTTGTAGTCGAGCATGGTCGGGCACGAACTGCGGGCGCGGCCCAGCAGGTCTTCACGGACGATCACTACCACCAGACCGCTCGGGCCGATGTTCTTTTGCGCGCCGGCGTAGATCAGGCCGTACTGCGACACATCGATCGGACGCGAGAGGATATCGGAGGACATGTCGACCACCAGCGGAACGTCACCGGCCTCGGGAACCCAGTCGAACTGCAGGCCGCCGATGGTTTCGTTGGATGCGTAGTGCAGATAGGCCGCACCCGGGGTCAGCTTCCACTCGTTCTGGCCAGGGATGGCCAGGTAGTCATAAGGCTTGGCGCTGGCAGCAACGTTGATGTTGCCGAAGCGACGCGCTTCCTCGATGGCTTTCTTCGACCAGATGCCGGTTTCGACATAGTCGGCAGTGCCGTTCTCAGGCAGCAGGTTCAGCGGAATCTCGGCGAACTGTTGGCTCGCACCGCCCTGCAGGAACAGCACTTTGTAATTGGAGGGGATGGACAGCAGGTCGCGCAGGTCTTGTTCGGCCTTCTCGGCGATGGCCACGTAGTCATCACTGCGATGGCTCATTTCCATGACCGACAGACCCTTGCCGTGCCAGTCGAGCATCTCGGACTGGGCACGCAACAGGACAGCTTCAGGCAGCGCAGCGGGACCTGCGCAGAAGTTAAAGGCTCGTTTGCTCACATCCACTCTCGCTATGCAATCACGGTAGCGGACAGAGCAAACACTCTGCCCTGCTACGATTTGGTTAGTCTTGCGACTCTTCTTCGTCTGCGGCGTCCGCCTGCAGGTTGTCGACCGCATCGTCCGGCTCGGCGCCGATCACGCCATCTTCCAGTTCGACACCTTCTTCACCTTCAAGCTCTTCACCCTCGACTTCCGACGGCTCCTGAACCCGCTCCAGACCGACCAGGGTTTCATCCTTGGCCAGTTTGATCAGGGTCACGCCCTGGGTATTACGACCCAGACTGGAGACTTCGTCGACACGGGTACGCACCAGCGTGCCCTGGTCGGAAATCAGCATGATCTCCTCGCCGTCGAGCACCTGGACCGCACCGACCAGACGGCCGTTACGCTCGTTGCTGACCATGGCGATCACGCCCTGGCCGCCACGCTTGTACTCAGGGAACTCGGTGATCGCGGTACGCTTGCCATAACCACGCTCGGAAGCGGTGAGGATCTGGCTGCCTTCTTCCGGGATCAGCATCGAAATCAACTTCTGCCCTTCCGGCAGACGCATGCCGCGCACACCGCGGGCGGTACGGCCCATGGCACGCACGTCGGATTCCTTGAAGCGGGTCACTTTGCCGCCGTCGGAGAACAGCATCACTTCACGCTCGCCATCGGTGATGGCGGCAGAAATCAGCACGTCGCCTTCGTCCAGTTCCAGCGCGATCAGACCGACGCTGCGCTGACGGCTGAAGGATTCCAGCGGGGTCTTCTTCACGGTGCCGTTGGCGGTGGCCATGAAGATGTAGTGACCTTCGGTGTATTCCTCGACCGGCAGCATGGTGGTGATGTATTCACCGTCATCCAGCGGCAGCAGGTTGACCAGCGGACGACCACGGGCGGCGCGGGACGCCTCCGGAATTTCGTAGGTTTTCAGCCAGTACACCTTGCCCTTGCTGGAGAACAGCAGCAGCGTGGTATGGCTGTTGGCGACCAGCAGGTGAGCGATGTAGTCCTCATCCTTCACGCCGGTAGCCGATTTGCCTTTACCGCCACGACGCTGGGCCTGGTAAGCCGCCAGCGGCTGGGTCTTGGCATAACCGCCGTGGGAAATGGTCACGACGCGCTCTTCTTCCGGGATCATGTCGCCCAGGGTCAGGTCGAGACGGGCATCGAGGATCTCGGTGCGGCGCACGTCGCCGTATTCGGCGCGGATCACTTCCAGCTCTTCGCGGATCACTTCCATCAGGCGCACGGCGCTGTTGAGGATGCGGATCAGCTCGCCGATCTGATTGAGGATCTCTTGATACTCGGCCAGCAGCTTTTCGTGTTCCAGACCGGTCAGGCGGTGCAGACGCAGTTCCAGAATGGCTTGCGCCTGCTCTGGCGACAGGAAGTACTTGCCGTCGCGCAGACCGTATTGCGGATCGAGGTTTTCGGGACGGCAAGAATCGGCACCGGCACGCTCCACCATCGCGACCACGGCAGTGGATTCCCACGGCGTGCTGACCAGCGCTTCCTTGGCTTCCGACGGCGTCGGCGAAGCCTTGATCAGAGCGATGACCGGGTCGATGTTCGACAGGGCAACGGCCTGACCTTCGAGGATGTGACCACGCTCGCGCGCCTTGCGCAGTTCGAACACGGTACGGCGGGTAACCACTTCGCGACGGTGACGGACGAAGGCTTCCAGCAGGTCCTTGAGGTTCAGGATCCGCGGACGGCCGTCGATCAGCGCAACGATGTTGATGCCGAATACCGATTGCAGCTGGGTCTGGGCGTAGAGGTTGTTGAGGATCACCTCAGGCACTTCGCCGCGACGCAGTTCGATCACGACGCGCATACCGTCCTTGTCGGACTCGTCGCGCAGTTCGGTGATGCCTTCGAGTTTCTTCTCTTTTACCAGCTCGGCGATCTTCTCGATCAGACGCGCCTTGTTCAGCTGGTAAGGGAGTTCGGTGATGACGATCTGCTGACGGCCACCGACCTTGTCGATGTCTTCGATGATCGAGCGGGCGCGCATGTAAATGCGGCCACGGCCGGTGCGGTAGGCTTCGATGATGCCAGCGCGACCGTTGATGATCGCGGCAGTCGGGAAGTCCGGACCGGGAATGTATTGCATCAGCTCATCGACGGTCAGCTCGGGGTTGTCGATGAGGGCCAGGCAACCGTCGATGACTTCACCAAGGTTGTGCGGCGGAATGTTGGTCGCCATGCCCACGGCGATACCGCTGGAACCGTTGACCAGCAGGTTCGGTACGCGGGTCGGCATGACCGCCGGGATCAGTTCGGTGCCGTCGTAGTTCGGCACCCAGTCCACGGTTTCCTTGTGCAGGTCGGCCAGCAGCTCGTGCGCCAGCTTGGTCATGCGCACTTCGGTGTATCGCATGGCCGCGGCATTGTCGCCGTCCACCGAACCGAAGTTGCCCTGGCCGTCGACCAGCAGGTAACGCAGGGAGAAAGGCTGCGCCATGCGGACGATGGTGTCGTACACCGCGGTATCACCGTGCGGGTGATACTTACCGATCACGTCACCGACGACACGGGCAGATTTCTTGTACGGCTTGTTAAAGTCGTTGCCCAGCTCGCTCATCGCGAACAGCACGCGACGGTGCACGGGCTTCAAGCCATCGCGCGCATCCGGCAGTGCACGGCCGACGATCACGCTCATCGCGTAGTCGAGATAGGACTGTTTCAGCTCGTCTTCGATATTGACCGGGAGGATTTCTTTGGCCAGTTCGCCCATGAGAAGCCTGATTCCTTTTTCTGGTGAAACTTCGCCATATCCATAGGGGACGCACGAAGCTCGTCGATGCAGGCCGAGTGCCATGCGCCGACTTACGACAAATCGACAAGTTGACCCTGGATTTGCGCAGTGAAGACAACCCCGTGGGACTGCCTCGGAAAACGCCGGATGTTATCACAAGAGCCGCCACGCACCTATCCCCCAGATGCGCATGGAGCATAGTTAGATGACCGATGACAGGCTTAACGGGGACGAGAGAGGCTCAGAGCTTCCCTGAATGCAAATTTCGGGACGAAATTGCGGATGTTTATTGACTTTCAAGGCCTCTTCGCGAGCAGGCTTACTCTCACAAGGTTCTGTAACGATCACAAAACCTGTGGGAGCGAGCCTGCTCGCGAAGAAGACAACGTAGACATCAAACCAATCAATGCAAGCGCTTGCGGCACATCAACTGCGCCATTTTCGCGGTGTCCGGGCGCTCGACGATGCCTTTTTCGGTGACGATCGCATCGATCAGATCCGCCGGGGTCACGTCAAACACCGGGTTGAACGCCTCAACGTCAGCCCCGACACGCTTGCCGCCAACCTCCAGCAACTCGGCGCCGTCGCGCTCTTCGATCGGGATGTCATCACCGCTGGCCAGATTCATGTCGATGGTCGAACTCGGTGCTACCACCATGAAACGCACGCCGTGGTGCATGGCGTTGACCGCCAGTTGATAGGTGCCGATCTTGTTCGCCACGTCACCGTTGGCGGTAATCCGGTCGGCGCCGACGATCACCCAGGTCACCCCTTTGGTTTTCATGATGTGCGCAGCGGCGGAGTCAGCGTTCAGGGTCACCGGAATGCCTTCGTTGGCCAGCTCCCACGCGGTCAGCCGCGAGCCTTGCAGCCACGGCCGGGTTTCGTCGGCGTAGACACGCTCGACCATGCCCTCGATGAACGCTGCGCGAATCACCCCGAGTGCCGTGCCGAAACCGCCAGTGGCCAGGGCGCCGGTGTTGCAGTGAGTCAGAATCGCCTGGGCATTGCCCTGATGCTTGCGGATCAGGTCGACGCCGAGCTGGGCCATGGTCAGGTTGGCTTCACGATCGCTTTCATGGATAGCGATGGCTTCGGCTTCCAGCGCCGCCAGCGGATCGGCGTTTTCCTTCAAGCGGTCCAGCCGGTCATGCATGCGATTCAACGCCCAGAACAGGTTGACCGCTGTCGGCCGGGAATCGGCCAGCAGCATGAAATCCTCTTCCAGCGCCGCATACCAGTCGCCCCCCTCGGCAATCCGGGCACGGGCCGCCAGTACGATGCCGTAGGCGGCACTGATGCCGATGGCCGGCGCACCGCGCACCACCATCGAACGAATCGCTTCGGCCACGCCGGCGGCGCTGGTGTAGGCGATCCAGTTTTCCTCGAACGGCAAAACGCGCTGATCCAGCAGGTGGAGCGCGCCATCACGCCAATCGATGGCCTTTACTTTCTCCGCAGCCAACAGTCGATCGCGCATCCCTCACCCCGCACTCATGAACAAAAGCCGCCGATTATAGCGATCCCCCCGCGAAGACGCTCGGGTATACTTCGCCATCCTTCACAAAAGCACTGGAACCGACCCTCGATGCCGAAACCTGCCATTGCGCTCGACTTATTATTGCTGCCGACCTGGCTGGTACCCGTCGAACCCGCAGGCGTTGTGCTCAAGGAGCACGGCCTGGGCATCCGCGACGGGCGCATCGTGTTCATCGGCCCGCGTGCCGAAGCGCTGAAGTGTAACGCCGCCGAAGTCCGCGATCTGCCGGACGTGCTGCTCAGCCCCGGCCTGATCAACGCCCACGGCCACGCCGCGATGACGCTGTTCCGTGGTCTGGCCGACGATTTGCCGCTGATGACCTGGCTGGAAAACCACATCTGGCCGGCCGAGGGCAAATGGGTCGATGAAGATTTTGTGCGTGACGGCACCGATCTGGCCATCGCCGAGCAGATAAAAGGTGGCATCACCTGTTTCTCGGACATGTACTTCTTCCCCAAGGTTGCCAGCGAGCGCGTGCACAACAGCGGAATCCGTGCGCAGATCGCGATTCCGATCCTCGACTTCCCGATTCCGGGTGCCGCCAGCGCCGATGAAGCCATTCGTCAGGGCGTCGAACTGTTCGGCGACCTGAAGCATCACGAGCGCATCAAGATCACCTTCGGCCCTCATGCACCCTACACCGTGGGCGACGAGAACCTGGAAAAAATCCGCGTGATCGCCGAAGAACTGGACGCCTCGATCCACATGCACGTCCACGAAACCGCTTTCGAAGTGCAGCAAGCGCTCGAACAGCACGGCGAACGCCCGCTGGCCCGCCTCGGTCGTCTCGGCCTGCTCGGCCCGCGCTTCCAGGCCGTGCACATGACCCAGATCAGCGATGACGACCTGGCGTTGCTGGTAGAAAGCAACACCAGCGTGATCCATTGCCCGGAGTCGAACCTGAAGCTGGCCAGCGGCTTCTGCCCGGTGGAGCGCCTGTGGCAGGCCGGGGTCAACGTCGCGGTCGGCACCGATGGCGCCGCGAGCAACAATGACCTGGATCTGCTGGGCGAAACCCGCACCGCCGCCCTGCTGGCCAAAGCCGTCGCCGGCTCGGCCACCGCGCTGGACGCCCACCGGGCACTGCGCATGGCCACGCTCAATGGCGCGCGAGCCTTGGGAATCGAAGCCGAGACCGGCTCGCTGGAGCTCGGCAAGGCCGCAGACATTGTCGCCTTCGACTTGTCCGGTCTGGCGCAACAACCGGTCTATGACCCGGTCTCGCAGCTTATATACGCCACCGGTCGCGACTGCGTGAAACACCTGTGGGTCGCCGGCAAGCAGTTGCTCGACGACCGCCGCCTGACCCGACTGGACGAACAACAGCTCGGCGAAACCGCCCGGGCCTGGGGCCGACGCATCAGCGGCCACACCGAATCGTAAACACCCCGGGGCAAACTCCGGGGCTACAGCCTTTTTCAAGTTTTAGAGGATTGAATCATGAGCAACGTCGACCACGCCGAAATCGCCAAATTCGAAGCCCTGGCCCATCGCTGGTGGGACCGCGAAAGCGAGTTCAAACCGCTGCACGACATCAACCCGCTGCGGGTCAACTGGATTGACGAGCGCGTAAATCTGGCCGGCAAAAAGGTTCTCGACGTCGGTTGCGGCGGCGGCATTCTCAGCGAAGCCATGGCCCAGCGCGGCGCGACCGTGACCGGTATCGACATGGGCGAAGCGCCACTGGCGGTCGCGCAACTGCACCAACTGGAATCCGGGGTGAACGTCGAGTACCGCCAGATCACCGCCGAAGCCCTGGCCGAAGAAATGCCCGAGCAGTTCGACGTCGTCACCTGCCTGGAAATGCTCGAACACGTGCCGGACCCGTCCTCGGTGATCCGTGCCTGCTTCCGCATGGTCAAGCCCGGCGGCCAGGTGTTCTTCTCCACCATCAACCGCAATCCGAAGGCGTACCTGTTCGCCATCGTCGGCGCCGAATACATCATGAAGCTGCTGCCGCGCGGCACCCACGACTTCAAGAAATTCATCCGCCCGTCCGAGCTCGGCGCCTGGAGCCGTATGGCCGGCCTGACCGTCAAGGACATCATCGGCCTGACTTACAACCCGCTGACCAAGCACTACAAGCTGGCGGCGGACGTTGACGTCAACTACATGATCCAGACCCTGCGCGAGGAGTAAGCCGATGGCCATCAGAGCAGTCCTTTTCGACATGGACGGCACTCTGCTCGACACCGCGCCGGACTTTATCGCCATCTGCCAGGCGATGCGCGCGGATCGTGGCTTGCCGCCGATGAACGACAAACACATCCGCGATGAAATCTCCGGCGGCGCCAGGGCCATGGTCGCGGTGACGTTCTCGATGGATCCGGAGTCGCCGGGCTTCGAGGAACTGCGTCTTGAGTTCCTCGAACGCTATCTCGTCGGTTGCGCCGTGCACAGCAAGCTGTTCGACGGCATGGGCGAATTGCTGGCCGACATCGAGAAGGCCAATCTGGTCTGGGGCGTGGTCACCAACAAGCCGCTGCGCTTCGCCGAGCCAATCATGCGGCAACTGGGGCTGGCCGAACGCTCTGCCCTGCTGATCTGCCCGGATCACGTGAAGAACAGCAAGCCGGATCCCGAGATGCTGACGCTGGCCTGCAAGATGCTTGATCTGGATCCGTCGACCGTGCTGTTTATCGGCGATGATCTGCGCGATATCGAATCCGGCCGTGACGCCGGCACCAGGACCGCAGCCGTGACCTATGGCTACATTCACCCCGACGACAACCCTCGGCACTGGGGCGCGGACGTGGTGGTGGATCATCCGCTGGAGTTGCGCAAGGTGCTGGATAACGCTCTGTGCAGTTGCTGAGTGGTGCTGCAAAGCGACCATCGCTGCATTCCCGCGCAAGACGCGGGAGCGATCAGAAGTTAATGGATTAGAGGTTTCTTATGTTTGATTACTCCGCTCGCCCCGAATTGCTCAAGGATCGGATCATTCTGGTCACCGGTGCCGGGCGCGGCATCGGCGCGGCTGCCGCCAGGACATACGCCGCCCACGGCGCGACCGTATTGCTGCTGGGCAAGACCGAAGCCAACCTGACCGAAGTCTACGACGAAATCGAAGCAGCCGGGCATCCACAGCCCGCCGTGATCCCGTTCAACCTCGAAACCGCCCTGCCCCATCAATACGATGAGCTGGCGGCGATGATCGAAACCGAGTTCGGCCACCTCGACGGTCTGCTGCACAACGCCTCGATCATCGGCCCGCGCACGCCGATCGAGCAGTTGTCCGGTGAAAACTTCATGCGTGTCATGCAGGTCAACGTCAACGCGATGTTCATGCTCACCAGCACGCTGTTGCCACTGCTCAAACTTTCGCAGGATGCCTCGGTGGTGTTCACCTCCAGCAGCGTCGGGCGCAAGGGTCGTGCTTACTGGGGCGCCTATGGCGTATCGAAGTTCGCCACTGAAGGCCTGATGCAAACACTGGCCGACGAAGTCGAAAACGTCGCTCCGGTACGCTCCAACAGCATCAATCCGGGCGCCACTCGCACCAGCATGCGTGCGCAGGCTTACCCGGGCGAAAACCCGCTGAATAACCCGACACCGGAAGAGATCATGCCGGTCTACCTGTACCTGATGGGCCCGGACAGCACCGGTATCAATGGCCAGGCCTTCAACGCCCAGTAGTGCCATACGTCGCATTTGTTGCCGTGGCGGAATACCGTCGCGGCATGCAATTGCCGCTCTGAACGCGGCAAATTCAGTCAAATAACCACCGCCCCTCCTTTCGAAAGTATCTCAAGCCATTGATCCAAAACGGTTTTAATAAAATATGAACCGTATGGCACGACTTTCGCTCTACATTTCCTCAAAGCACGCCGTGTGAAGGCAGTCGGGCAAGGCCTGATTCGATAGCTGACTAATCGTCATCGGGCAGACTAAACTTACGCCAAATGTCCTACGGGACTGATGGATCAGTATGACGCGCAGCCCATAGCCGCTCTCACCCAGCCTGTAAGACAGACTTACTGCTTAGGGGCTCACGCCATATGAAATCACCCTCCCAGACCACTGCAATTGACTTCGACAGTGCCAAATTGCAACGCCTGGGCTTTGGTCAGCAGCCGCCTCTCTTGGCGCGACCTGTCAGCCTGGCGCAATTGCGCCAGCAAATGAGCCTGCAACTGCAAACCAGCCTTGAGCCTCAACGCATCCTCGGTCTGTTTTTCCGCGAAGTTCAGCGTCTGGTGCCGCTGGACGCCTTGACCTACGTGCACAACGGTTGCGACCTGCGCCTGGAGTTCGGTGCCCGCGGCCACCACTCGGCCAGCTACCGCCTCAGCCACGAAGGCGAGCACATGGGTGAGCTGGTGTTCCGCCGCAACCAGCGCTTCAGCGAACAGGAACTGGGCAATCTCGAATCGTTGCTGTCTGCGCTGCTGTATCCGATGCGCAATGCCCTGCTGTACCGCGCCGCCACGCAAAGCGCGCTGCGTGATCCGCTGACCGGTGCCGGCAACCGCATTGCCATGGAGCAGACGCTGCACCGCGAAATCGAGATGTCCCGCCGGCACCTGCAACCGCTGTCGTTGCTGATGCTGGACATCGACCACTTCAAGCAGGTCAACGACCTCCATGGTCACAGCGCCGGCGACGACGTGCTCAAAGCTGTGGCCGCATCGATCAAGGGCCAGTTGCGCAACGTCGACATGGTCTTCCGTTATGGCGGGGAAGAGTTTCTGATCCTGTTGTCCAACACCGGTCGCGACGCGGCCGCCATGGTCGGTGAGCGCCTGCGTCAGGCAGCCCAGGCCCAGGATTACTACGCCAATAACCAATTGATCGAACTGACCGTGAGCCTCGGCTGTTCGACCCTGTTGCCGGGTGAATCTGCCGACAGCCTGTTGCGCCGCGCCGACAGCGCGCTGTATGTCGCCAAGCGTGAGGGCCGCAATCGCCTGACCATGGCGGGCTAGATATTCGCTGCCAACAAAAAACGGGAGCCAGGGCTCCCGTTTTTTTTATTGATGTCGCCGAAACTAGCTCTCGACCAGTGCCCGACGCTCACGCCCGACCATCACCCGCTCCGACAGTTCGAGCTGCATGCAGCGCTCGAGGAACAGGTACATGTAGTCATAACTCTTGCAGATGGCCTGTCGCAGCTCCGCCTGCAAGGCTTTGCTCGGGTTCATCCCGGCCAGGGTGCAGATGATCTCCAACGCTTCCCAAGGATGGGCATCGTCGTACTGGGCGTGCATCTTCAGCCACTTCATCGCCCGCTTGCGGTCCTCTTCAGGGAAGGCCGCAGCATAGACCCCCGTCGAACACACCAGCGCCGACCACTCCCCGGTCGCGCCTTCGATGGCGTAGTTGGTGGCTGCGATGGCCACGATCAGTGAATCCGCCGAACTGGTGTGCCAGCACCAGTGGCTCAGGGCGTGCAACTCCGGTGGTACTTGCTGCGCCTGCAGATCTTCCAGGCTCACCCCATGGGCCCGGCTCCAATGCAGCCAATAATCGGCGTGGTTGAGTTCGACGCGAATATTGCGCATCAACCAGCGCCGCGCCATGTCTTCACCCGGGTGGCGGGCAAATTTGGTCTTGGTGAGATTCTGTGCCATGTACAACGCGAATTGCTCAACGACGGGCCAGCCCCCGATCAGGTACTGGCGCATGGTTTTGGCGCTGAGCTTGTTATCACGCAGGCGCAGATAAAGTTCATGTTCGACAACCCGGCGTTTGCTCTCGCTGCAATCCTGGATCAACTGTTGCGCCCAGGCGGGATAACTTGCAGCTTCCATGAGTGGTCCGGTTCGGTTGAATGTGTCGATCACTGTTCGGCTCCTTTTGATTTGTGATTGTAAGGATCGGCAAGAGACTTCAACGGAACGTGCCAGGCGCCTTGAATAACAACGGCTGCGGTCTGGCGGGCCGACTTTGCAAACTGTCACAGGTAAACAACTGCGGACGCTCCACTACATAACCCTGAGCGTAATCCACGCCGATTTCAAGCAATGCCTGCTCGATCTGCGCTGTTTCGACAAACTCGGCAATTGTCTGCTTACCCATGACATGCCCGATGTGATTGATCACTTCGACCATTGCACGGTTAATCGGGTCGTCCAGCATATCCTTTACGAAACTCCCGTCGATCTTCAGGAAGTCTACAGGCAAATGTTTCAGATAAGCGAATGAAGACATTCCGGCACAAAAGTCATCCAGTGAGAAATAACAGCCCAAGCCTTTGAGTTCATTAATAAATCTGATTGCGCTCCCGAGATTTGCAATGGCACTGGTTTCTGTAATTTCAAAACAAATCATTTCAGGCGGTACGCCGTAGTTATCAAACTGTTCTCGCAGGAAGTGCAAGAACGCGTCATCTCCGATAGTAATGCCTGAAAGATTAATCGCACACATTGCCAGAGGGCCTTCGCACTTATCGTTAATACATTGAGCAATAACCTTAAATACATTCTGCACAACCCATCGATCCAGCGAGGTCATCAAACCGTAACGTTCCGCCGCTGGTATGAAACTGTCCGGCAGAATCATCCGGCCCGCTTCGTCATGCAGACGCAGCAGAATTTCGATATGTCCGCGAGTGCCACCGGCAGCCGAACCCAAGGGGGCGATTTCCTGGGCGTAGAGGCAGAAGCGGTTTTCTTCCAGGGCCATGTGCAGGCGTTGCACCCAGGCCATCTCGCCAAAGCGCAGGGACAATTCCGAGTCGTCGGCATGGTAGACCTGCACCCGGTTGCGACCCTTTTCCTTGGCCATGTAGCAAGCCATATCGGCGGCCCGCAACGAGGCTTCGAGAGTGGTCGGGTTCTGAGCGACGTGCACCAGCCCGATACTGACGGTGGTCAGGAATGGCCGCCCCTTCCAGACAAAATGCAGGTTTTGCACGGTCTGACGCAGGCTCTCGGCGATCTTCTCCGCCGCCTCCGGTGCGCAGTTCTCCAGCAGGATGCCAAACTCGTCGCCGCCCAGCCGAGCCAAAGTGTCGCCTTCGCGCAAACCCGATTGCAGCAACGCGCAGATATGCCGCAGCAACTCATCGCCGGCCGCATGCCCGCAGGTGTCATTGACCAGTTTGAATTGATCCAGATCGAGGAACATCAGCGCATGCCGCCCGGCCTGGCGCGTCAGGTTGTGCAGCGCCTGTTCGAGCCGGTATTCGAACTCGCGACGATTGGCCAGCCCGGTCAGTGCATCGTGGGTGGCCTGCCATGACAGATTGGCGATGTATTGCCGCTCCTGGGTCATGTCATGCAGCACCAGCACCGCCCCACTGACCTTGCCGGCATTGCGGATCGGCGCGCCGACCAGGGTCACCGACACCGTGCTGCCGTCCAGTCGCTGGATCAGCTTCGAGTGTTCGCTGCCGCCGGTCAGCTGGCCACTGAGAATGTGCTCGATCAGGGTCAGCCCTTCCGTCTGGGCGTTGTCATCCAGCAAATTGAACAACGCCGCCAGCGGCAGACCGGACGCCTGCTCGGCCTTCCAGTGGGTCAACGCTTCGGCGGCCGGATTCATGTAGTCGATCGCCCCGCTCACGTCGGTGGTGATCACACCGTCGCCAATCGAATGCAGGGTGACATGCGCGCGATCTTTTTCCAGTTGCAACGCTTCGGCGAAAGCATGACGCTGCTTGAGCAGTTTGCGGGTGCGCAGCAGCGCCAGCACGATCAGGCCCAGTGCGGTGGCCAGGTTGGTAAACAGCAGCAGACGCAGAATCATCCGCGAGCCTTCACCCAGGGCATCGCTGAACGCCTTGGCGGCCGGGGTCACGCCGTCGTTGATCGCGAAGATCCGGTCTTTCCAGCGGCGGATATCGGCCTCGGTCGCCGCATTGGCAGTGATGCGCTGATGCATCTCCTGCGCCACGCCATCAAGTTCCACCAGATAGGCGTCGCCCAGGGTCCAGCGGTCGATGGCAATTTCCAGATAACTGAAGTGACGGAAATTCAGGTACAGCCAGATCAGGCTGGAGACATCGTCCGGGTGGTTGCCGCCCTTGAGAATGCCCTCACGCGCCGCTTGCAGGTCGGGCGGTTGCTTGTCCAGTGCCAGGCGCAACTGATGACCGCCCTGAGGCACGGCAATCGCGTTCTGGTACTTGAGGTAGATCGCCTCGTCGCGGCTGTCGGCGTACAGATTGAGGTAATAGATGGCGTCTTTCTGGCCCTTGGACCACAGGCTCTCGCCCGCCACATAACCGCGAACGGCCGACAGGACATAAAGACTCACGCCCCCCAGCAACGCCTGAAACAACACGACGGCGATGAATGGCCAGACGATGCCCAACAACCGAGGCGTTCCGAGAGTCCGCTTTTGCTTCATGGTATTCCTTGCATGAGCACTGCCTGATCGTCCTGCGAACATCCCCCCAAGACTAGGAGGCCTTCCCGGTTCCGGCAAGCGACGGATCCGCCTCAGTTCAGAACAGAAGCCGGATAGACATATATACGGCCACACTCGCAGGCCGGACCGATTAACTGGGCACTCCAGGCATTCTCCCTTTTTGGCGGGAATGCTTTCACAAGGAGTGTGACATGACCTCGACGTCTCCAGCTTCAATCGATCCATCGGCAATTGCAGAATCGAGCGCTCGCAAGACGCTGGGTCTGGATGCCGGCCCGGATATCGAATCCCTGGTTCCCCGACCGACCGCCCGGGACCGGAAAAGGTTCAAGGCCGCGCAGCTTGCGACACCAGCCCCTGCGCCCTCCATGACCCTTGAACAGTACACGGCGAAAAGCATCAATGAACGAATGATCGAAACGGTCAAATCCTTTCTGATCGGCAAGCCCTCGCTGATTCGTCATTTGAGCGGCGATATCCTGCGCCTCGCAGCCCCGGAAGCGCTGCGCGCAACACCTTCGGTTTTCCTCCAGCGAATACTCAATACCCCGGAATCACTGGATCTGACAGAACGGCTACTGAAAAAGCTCAAATGGTACGGCGCTTCCCCAGGCGAACAGACGCCGGCGTCGGTGCGTTATCAATTGATCTGCAAAGCCATCTGCCTCTATCTGCACACCCCCTCAGCTGACGAGCCGCAAGCGCTCGCCGGTTTTCACTGGCAAGACCCGGCCCACTGGGGCAAGAGCTACCAGACCTTGCGCCACGAATTCGAACAGCATTTGCTGCGCAGCGGCCGGGTTGCCAACACCAAAGAGGCGATCCTTCTGGCTCGGGTATTCCAGACCCGCCTTTCGAAAGACTTCAGCGTGCGCGATGTACCACCGGAGCTTCGTTACAAGACCTCCGTGGTCTGGGTGAACTTCATGCACGGCGTACTGCTGGCCGAGGAAACCGGTCTGGATCAATCAGCGCCCTTGTCCTTCCAGCAACTGGTTGATCTGCCGCTGCAACGCAGCGCCGGCGCATCGGCCGAACAACTCGAGGCGATTGCACGACTGCGTATGGCTCCTGCCCTGGAATGGGCCGTCTGCACGGGCGCCATTGCGCAGCGAACGACAACCGCTTACGACCAGGAAGATATCAACCGCGCACTGTCGGCTCTGGAAGAACACACCGAGCGCCTGAACAACGCCGTGAAGACACTGGACTTGCGTCCACCTGAGCGACTGCAGATGGCCAGGCAGGTCATGACGAACGTTTTCAGAGGCGTCACGTTCGCACGGGACGGGCGCAAATTGTTGTCGGCGGATCCGAGTCACAGCCATTCCAGGGCACCACTGGATCTGAACAAGCAGCAGGGCCAGGACTTTCTCGACGTCTATGCAGACGGTCAGCTTGATGGCAGCAAGCGATGGATCGTCTCCATGCCCGATGGTACAACGCGTTCGACCACAGCACTGAGGCTCGATGGACAGCGAGTGCTCCATGCCGAGCGGGAAAACTGGCGCGGCGGTTATGACCGGGTCGAAGACGGCGTCTACAGTTGGGCCGGCAATTTCTTGCCTGACATCAACGCCCGGTTCGAAACTGCGTTCAACGACTACCTGACAACCATCAGGCAGGCTTATCAATCGCTGATTGCCAGCTTGCTGAGATCACTGCCAGCGGCAGATCGCCGGGCGCTGGCTCGAGGTGAAGTCCAGGTGCTGAGCCTGCGGCAGAAAACCGCGCCGAACGAGAAGTCGGAGCAGATCCGGGCAAGGAAGGGATTCGTTCTGAAAGTGATTTACAACACAGACATCACTTACTACGAGCTCATCCCGAGCGCGGGCGTCGTTCGTCAGCGAACCGGTTTGAGGTTTTCCACAATCGATGGCGTTCGAACAGAGTTTCCACTGCACGCCTCGATCCCGGGACAAAGCTATTCGCCCGAGCGCAATCTGAGCACTTCCCTCCTGCTCGACTGGTCCGCCCACTTCCACGGCAGAGTGCCGGCAGAGCGGGCATCGTGTCCGGGATACCTCGATATCATGGGGTTCATGCCGGCAGCGGTATCATCCGGCTCGACGGATGCCGAGGGTGAAGCCCTCCTGACGACATCCCGACTGAATGAATTGGCGGGTTATATCGCAACGAACTTTCTCTATGTAGATGAACAGCAACTGCACATACAGGCCCGCGGCATGACGTCCTTCGACGCCGCTCGGGCGAAAACCGAGAAGCGCCTGGAAACGTTCGTTTCCATCGTCAAGGGATTCGTGCCTTTCTGGGGCAGCATCGATGATCTACTGTCGGACAGCACCTCAGGCAAAATCATGGGCGGGGTCGGACTCCTGTTTGATCTCGCATCGTTCCTTTGCCCTATCGGCAAATTCATCTCGGGCTCGGTGCGCCTGCTTCGTGCCACTGTCGGCAGCAGTCGAATGGCTATCAAAGCGAGCCTGCCGTCCTTCTCGACGCTGACTCGCAAGCTTCTGACCAATTCACTGGCAAATCTCAACCCGCTCGATGGCATTCCCACACTGCTTAAAAGTCTGGGAAGCGGTGCCGGCAGAGGACTGCTGTTCATCGGTCGGGCGAGTATCGGCGGCATCAGAAAACTCACGGGACATGCTGACGGCTACCGACTGGTTCATAACCTGCCCCAGGCCATCGATCCGGGGAACTGGAAGCCGCTGGCCAATACTGACGAGCTGGCAACGGTCAACGGCATCGATGACGTCATTGTGCGTCACACAAATGCGTTGGATCTGGAACAACTGCATCTGGTCGACCCGTTGACATCCCTGCCCTATGGCCCGCGCCTGCGCAACAACAGCCGGGATCTCATCCAGGGCAGATCCACTTTCAGGAAGCTGCCGCCCACCGAATCCCACGCTCTGGCCGAAGTCCCGGAACACGCCCATGTTCGTGAAATGCTGGAGGTCGATGGCCGAACCACGCTGTTGATTGATGACATCCCCTATCGTCTGGATGGCGATGAATTGCGTCGGGCCGATCTGATTGAGGAAAAGGCCCTCTTCAAACCCCTGCCATGTCGGGTGAGCCGTGCGCCAGGGGACGTTTGCCGAACAAGTTATGTCACCCGCAATCCGGCGCCGACGCCCGCAGCCGGGAGCTTCGATGACAGCAAAGGCTGGGCCCCCTGGTTCGGGGATACCCTCTATAGACCGGCCAACTCGACGCGACCCTTGCCGAAAAGTGTCATAAGGACCTACAAACAACTCAATGCCTCGATAGCGTTTCAAAAGGGAATCTATGCACGAATCAAGGTCAGCCTCCCGTCCAAAGGTTCAAAACGGTTCGATACGCTTGAGGTCGGGGCGATCATCGTGCCTGCGAAGGACGATTCAAAGCACTATGTATTTACCCGACTGAACGCCGCAGACTTCTACGTCACCGAGCGCTTGCCGACACAGGCCTTTTCCGACCCCTTGGTTTTGCGCAAGGCTCAAACCCTGCCCGCTGACCTGGCCGAAGAATTGAAGAGGGTTTATACCGGGTCGCTCAACGCCAACAACACCGCACGAATCCATTCGGCTGCAGAGGTCGAACGCGCCCTGACAACCATGGACGACATCGCGATTGCGCTGGGCACCGCAGCCAGCCCGCCGGCCGGGATGAAATGGCTCAAAGTGGATACCAGCCCCGGCGAAGCCCTGATGTTCGACCATTCGACGCGGATGATCGTCGCCCGCCGTGCCGAAGGCGCCACGACCTGGGCGCGAAGCAAAGACGCACCAGAAGCCTTGCGAAAGCGCACAGCAGAAATTTTCGACACCTTGTTCCTGTCACCGGTGATCAAACCACCGGACACCAACGCGGCGCTGCGCATCGAGGTCACGATGCAAAAGTTGCAACATTTGATGCGCAGATTTGACCGTACAGGCAACGCTCGAAACATCGCCTATGCCGAAGTCATCAACGCAAAAGGCATGCGAGAGGTTTACGTCAGCGTCTCCGGTGCTCAGGGCACAACCAGACACCTGCCGGTTTTCCGCCATCTGGGTGCCAATCACGTAAAAATCGGCGACACCACCTACATCAACATCGACTACAGCCTGACTGTCGGCAAGACCAACCTGGAATTGACGGATAGAGGGCGTCTGGCTGCGGTACCGCTGACCATCAAGGACATCGACAACTACACACCTGAGCTGGCAGCCCGGCCGACCTCTCTGGACAGTGAAAGCAAGCTGATTCGCGTGATACGCGAGAAATATCCTGACCCGCTGGAATTGAAGTCGGTGGACGTCGCGACCACGATGCCACCCTGCGGGTCATGTTCACTGGTCATGAAGGAGTTCGGGCATAAAGGCGAAGCAGGCGCGCTACAGGTTTTATGGAACTGACCTACAACCGCTGCAAATGCCCATAAAGCTTGGCGTACAACCCACCATCGGCAATCAGTTGCTGATGGTCGCCATCTTCGGCCACT
This sequence comes from Pseudomonas sp. B7, assembly GCF_016735645.1. Classification (NCBI taxonomy): domain Bacteria; kingdom Pseudomonadati; phylum Pseudomonadota; class Gammaproteobacteria; order Pseudomonadales; family Pseudomonadaceae; genus Pseudomonas; species Pseudomonas sp. B7. The sequence continues at coordinate 202,651 of NZ_JAERRE010000001.1, forward strand.
TGCCCGCCGTCGAACACCAGCACCCGGTCTGCCTGTTTCACCGCCGACAAGCGGTGGGCGATGATCAGCGTTGTGCGGCCATGGAGGAAGCGCGCCATGGCCTGGTGCAGGTTGTACTCGGTCGCGGCATCGAGGGCTGACGTCGCTTCGTCGAGGATCACCACTTTGGGTTCGGCGAGGATCATCCGGGCGATAGCCAGCCGTTGCCGCTGCCCCCCGGACAGACGCACGCCGGAGCGGCCGACGATGCTGTCGAGGCCGTCCGGCAAGGCGCGGATGGTGGGTTCGAGCTGGGCGATTTCCAGTGCCTGCCAGCAGGCTTCATCGCTGCGGGTACGACCCATGGTCAGGTTGGCGCGCACGGTGTCGTTGAACAGCGCCGGATGTTGCAACACCACAGCGACGTTTTCCCGAACCGTTTCCAGGCCGATTTCCTGCTGGCTCGAGCCGCCGAAACGGATCGTCCCCGCCAGTGGCGTGTACAGGCCCAGCAGCAATTGCACGAGGGTACTTTTGCCGCCACCGCTGGCGCCGACAATCGCCACTTTTTCACCGGGGGCGATGGACAGGTTCAACTGATCCAGCACCAGTTCGTCGCCGTAACCGAAGCTCAGACCCTGCACTTGAATCCCGACCGTATCGCGGCCCTTGAACGGGTCGACGCCGCCGGGGTATTGCGGCTCGTCGGCGCGGGCCAGCAGTTCGTTGATCCGCGACAGCGCCCCGCCTGCCGCGTAGTAGGCGTATTGCAGGTTCAGCAGTTGTTCGACCGGGCCGATCATGAACCACAGGTAGCTGAACACCGCGAGCATCTGGCCAATCGACAGGTCAGAGAACAACACCGTCAACATGGCTGCCGCGCGAAAGATATCGATGCCGAACTGAAACAACAGGCCGCTGGCGCGGTTCGAAGCGTCGGTCTTCCACTGTGAGTTGACCGCGTAGTTGCGCACTTCCTGAGCCCGCAGGCCAAGGCGCCCCAGGAAGAAGCCCTGACGGTTGCCGGCACGCACTTCCTGGATCGCATCGAGGGTTTCGCTCAGCGCCTGGGTGAAACGCGAGGTGCTGTCGTTCTCCAGTTTCTTCAGGTGTTTGACCCGTTTGCCCAACTGCACCGTGGCGTAAATCACCAAGGGGTTGAACAGCAGGATCAGCAGCGCCAGTTTCCAGTGCATCCACATCAGGATGCTGGCAGTGCCGACCAGCGTCAGCATCGCCACCAGAAAACGGCTGAGGGTTTCGCCGACAAACTTGTCGAGGGTGTCGAGGTCGGTGACCAGGTGCGTGGTAACGGTGCCGCTGCCCAGGCTTTCGTATTCACCCAGCGAGATCCGTTTCAGACGCTCGATCAGCCGCACGCGGATGCGGTACACGATGTCCTTGGCCAGTCGCGCAAACAATCGCGCCTGCAACACGCCAAAACACAGGGCGCTGCAACGCAGGGTCAGCGTCACCACCAGCATCAGGCCGATATAGCCCGCCGCCTGCTGCCACATCGAGGGCAGCAGGTGGTTCATGACTTTCAGCGCGGCGTCGCCATGGCCGAGCAAGACTTCGTCCACCAGCAACGGCAACAGCAGCGGAATCGGCACGCTGCACAGCGTCGCCAGTACGGCCACGCCGTTGGCGATCCACAGGGATTTTTTGTGATGAAGTGCCAGTCGCCGGACTTCAGCCCAGCTCAGCCGGTCGACACGCTTGACGGCTGGCGTGTCATCGGCCGGGTCAGACACAGGCCGCGCGCTCCAGCCATCGACCGAGCAGCGGCGACAGTTCACTGAGCGGCTGGTAGCCGTTGGTCAGCAACGCCAGTTGGCCGTTGCGTTCGGCGAGCAGGGTCGGGAATCCGGCGATGCCCAGATCCTGGACCCAAGTAAAATCGGCCTGGGTCGCCTTGTGTTGATCGGCATGATCGAACAGGGCAGCAAATTCGATGCGCGGGACGCCGGCCTTCTCCGCCAGCTCCACCAGAACGCTGGCCTGGGTGACATCGCGACCTTCAGCGTAAAACGCGTGCTGGATCAGCCCGACCAGTTTCCACGCGCAATCCGGCGCCAGGCTGCGCGCCGTAACGATGGCCCGGCAGGCAGGCTCGGTATCGTAGACAAAACCGTCGGGCAACGCGCCTTCGAACTTGAACGGCTGGCCGGTGGCCTCGGTGACCGCCTGCCAGTGTTCGAGAATGTAGCGCCGGGTGGTTGGCTCCAGCGCCGAACCGCTACCGGTGCGCAACCCGCCGACCACCAGGTGCAGTTCCACCCCGGCGGCCTGCGCCTGCTCCACCAATGCCTTGGCCACCGGGGCAAATCCCCAGCACCACGAACACATCGGATCCATCACATAGAGCAGGCGTGCAGACATGATTAAGCCTCGGTGGATGCTTGCTTATAGTTGTAGCCGATCGGGTGCGGCATGTTGCGCGCTTTTGCCAGTTCGATCTGCTTCTGACGGTCGATGGCGCTGCGGCGGGTCTTCTCGCTCAGGGTGTCCCAGCAATGCGGGCAGCTGATGCCGGCCACGTAATGCTCGGAGGCGCGATCTTCAACGCTGACCGGGGTACGGCAGGCATGACATTGATCGTAGTCGCCTTCGCTCAGGTCATGCCGCACGGTCACGCGGTTGTCGAAGACGAAGCAGTCGCCCTGCCATTTGGTTTCTTCCTGCGGCACTTCTTCGAGGTACTTCAGAATGCCGCCCTTGAGGTGATAGACCTCTTCGAAGCCTTCGCCGAGCATGTAGCTCGAGGCCTTCTCGCAGCGAATGCCGCCGGTGCAGAACATCGCGACCTTCTTGTGCACGGCCGGATCGAAGTGTTCTTTGATGTAGTCGGGGAATTCGCGAAAACTGGTGGTTTTCGGATCGATGGCGCCTTCGAAGGTGCCGATCGAGACCTCGTAATCGTTACGGGTGTCGATCAGCAGCACTTCCGGATCGCTGATCAGTGCGTTCCAGTCCTTGGGCTCGACGTAGGTGCCGACTTTCTTGTTCGGGTCGACGCCTTCAACGCCCAGGGTCACGATCTCTTTCTTGAGCTTGACCTTGGTGCGATAGAACGGCTGCTCGTCGCAGTACGATTCCTTGTGATCGATATCGACCATGCGCGGATCGTTGCGCAGCCAGGCCAGCAGGCCGTCGATGCCTTCACGGCTGCCGGAAACCGTGCCGTTGATGCCTTCTTCGGCGATCAGCAGGGTGCCTTTGATGCCGTTGTCGACCATCGCTTGCAGCAGGGGCTCGCGCAGGTTGACGTAATCTTCGAGGGTGACGAACTTGTACAGTGCCGCCACGACAATCGGTTGTGTCATGGGTATTTCTCCAGGTGGCTACCCTCGTAAAGGGTGAACCGGATGCGAAAAAAAACGCGCCGGGTGAGCGGCGCGTTGCGGATTCTAGCAAAAAACCTCAGTTCATTGCTGCAAGGCTCAATGCTTGCTGCCGCCGGCACAGGTCGGCGACGCCGGAGCGACGCCTGTCTCTGCCCATTCCTGCGGGGTGTAGGTGTGCAGCGCCAACGCATGGAACTCGCCCATCAGCTCGCCAAGCGTGCCGTAGACTTTCTGGTGGCGCTTGACCCGGTTCAGGCCTTCGAACTGCGCACTGACCACCACTGCCTTGAAGTGGGTCTGCAACCCGCGACTGTGCATGTGGCTTTCGTCCAGCACTTGCAGATGCTCAGGCTGAAGCAGCGCCAGCGTCGATTCGATGCGTTGTTGCATGGTCATCACGAACTCCGCTTACTTCTTCTTGGCTGGAGCTGCGCCTTTCGGTGCCAGCTCGTTGGTCATGTCGTCCAGCAACTTGTTGACCACCGGTACGGCGCTTTCCAGTTTGGCCTGGGTCATCTGAGCCGACTGCTGGGTCAGTTGCGGCATTTTTTCCAGGACTTTCTTGCCCAGTGGCGACTGGTAGAACGCGACCAGATCTTTCAATTCCTGCTCGCTGAAGTTGCTGGTGTAGAGCTTGACCATGTCCGGTTTCAGCTTGTTCCAGCCGATGGCCTGGTCCAGAGCGGCGTTGGCCTTGGCCTGGTAGGTATCCAGCACGGCTTTCTTGGATTCCGGCGCCTTGGTCTGTTCAAAACGCTGGGCAAACATCTGCTGCACCTGCATGTACACCGGAGTGCCCAGCTTGTCAGCGTGCGCCAGGGTCAGGAAAGTTTCGGCACTGGCGTTGTGGCTGGCGGTATCGGCAAGCACCTGGCCGCTGGCGCAGACCAGGGCAACCGCGGTGCAGATGGCACGAAGACGAGTCATCGAGTTTCCTTTTCAGCTAGGCGAGGTAAAACCCCAAGGGCGACCATTCTGCGCCTGAATAACGCTGCGGCTCAACCCCTGGCCCTTGCCGTGCTTGATTGGCGGGGGCCGGCGGGTCAACAATCGAAGGGATGGAACCACCCGGCGTGAGCCGGGCCTAAACTGCGCAAACAGACCAACAGGAGTGTGCACGATGAGCCGTATCGAAACCGACAGCCTGGGCCAGATCGAGGTCCCGGACGACGCTTACTGGGGCGCTCAGACGCAACGCTCGCTGATCAACTTCGCCATCGGTCAGGAACGCATGCCCTTGCCGGTACTGCACGCGCTGGCCCTGATCAAGAAAGCCGCGGCCCGGGTCAACGACCGCAACGGCGACCTGCCCGCCGACATTGCCCGCCTGATCGAACAGGCCGCCGACGAAGTGCTCGACGGCCAGCATGACGACCAGTTCCCGCTGGTGGTCTGGCAGACCGGCAGCGGCACGCAAAGCAACATGAACGTCAACGAAGTGATTGCCGGGCGCGCCAACGAACTGGCCGGCAACCCGCGCGGCGGCAAGACGCCGGTGCACCCCAACGATCACGTCAACCGCTCGCAGAGCTCCAACGACTGCTTCCCCACCGCCATGAGTATCGCCACCGCGCAAGCGGTGCAGACCCAACTGCTGCCAGCGATCGCCGAGCTGTCGGGCGGACTGGCCGAACTTTCGGCGCGACACATGAAGCTGGTGAAGACCGGCCGCACCCACATGATGGACGCCACGCCGATCACCTTTGGTCAGGAGCTCTCCGGATTCATAGCGCAGCTGGATTACGCCGAACGGGCGATTCGCGCGGCGTTGCCGGCGGTCTGCGAACTGGCGCAGGGCGGCACTGCCGTCGGCACCGGGCTCAACTCGCCCCACGGCTTCGGCGAAGCGATTGCCGCTGAACTGGCGGCGTTGTCCGGCCTGCCGTTCGTCACCGCGCCGAACAAGTTTGCCGCCCTTGCCGGTCATGAACCATTGACCACCCTTTCCGGCGCCCTGAAAACCCTCGCCGTGGCGCTGATGAAAATTGCAAACGATCTGCGCCTGCTGGGCTCCGGCCCACGAGCCGGGTTCGCCGAAGTGCGCCTGCCGGCCAACGAACCGGGCAGCTCGATCATGCCCGGCAAGGTCAACCCTACCCAGTGCGAGGCGTTGTCGATGCTGGCCTGTCAGGTGCTGGGCAACGACGTGGCGATCGGTTTCGCCGCCAGCCAGGGTCACCTGCAACTGAACGTGTTCAAACCGGTGATCATCCACAACCTGCTGCAATCGATCCGCCTGCTGGCTGATGGCTGCAGCAACTTCCAGCAGCATTGCATCGCCGGTCTTGAGCCGGATGCCGACGTCATGGCGAAACATCTGGAACGCGGCCTGATGCTGGTGACGGCGCTCAACCCGCACATCGGCTACGACAAGTCGGCGGAAATCGCCAAGAAAGCCTACAGCGAAGGCAAGACCCTGCGCGAAGCGGCGCTGGAGCTGGGTTATCTGACCGATGAAGAGTTCGATGCCTGGGTGCGGCCGGAGAACATGATCGAAGCCGGCGCCAAGGGCTGAGTCATACCGATCCTTCCCGTGCCCCGCACGGGAAGGTCATCCGACCAACAGTTTTGCCCGCCGGGCCTTGAGCCCGGCAATCAACGAAGGCCCCAGCGCCACCAGCGCCGAACCCAGCACCACCAGCACCGCCCCGCCATACCCCAGCAGATTGATTTGCTCGGCATGCACATATTCAGGCCACACCCCCGCCGCCACGGCCACCGCACCGAACGTCACCAACGGCGTGATCGCCAGCGTCGCACTGACCCGCGAAGCCTCCCAATGCGCCAGCGCCTCGGCAAACGCGCCGTAGGCGATCAGGGTGTTCATGCAGCACGCCAGCAGCAGCCAGCCCTGCAGCGGGTTCAGCGACAGTGCTTCGAGCGGATGCACCCAAGGCGTCAGCAACAGGGCGCAGAACAGGTAGATCACCATCATCACCTGCAGCGAATTCCACACAGTCAGCAGTTGTTTCTGGCCCAGCGCATAGAAGGTCCAGACGGTCGAGGCCAGCAGCACCAGCAACACACCAGCGGTGTAATCAGACAAAGACGTGAGCAATTCCGCCAGACGCTGATTGAAGAACAGCGCGAACCCGATCAGCAGCACTGCCAGACCAATGCCCTGACCAATACTGAAGCGTTCCTTGAACACGAACAGACTGGCGATCAGCAACATGATCGGCCCCATCTGCACCACCAGTTGCGCGGTGCCGGGGCTGAGCCGGTTCAAGCCCATCAGGTAAAGCACGTAGTTGCCCACCAGCCCGAGCACCGCCATCAGCACCAGCCAGCCGCCCTTCGGCCCCAGCACCTTGCGACTCGGCAAGCGTTTGGTCGCCGCCAGATAAATGAACAGACAGCCGCCGGACACCAGCAGGCGAAACCAGGTCACCGTGACCGGGTCCATCACCACCAGCACCTGTTTGAGCTTGATCGGCAGGATTCCCCACAGAAACGCCGTCAATAACGCCAGGAACATGCCGTACACCCAACGACCCGATGAAACGTGCATGAGAACCCCAAGCGCCAGAGACAGGAGCGCTCATTCTAGGCGCACAGACCGACCCGACACAGGGACAGTTGCGCTCCAGCCGCAAATGAAACTGTGCAGGTCGCAGCAGAAAATTGACGATGGGCCGTTGATCGGCCGGCCGGGCAAGGTAAGTGGTTCAGGCATAAGCTGATTGGATCCAGCCCGGGACAACACTCACCAAGGAGACCCCGACATGTTAGGCATGCGCGCCCAGGACACCGCCCCCGCCACGCACTTTCGCAGCGACCGCGTGTGCCGGGTCAACGGCGAACTGTATTTCAGCACCCGGGAAAACACCCTCGAAGGGCCGTTCGACAGCCCCGAGAAAGCCGAGCAGGAAATCCGCGCGTACATCGCGCGGATGCGATTGATGGATTCCGGCAGGCCGGCCTAGCGTACGGCCTCAAACAACCCGGTCGCGCCCATCCCCCCGCCCACACACATGGTCACGATTCCGTAGCGCAGATTGCGCCGCTGCAACTCGCGCACCAGATGCCCGACCTGCCGTGACCCGGTCATGCCGAACGGGTGACCGATGGAAATCGAGCCACCGTTGACGTTGTACTTCTCGTTGTCGATTTCCAGCCGGTCACGGGCGTACAGGCACTGCGAGGCAAACGCTTCGTTCAATTCCCACAGATCGATGTCTGCTACCTGCAAGCCCTTGGCCTTGAGCAGCTTCGGCACCGAGAACACCGGGCCGATGCCCATTTCGTCCGGCTCGCAACCGGCCACGGTGAACCCCCGGAAAAACGCCTTCGGCTTGAGCCCCAGTTGCAGGGCTTTTTCCAGGCTCATCACCAGCGTCATCGAGGCGCCGTCGGACAACTGCGACGAGTTGCCGGCGGTCACCGACCCGTCCTCGGCGAACACCGGTTTCAACCCGGCGAGACTTTCATAGGTGGTGTCCGGGCGATTGCAGTCGTCGCGATCGACGATGCCGTCGAGGATCTGCACGTCACCGCTGGTCTTGTCTTCAACGCGGTACTTCACCGCCATCGGCACGATTTCATCGTTGAACAGGCCGGCTGCCTGCGCCTGGGCGGTGCGGATCTGACTTTGCAGCGAGTAACGATCCTGCGCCTCGCGGCTGACGCCATAACGGCGCGCCACCACTTCGGCAGTCTGGCCCATGGTGTAGTAGATGCCCGGCGTCTGCTGCTTGAGCAACGGGTTGATCAGGTGATCGGTGTTGACGCTTTTCAGGGTCAGGCTGATCGACTCGACGCCGCCGGCGACGATGATGTCGCTGCAACCCGACGCGATCTGGTTGGCGGCAATCGCAATCGCCTGCAAGCCCGAAGAGCAGAAACGGTTGAGAGTCATGCCCGCCGTGCCCGTGCCCAATTGCGAGAGCACCGCCACGTTACGGCCGATGTTGTAGCCCTGGGCGCCCTCGTTGGAGCCGGCGCCGACGATGCAATCCTCGACGCTGGCCGGGTCAATGTCGTTGCGCGAGAGCAACGCATTGACGCAATGGGCCGCCATGTCATCGGGACGGGTCTGGTTGAACTTGCCGCGAAAGGACTTGGCCAGGCCGGTCCGTACGCTGTCGACGATCACCACTTCACGCATGGCATACCTCATTGTTGCAATCGGTTGAGAGTGGACCGAGCATAAGTCCACCCGATCGCCGACCGCGACAATCATTCACCTCGCGTATGCGGGCCCATCGGTTCAGTCCTTGTGCTTTTTGGCTCGCTTGTCGGACTTCTCGAAAGCCTCTTCCAACGCGCGGTTGATCGTGCGCAGCACCTTGACCCGGGCCCAGCGCTTGTCATTGGCCTCGACCAACGTCCACGGCGCAATTTCGGTGCTGGTGCGGTCGACCATGTCGCCCACGGCGGCACGATAGGCATCCCACTTGTCGCGGTTGCGCCAGTCGTCTTCAGTGATCTTGAAGCGCTTGAACGGGATTTCTTCGCGCTCCTGGAACCGCTCCATCTGCGTGTCCTTGTCGATCGCCAGCCAGAACTTGACCACGATCACCCCGGCATCGGCCAGTTGCTCCTCAAAGTCATTGATCTCGCCATAGGCGCGCATCCAGTCGGCGGTGCTGCAAAAGCCCTCAACCCGCTCCACCAGCACCCGCCCGTACCACGAGCGGTCGAACACGGTGAATTTGCCCCGCGCCGGAATGTGCCGCCAGAACCGCCACAGATAAGGCTGCGCCCGCTCTTCTTCGGTCGGTGCGGCAATCGGCACGATGCTGTATTGGCGCGGATCGAGCGCCGCCGCGACCCGGCGAATCGAACCACCCTTGCCCGCCGCATCGTTACCTTCGAACACGGCCACCAGCGCATGCCGGCGCATGCGTTTGTCACGCATCAGGCCGGACAGCCGCGCCTGTTCGGTGATCAGTTGTTCTTCGTAGTCTTTCTTCTCAAGACGCTGGGTCAGGTCGAGGCTATCGAGCAGGTTCAACTGGTCTACGGAAGTCCCCAGCGGTGCAGCGTTGACCTCATGGGGATGCACATCGGGACGCTTCAAAGCGTTTTGCAGGCCTTCGAGCAGAATCTTGCCGACCGTCAGACTGCGGTAATACGGGTCGACACCCTCGATGACATGCCACGGCGCGTAATCGCGACTGGTGCGGCGCAACACGCGTTCACCGTATTTGACGAACTTGTCGTAGGTCTGCGATTGCTGCCAGTCCAGCGGACTGATGCGCCAGCTGTGCAGAGGGTCATCGGCCAGCGCCTTGAGCCGCGCTTTCATTTGTTTCTTGGACAGGTGGAACCAGAACTTGAAGATCAGCGCGCCTTCATCGCAGAACATCTTTTCCATGCGCTCGGCGCCGGCAATCGCCTGATCCAGACGCGGGTCCTTGAACAAGCCGTGTACCCTGCCCTGCAGCATCTGGCTGTACCAGTTGCCGAAGAAAATCCCCATCCGCCCCTTGGCCGGCAGCATCCGCCAGTAGCGCCAGGCCGGTGGCCGCGCCAGCTCTTCATCGGTCTGTTGATCGAAGGTGCGTACTTCGATCAGGCGCGGGTCCATCCACTCGTTGAGCAACTTCACCGTCTCGCCCTTGCCGGCGCCTTCGATACCGTTGATCAAAACGATCACCGGGAAACGCTTTTGCTGCTGCAACTCGAACTGGGCTTCAAGCAACGCTTCACGCAGGGCGGGCACGGCGGCTTCGTAGGTGTCTTTGTCGATGGCGTGACCGATTTCAGCGGATTCGAACATGGGACGGCTCCTTCCAGGATTCAGCAAGACTAGCGGATTGGGCTCTGACGCGGCACAGAAATTCCCGCCGGCGGCGGATTGTCCTTGAGTCATCTGTGGCAAGGTTTGCCATGGATCAAGCGCCGCCCGCGTGATCGGCTAGAATGGCCGCCTTGCCGTTGCCGAGCCTGCCATGAAACCTGTAATGCCCCACGCCCAACTCGACTGGGATGACCAGGGACGCCCGCGTTCGCGAGTGTTCGACGATGTGTATTTTTCCGACCAGTCGGGGCTGGATGAAACCCGCTACGTGTTCCTTGAACAGAACCGTCTGGCCGAGCGTTTTGCCGCGTTGTCGGCGGGTGGGCGACTGGTGATCGGTGAAACCGGCTTCGGCACCGGGCTGAATTTTCTCTGCGCCTGGCAGTTGTTCGAACAGCACGCGGTGGCCGGTGCGCGACTGCATTTTGTCAGCATCGAAAAATTTCCGTTGAGCCCTGCCGACCTGCAACGGGCGCTGGCGTTGTGGCCCGACCTGAAGCGATTCTCCGATCAGTTGCTCAAGCATTACGTGGCAATCCATCAGGGATTTCAGCGCATTGTTCTGGATAACGGGCGCATAACCCTGACCCTGTTGATCGGTGACGCGCTGGAGCAGTTGCCACAACTGGACGGCCAGATCGACGCCTGGTTTCTCGACGGTTTCGCGCCAGCGAAAAACCCCGAGATGTGGACCGCCGAACTGTTCGCCGAACTGGCCCGGCTGGCGGCACCCGGCTCGACCATCAGCACGTTTACCAGCACCGGTTGGGTGCGACGCCTGCTCAACGCCGCCGGCTTCAAGATGAAACGCACGCCGGGCATCGGCCACAAATGGGAAATCCTGCGCGGCGAATTTCTCGGCTGGCCCGAGGGTGTTGCGCCACCTGCGGCGGCAAAACCGTGGTTCGCCCGCCCGACACCGTTGACAGGTGACCGTCGAGCCCTGGTGATCGGCGCCGGTCTGGCCGGTTGTGCCACGGCGGCCAGCCTCGCGGCGCGGGGCTGGCAGGTCAGTCTGCTGGAACGGCATGACGCGGTGGCACAGGAAGCGTCGGGCAATCCGCAGGGCGTGCTGTATCTGAAACTGTCCGCCCATGGCACGGCACTTTCGCAGTTGATCGTCAGCGGTTTCGGCTACACCCGGCGCGTGCTGGAAACCTTGCAGCGTGGCACCGACTGGGATGATTGCGGGGTGCTGCAACTGGCGTTCAATGAGAAGGAGCGCGAGCGTCAGGCACAACTGGCAGCCGCGTTTCCCGAAGACCTGCTGCAATGGCTCGATCAACCCGAGGCACAGGCCCGCGCCGGAGTCGGTCTGGCTCACGGCGGTTTGTATTACCCCGAGGGTGGCTGGGTACATCCGCCGGCGTTGTGTCAGGCGCAATCGGCACAGCCGGGCGTCACACTGCTTCCCCATCAGGAAGCCGTCGAGCTGCGCAAAGTGGGCGATCAATGGCAAGCCTTCGACGGTGAACGATTGATTGCAACAGCGCCCGTCGTGGTGCTGGCCGGTGCCGCCGAAATCAAGCGTTTTGCCCAAAGCGGCGAGCTGCCCCTCAAGCGCATTCGCGGGCAGATCACCCGCCTGGCGCAGACTGCGCAAAGCCAGGCGCTGGCCACTGTCGTGTGTGCCGAAGGTTATGTCGCACCGGCACGATGGGGCGAGCACACCCTCGGCGCCAGTTTCGACTTCAGCAGCGACGACCTGACCCCGACCACCGCCGAACACCTGGGCAATCTGGCGATGCTCGAAGAGATCTCCACCGATCTGGTCGCGCGCCTGCACGTCAGCGAGCGCGACGCCGAAAGTCTTCAGGGCCGGGCAGCCTTCCGTTGCACCAGCCCCGATTACCTGCCGATGGTCGGCCCGCTCGCCGACCGCGAAGCGTTTACCCGGATCTACGCCGCATTGAGCAAGGATGCACGGCAGGTGCCGGACATGCCTTGTCCCTGGCTCGACGGACTGTACGTCAACAGCGGTCATGGCTCCCGAGGTCTGATCACCGCACCCTTGTCCGGTGAACTGCTTGCGGCCTGGCTGGACAACGAACCGCTGCCCCTGCCCAGAAGTGTCGCAGAGGCGTGTCATCCGAACCGGTTTGCCTTGCGGCGACTGATCCGGGGCAAATGAGCGGATCATCGGGAGAATGATCAACCAGCGGGCAACACGCAGAGGTTGCCCTCCAGCAGCCGCAACACCTGGTCGGTCAGTTGCTCGAGCAAGGCGCTTTCCGTTCGCTCCTGTCGGGCGGCACACAGGTGCATCTCACTCAGGTAGTCGGCCGAGCTGAGTGTTTCAGCCTTCTCGAATAACGCCAGTGCTTCCTGTTGGTGAGGTGCGCGCGCATCGTCGAACTGCCGGGTAAAACTGCTTTTCACGTATTCACTCCAGAAGGGCTGGCGAACCAGAAACGCCAACCACTCGGAAGACAGCTCCGCGGTCTGGATTCGATTGATCGCCGCCACCAGATCCGCTCCTGTCACCTGCGCAAGCGAGGCATAACGCATGTGCGAAGGCTGCCCGGGCAGTTCAAGTGCCTGCGCCAGACCGGAGCGGTAAGCCAGCGTCACTTCCAGAGGATCAGCGGCCCCATGTGCCTGCGTATGTTCGGCTGCGATCCGGTCAATCTGCTCAAGCCGGAACAACCCTCGCGCCAGCTTCACGAGCGCCGCCGCAGAAGACCGTTGCCCCCTTGAGGCACGGGTCACATGGTGCACTTGCACCGCCACTTCCAGGTGGCTGAAGTTCAACGCCGCATTGTCCGTGCAATTGATCGGATTGGCCGCCAGATCGAAAATCTGCTCCCTCAGTTCGGTATCGGCCTGTGTCGCATCCAGCACCGTCCAGACCCGCCGGGTCATATCCTCGCGTACGCTGGCGGATTCGGCGGAATTGCCCAGTTCCGCCAGCAGACTGAACAGTCCTTCGGCCCTCGTATCATCCTTGATCGCGTTCCACGTCTGCAGATGCCGGGAGCCCTCCTCCCCTCCCGTTTCAGTCAGCCAGATCGAGCGGGCCTGGTATTCGTCCAGTCGCGCGATATCGTTATCCAGATAGCCCATGCCGACTCCGAAGGTCTTCCGGTAGTCATCGAGGTGAATTCTGCTGGCAGCGGAAATCGGGTTGTGACGCAGATTGATGGTTTCACTGAAACGTCGGGGCGTTTCAAAAAGCCAGGCAGGCAGATCGCGTATTTCATTGTCACGCAGGTCCACCCAATCCAGGTTGGGTAGAAACTGCAGGCCTTCGGGCAGTTCTGTGGTGCGGGTATTGCGCAAGGAGAGGTGAGTCAACTCGAACAGACGACTGACATCCACTGTCGCCCCCAGGGGATTGCCACTCAGATTCAGGCTCTGCAGGGAGTACAACTTCGCCAGTTTCACCAGCGAATGCTCGGTCAATTGAATCCTGTTGTTGGCCAGGCTCAGTCGTTTGAGGTTGGGCATATGCGAAATGACCTCGGGCAACAAGGTCAGTTGATTACGGTCCAGTTCCAGCGATTCGACTTGCCTGAAGGCCTTGAGAAAGTAAGCGGCGTCGTTGTCCAGCTGCATGTCCCGCAGCGACAATTGCCTGACATGATCGAAATTCAGGCCGGTCGGCAAGGTCGGAAACTTGCCGAATTGCATGCCGTCGAGTTTCAGACCGTAGACGGGACGCTGAAAGTCATCAGGCAGGAAAACCAGACGTCGAAAACAGTCTTCGATTTCGAACGCCACGACCTGTCGACACTCGTGTACCTCATTCAGATCGCCGTCCAAGGCCTTCATGGCCGTTTCATCCTCGCTCCAGATGTCCAGAACTTCCTGCAGCCGGCGCAGATCCTCCTGCAACTGCCGAACCCGGATCGCCCTGGTCACTGGCTCGCTGCCCGCCTGGTCAAGAAACTCATCGGCTTGTACGTCAGTCATCAAGGGATAGAGTTTCTTCACTTTGCGCAGCAAACGTTGCGAATGCCTTGCCGGCCCGACGGGCGAATTGGCGAGCGTACACGCAGGCTCGGAAATCGCCGGTGGCATCCGACCGCCTGCCAACACCCGGGCACAGCCTTCACGCTCATCCAGAGCGCTTGCCAACAGTTTATGGCGCAAGCGCCAGCCATCTTCCGGCTTCGGCTGCGCAAATCCGATGGCCTTGCGCTGCCGCATTGGAAGGCCTTTGAGGATCGCGAGATAGACGTCCTCCGGTCCGGGCACCACTTTGCCGAGCGACTTCCTGTCGCTGCCGAACACTTCGTAACCATTGTCGAGTCGGACCAGCGTGCATGAATTCGAAGTCAAAAGCGGTTTCTCGCCTGACGTCTCCAGTACCTCACCGTTGAGTGTGTTGGCCCGCAGTTCAAGGTAGAACTCGGTATTCCAGCCAGCGAGCCGGGGTAACAGGCGCAGCGCCAGTTTCCTGGTATCGGCACTGGCGATGTCCGCCAGGTAAAAGCCGGCCAGCGCCCGATCCACACGGACATCGCTCAAGGCCTGACGGGCCCTCTGTGCCAGGCCCATGGGCACTCGCCCGGTGCTGCGCAGGTGCATCCGCTCGACAGTCGGCGTGCGCCTGAGCAATTCTCGCGCATACCGTACCGGCAGCCCGGGAAAGGCGCTGTGCAGCTTGACCGACTCACCGGCGAGAACACGATCGAACTGCCGGTACAGGTGCTCGAAAACCGAGCGACGATCAGCCTTGACCGCCGCCCCGATCACTTGCGCCAACTTGACGCTTGCATCAGCCGGGGCAATGTTCGCACCCACCAATGCTTCGGCTTCACTGGGGTAGATGCCGTCCAGAACGGTTTGCAGCAACTCGCCTTTTTCCAGTTGCTCATGGCTCACGACAATGCTCAGAGTGTCATCGTCAATTGACACGGGAGGATAGGTCGCGGTGAGACGGCCTTTTTCGTCCACGACCTTGATGTAGCGATCAGTCGGCCAGTTGGCGAGTTCGGGCAACGCGTGCAATTGCTCCTGAACATGACGGGCATCGGTTGCCTCGCCCCGTTCCATCGCGGAAACGAAATCACGCAATCTGCGTTCGATGCCAAAGCGCTCGATCATGTCGCGCAAACGCGGGGGCCAAGACAGATTGTCGTCACTCAGACGGTGCAACTCATCGAATCGAGTGTCGGTCAACCGCCGGATCATCTCCAGGCGACTGTCCTCGAACCTGCCCAGGCTCGGGTCGATGCGCCTGAGGGTGTAGGCACCGCTCCACTGCTCGCTTTCCTCCCAGGCATGGCGCCAGCCTCCATGTCGATGGGGCTTGAGTGGCGGAGCGTAAGCATCGGGACGGACAGGATGCCGGATACTCCAGGTATCGGAAGCCGGATCATGCACCACCTCATAGAAGCGTTGGTCGACACGGGCAAAAAACCTGTCGTCGCCCCGGTACAAGTCCATGACTTCAGAATCGGGGGCAGCCCCCACCGGTAAGGATTGTTCATATGCTTGCAGGTCCGGCTTCCACAACCGTGACTGCCCCTTCCCGTCGAGAATGGCAGTGAATGGCTGGAAGAAATCAGGATGTTTTCGAACCGTTCTGATCGCCAGGGATTTCAAGCCTTTGATGCCGGCCCCCACGACGGCCATCAGGACAAGGTTCTCGGCGACGCTCAGCAGGTGTGAAAACGCTTCCTGACGATCTCCCCGGCTCCAGTCATCGACGCCTTCATATACCTGGGCGAGCATCTGCCCGATGGCAACGCCCATCATCAACTCTCCCAGCACCGGTACGACAAAACCCGCTACGTTAGCCACCGTCATGCCGGCGTCCAGGTAATGCAGCAGTCGCGTCCTGCGCGCCTCCTCATCGACATCTTCAGTCGGTACAGCGAGCACACGGGCATCGAGTTGCAGCTTGCCGACATGACTCTTGAGCATGAACTCGAACAGCGGACCAGGCATCTCCAATTGCCTGACGTGCCCCAGGCTGCCGTTATCCGCGAAGGTCTTGAAAAAGTCGAGCCTGTCGCCTTCGCCGATGCAATGCGTGAAATAGCTTCTGTAGCTGCCCACCCTCAGCCTGAACTCAAGATACGCCATGAACGCCGTGAAACGGGTGTACTCGTAAAGGGGTTGATCCGGCTCTCCCGGCATGTACACCAGGCACCATTGTTCCGGGTCCAGCTCGACCGAAGACTCAGAGAACACCACCACACCCCAGATACAACTGCCGAGCAATTCGATCCCTTGCATGATCAGCGCACGCCCCTTGAACTGAAGGCTTCTGGCAGTGGCGACGCCACCGGCATCAATCAAGCGCTGTATCGTCTGCACCCCCTCCCGAGAGACGTGTTCCCTCAACATCGCCAGATGCAGGTCCAGTTGCAGCAGTTGTTTTTTCATTGCGGTGATGTCGAGAACCACGGGACCGGTGGCCGCCAGGTTTCCATCCACTTCCTTGACACCGAACACCTGCAGGAAGTGTTGCTGATACCGCTGCCCCAGGTTCAGCTCTCGACAAAAGGCGGCGAACGATGTGGGCGTCAGGCCAGGAACCCCGGCAGGCGCGCTGGAGATCCGTATCACACTGCCCTCGGGGAAATAATCGGGTTGCGCCTCGTCCTCCGTGAAGTTCTGCATCGCGGCCTCGAGCAGCGTGGGCGTGGCGAACGGAATGATCGCCGGACCGCCCCCCGGCGGGACCACGGGCTCGCATCCACAGTAATTGCCGGGCAATTGCAGATGATCTTTCTCGACATTGAACACTGCGGGCCATCGGGCGCTCAGAGCGCGGTTCAATACATCAATGCAAAAACTGTTCAGCGGTTGCAGCCGGTCAAGATGCGTCTCGACTTTCCACTGAATGGCCTGCAGATCACGCGCAGCCTTATCCAGCGCGGCCAGTGTGTCGGCACCGGTTTTGAGCAGCGCGGGAGGCAGGTTTTTCTGCAAGGCCTGGGCCGTGTCCAGATCGCCGGTGGCCTCCAGCAAAATGCTCAGTGTCTGTTCTTCCGTGAGGGTGGCCGGTGTCCCCGATAGCGGTGGAGTGGTCATGGGCAATATTCCTTTATTGCTATTGAGTCTCCCCACCCTAGCGATCCCGAGGGCGAATAAAAAACACGAAAACCTGCATGTTCGAGCCGGAAAACCAGCAGCAATCCGTATGTTTTGAATACATATCTACCACCCGCAACCTCAACCCAGATGTTAACGGCCCACCGGTCAGATCGATGTACTTATAACTGATCGTTCTAAAACTCCCACATCCGAGCCGGGTCAGTTTCTGGGTACCGGCCATTTCGGCGCGGTACAGCGACACCTTCCCCAACGGAAAAACCGGTAAGGACTTTATGTGCGGATTAGCTGGCGTTTTTGGTCTGGGGCTTTTAAAGGGCTTCAGGGGGCATTCAAGCCCCTAAATCCCCCTCAAAAACGCTGAATTGGTACAAAAAGTGGTACGAAATTAGAGTGTGTTCACGGAGCCTAAGGCAGTAGAAATGCTATTGAAAAAATCCGTTAAAACACCTATTTATTAATTGAATCGTGCCGATACAAAAAAGAAAAAATAAACCGCAGAGGTTGGGGCTAGACTCCCAGCAAGCGGTTATAGCTACCGTGAAATGGATCCAAAAAATCTGGGAGAACCTTACCGATCTCCCACCGGTCGGATGGAATGTGGGACGAATTGTGTTTACGAGCGTTGACACAATTTGTTAATTGACAAGCCAATTCGCTTGTCCATAATCGCCATCCGGAGTTATCCACAGGAACGTGGATGCTTTGTCAGTATTACTCAGAGGAATTGCGCCATGTCTAGCAACCCATTCGTTCTCCTGTGCTACGCGCAGAAGAAAGGCGGTTTGTGGATTGCCGCGTGCCCACAGTTCACCCTCGCGGCACAGGGAGTCGACTTCGACGAAGCCAAGGGAAAATTGGAAGCACAAATCAAGTCGTACATTGTTGAGGCGTTGACCGTAGATCGCGAGCACGCTGCTCAACTTCTCGGTCGCCAAGCACCGCTGCTGATGCGCCTTCAGTATCGCGCCCAGGCGTTCTGGTCGTCGATTCGCCATGGTCGAAGCAAGCGAGTCAGATTCTTTGAAGAACCAGCCCTCCAGTACGTTGGTTGCTAAGGATCGAAAATGTTTGCAGGGAGGCACAGACCGCTCACCTACAGAGAGGTGACAGCGGTGTTGAAGGAGCTAGGGTTCTCCTTCCGAAATCAAGAAGGCAGTCATGAGCAATGGGTACGAGAAGGTGATCCCTTTCGCAAAGTTACCGTCGACAAGCCAAAACAGCCATTCCACGGCGACTTGATTAAATACATGTGTCTTCAGGCAGGTGTCAGCAAAAGACAGTTCTATGCCCTTGTGAAATAGCCCGGCTCCCGCCGGGCTTTTTCATTACGGTGCTTTCCCTGCCGAGCCACCGAGGCATGCTAATTTTTTCTCCCGCGAATGTAGGTCAGAACCGCCAACGTTCTCAAAGCGGATTTCCTTCCGGATTTATTCCTTCTGAATTTCACGCACGTAAGCCTGACACGCCTGCAGCGCAATCAATCCGCGATCACCTTCATCGGTGATGGCGACAATTCGTTGAGCGCAGCATCCATTCGGCGGGTAGCCGTTTGCGTTCAGTAGGTGATGCTAAGATTTGAAGCTGGTGCGGCCTCCATCCCCTAGGTTAATCCCCGGGCGCTCGCTGCAGAGTTCAATGGAGGCCGGGCCTCCCACCACGGTAGGGAGCCCCCATGAATAAGTCCTCCCTTCAACCTCGCATAATCAGGGCAAAGGAGGCACCTAGATATCTCGGCATGTGTCGCGACGTTTTCAACAGGATCGTGCGGCCCCATGTGAGCGAATTCCCAATCGGACAGCAAGGCGTCGGCTTTGATCGGATAGAGCTAGACAAGTGGGCAGATGCTTACATCGCGGAAAACTCGATTAAAAAATTTCAGAGTTTAGAGGCGCCACATCCTCTGATTGACACACTGCAATCAGGGCGGAAAAAGCGTGCCCCCACGATGATAGGCAAAGGCTCCCGGATATCCCTCCATAAGCCTTCCACTTCAGAAGAGTTCTATAAATTGGTGGACGAAATCTTAGGAAGATCTGGGGTCAAAAAAGATCGTCGACGCAAAAAACAGAGATATCCAATGACTGATCAATAGCTGCCCAGTCGCCCCCCCCCAATGCTCACTACCGTGAACCGGCGCGGCTTGATAGGACGACTGGAAGCAGTCTGGTTGAGAGAATAGAGGCAGCTCGAAGAGGGCAAGGAGTATGAAAATTCTTTCTCAGGTCACAGTGAGACTTCCTAGACTTATGGAAGTCGGCGAGTATCGCAAGCTGCGCTATGCAGGTAATAAACCAAGTCTCCAGCAGCTGAAAAAATGGATTGAGGAAGGCGAGATAGTCGGAGAAATCACGGGCGGAATGTACTTCGTGGATATACAGGCGGCGGTACTTGGATCAAATGATCCGTTACTTGCACAGATGCTTAGGCTTGACTGATGCAGGATAGGTAAACCGGGATGGAAAGGTTTCCCTTGAATCGAACGGCGCACCAGGAGTAGCTCGATGTTCTTGACGAAGGAAGAAGTCGCAGATCTGACCGGTCATGCACGCCCAGTTATTCAATCTCGCTGGCTTCGAACCAACTGCATACCGTTCATTATCGGTGGCGATGGTCAACCCAAAGTGCCCAGGCAATCATTGCTAGACAAAATCGAACGCTCCAAATCTCAGGAGGAGAAAACGGAGTACCCAATTTGTG
Organism: Pseudomonas sp. B7; assembly: GCF_016735645.1. NCBI lineage: Bacteria > Pseudomonadati > Pseudomonadota > Gammaproteobacteria > Pseudomonadales > Pseudomonadaceae > Pseudomonas > Pseudomonas sp. B7. The sequence continues at coordinate 222,430 of NZ_JAERRE010000001.1, forward strand.
GGCTAATCGAGGTCACGGAAAACTGGGATAAGGTATCTGAGTCAATGATGGCAGAGCTTTTGGGTACAACCGCGCGAGCCCTGCAAGGGAAACGAGCGAGAGGCATAACACCGGAAAATGTATGGTCGAAAATTGATGGTTCAATCATGTATAGCCTGAAGCGGTATGAGGATTTTTTGGAATCCCAGTGGCCCACATATATCCCCGTTGCGCAGACATCGACGTCACCGGTAGCAAAAAACATAAGAAGAAAAAAGAACAAAAACCAACAAGCGCCCGTCACGCTGCTCGTCTGAACTACGTCCTGCCGACATCCCCCCCCGAAATCCTACAGCTCGTCGCCTCACCCTCGCCCACATCAATCGCCTCGATTACTGTATATCCAAACAGTACAAAGCAAGGCACTCCCGTGGATCCCTCCGATATCGAAAACACTGACGACTGGCTCGGCTGCCCGACGCCACTCGAGACCTGCCGGCAGCAGCTCAGGCTTTACGAAAATGAGTTTGAGGAACTGAACCGACAGCTCCGAGCAGAGCGGGAGCGGATATTCAAGCTGGTTGAGATGAACACTGAAATCGGAAACGACCGCGACACATTCCGGAAGCAGTTGCTGGCAGCCCAGGCCGATGTGAATCGCCTTCAGTCTCAAACTACCGAGCTTTCGAGCCTGCTTCGCGTGTTCAACGATATCAAGCGTCAGAACACGCACCTCTTCCATGAAAACCAGCGCCTTCTCAGGGAGGCGCGGGAGCGCGAGAGCCGATCGCCTTCACGTAATCTTGGCAGGCCTGCAGCGCAATCAATCCCCGATCACCTTCGTCGGTGATGGCGACAATTCGTTGAGCATGCGCTGGGTCAAGTTGGGCGCGTACGGTTGCATGATCCACGCCGCCGGGGCCGGCGGCGGCAGGCACTGAACAGCCACCGGCTGAACCCGCATCGATGAGGACTGACAGCCGCAGATCAGAAGTGGCAAGGCGATCGCGCAGGCGATCTTGGTCACGTTGGGCATCGGTCATTTTCTCGAAGTGGGTTTTCTCACTGGCCGCCAGCCGCTGCTCGAGCGCCAGCCGCTTGTCCTGCTCGGCCTGCTGCGCGGTGGCGGCTGCCTTGGTCAGCTGATTCAGGGTTTCGGTGTGCAGCCTGGACTGCTGGGCCAGCTGTTCGCCGTATCGCCAGTCCTGAACCTGCCAAGCCAAGGCAGCGCCGGCGAGCGCCAGCACCACCGCGCCGATGACCTTCCACGGCACGAACATCACGGCACATCCTTGAAAAAGACGTGTCCGCCCAGCTTCAGGGTCTGCTTGGCTTTCACCGCCCACCCGGGCGCCGTCCTCATGCTGAGCGCGTAGTAGTGCGTGGCGCCGCCGGTCGGATCCGGCACCTTGCCGTCGATCACCTGGTCGGCAGCGATCCGGCACTGCGCCAGTTCGCGGAACGGGATCTCCCGCGCGCCACTCAGGAATGGATAGTTCGGGTCACCTTTGTTCCAGCAGCTGAACTGGTACGGCTTCTGGCACACGCCGGCGTAGCCCTCCCCCCACCATGAATTGGTCTTGCCGTCGAACACGCGATTGCGAATCGTCCAGGCCACGGCAATCTTTCCGGCCAGACTCTCGCCGCGCGCCTCGCCCCACAGGGTGCGAGCAAGGACGTCGCGGTCTTTCTCGGTTACAGGCATCACTTTTCTCCAGGCAAAAAAATACCCGCTCGACGGCGGGTTGACGTGGTTCAGCTGATTACGCCGGGCGGGATGGCCTGGCCGATGGTTCCGGGAATCCCGGCGCCCCGTCCTTCCATCCTCGGACGGCGATGCGGTACTCGCGCCATTGCTGAACCGTTCCGGGCATGGCCGATGGGTCGCCGTCCTCAAGCGCAATGAGCTGATCGGTGATGAAAGCCACCTCGGCGGCGCGCCAAGCGCCCTCGCCCGCGATTTCGCTGAGCCGGTCCCAGTGCGCTTGCTCTTCGGGAGTCTGGCTTTCAGGCGGTTGTGGCGCCGGACTGGTGCTGAAAATCCCACCCTCTACCGAAACGAACAGGAAATTGCCGGCCTCAATGCTGGCCACGGCCTCGGCGTATTGTTCTTCGGTGATCTCGATGCCGCCCTCAATGGGTGCCGTGCTGATCTGGTTGGTTGCTGCGTATGGCATGTGAACCTCGATTAGAACCAGCGTCCGACGGACGAGAACCAGAACAGATAGCTCTGTGCTGTCGTCGAGCCAAGCGCAAGGTTTGGGGTCTCTGTCGCTGGAGAGCGGCCCATGTTGATGAACGCCCCCAAATACAGGTTGGTAGAAGATGTCAGCGACTGGCGTGTTGCATAGAGCTGGTTCCCGGTTGCGGATCCGCCAGTGAAAAACGCAAGGTCGCTGGACGACGATACGTTTCCTACAAATTCCGCCGGGCGGGCAATCGCTGGTGCAATAAATGCTCCGGGCCCCACCGCAACGTTCGCCTGCCGGGTGCCGTCAAAGGTCATCTGCCCATTGGCATACAGCGTTTTCCTGTCGCCGGTGGTGGTGTCGATGGAATAGCTCATTACGGCACCGGTCGGCACGCCCGCCGCTTGACTGACCGGGCCCACAATATCCACCACCGCCGCTGACTTGAGCCCGAGCCCTGTTCGGGCCGTGGCCGGTGTAGTGCCGCCCGTGCCGCCCTCGGCTATCGCGATTGCGCCGCCGATCGGCCGGGTAACGAACTGGCGCCAAGCCCCGAAACTCCCATTGTTCTGGACGCGGGTGTAACAGTTGTCGGTGAGCAGGCCAGTCGCAAACTGCTTGGAATAACCGGCAGCCGCGTGGTTGATCACGTCCAGGTAAGCCGACTCCGGCACGTTGATGCCGCCGCCGTTGAACACATAGCTGGCCGGCACCGTGAGCGCGTTTGCATCGACGTTTGCGGCCTGAACGATGTTCGCCCCACCGTTACGTCCGTAGTCGCCGACCTTCACCATGCGACCCGCCGTGGTGTCGAGACGGCTGGATGTAGGCACCAGCCCCAGAGCCGTTTGTGCAGCGGCCTGCGTTGTCGCTCCGGTGCCGCCTTTGCTGATCGGCAGGGTTTCATAGTTGCCGGTCGTGCCCAGCGCGGCGAGCTTCTGCCCCCACTGCAGACTGATATTTCTGAACTCGTCCGTCAGCGTCTTCGGGTAGCCCTGGACCGGCATGATCGCGTAAGCCGATCCGCTGACCGTGGGGCCCTTGTATGCCGGAATGATAGAAATCACTGTCGCACTGGCAACGTTGCCAATCTCATAGTTCAAGCCGTCCGGGCCGACAAATGCATCACCGCTGCGCGCGTTCGCGGCGAAATCCGCATTCGTTCCGACTACCGTTGTGGAGCCATTGGTAACGGCGACCGTCCCACCTCTCAGCCAAGGCATGGCGCCTCCTATTTTTTGGCAATAAAAAACCCGCAATCGGCGGGCTTGTGAATTTGCTGCAACGCTACAACGGGCGCATAGGCCGGGCAGCAAATGTGGTTCTTCCGTTTTTCGCGGTCCCGCCCTCCGTGCTTACCAGTGCCCCGACGTACCCATTGAGCGTTGTGCGCACTCCGGCGTGGAAGCCGCACGGGGTTTCGAGTGTGGTGTTGCCGTTGTAAATTTTTCCGCCGAGTAGCGTTGATGCAAGAAAGTAATCGTCATAGGACCCCGTCCACGGCATCTGGTAACCGCTCCAGTAGACGCCTGAAGCCTCCCCCCCTCGATTGTCGAGTGACCAGCCTTCGTTGATAGGAAAGCCGGTCATGACAAGGAGGTTGTCAGCGCCCACAAATATTTGCTCGTTAGCTGCATTTCGCAGCCGCAAGTCGTATTCGTTGGGCGGTGATGTTGAACGAAACGTCGCCACCAACCAGCGCCCGCTGCAGTCCGAACTGTTGAACGGCGCCATCAGGTGAAGCTTGAAATAAAACCCGGTCCAGTTACCCGGACCGCCCATCTGTACCAGCGAGTGATACATCCCCTGATTGGTCGGATTAAGAAAAACATGTGGAGCTTCAATGGTGGTGATCGGCGCCGGATACGTGATCACCGCCTGGGTGATTGTGACCGGAGCGCTGGCTGGCTTTCCGATGGTGTAACTGCCAGATGCGGCCACATTGAGCACCCTGTTTTCACTGTCTATCTGAAAGAAGTTCAGCCCGTTGCGTGACCTGAATCCATAATCCATGCCCCCTCCTATTGGTAGGTCAGGATAAAAACGTTGAGTACCATTCCTTGCCCGCGCCGAACCCTCAGTTGCCCCACCGACCAGAATACGGCCGGCAGAGCAGCAAACTCATTTGTAGGGTCAGGGAGCGTCACACACACAAACGACTGTGCGGTGATCTCAGGCATGTTGATGAAGCTGGTGAAATCACTGGTGATGGGAGGCACTGTGATTTGTTTCGTCACGATCGACCGCACCGTCATGGTCGATGTCTCAAGTGTCACCACCCCGAATGCGTTTTTCGTCCGCGCACCGTAGTAGTCCATCAAGTCATCTTCCCGAGTGCGGCGCGCTCGATGTAGTTCAGGTCGTAGACGTAGATACCGTTGTTGTTGAGGAGCGTGTAGCCGGTGCTGGACTGGCCGCGCAACGTGAACGTCCCTGCTGGAATGTTGATTTCCAGTAGCGGCAATCCTTGCGAATTGAGCGCAGCAGACCGCAGCGTCATGCCCAGCACCAGCTCCTTGATGAAGGCCTGGCTAATGATCGCCGTGTTCATGAACACTTGACCGCCCTGAACCACGAAGGGCGCAATCATCTGCCCGCTGACCTCGTCGAGAATGGCGAAGCGCTGGGCAAATGCGAGGATCTGCGACTCCTGCAATTCTCCGTCGACCCCAATCGCCAGCCCAGCCATCACTGTCCGCCCACCGACCGTGGTCGAAGTCTTAATGGTGGTCAGTGCCGATACCTTGCCGTTGAGCCCGGCCACTACCGTGCTTGCCGTTTCAGCCTTGGCCGTTGCGTCGTTTGCTGTCGCTGTGACCGTTTCGATTCGCCGAGCCGTCGCTTCCTTGTCCGTGGCTACTGCCGATTCGAGTGTGGTGATGTTGGCCGCGTTTTGCCCGACCGCTGCATCAAGGGTGGTTATCCGGGTCGCCGATGCAAGGCTCTCCTCAGCCCTGACTTTGTCATTGGTGACAATGCTCGATTTGTTTTTCCACTCATTGAGCGCGTCTGCCATGTCTCCAGTGCCGTCGTCCGGCCGCCATGCCGCTTGGAGAGCCTGCATGGACGATGCGACTGCCGTGACTTTGCCGTCGATGTTGTCGATCTGTGCGGAGTGTTGTTGAACTTGCAAGGCCAGGGCGTTGGTGGTCTCGGCAATGCTGCCCATGTCATACCAGAACTCTGCATTGGGCGGCGCAGTCCCGACAGGTACGGCTTTCAGCGCCGAGAACAATCGGCCCTCTAGCCGCACCACCTCACCTTTCAGATAGGGCTTGCTCGGGTCGTAGACCATCGCGTCAGTGATTTCACCGATCAGCTCGGCGAGTTCTTGCTTCGCTTGCTCAAGTCGTTCATTGACCGAGCCCTCGCCGTCACCAGAGATCTTGCCGATCTCATTGAGCAACTGCTCGCCGAGCGCCGACTCCTTAATTTTCCCGAGGAAATATTTTTCATACTCCGACTGATCAATGCTCACCTGGCCATTGATGCCATTTACCGCGGGATACCACGGCCCGATGTTGCCGGTGCGATCGACGAGACGCGCCCAGAAAAACAGGCTGGTCCCAGGCACTACGTTCTGCATTTCGTGGTTCGATTGGGGGTAGGCAAAATCCGCCAGCTTCACAGCGGTGGCGAGATCGTTGGTCCTGTTGTTCCAGACCTCGGTGCGCTGCGTGTCTTCCGCGCCTGAAGGAAAGCCCCATTCAATGCCGATGCCATAAACCTTGCTGGTGGTGCGCAAGAAGGCGACCGCCGGCGGCAAACCGTTTTTCCCTTGAAGGTCGGTCAGAACCGAATTGGTCGGAACGGATGAGACATTCATCGCGCTGACTGCCCGCACGCGCGCCAAGTACTGCCCCGAATAGATCCCGCGCACGTCGACCATAAGTTCACCGGTGCGCGGCACCTTGATCCACTCCCGAGCCCCCCAGCGCCATTCGACGTCGTACCCGACTGCGCCAGGCGCAGCGTCCCAAGCGATCGACATACTGGTCACGGCAATTCCTTGCTCGACCACGACGTTCTGACTGATCAACACCCGGGACGGTGCAGCCTGGGTTCCGATAGGTATCCCGGTGATTGGCCGAGTATCAACAACGGCGCCGAAGTCGATGGCGTTAAATTTACTGGGTTCGTGCTGAATCATTTCCAGCTGGAACTGGTGCCACTCGGGGCGAGTCACGTTGCGCACGTAGAACTGCATCAGCTTCAGGTCGTCGTAATCGAGCGCCCACCCGCATTCGGGCTCTGGAGTTTCGCTGTAATCCGCCATTACGGTAATCGACCGGCCGGCAGCAGACCGCACCACGCTGGCTTCCGATTTGCCACTCGGTAAGTTGACGAGGAGTCGAGCACCCGGTGGGACCAGTGTGTCCCGGTCAAGGGTGATCACACGGCCGGCAACGGCCGAGATACGCCCGCCATTTGCACGGCCAGCCAACGAAGGGTCGGCCACCGCGATCACTTGGCCTGGCTTGGGAATCTGCCCATCCAGCCCAACGCGCATTGTCGCGCCGCGGGTCTGTAGCTGCTCAGTCAGAAGTGCCCACTGCCCGGCGCGCTGGGCCTGCCCCAGCGACGTGCAGCCGATGGCATCGACAGACAGATCCCGCACCATCCCCAACTCGGCCATGGCGTCATCGTCGAACACCGGCTCCTTGTCCGTCTCGAATCCCTGATCGGGGTTGTCCCAGGCAACCATGGCCAGCGTGTGTCGATCTCGCGCCCGGGTGCCTTCGTACTTGATTTCGCCGTTGTTCAGGATCTGCGAAGGGCTGTAGGTGTAGACGGGATCGCCTGGCATGTCGGCATTGATGACGATTTGACTACCGTCCCAGTAAGCCATGCCGTGGAAAATCGACGCCAAATCCTGGAGCACCGCATAGGCTTCCGCCTGCTTTTGAAAGTACACGTTGCAGGTGAAACGCGGCTCCTGTCCGCCCTTCCCGTCCGGAACCATCTGATCGCAATACTGGCCGATGCGGTACAGCGACCAGCGATCCACCATTGTGGCGTCGATACGCTCGCCGAGGCCGTAGTACGGGTGCAGCACCAGATCGTAAAACACCCAGGCGGGGTTATTGGTGTACGCCTCCTGAAAGGTGCCGTCCCATATACCGTTGCTGGTTCCGGTCCCACTGGTGCGATAGATTCTGGTTGCAGCGTCGTAGTTGGCGGGCACACGTACAATCCGGCCACGCATCAATACCGCGACCTTGGCGATATCACCGCCGAACTGCTGGGCGTCGTATTCAAGGCAACCCACGGAGGTGAGCGGGTATTCCTGATCGCTGTCGACAACCTCGGCAATAGCCTCGACCAGCATCCCGTCTTGCACCAGCGAGCTGTTCGCCTCTGGCGTCAGGCGCCGGGCGCGGATCGTCCAGCGACTGCCGGCAGGCAAGTCGATCCGATGCGATCGCTCGTACTTGGTGACGTTTTTCCGGTCAACAAACGAACTCAGGACTTGCAAATATGGGCCGCTGTCCGTCGAGACCTCAACGACATATTCGATCCGAACGCCGTTGATGTTGCCGCTGGCATCCTGGCTCTGCAGTTGTGGCCACCCGAAGCGAATCCGCACAGCATCGATCTGCGCATTGGTGATGCTGTGGAGCCAAGGGCTGGTGCTGCGCAACTCTTGGTTGACCTGAATTTCGTTGCTCGCTTCCGAGATGCCTTCGAGCCTTGGCTGATTCAACTCACCGGAACGGAACTGCCACTTCACACCTGGGTAGTTGAGCGTACCGTCCTCGGCCTGCACCGGGGTGCCATCGAGCTTGATGGAGCGCAGCCCATTGACCGGGCCGACAATAGGGCCCCAGCTCCACAGATATACAATCCGCGCAGTTGCAATGGACGGTACGCTATTGGTGGCAATGCTCGGCTGCTTCTGCTTGGCCTGCCCGCCCTTGCTACCAGCGACGGAACGGCGCTTTCTCGGCGCCGGGCGCGAGGCCTTCTTTGCTTCTGCGCTCATGCGCCCTCCAGAATGCAAAAACCCGCCGAGGCGGGTTGGGGAAATAGCAATTTAGATTGGTAAAAAGTCGGTGCATGGCTGTGAACATTTCCATCAGCTTGCTATAAACATCGGTCTTAATACAGGGAGTTCACTCATGACTGTTTTTACATTATCTCCAACGAATGCTACTGGAGAACCGCTTGAAGATGCGCCGAATGGAGTCTGGTACGTACTGGAAGGAGACTACGTTCATTTCAAATGCACTGACCCAAAACAAGCATTAGCGATACTCGAAAATATAAAAAGCACAACAATTCCCCCCCAAAAACGATGCACCGAGGTGCAACATGAATTTTATGAGCTGGGAGGAGCCAGAGCCGAAGCCACGTCTCTATTTGCAAAGGTAACTCTGCGCAATATGAAATGGTTAATGTCTCAAACACTCAGAACCCCCCTTCCAGATCCCGCCCAGCAAACTCCAGAAAACCTGCAAAAAGCGAGTTCCAATGACTCGCAAAACAACAATCCGGCCTCGTCCAGCAGCAAAAACAAGATCTAATATCAGGCATTCACGATACGAATTAGATGTTGTCTTGGGTGTAGATGCCACCGGACTCGATGGCCCCGCCTATCTCGCGCTCGCCGTACAGCAACGGATAGGGGTTGCCCTGGGCGATGGTGGTCACCGCGCCGCCGAAGCCATAGCTTGGGTTGTTGCCGTCTTCGTTACGGTCGCTGGTGTTGGCCTTGGTGGTCGGTGAAAGCATCTGCACCACGCCGCCCAATCCGACAGCTGCGCCGGTGGCGAGCAGCCCCATGCCCAGCGCCGAGGTGGTGCCGCCGGTGAACATGCCCGCGACGATCAGCGCCACGCCAAGCAGGGTCTGAAACATGCCGGCCTGCTTGCTGCCCTGAATGATCGGCATGATGCGGATAGCGCCGTCCCCTGAGTCTTTCAGGTCCAGTTCTTCCGGGGCGATATTGCGCTCGTCGACGAATACAGCGAAGACCAGGCCCCGCTCTTCTGCGGTGCGCATGAACTGCTCGAAGCCCGGCTTCAGGTTGCACAGTGCGCTCGTTGCATCCAGCACGCCGTTGACATCTAGGACATACTCGCGCCCAAACCGCTTGCCCAGCACGCCGCCAAGCTTGATGGTGCGCTTCATGGTCGATAGTCCTTGTGCCGGAGAATCAGCTTTAACCGGTTGGCCATCGACCAGCCGTAGATCTCACGACCGGAAAGTCGCCCGGCCATGTGGTGGTAAATGAACGGTCCAGCGCCCCCGATGGTGGCCGCAGACTCGCTGACCAGTGCAGGCTCGTCGCCTAGGTAGATCGCGGCGTGGTTCGGGTGGAAACAGTTGCGGCCCGGCGTCGGGATCTGTAACACCAGCATGTCGCCGCGGCGCGCCTCGCTCACCTGGTAAAAGCCCGTGGCCTTGAAGTTGTCCTCATAGAGGCTCGGGCCGGCTTCGTCTTCCCACCACAGATCGTGTCGCTCGAAGTTCGGCAACAGCAGCCCTGCCTCGCGTGCGTACCAGTCGCGGCACGCCGCCCAGCAATCGAGCAGGCCATGGGAGAAGTCGCGGCCCAACAGCGGGGCCTGAAAACCCGACGGCTTGAACCATTCGAACTCGCCACCGGGCCATCCAACGATACCCCAGGGCAATTCGTGCAACTCGCAGCTGACCCGGTCGGCCATGCTCGGTGTCGGCGCTTTGTCTGGATGGCTGTGAATGATGGCCAGCACCTCGCCGCGATCCTCTGCCGCGGCCTGGTCGCGCTCGCAGATTTGGAAGTTTTCGCGATCGGTCTTTGCCAGGTTGGCACATGGCACGTACTCACGACCGCCGGCGGTGCTGATCAGTAGGCCGCAGGCTTCTGCCGGATACGCCTGCTCCGCGTGGGCGCGAATCGCGTCCTGCAGCTGTTTATTGATGCGCATGGATTACCTCGAACTGGTGATCAGGCTCGCGCCCATTGAGCCGCCGAACCGGCGAGTGTTGCCGCGTAGCTTGCAGCTGCTCCACCAGCCGCCACAGCGATCAAGCGCAGGGTTGTCGGTGGGTTCGTTCTTTTTGGTAAACATCGCGCCGCCCATGTAGGCGCAGGCCTCGCCACGGTAACCACCCCGGCAGGCCCACCGACAGAGCTTGGTGATTTGCTGGGATGGCAGTTGCTGCCCTTCCATGTCCGTGGGGCTCGACAACGAGAACACCACCGCGGCGCGCGTTTCTTCCGTCTTCTGCTCGATGTACCAGAGGTTGACTTTGCTCTGGTCGCTGGCGTCCGGGTTGCCCTCGGGGAAGTTGGCCGCGTCGAGGAAATGCCTGAACGTCTCGATGACTCGAACCTTGGCGCCAGCAAGGTCGCGGAACTGCAAACACAGCGCCGTGATGGCTCCAGGTATACCGTCCAGCTCATTGACGACCTGGAGCGTCGGTGTTGCCGGCCGACCATCACCACGAATGTCGAAACCCTTCGCGGTGATCTGGATCGGGGAGTAGACCTTCCCCTGCCAGATGATGTCGCCCTCCTGGGCGTGGCCATGGAAGCGCCAGATATTTGCGCCGAGGCGCGTGGCATCCAGCTCGAATAACCGGATCTGATTACCCGGCTCGAGTTTCTGAATATCAGTGTTGTAATTCATAGGGCTCCAGAAACAACAAACCCCGCACTTGGCGGGGTCGGTGATCGAATTCGATCAGGGGGTGTAGACCTGCTTGAACGAGAACGTCAGCGTGAACAGTCCGGGGCCGACGGCCTTCGGTTTGTAGCCGTTGCACCGGTATCTTCCTCGAGCGCCACCCGGGGGAGTCCAAAGGAAAGATTTGTAGCCTTCGTGCCGATCGAGGAACGCCCAGATCAGCGGCAGTTCCTCTCCTTGCTCCATCGAGCCGGTGTGCGTGAGGTTCCAAACCTGACTTTTCGTGTTGATACCGATACCGCCGGCCTGAACGTAACCGTCGCCGAATTCGTTTTCCCAGGTTCGCTGGGAGATATCGCCATCGGCGCCCACCTCAACGTCGTAGATAAATTCCTCGGCCATCAGATCCGCCTCCAGAGTCGCCCGCCTTGGCCCATTTCCCGATCGAGGAACCGGCCGAACTGCGCTTCCAGACCGGCGCTGATCGATTCGCCCTGCATCTGCGCCTGCTGATCCGTCATGCCGGGCTGGGCTTGCACGGTGACAGGGGCACTGAACGCGATCTGTACATTGCTGCCCGGCGCTGACTGGGCGCCAGCACCAATCAATGCACCCCGGCCATTACCTATCGACTCCAGGCTCCCCACACCGATTTGCGCTTGCGGATCAGTGCCGCCCAGCTTGTTGTCGATCCGCGACAGCATGGCATCGAGTTTTGCACTGGTCTGAGCGGTCGTTACCCGCTCGCCTTTTTGCAGGAACCAGCTGCCGTCCTCGGGCACCGAGTCGATACCGTCGTGCGCCATACCCGCCAACGCAGTCATGCCAACAGCCGAGGCCAGAGGACCGGTAACAGCCATCGCGGTCGCCATTGCCGCCGGCGCTGCTGCTGGGCCGATGATAGGAATGGCCGCGGTAGAGGCAAAGGCATTGAGACCAGCCGTTAGAGACATAGCTTGAGCGTTTGCCCCCAGCGCGCCGGCGGCGCTCGCCTGGGTGGACTTGCCCACGAGCAGTTGCACGCCCTGATAAATCAGCCACTGTGCCGCCATGTCCCCCAACGCCTTCAGCATCGACTTGGCAAAGTTGCCGACCATATCACCCAACGCATCACCGGCATCCTCCGCGCCGCTGGCCACATCCGAGAAGAACGTGCCCAGCCCACCGGTCGCCTCGCTCAAGGCGGTGTTGGTGACGTCAGCAGCTTGTGCCGAGTAGTCCCGCGCGGAATCCGCATAATTGGCCCACACCTCGTTGACGCCATTCATCCAGTTGATTTGCTGTTCATCGGTCGCCGCGTAGAAGTTCTCCTGCGCCAGCAGCCGCTTGTTCAGTTCGTCCTGTAATACCTGGGTCTCTTTGGCGTAAAGCTCCGGTGTGATCTGATCGGTGTTGCGCTGCTCGTTGAGAGCTGCGACATCGGCGGCGTACTTCTGGCGCATCGCTAGATCAGCGCGCATTCGGTCGCGGGTCTTGTCGCCCATGCCAACGCCGGCAAGCTCTTTGTCGAAGCCATCCTTCGTGGTTTGGGTCGTCAGAGTCTGGGCGTTCTTGAACGCCGTCAGCTTCAGGTCATCTTCGTTGGCCTTCTTCAGCTTGTTCAGCGCGTCCAGCTCCGCAGCCATTCCCATCAGCCGTTTCTTTTGCGCCTCGCTGAGCTTGCCAAGCTTCCCTTCCTGAAGTTCGAACGACAGTTTCTGAACCTCGGTGGCGTCCTTCTGTTTGTCACCGGTGGTGTTGATTAGCTCGATCTGACGCTTGTAACTCTCCTCGGTCGACTCGAAATCCTTTAGCTGCTTCTTCGCCGCAGACTCCGTGACACTGGCGTTTTTGTTTCTCGCCTTTGTCGCTTCGGCGTCCGCCGCTTTCTGTTCATCAATAGCTTTTGCGCGAGCGCGAATGGAGGCGGCGACAGCGCTATTGGTATCGATCTTCTCCTTGAGAATTACACGCTCTGCTGCCTCCGCGGCCGTTTTGTCCTGCAGAGCTCCAAGCTGCTTATCGAGTTGCTCAAGATATTTTTCACCTGCAGCCGTCGCTGCGGCTGCCGCCGCATTGTTCTTGCCGCGAGCTGCGGTGTTGGCATCGGTCTCTCCGGTAAGCTCAGCCAACGTCTTCCGCTGTTTATCGAGAATTTCCGTCAGATCGGAAACCTTGATCTGCCCGGTCTCGATGGACCGAGCCATTTCTTCAGTAACGCCAGGAATCTGCCTAACCTGATCCGCCACTACTTTCCAATCTACGGCCTGCCCTTTAGACGAATCGGAGACAGCCTTGTTGACGATATCCATCGCCGACTGAAACTCGGCAGGCAGCGGAGCAATGCCACCCATAAAACCAGAAGCGCCAGCTAGGCCGGCATTAGTCAGACTGGCTTGGAACTCAAACGCTATGGAGCCGGCGGCTGCTGAAAGGTCTTTCTCCGTATCCGCAATCGATGAGCGGAGTTCGCGCAAGGTAACGGATTGAGTCGCCCGATTAAGCTTGTTGAACCGCTCTGTCAGTTTGTCGAGCGGGTCATTTAGATTGCCCAGTTTCTCCTCAAGGACGCTTGTGTTGTCACGAAGAGTCAGAAAAGCGATCGCGGCGCCGACCGCAACCGATGCAATACCAAGCGGCCCACCCAGAACCCCCATGATCACACCGCCGGCCTTACTGACTCCAAGCTGTGCTGCTGCCACCGCGTTCGTTGCCCGCGCCTCGACCATCCTGGCCTCCGCCAGCTGGATCGACATTTGGGTCTGCACCGCAGTACCGCGCGCAGCTAAGGCTTCCTTCTCGGCGAGAAAAACAGAGGTCTGTGCCTTCTGCTGTTCGGCTTGGGCAGCGAGCAGAACGGCGGCGGCTTGGGCCTTGCGTGCAGCAGCATCCTTGACCGCTGAATACACAGCCACCGCCGCGGAGTCAGCAGCGGTAACGCCGTAGCGGGTTAGGGCGGCAATCGCGGCGACAAGGGCCACATCGGCCAGGGTCTGGAAGTTATCGCCCAGAACGCTGATTCCACTAGCCAAGATGCCCGTAAAGTCAGTCGTTTCATTCAGGCGACCCGCGTAAACCGTGAAGGCGTTCGACAAATTCTGCACTGCGTCGCGCACCGCAACGCTCATGCTGTCGGCCAGAATGCCATTGGCTTCGGAGGATTTCTGTAGGCCCTCGGTCAGCACGTCCAAGCTGAGCTTGCCTTCGGCACCGAGACTGCGGATCTCTTCGGCCGTCTTGCCAGTAGACTTTGCGATCGTGTCGACTACTGTCGGCATCGCGGCGAGGATCGACTGCCAACCATCTGCCTCGACCTTTCCGGTCTGAAGCGCCTTCGAATAGGCGTCGATAGCGGCGCTTGCCTTGTCGGCGGATGCAGAGTTTGTCACCAACAGGAAGCTGAAGCTGTCCATCACGTCCAGTGCCTGACTGGTGTTGTAGCCCATCGACTTCAGGCTGTCCGCTGTGCGGATGTAAAGCTCCTGAGCCTCACTCAGGGGACGGTAGGTGCGCTTCGCAGTCTCCAGCAGGCGCCCCTGCACTAGGTCGTACTCACCAACACTGGCCGTGGCCATGCCAATACGGTCAGACATCTGGCCATACGAGTCGGCAGCCTCAATGATTTTCCCGACCGAGGCAGCACCAACTGCTGCCGCAAGCGCGCTTTTGATCAGTCCGGAAGCATGCGTTGCCTGCTCCCCAGCACGGTCAAAAGCCTCATCAATCCGCCCAAGGCTTTTATCGATCTTCCCAGACGCTTGGGCAACGCTGGAATCTGCGCGCGCCATTTCTTGACGGAGCTGCGCAGTGGTCGCCTCGATGCGGACCAGCATCCCCTGAACGTCTGTGTCAGCCATACTTTTCTCCGGGCAATAAAAAACCCGCCGGAGCGGGTCTTACAAGTTCAAAGTCCGTATTTCCTACAGACTTGCTCTACTGAATCATCAACTCCTAAAACGACATAGGAGATATTCCCATCAGTTCCTTTCAGCTTCATTCCCATAAATGGAGTGAATCCAGAATAAGCGCCGTAAGAATTTTTAGCGTTCACGCTACCGCAGAATTGCCAGCCTGACTTTTCATCGCCAGTTAGGCGCACATCCTTTATTTTGGCACTGTCGGAATCTTTCAGGCGATCCTCCATTGCCTCTTTGATACCTGCAATGTCAGACGCCGTGGCAGGCTTTCCACCCGCAAAACAAACAGCAGAACTAAAGATCAACGGGATAGTTAGGAAGACACTCCGTTTCATGCGCGACGCTCCATTTATTCTTTAGAAAAACGGAGCATATCAAAAAGCACTAAACAACCTGCCGCCCCGTCAGCGCCTGCCGGAGCTTGTCAGCAACAGTAGAAGGCGATGGCCTGCCCTCCTTGGGTTTCGTCTTGCCGCCGCCGAAAGGGTTGGTCATATGGGCCCATTCGATCTTGGCGTCCATCGCCAGAAAGAGCTCAGGCATCGGCGTGCGCCAGGCCAAGTCGGGAGACCAGCCCAGCCAGCCCGTGGCCACCGCGTAGAGCCGGTCAACATAGCTGCCGTCTTCTACGGCACTTACGCCGCCGGCTCGCCCTTTCCCGCGTCGGGGCCTTTCGGGTTGTACAGCGCCACCAGGTAGGCGTTCAACTGCACCGATACTTCCAGCACGCCGGTCTGCCAGACCTGCTCGGCGACCGCCTCGGCTGCCTTGCCTTTCAAGCCTGCGCCACCGGCGATGATCACCGCGCAGCCGTCGATGCTCAGCGCATTCAGCGCTTGGGACGCGCCGCGCAACCCGCCGAAGTGGGCTTCAATCGCACGCACGGCACCGAGCGTTGGGGTCAGGGTGTAAGTCTCGTCGCCAAGCTTGATCTCGACGGTACCGTAAAGGGTTTTGCTCATGTCGCGAATCCTTGGGTTTCGGGGCCGAAGCCCCGCAGGTTAGGCGGCGGCAGCCGGGAGAATTTCCAGGATGTCGGAGTTGATGCCGATCGTGACGTTGCGGCGAACCACGTTGTCAGCGGCGCCGGCGGCGACGGTGTTGTTCATGACCTTGCCGCGCAGGTAGAACGTAGTCGGCAGCAGCGCCGGGGTAGCATCCGGATCGCCATCGTTCAGGGTGATCTTGATGTTGTAGTCGCCCTTGCTGCGGTCCTTGTGCGCAACCTTCAGCTTGGCCTGGCCAAGATCGCCGTTGTCGAGACCTACGGTCAGGGTCAGGTCGCCAGCGTCGGCGGTGCCCTTGTACTTGCGCACGCGGCCATCGCGCAGCGACGTGAAGGTCACGGAGCTGAACGTATCGCCGAACTCGCCCAGGTCTTCCACTTCGCCGATATCGACGTAGGTGTCTGCCTTGTAGAGCGCTTCGGTATCAGCGCCGTTCTTACTGCCGATGCCGATCCGGCAGCCGGCGGCGGTGTTGAGGTTGTCTTCGGCCATGGGGGTTCCTCCAAAGGCACGTTGGATAAAGCCGCGGTGCGGCCGGGGTTGGGGTTTAGTGGGTGGTGATAACGCGGACCGTGATCGATCCCTGGTACGTGACACCATCGGCATCACGCTGGGCGTCAGCTTGTTCGACCCGGACCGATACAGCGCGGCCGACGGACAACGGTAAGCGGCGTTCATCAAGGGCTGCTACAACCTCGCCGAGGATGCGCTTCACCTCGGCCTGGCCGTGAGCATCCGACCAGACCGAAAGGTAGATCAGGCGCTGCTCGCGCTTCCTGCCGGCAATCGGCGTGGTGTTGGTGGAGATCTCCCGGTCAATCGAGACGTAGGGCATATCCGTATCCATGGGCGCGCCGTCGTAGATCGGACACGAGACCTCGGCCTCAAGCCGGGCGAACAGCGCTTCCTGCAGCGCAACCGAAGGATCACTCATCGCTTGCTCCCATGCTGGCCTTACGTAGCGTCCTGGCCACCGCTTCGCGGATGTTGGCCAGAACGAATTCGCGGTTCACATCCTTAGCCGGCCGCAACCATGGATGAGCCGGCCGGGCGGGGATATCCGGGTACTTGCCGTAGAACGTGGAGCCGTCAGACTTGTTCTTCGTGTCCCGGGCGCGCAACGCATTGCGTCGACCAGACAGCTTTGATTTGTCGCGGTTGTTGGTGTGCTCACCGCCCACCGCGTTTTTATCAGCCCTTCGGTACAGGGTGCCGCTGTAACCCTTGGTGCCGTACTCAAGGAAGCGGAGGTAGAAGAAGCGCTGCGTGTCGCGCTTGCCCCGAATGCCGATCTCGGCATTGAGGCCGCTCTTCGACACGAATACCTTCAATGCAGCCGAGGCGGCGCCTGTGTCTTTCGGTATCAGCTGCCTCATCGTTGCCAGGATCTTGTCAGCGCCTTCCTTCATCACGCCGACCAGCTCGTTATCCATCGTTGCATGGATGTTGCGCAGGGTTTTGCGCAATTTGAAATCGCCAGACATGCGCGACCGGCGAGCAGCCATGGGTTACTCCTTGGCCTTGGCCGGTTTATCTGCTGGAGCAGCTTCGGCCACTGGCTTCACCAGCCCGCGCTGAATGAGGTCGGCGCCGAGATTGGCATCGACCACGAACTCTTCGCCTTTTTCCCGATCGCCAGTGGCGCCCGACAAGGCGCCCAGTGCAACTACTTTCATAAATTCACCCTCAAGGGTTGGGGACGTTTGAGCAGAGCAGCCGGAGCATGCTGTGCTCGTTGTCGATCAGCGCTGCGCCGATCAGGTAGGTCGTGGTGATTCCTTTCGCCGTGTGGACAAGGCGATTGCCGGCGACAGCATCGGCCCGCGGGCGGATGCGGATCTCGGCAGTGACCACGGCCTTAAGCTGCTCAGCAACGGGTGAAACCCGGCCCGTCGGCATTGTGATTTCCGACCAAAGTTTGCCAATTTCAGCCCAGGTGACGTCGAAGCCGCCTGATTTGTTTTTGGTCAGCACCGGCTTCAACATCGTGCACCGGTGGCGCAATGGACCGGCTCTCACAAATTCACCCAGCGGTGGGGCTTCCACAGGGCATTGGTTGCCATTGGCAGTTCCGCAGTGATCGTTCCGATCACCACTGTCTCGCGGCTGCTATACCAATGTCCGATCAGCAACAGCGCTCCTTGCTTAATCGCCTTGGTCATCAACAGCGCATTGCCGACTGGGTCAGGCAAAGCCGTCTCAGGGTCGACTAGCGTACGATTGGTCCAGGTCTCAAACGCGCTGAGGGCTGCATCCGTGTAGCCCTGAATCAGCGCATCCTCGTCGTCATGGTCGACCCGTAAGTGAGCCTTGACGATGGGAAGATCAATCACCAGCCGGCACCAGCGCCTGAAGCGTCGGTTTGTTTGCGCCAGGCTCGAAAGCGATGCCTTTGGCGATGAGCCAATCCTTCAGCTTTGGCACGGTCATCTTGAGCGGATCAGTCTCGCTATCCGCATTTTTCTGAGCCTCTACCGCGGCATCAATCTCATCCTGAGAACTGCGCGACGCGTAACCTTCGGGCGGATAGTTGACGGCCTGGTAGCCAGCCTCAACAAACTCAGCAACGGTCGGACCATCCAACTTCAGACCATTTGCGTCCAGTTGGTTGGCGTAGGACGCCACGCATAGGTGCTCGACCGCCACCAGAGCGCATCGCTCCGAAACATCCTGCTCGCCGACTGCAACCTCAACTACATGGTTGCCATCTGCAGAGAATGGGAACGGCTTTTTCACAATAATGATCGGCATAAATCCTCCAGCAGTCTGGGCGCCCGTAGGCGCCCGCCCAGTCAGGCAGCGGCGCTCAGGGTGAGAATCTTCACGGCCTGGGAGTCGACCAGCATGCCGCCGACGCGCTTGGTGGTGTAGAAGCCAACGAACGGCTTGTTGGTGTACGGGTCACGCAGCACGCGGGTACCGATGCGATCCACCACGGTGTAGGCGCGCTTGAAGTCGCCGAATGCGATGGCATTGGCGTCAGCCGCAACATCTGGCATGTCTTCGTTTTCGGTGATGCCGTAACCCAGCAGGACCGAGGGTGCTCCCGCTTCCAGGCCTGGGCGCCACAGATAGTTGCCCTCGCTGTCCTTCAGCTTGCGGACGTAGGCAACGGTCAGGTTGCCCATCATCCAGGTGCCATTGGCGCGGTAGCCCGCCTTGAGGGCGTGAATCAGATTGATCAGGCTGTCACCAGTGATCGCACCGGCGGTGCCGCTCAAGAGCTTTTGCAAAACGCCGAAGGCGCGAGCGTCGTCGTCTTTCACGTCCAGACCGTAAGCCAGCAGACCTTTAGGCTTGTTGACACCATCACCTTTCAGGAAGGCATTGCCTTCCTTCTCAGCGAAGTCGCGAGCAACCTCGCCATTCAACCAACCCTCAGCATCGAAGAAGATGTCGTCGAGGCTGGCCTGAGTGGCTTGTGGGTTGGCGTACAGCTCGCCCATAAACGCAGAGATATTGCCGAGCTTTGGAGTGTTGGTTGCGGGACGAGCATCGGTTTCACCCACCCAGCCAGCGCCGTTGCCGCCGAGGTTCACCAGACGCTTGTAGTCTGGGCTGCCAACGGTGATCTGGTTGCAGACCTGACGCATCGGGGATGTATCGCGCAACAACTCGATGATGCTGCGATCCAGCTCTTCAGGAACCGCGAACCCACCATCAGCATCAACGCCGACCTGCAGCGCTTTGGCCTGAAGCTCACCCAGGCCGGTTTCGATACCCTTGCGCACGAACTGCATAAACGCGGTCTTGTGCTCGCTGGCCGCCTTGGTGCCAGTGGCGTCTGGACGCTTGAGGGCGAGCAGTTCTTTTTCGAGATCGCTCTTCAGCGCATCCAATTCGCTCAATTTTTCGTTGAGCGTATCGACCTGGCCAGACAGCTTGCCCTTTTCTTCTTCCAGCCCATCGATGCGCTTGTCATTGGTCTTCTTGAATTCGTCGAACTTCTTGCCCAAGGCTTCGGCGACGTCTTCGATATCTTTCTTTTCAACAGCCATGAGAGGCTCCTTAAATGCGGGTCAATAGTAATTTGAGGGATTGCATTGCTTCGTCGGCATCCGCCTCTCGCGGTGAAACTGCGCCGTAGCCCTTGGCCATAAAGGCCTTGGCCTGGGAGCCAGAAAACCCAACCTCTCGAAGGGCTCGCTCCACTTTGCTGGGCGGCGGTGTTTCGCCGCGGGCCAGCAGAGACTTCACATCAGTAATCCGGGCGTCATCGTTGGCCGGAAAGGTGACCGGGGAAACTTCCCAGAGGTCGATAGCCTTCAACAGCCAGATGCCCTTTTCCTTGTCGTACTCGTAGCCGCCGTCTTCGAGCATGTAGCCGATGGATAGCCCGGTAAGGCTTCCCGCCTTCATGTGCCCGTGCGCGCGTTTGGCCAGCGGGTCAGCTTCAACCAGAAGCCGGCCTTTGACGTACAGGCCCACGTCGTCCTCGCGCATCTCGGTGTAGACTCCGATCGGCTCGCTCATTTGGTGCTGCCAAAGCATCGCCGGCAGACGTCCTTTTTCCTTCCACCTGGCGAGGCTTGCCGCAAATGCACCGCGGACAACCACATCGCTGTAGCTGTCCACGACACCGAACACGGAGCCGTAGCCTTCAAACTCGCCGCTGTCGCTGACCGACTTAATGGTCAGCGGCACGTCAAGGCGCTGTTTTGTCTGCATCGTCGGCAGCCTCTGGATTTGTGGTCATGTTCATCGGAGTGAGATAGATATCGCCGCCATCGCGGGGG
Source organism: Pseudomonas sp. B7 (assembly GCF_016735645.1). Lineage (NCBI taxonomy): Bacteria > Pseudomonadati > Pseudomonadota > Gammaproteobacteria > Pseudomonadales > Pseudomonadaceae > Pseudomonas > Pseudomonas sp. B7. Next base: position 242,849 of record NZ_JAERRE010000001.1, read on the forward strand.
TTTTCGTCTTCCAGTTCGCGACAGTCGTTCGGGCTCAAAATCCCCCATTGAATGCCCTTGCCGTAGGACTCATACCGGCCTTTCAGATCGCCGCGCATCAGCGCGCCGGCGTTGAATTTGGCGTAATGCGTCAGGCGGTCTTTCTCATTGAGCAGCCCCACTTGGATGCGGTGCTCGATACGGGTCATGATCGGAACCAGCGAGTAGTTCACGAAGCTCATACCCATGTGCTCGATGTTGTTGAGCGTCATCTTTTCCATGCTGGCCACCAAGTGTGGCGGCACACGGAACAGGCCGCAGATCTGCGACTCGGTCAATTTTTTGGACTCGATGAACTGGGTGTCCTGGGCGTTGAGGCTGATTGGCTTCCAGTCCAGTCCCATCTCCAGAATCATGGGTTTATAGGCGTTGGCCACCCCCATGTGCTCGCCTTGGAACTCCGTCTTGAGACGACCGAAAGCTTCATCGGTGAGCTGCTGTTCTGTGCGCAGAACACCGCTCGTTACCGCTCCGTTGGTGAAGAGCTTGGCGGCGTGAGCATCCATTGCTTGGCCCAGGCCCAGCGCTTGTCGAGCGTATGCGATGGGGTTTAGTCCGTTGAGACCGTCCAGCGTGAACAATCGCACATGCCAGATCTCATCTTGGGTTAGCGTTTTCGTGCCCGACTTGAAATTGACGGTGTACTCAACCGTCCAGTCGTCCTTGAGCTTGGGGGTGACGATGTCCGGGTTAAGCGGCAGAAGCTCAACCACATTGCCCAACGCTTTCACTTTGTAGGCGTAGAAATTGCCACGAAGACACAAGCACGCCACCAGCATTTCCCAGAACTCCTGGGCAGTCATGTAGCTGTTGGGGGCCATGGTGATCAGCGAATAGAGGCGATGCGCAGTTGCCGGCAGTCGAACCCGGCCAGTCTGTTTCAATAGCCTGCATGGCAGCATTCCCATCGATTCGGCCAGAACCCGCACGCAGTTGAATACGACCAACTGCTGCATAGCGCTGGTTGTAGTCACCCGCTGACCGGCATTGCTTTCGTAGCCAGCCCCCAGCGCCTGGGCAAGTTTCTCCGGTGTATCGATGACCTGTGGCCCGGCCTTTCTTCCAAGAAGTGCACGAAACATCAGCGACCACCCCGCAGTATCGAGACAACCGACAAGACGATCAGCAAGAGACCGCAGACCGTCAAAGCCAGTGGTTCCCCCATCCAGGCCCAAAGCCCCCGCGTCAACAAGGCCAAACCAAGTACGCCGACGAGATCAGGAGCAGCCTCTTTCAACGCCTCCAGCTTTGTAGGTTTGATTTCATCGGTCATAGGGTTCGAATTCCATGTTTAGAGATGTGGTCTGAAAGGCTCTCAGCCACTTTCTCTGTAGCGTTGGCCGCGCCGACGGCCATAGCCATAGCGACGGCACCATCAATGCGGCCGGTCTTTTTGCGCTTGGAGAAGATTCTGTTTTCCTGGGCGTCGGCCTCCATCACAGCGGAAGCGACGTTCCAGGTAAGGCATGGGTTTGCCAGCACTTGGATTTGCCCGGTGAGAATCAAGTCCTCGACCAGATCAATGGAGTGAGTCATCCACAGATTCGACTCGCGCGCCGGGCGAAAGCCTTGGCCATGCGGCACCAGATTCAACTCGATGCCCTGAGCCTCAAGCTCTACCTCCAGATAAGTCATGTGGTACGGGTCAAACGCCAACGCCTTTATTTCGAACTTCGCGGCGAGTTCGCCCAGCCGCTTGGCGACAAAGGCGTAGTTGATTGCCTTACCTGGCGGCGCGTGGATGTGTCCATCCTCAAGCCAAATGTCATAAGGCACGCCGTCAATCGCGGCACGATCAAGCAACGTGTCCTTTGGCGTCCAGAACTCAGCAATAGACTTGCCCTGCTCCGGGAAATACAGGTTCAGCGCCGTAAGGTCGCGCTTACCTGAAAGGTCGAGACCTCCATAGCAAACCTGACCAGCCAGCTTCTCGGGATCGAACTTCGTGCAACACGACAGCCAGGTGTCGATATCGACCCATGGATTTGCAGCATCCACCCACTGGCAGAAGTTCAGGCGCCGGACAGTGCTCGCCTTGGCGGGCATCCCCTTCGCGTCGGTCACCTGCTCGCGCAGATACTTCGGCTGGAAGGTATGGCCTAGCGATGGGTTGGCCTTGCCCCAGCACTTCTCATCCTTGAACGGATCGTCGCCCTTATCCAACGAACAGATGAAGGCAAAGAAACCGTCGTTGAAGTGACGGTGCCTCTTTGTCACGCCCTTGGCGCCAGCCTCACAGACGTTCACGCCGAGCTGGTGGTAGCTATAGCAAACCGAGTTTCGGTCATGCCCGCTGTTGGTGATCATCAGGATCAGCGCTTGGCGCCGGCCCTTAGTACCTGCCCGCATGAATTCGACGGTCTTGTTGTTTTTGTGCTCGTGAACTTCGTCGATAAGAGCGCAGTGAGGACGCGGGCCGGACTGTCCATCGTCGGAACTGATAGGGCGAAAGAACGAGCCGGTCGCCAAATAGGCTAGGTTCCAGACTTTCTCATCGCGCCCTGACTTCTTGATTTTCTTCTTCAGCGACGGCGATTGATCAACCATTGCCACCGCATCGCGGAACAGGATCATTGCCTGGTCACGCTTCGTTGCGGCTGCGTACACCTCGGCGCGAGGTTCGCCGTCGGAGGTCATACAGTAGAGACCAATCCCAGCCGCCAGCGGTGACTTGCCTGAACCCTTACCTGACTCAATGTAAACAGTCCGGAAGCGGCGGAAGCCATCTGGCGCCATCCAGCCGAAGATCGAGCCGACGATGAATGCCTGCCAAGGCAAAAGAACGAATGGCAACCCTTCGTGCTCGCCGCCATTAAGCTTGAGCACCGTCTTGAAATAGCGGATCGCCCGGTTGGCTTTTTCGAGATTCCAAGTCAGCCCACGCTTCGGGCCGTCCTCGAGGTCGCGCAAGTGGCGGCCGCAGGCGTTTCGAATATCGGGCCCGGCCAAAACCTTGCCGGAGTAAACCTCTTGAGCCCAGGCCGTTACTGGGTCGACCGCATAGGAAACCTTCTTGACCTCAATTGAAGAACTCGTCTTCCGGGTCTTTTTCTGGAGGTTCGCCAATGGCCTGGACCTTGGATCGGGCGGCGGGTGTCATGCCGAAATGGGTAAGGTAAGAGAGCAGCCGGCGGTCGGCGTCAGCCGCCATCGCCACCGCCGGGTGCGCTTTAATCAGCCCGGCTTCGGTCGAGTAGGTGTGGCCCTCTTCGGAAATAACTTTGGTTAAGCGGCGAACCTCGGCGGCGACTTCACACAGACGCTCGAGGGTTTGAAGATCTGCTTCGGTGAGCACGCCCATGGACGTAGCGAGAGGGCAGAAGATTTTCCACACTGCCTGTCCATCGGCCGTCATCGTTGACGGCGGCGACTGGTACGATGCTACTGCGAGCTGAGGCTCCCGCTTATTTTCCCGACTGGCACGCAACGTGCCGGTGACCTTTTTCTGGGTTGTCGGGGCGGGGGTTCTTCCCTTCAAAAAAAACTCTCCAATTCTGGCTTTTTGCGTAAAGAGGGTCGAGGGCGGTCCTATGCAGCGGAAATCCGAACTTTTCACCCTCCCCCTAGGGGCAGTGGCGTGCCACACCGAAACGGTTCGCGAATCGTGAAAACCGTTCTCATTTCCGAGACTTCGAGCGATTCCAGTGATGGTTCGGGTCGATGGGCAGCCCATTGACGTCACAACCAACCACTACGCCCGACTTTTCCTCTCGCTGCTTCGCGCTGTCATGGCAAAGCTTGCAGAGGCTTTGCAGGTTCGTCGCGTCAAAGAACAGCGTCACGTCACCACGGTGTGGCTTGATATGGTCAGCAATGTTGGCGGCTACAACGCGGCCATGTGAGGCGCAGCGACGGCACAACGGCTCTGCCTGGAGCTGGCTCCATCTGAGCCGGTACCACTCCTTCGTCTTGTAGAGATGGTGCCAGGCAGATGTGCTCGCCATCACTCCACCTCGACCCTGATACCGTGCTTCACAACCCATTCGATAAAGCCCTGTGCGAACTTGTCTCGACCGGTGAGCCAGTACCACACCACGCCGCAACTCATCAGCGGCGAGACCCACCAGCGGAGCGTGGTCTTGAGTGTCACGTTTATCTGAGCCATCACGATGACCTCGTTGGCAGCTTGAAGTCGGTCACACGATCAGCTATCGACCGGATCTTCTCCACACCGAGGAAGCCAACCCATCCACCTACGAAGGTGGCCATGCTCTGCGGCAGCCCGAAGAATTCCAGACCGCTGATGATGGTGAGGGTCAACCCGCCGCACAGCACGCCCTCCACGATCATCTGGCGGCGCGAGCCGCCACCGTAAGTGATGCGTAGCACGGCCATGGCAAAGGACAGCCCGGCCGGGTAAAGGATCGGCGAATGCTGGCTCAGCCACGCAAGCGCTATCGCCCATGTGTCTGGTTTATCTGGCATGTTTGGCATCTCAGTTCCTCCCCGTCAGGGAGTAAGAAGAAAAACGACCCAATAGGCCGACAGGGAATCCCCTATAGCGATAAGGATTCGCCTGGGCGGGAATAAAAAGCCCGCTACCTGCGGACCAATGCTTAGAGCTACTATCGAAATTCCACTAACGATTCAGCCTTAAAAAGGGAATCTCATGAGCGAAAAATGGAAGTTGGTACATGTGACACTTAGCAATCTGAATCACGGCCTCTGCCAGCCAGCAATCACTGTAATTGGGCCATCCCAGGCGACCACCACGTTTCACCCGAAAGCTCCGGACAACATTGACTCGCTGACCGTGGCTGAGCTCAAGGAGTGGGCTCTCTCGGAATGGACCAAGGCCAACGCATGACTTCAGAGGCTGGAGTGTTTTTCAGTTGTAGGTCCGCATCGAATGCTTCAGAAACAAAAAAGGCCAGCTCTCGGCTGACCTATTGAAACGTGGCTAGGCGCCGTTAGCGCGTACTCCACGATGTTGGCTGCATGCCTGTCCGAACGCCCCCCCACAAAAAAGGCAAAAACATGAGTTCAAGCCAGATTGATCGATTCAACGAAGTCTCAGCAAAGCTTTTAAAAGACTTTTACCGAAATTTCCCGACACCTCATTACGCAACACCTGAATCCATCGGTCTCACCGATGAAAAACCAGAGTTTGTGCACGGGGAGGAAAAAGTAAGCGACGAATACAAAGCGCTCGCTAAGGAAGTTCGCGCTGTATTGCTCTGGCTAATCGATGAGGGCTTTATTGTTGACCGGAATTACCAATTCGGTCCAAGCCATGTGCTGACCAGTGACGGCCTTAAGGCGCTTCAGCAGATAGATCCAGAATGCAAAGCCCCACTGATAGCTCGGTAGTGAACAAAAAGCCCGGTCATGTTGGCCGGGCTTTGTCTGTTGTGTCGCGCTTGAAAAGCTGAACACGGTGCCATGAAAACAGGTGTTTATCCGGCAGGAAAGAACTTTTTACGCCGCAAGGCGGATTTCTTCCACGGCGCAATCAATCCACGCAACGCCGGCTTTGATCACTTCCCGGGCTGAACGCTCGGACATTCTCGCCGACTCACCAACCCGGACCATCGTCCACTTCGCACCGAAGTACAGCCAGATGAAATTACCCATCTGCTCGTCACGCTGGGCCAGCTTGGCTACCGCGCGATCCACCACCAGGGCAACGTCGTCCGTGACACAGTAGTTTTTCACGCCGCCTTCAGTGACGTTGTTGTCGCGGATCAGCGCATACAGCGGCGAAACGTACCGAGGCACCCCCATGCCGTCCATGCGCCACCACCCCCATTGCTCCAGCAGGTACTCGGTGTCGCCAAGCGGCTTATCTGCGTACGTTCGTTTTTTCATGCTGCCTTCCTCGGGTTTGGCTCATCCATGCCGAACAGCTCCCGCAGCAGCTTGTCAGCGATCTTGTTTTTTGCGTTGCCTTCAGTTATCCAGCGCCGAGCGAATGCCTCGAAGCCCAAATCGGCGCGCAAGGCATGCCAGTCGGCAATGATGTCCATGAGCGCCGCCGAACCGATCCGGCCATTGGTTTTTTCCAGCAGCAGGCGATTGCCCTGTTTCAGGAATTGGCACTCGACCTTCGTCAAGCTCTTGCGCGGCAGTGCCGCAGTTACGTGACTCATTGTGCGGCACTCCATATGTGCAAAATTTCGTTGGGCATGGTGTCGGTGTGAGCTCGAATTGAAACCTCGCAGTTGGTTGTTTCGTCATTTGATGCGCGAGGCGTCTGCGCCGAGCCTTTAAGGGAGTTGGCAGAATTCTCAGATCTAAAGCCGGTCAACCGGCGAAAAAGCTCCTTCATCTGGATCATGCCTTTCTCTCCCGGTACTGACTGGCAAACGATCGTCCCATTTCGACCTCCTCGTTACTCGGCTCGCGGTTACAGGCGAAGTTGACGAATCGGGCGTACTGCCCCTGCTGCTGAACGAGGCACGAACCGACCGGCGCGTGCCTGCACTTCGGCATGATCAGCTCGGTGACGCCGTTCTGGCCCTCCTCCGAGTCGTTATCCCGGTGGACGAGGATGATGCAGTGGGCGTCGGCCTCGATCTGGCCAGAGTCGCGCAGGTCGGAAGCGATTGGCTTCTTGCCTGGGCGCTTCGTCGAATCGCGGTTGAGTTGCGCCAGCAGGATCACCGGCACCTCCAGCTCTTTGGCGATGTTCACGATCCCGGTCGAGATCTTGCCCAGCTCCGAAGTGCGGTTGAATGCCTTAACGTCTGACCCAATCAGACCGATGTAATCGATCACCACCACGTCGAGGCCGTGGGTGCGCTGAACCTGGCGGGCAATGCTGCGAATGCGCGCCACTGTCAGGCCGGACTTGTCGCAAACGAACAGCGGTTTATCGATGATTTTGCTCACCGCCGAGGTCAGGCGAGGCCAGTCGTCGTCCTGCAGCTGTCCGTCATCGAGTTTTCGAAGGTCGATACCGCCGATGGACGCCAGCGCACGATTGCCCAGTTCCTCCTCCGGCATCTCCAACGAGAACACCATTCCAACGCCGGCACCGCTGCACGTGATGTGCTGGGCGATCTGCAGACCGAGCGTGGTTTTTCCGCTCCCTGGCAGGCCGGCCACGATGGTGACGGTCTTCTTCCGCAGGCCACGGATGAGCTTGTCCAGATCCACCAGGCCGGTCGATAGGCCAGATTGAAGGGTGCCGTTGAACTTGGAGTCGATGATGTCGATGTTGCGCGTCACCACCTCGTCCATGCGCTTGTAGTCGGGCTCTCCGGTCTGTAGGTCGCGCAGATCCGCCATTGCTTGCTGAGCGCTGGCGATGATCTCGGCGACCGGCCTATTCTCGGTGGCCAGCTCGCGCACCGCGTCGGCAGCGTCCACCAGGCGGCGCAGCACGGCGCGCTCTGTCACCACCTTGGCGTAGGCCTTCCAGTTGGCGGTGCTTGGCGTGTTGCGCGCCAGCTCGGCGGCGTAAGCCATCGTACGGGCGCCGCTCGGCAAAAACTCGGCGTAGTCATGCAGCGTGACGGGATCGACAGGGTTCCCTGCCGCGTGGCAGCCGACCATTGCCTGGAACAGCGCGGCATTCTCCGGATCGTGGAAGTCCGCCACCTGCACCTGGCCGGTAATCGAGTCGAACAAGTTCGAGTCCAGCAGCATGGCCCCCAACAGAGCGTGTTCAGCCTCATCGCTGAACAGTTCGCGATACTCACTCATGCCGTGGCCCTCATCGAGGACCAGCTGAAGCCGACGGCTTGGCCGCCGTTCTGGCGCAGGCGGTCAAGCGCTCGATCGCCGATGAACTGGCCCAGAGTGCTGGCCGGCAGATTCGACACCACCACGGTCGGGCGCACCAGTTGATACCGGCGATCAATGACTTCGTGCAGCAGGCCGAGTTCGTACTCACTGCCCTTCTGCGCGCCAACCTCGTCGATCACCAGCAGGTCGACCCCGGCCAGTTCGTTGATCACGTCGCGCTCGGTGTATTCGGCGCCACGCACCATCGAGCCCTTGGCAATGCGGATGATCTCCGCCGCCGACGTGATAACCGCCGCCGCGCCGAATTTCCGGATCGCCTGCTGGACCATTCCGCTGGCGAGGTGGGTCTTGCCGGTGCCGATATTGCCGGACAGGATCAGTGAGCGGCCGGCACGGTAGTTCTCCTCGAACTGGTCGACGTAGGACTGACAAGTCGCCAAGGCGCGAACCTTTTCCAGCACCGCGCCAGTGGTGAAGTTGTCCAGGGTGCATCCAGCGAAGCGCGGAGTGATACCCGAGCCGATCAACAGTTCATTCAGCGCCGTAGCCTTGCGGCGCGCCAGCGCCTGCGTGTGGGCTTCGCTGCGGGTGTCGGCAGTGTTCATCGCCTCCCACTGGCACCGGCGGCAGGTACGCACCAGATACGAGCCGTCGAACTGCTCGACCTCGGCGCCGTCGACTGTGCCGTGTACCGGGCACTGAGCCTCGAAGAAGCGAACATCCGGCACGCGGCCGAAGTTAGAAATTGGTTTGGCCATGCGGCACCTCCGGATAAGCGTTTGGTTCGTGTTGCGGCAGGTTGGTAAACGTCGAAGTTTTCCCGGGCGCGGGCTTGAGCTCGTCATGCCAGCGCTCACCGTTGAGCCAGGTGGCGGCGTTCGGAACATAACGACCGCCGTCCTTCGTCCAATCCTCCGAAATGCAGTGGCTACCCAAAGCAGTGATCAGGGTCTGGTGCAGCTCCTCGTTCGGTTTCAACTTCGCCCAGGCCTTGGCAGCGTCCTTGCGAGACTTCTTTTTCGGGTACAGCTTCCAGAACTGTGCAAACCCGTCATCCTCAATCGTGGTGACCATAGGTTTAGGTTCCTTGACTGGTTCATAAGAGTGACTGGTTCTGGGGGCAGCTCCTGCCCCACCCCCTAGGTCACCTCCTGCCCCAGGTGGGTTATCTCCTGCCCCACCCCCTAGGGCAGGATCTGCCCCACCATCCAGCGACAAATGGAAGACGTTCGACTGATTCAGCTCACCTTTCCGGCGATACTCACGGCGGAGAAAACCAGCCTTCTCCAGCTCGCGGATATGGAGTTTCACGGTGGATCGGCCGATCTCGCACTGGTCGGCAATGTGTTGGTAGGAAGGCCAGCACTCGCCCTGATCACTGGCGTTGTCAGCTAGTTTGACCAGCACCAGCTTGCGCAGCGGGTTTCCCACCTTCGTTTTCATGGCCTTGACCATCAAATCCATGCTCATGATCAGATCTCCAGCTCGGCGCAGACGCGACGGATGAAAGCGTCGTAGGTCTCAGCCATCACCAGCCCCTGATCCTCAAGCGCCTGACGGTAGGCCTTGGCGCTTGAGTACATGACCCAGCGATCACGCTCTGGCAGGCCCTTAAACGCCGCGTAGCTTGGCCACGGGCCGGCGATCACGGACACCGGACCTTGTTCGGTGGATGAGGTATGCGGGAGACGGTTCATTGCACCGTCTCCCAGGCTGGGAGCTGAGGCGTTTCAGGTTCCAGCACCACCGCTTCAAGCTGCCTTTGCTGAACCGCCTTCCGAAGCACATCCGGGTTCATACCGGTCAGCCGCCGCACCAGAACACGAAGCGCCATAGCAGCGTGCGCAGTCTCAAACTTCGCGTCCTGCATGCAGTTCTCGATGCCCTCTTCGTCGAAAAGGATTTCCCGCACCAGGTCGGCACCGATCCACGCCTTGTAGGCGAGCTGGTCGTTCGTGAATCGCTCCATGTACGCCTCGTCGATCACGGTAGGCTCCGTAGTCGAATTCGCTGTTTTCTCACTCATGCGGATTTCCTCTGGCGCAGCTTGAACCGGCCTTGCTGAATGTCGGGATGGGTGGCGCGCTCTGCCGTCTCAAACGTGCACTCGGCGGCGAACCGGTCGAAGCGGCGAGTGATGTCAGCCGTGGGCCAGATCGGGTACGGCTGGGCGCCGTCGTCAGAGTGCGCGCTGCGAACCATGGCGAATGGCAGCGGCGCGCCAGCGATATCGCGCATCACCGCGTTGATCACCCAGTGCGGAAGGCCGTGGCGCAGGTTGATGCGCTCGCGGATGGCGGTCATGGATTCGAAGCCGGCAGGCCGCGAGTCGAGGTAACGAATCTTCTCGACCTGGGCTACACGGGTTTCGATACCCACCACCGCCTGCTCGGTCTGATGCTGGCGGCGCTCCATGTCGACCAGCAGTTGGGCGTTAGCGAGCAGTTGCTCGGCCGGGCTCAGCTTCCTCTGATAGCCCCCCGTCTTGCGGATGCTCGGCAAGACTTCGCCCACCACCCACTCTTCGAATGCCTCAGCCGCTGGCATCTTCGAACGCATGACAAGTCGGTAAAGATCTCGCTCCGGGATCACCTTGACGTTACGCACCTGACCCGTCATTTCGACGGGGTAGGTTTTCGCTGCCTTGCAGTGGGAGCGCACGGCTTGATCGGTATCGGAATACTCGAGCAGATCGGCGACGTCCTTGGCGACAAACCATGGCTCACCCTGCTCATCGGTGACCACGCGGATCTCGGCGCCGCTGAAATTGAATGGTGTCAGGTTCATTGAACACCTCCCCCAACGCTCTCGGACTTGGCAATGAGCGTGGCGAACTCATCACCACGGTTCATCAGCTCGCTGCCGATCAGGCGCAGCCCTGCCGCCAAGCCACCAACCACGTATCCGTCCAGTGCCTGGTCGCAGAGTTCCGGATCATGGGTGCCCACTGTGCCGATGAACTTCGCCAGCGCATCAACGAAGTAACCGGCCTGACTCATTGCCTCGGCCTCGATCTTGAGGCGACCAACAGAGATCGAAGTCATGGCCGTACCTCCGCCGCTTCTGCGTCGAGCATCTGCTGCTCAAGCGTCGCGTACAGGCTGTACGTGATGAACTCGAGCGCCAGCAACACCCCGTACTCCTCGTTCGGTGAGAGCGCGCGATCCTCGGCGGTGTCGCCCGTCCCATGGTTATCGCGAAGCAGTTTCGCCAGGTGATAAGCACCAAGGCCTGCGCGGTGATTGCGCTGCGCTTCAATTACGTCGATCGATACCGGCGCGCTCATTGGGCACCGCCTTGGCTTTTCCCATGCATCACGGCATTGGTGGTCGAGTCCACCAGAGCTTTGGAGCTCTCAATCAGAAAGCGCAAGCCGAAGATGGCGTTCGTTTCCATCCCTTCATCAGTGAGCGCTGTCATGATTTCATCGACGGCGCCGAGCAGCATTGAGGCTGAATTCAAAGCCTCCTCGCAGTCTTGCCCGGCCTGAACAGCAAGAAGAGGACGCGAGTGAATGCCGTCTGCGCTGACGCTCTGGTGGTAGAAATTCGAATGCGTGGTGAGCATCTGCTGTTGCATCCGGTTATGTCCGGTGCTATTTTTCGGGTGCGTCATATCGTTCTCCAGAACGAAGAAGTACATAACCACTCGTCCTACCGAGTGGCGTGATAAGCCCGCTTCCTACAGCGGGCTTTTTGTTGCCCGGAGAAAAGTCAGCCGGACAGCAAAAACTTGGCGGGGGCGTGCTGGCTCATGCCGTATTCCTTTTCATTGGGCAGGCAAAAGCCAACCAGTGGAAGTCGCTCAGCAGGCCCTGGCGAGGGCCTTCCCTTTTCACCCGTATTGTGCAAATCCGTAAGGTACCCATGAATCGAGGGCCTCAGGAGGGGCGAGTTTTCGAGTACGCATGCCAGCGGCATTATGTAATTCCTCCGAAATTTCTTGCCTTTACCTAGGTAGTGCCTGGCAACTACCCCCGATAAGGAAAGAAAATTTCGGCATAGAGCCATTTGGCTGAAACCACACACGATTTGGCGGTAATGGCATACAAATAACTCAGGAAACCGCGCATGCGCGGAATCATTGACCTGATCGCATGCGAAAACTTTCATACTCACTGCCCAGCACTGGATAGATAAACAGATGGTTCACCAGACTCTTCAAGCGGCAATGAGGCGCGTATCTTTTGGCTCATGGTCGGGGCAACACGCGGATTTGAGCTGAGCCGCGATGGAAAGCTCCTGGTTTCAAAAGCGGTAAACCTGCCGTCAGCGTGTTCGATGACAAAAACGTCGCGGCCCACGCGTAATGCCTTGCTCAGCGCACCTTGGGTAATTCCCAAAAGAGACGCTGCCTCTGGCTGGCCGCGAGCCTTCGCGAAATCTTTCAGCTGGGTATGTTTCACAGCAAATCTCCAAACAGAACTTTGCCAAAATAGTACCTTTGGCATTTTCACAAAGCAATACCTTTGGCATTTGTTAAACTATTACCGATGGGAATATTATCGACTGATGAAAAAACCATTACCTGCTGACCGCAAAGAAGAATGCCTACGCTTGAAGGCAATTTTCACAGCCAAAAAGAAACAGCTGAAGCTGACTCAGGAAAAACTGGCTGAGCAACTCGGCATCAACCAAAGCTCTGTCTCACACTATCTGAACGGTGTGAATCCGCTGAACACCGAGATCGCGGCTGCATTCGCCAAAATTTTGGATGTGCCGGTTTCTGACTTCAGTCCGCGTCTAGCGGCGATCATCGAGATGGTTGCGTCGTCACGCGTCACCGCAGACTCATTTCGAACAACCTGGGCTAAAGCCGCTCGCATCATTGATGCCCCGCCACGCGAGCAATATGTCCTGATACCGCAGTATTTAGACGATAACTCTTTCGTTCCGAACGTGAACGACGAACATCGCGGGTTGACCGAGGGCATGGTATTCAGGCGCGGCTGGCTCCAAGAAATGGGAGTTTCGTTTAGCAGTCTCAACATCGTTTACGCCGGCGACGACAGTATGGCCCCACATATTTTGTCCGGCGACGTGGTCATGATTGACACGTACAAGCCGGCCCTAAAGGATGGTGAGGTCTATCTCGTCCGCATGCCTGATGGTAGGACTAGCGTCAGGCGGGTAGCGCAGCAAATTTCTGGAAACTGGACGCTCAGATGCGACAACCAGGACAAGCAGCTATTCCCCGACGAGGTGATCCCGAGTTCAGCAGCCGTCGATCTCCCCTTGATAGGAAGAGTGGTATGGCGCGGAGGGAGTGTGAGGGTATCCAGACCCTAGTCGCAAAAAGCCGCCGCTATTGAGCGGTTTTTTTTGCCCAGTAAAAATTAATATTGCCAAAGGTATTTACATAAATAATTACCTTTGGTAATTTTTACTCCATCGCACCCAGCATGGAGCTTCACGAAATGACCACCAGCACTCTGACCGCCGGCAACTGGCAGGGCAACCTCAAGATGGGCCTGGCTCCTCGGGAGCTTGAAGCCACCCTGTGGGCTGCTGCCGATATGACGGTGAAGCAAATTGGTCGTGCAATGAGTATCAGTCCAGCCACCGCTGAAAAACGTCTTGAAAGCGCCCGCTTCAAGCTTGGTGTCAAGACGATGCGCGGCCTTGTGCTGGAGGCATTCAAGCGCCAGATCATCGCGCCCCTCGTGGTCCTGGTGTGCTTGGTGATGACTGCCCAGCAAGCTAACACCGAACAGTTTGGGCGCATCCGCCGCCCAGGCGAGCGCCGCATTGAAACTCGCGTGGCCGTGCGCCGCATCGAGGTTGCCCTCACCGCTTAACCCAACCTGATTTTCGCGAAAGCCAACACCGCGGCCGGGATTCGCTCGGCCTTGAGAAAGCTTCTCCCAACTCAAAGGAGCAGGACAATGTTGATTCTTACCCGCCGATCTGGCGAGACGATCCGTATTGGCAATGACGTCAGCGTCACTGTTTTGGGTATCACTGGCCAGCAGGTGCGCCTCGGTATATCCGCGCCGGAGTCGGTCGCAGTGCACCGCGAGGAAATTCACCAGCGCATTCAGGCAGGTATTCCGAAGGATCAAAAGCCGATGCACATCGACGATCGCGTCCGGATGGTCAACGCCGAGCCGGCCTTCCTCACGGTGGTGTTCAAGCTGCCGAGCCTGAGCGAAGCGAAAGCCCTGCTCGAACACTTGCCTTTCCGTGAAAAAGCCTTGGGCACCGAGGCAGAAGTATTCGGGTACTCGGCCGGCAATCTCATGGAGAGCGCCCCATGCGAGCAATGATCATCGCCGCACTGCTGCTGATCGCCGGCCAAGCCAGCGCGGGAGAGCAGTTCGTCAGCGTCCAGCACGACAGCGCTCGCGGCGTTACCTGCTGGATCCTGAATAACACCGGTATCAGCTGCTTGCCGGATAGTTCGCTCCCACAGAGCGGCACTACAGAGCGCGAGCCAGGCCGGGCCTCTCAGGCCAGCCCGGTATCTGAAAAAGGGCTTTCGGTGACCACTCCGCTCCCACAGGATGAGAGGCTCAAGCTATGACGATCGTTACCCAAGTAACACACCTACATCTGCAGAGCGATCTGGAGAAACTCGGCGAGCGACTGATCAGGTTGGGCCAGGCGCTCAAGAGCCCCGACACCACTGTCGGCCAGTTGAGCAAGCTCGCCGACTCCTACGGGATCAAGTTGAAGCTGCGTGCGGTGGCTGATTCGGGGGATCGCGAGGATGAATAAATGCCAGACAATTTCGCCCGCAGCGCTCCCCGCAATCGGCCAGCCATTCGCCGGCGGCTTCTTCGCTGGACGCCTGTTCTTTGGTGGCGCTGAGCACGCCCTTATTGATGCCGGCCGAGAGTTCGAGCAGCCCGCGCAATGGTGGGATCGGTCAGGCCCGCGGCTGAATGTTCGCGGCAGCAAGTCATACCACGACGGTTTGGCCAACACCCGGGCAATGGCCGAGGCCGGAAGCGCGATCGCGCAGAAGGTGCTGACCATGTCGATCCGTGGGCACCGGGGCTGGCACATCCCGGCGATTGAGGAGCTGCAGGTGATGCGAGCCAACCTGCTGCAGCTCGAGCCGTGGGGCAAGCACTGGCCAGCAGATGGTGCGGGCGGGCCAGCTCAGGCATTCGCATTGCGCGAGTACTGGTCGAGCACGCAGAAATCATCCGCCGGTAGTGCCTGGTGTCTCCACATGCTGCCATGGTGCACTCCGGACACGAACTGGACGAGCAAAGAAAAGGCTGTGCGTCCGGTGCGCTCGTTGCAGATCAAGGCCGGCGCCTTCGTGCACGCCCCATCGACAGATGCGCCAACAGCAGAAACGGATCTGCGCGGGCTTTCCAACGCTGCGGCAGTGGCCAGCGTGATCGAGCGATTCGTGAACGAGGACGCCGGCAAGTTTTACGGGCGCACCGATGCGCTGGTGGCAGAGCTGACAGCGATTGCAGAAGGTCGCCCATGACGAGATGGGCTTGGGATCAGAACAATGACGCGACACAAATAGCGAATGACGAAAACGTGTCGCGACACGTAGGAGGTGATTGATGGGGGCTGCTGAAAAATTGCCCGAAGGGGACGGCCACGACAAGGTGACCGAGAAGCGAATGGCCGAGCTGGTGGGCACCACAGCGAAGGCGCTGCAGCGAAAGAGAGAGCGGAAGATCATCCCGCAAGGCGTCTGGTCGAAGATTGACGGCCGGATTATGTACAGCAAACGGAGGTATGACGAATGGATCGAAAGTCTGTGGACTTGCCAACAGGGGTTGAGTTTGTCGGACCATCAATCCGAATTCGTTTCTCCTGGAACAAGAAGCGGTGCTGTGAAACGCTCCCCTTCCCTCAGACCGCGAAAGGAATCGCCGCAGCGGCAAGCCTTCGTTCTCAGGTAAAGCAACTGGACAAGCTCGGCGCGCTGACCCCGCAGAAGTACGCCGAGCTGTTCCCGGGCACGCGCAGCGCAGAAGTGCAGACCATGCCGATTTTCTTCGACTACGCCCAGGACTGGCTCGACAGCCTCCAGATCGTCGAAAGCACGCGCAAAAATTACCGATCCACCCTGCAAAACTACTGGGTGCCCTACCTCGCGGCCAAGCCGCTGGACAAGATCACGCCTGTGATCCTGCGCAAGGTCGTCAACGACATCCAGTGGACGTCCCCCGTCCGGCGCAAGGATGCAATTAGGCTGATGACCACCATCTTCGCCCAGGCCGTGCGTGATGAGCTGATCCACCGCAATCCGGCCAGTTCGATCCCGCCAACCCGCGTGACGAAGCGTGAAATCGATCCCTTCGCGCGCGCCGAGGCAGACCTGATCATCGCCAAGCTGTACGAACTGACGAGCGGCCTGCAACAGATTTACGCGATCTTCTTCGAGTTCTCGTTCTACACCGGAATGCGCCCGGGAGAGGCAATGGCGCTGCGCTGGGAAGAGATCGACATGCGCAAGAAGACTGCAAAAGTTTGCCGTATTCGCATCTATGGAAAGATCCAGGAGCGAACTAAGACAAAGCGCTCCCGCGAAGTTTTATTGAACGATCGCGCGATCAAGGCGCTCGAAAAAGCCAGGCCACTCACGGCGGCGCGTTCGGATTATGTGTTCGCGCCGGAGGGATCGGGAGATAAGTCAGAGTTGTATATCCGATCCGAGACTGGCCCAAAACGCTACTGGCTGAGCGCGCTGCGAAAGTTAGGTATTCGGCATCGCAGGATGTATGACACGCGCCACACGTACGCAACGATGTGTTTGATGTCGGGGATGAATCCAGCGTTCATCGCCGCACAACTCGGGCACAGCGTTCAGGTACTGCTCTCCACCTATGCCAAGTGGATCAGCTCGCCGAGTGACTGGGCGGAGCTTGAGAAGCTGGATCGATTGGAAAGTGGTACAAAACCGGTACGGGAGAATCACCAGTAGCGACATGAACGCCGAAATACAAAGGGTTTACGGTACATGTGCGGATTAGCTGGCGAGTTACGTTTTGATCAACAACCTGCAGACCTTGCAGCCATCGAGCGAATCACCCATCACCTGGCGCCTCGCGGCCCCGACGCGTGGGGTTTCCATGCCCAAGGGCCGATTGCCCTGGGCCATCGACGCCTGAAAATCATGGACCTGTCGGACGGCTCGGCGCAGCCGATGATCGACAGCCAACTGGGCCTGTCCCTGGCCTTCAACGGCGCGATCTACAACTTCCCGGAACTGCGCGCCGAACTCGAAGCGCTGGGTTACGCGTTCTACTCCGGTGGCGACACCGAAGTGCTGCTCAAGGGTTATCACGCCTGGGGCGAAGCGCTGCTGCCGAAACTCAACGGCATGTTTGCCTTCGCCATCTGGGAGCGCGATGCCCAGTGTCTGTTCATTGCTCGCGACCGTCTCGGCGTAAAGCCGCTGTACCTGTCGCGCACCGGCCAGCGCCTGCGCTTTGCCTCGGCCCTGCCGGCACTGCTCAAGGGCGGTGACATCAACCCGATCCTCGATCCGGTGGCGCTTAACCATTACTTGAATTTCCACGCCGTGGTGCCCGCGCCGCGCACCTTGCTGGCGGGCATCGAAAAGCTGCCACCCGCGAGCTGGATGCGCATTGAAGCGGACGGCACCACCGAGCAGAAAACCTGGTGGACCCTGCCCTACGGCCCACACGCCGACGAGAAAAACCTGACCCTGGAAGACTGGCGTGACCGCGTACTCGACAGCACCCGCGAAGCCGTAGCCATCCGCCAACGGGCGGCGGTGGATGTCGGCGTGCTGCTTTCCGGCGGCGTCGATTCGAGCATGCTCGTCGGCCTGTTACGCGAAGTCGGCGTGGAAAACCTGTCGACCTTTTCCATCGGTTTTCAGGATGCCGGCGGCGAGCGCGGCGACGAATTCCAGTACTCCGATCTGATCGCCAAGCATTACGGTACGCAACACCATCAACTGCGCATCGACGAAAAAGAAATCATCGAGCAACTGCCCGCCGCGTTCCGCGCGATGAGCGAGCCGATGGTCAGCCACGATTGCATCGCCTTCTATCTGCTGTCCCGCGAAGTGGCCAAGCACTGCAAGGTTGTGCAAAGCGGCCAGGGCGCCGACGAGTTGTTCGCCGGTT
Source organism: Pseudomonas sp. B7 (assembly GCF_016735645.1). Classification (NCBI taxonomy): domain Bacteria; kingdom Pseudomonadati; phylum Pseudomonadota; class Gammaproteobacteria; order Pseudomonadales; family Pseudomonadaceae; genus Pseudomonas; species Pseudomonas sp. B7. Next base: position 260,649 of record NZ_JAERRE010000001.1, read on the forward strand.
ATCACTGGTATCCGCAAGTCGACGGTGCAGCCGATCCCTATGCGGCTTATCGCGAGGCATTTTTCGACCGCAGCTACGACGACTATGCGGCCACGGTGCAGCCGAAATGGCTGACCGCCAATGACGCTGCCGGCGACTTCGTGAAGGAACATTTCGCACAGCCCGGCGCCGATGCGGCGGTCGACAAGGCCCTGCGCCTGGACAGCACGGTGATGCTGGTGGACGACCCGGTCAAACGCGTCGACAACATGACCATGGCCTGGGGCCTGGAGGCGCGCACGCCGTTTCTCGACTATCGCCTGGTGGAATTGTCGGCCCGCATTCCGGGCCAGTTCAAACTGCCGGACGGCGGCAAGCAGGTGTTGAAAGAAGCCGCGCGACGGGTGATTCCGAGTGAAGTGATCGACCGCAAGAAAGGCTACTTCCCGGTGCCGGGTCTCAAGCATTTGCAGGGCGAGACCCTGAGCTGGGTGCGCGAACTGCTGCTGGATCCGAGTCAGGATCGCGGCCTGTTCAACCCGGCCATGCTCGACCAATTGCTGACCGATCCACAAGGCCAGTTGACCCCGCTGCGCGGCTCCAAGCTGTGGCAACTGGCGGCTTTGAACCTGTGGCTCAGCGAACAAGGAATCTGATTGATGAAACCTCACGCCACGGCTTACAGCCAGCGACTGCTGCGCGGCCAGACGCCGTCCTACGAACGCTTGCAGGCGCGTCTGGCCGAAGATGGCAGCGAGCCGGCTGCCGAGCCGATTGCAGTGCACTGCGGCTGGGGCCGGCTGCTGATCGGCCACACATTCCCCGATCCGGCCAGCCTTGCTCAGGAACTGCTTAACGAGCAGCCGGGCGAACGCGATATCGCCTTGTACGTCGCCGCGCCGCAGCAGATTCTCGGGCTGGAACCGACCCAACTGTTTCTCGACCCGTCCGACACCCTGCGTTTGTGGTTCAGCGATTATCGCCAGGCCACCCGCGTGTTTCGTGGCTTTCGCATTCGCCGCGCACAAAGTGACGCGGACTGGCAGGGGATCAATCAGCTGTATCAGGCGCGCGGCATGTTGCCGATCGACGCCACCCTGCTCACCCCGCACCATCAGGGCGGCCCGGTGTACTGGCTGGCGGAAGACGATGACAGCGGCGCGGTGATCGGCAGCGTCATGGGGCTCAATCACCAGAAAGCCTACAACGACCCGGAAAACGGCAGCAGCCTGTGGTGCCTGGCGGTCGATCCGCAGTGTTCGCGTCCCGGTGTCGGCGAAGTGCTGGTACGGCATCTGATCGAACACTTTATGAGTCGCGGTCTGAGCTATCTCGATCTGTCGGTACTGCACGATAACCGCCAGGCGAAAAACCTCTACGCCAAACTCGGCTTTCGCAACCTGCCGACGTTCGCCATCAAGCGCAAGAACGGCATCAATCAGCCGCTGTTTCTCGGCCCTGGCCCGGAGGCGCAGTTCAACCCTTACGCGCGAATCATCGTCGAGGAAGCCCATCGACGCGGCATCGACGTGCAAGTGGATGATGCCGATGCCGGGCTGTTCACCCTCAGTCATGGCGGGCGCCGGGTGCGTTGCCGCGAATCGCTGAGCGACCTGACCAGCGCCATCAGCATGAACCTGTGCCAGGACAAGAGCCTGACCCACAAAGTCTTGAAAGCCGCCGGGTTGAATGTGCCGTCGCAGCAATTGGCAGGTAACGCGGACGACAATCTGGCGTTCCTCGATGAACACCAGCGAGTGGTGGTCAAACCGCTGGATGGCGAACAGGGCCAGGGCGTGGCGGTCGACCTGCAAACCATCGAGGAAGTGCAGCAGGCCATCGAAGCGGCCAGGCAGTTCGACACGCGCGTGCTGCTCGAAAGCTTCCACGAAGGCTTCGACCTGCGGGTTCTGGTGATCGGTTTCGAGGTAGTTGCAGCGGCGATTCGCCGCCCGGCGGAGGTGGTCGGCGATGGTCATCATTCCATCGGCGCACTGATTGAAGCACAGAGCCGGCGACGGCAAGCGGCGACCAGCGGCGAAAGCAAGATTCCGCTGGACCACGAAACCCAACGCACCTTGCACGCGGCCGGTTACGACTACAACAGCATCCTGCCGGCCGGTGAGCATCTGTTCGTGCGGCGCACGGCGAACCTGCACACCGGCGGCACACTGGAAGACGTCACGGCGATTCTGCACCCGACCCTGGCCGAGGCTGCCGTGCGCGCGGCTCGGGCGCTGGAGATCCCGATGGTCGGCCTCGACCTGATGGTGCCGGCGGCGGATCAACCGACGTACGTGTTCATCGAAGCCAACGAACGGGCGGGGCTCGCCAACCATGAGCCGCAGCCGACGGCGGAGCGGTTTGTCGATCTGCTGTTTCCGCACAGTCAGCCGGCCGTTTGATCTCTCTTCAGCGTCATTCACGCGTTCAACGCGCGAATGACGCCCCGCAACAGGAGTTTCCATGACCACCCAAATTCCCGAACCGGATCTGAACTACCTGCAGAAAGTCCTGCTGGAAATGCTCGCCATCCCGAGCCCGACCGGGTTCACCGACACCATCGTGCGCTACGTCGCCGAGCGTCTGGAAGAACTCGGCATTCCCTTCGAGATGACCCGTCGCGGCACGATCCGCGCCACCCTTAAAGGCAAGAAAAACAGCCCCGACCGTGCGGTCTCGGCGCACCTGGACACCATCGGCGCCGCCGTGCGCGCGGTGAAGGACAACGGGCGTCTGACCCTGGCGCCGGTGGGTTGCTGGTCGAGCCGATTCGCCGAGGGCAGCCGCGTCAGCCTGTTCACCGACAACGGTGTGATTCGCGGCAGCGTGTTGCCGCTGATGGCGTCCGGGCATGCCTTCAACACAGCCGTGGACGAGATGCCGATCAGTTGGGATCACGTCGAGCTGCGTCTGGACGCCTACTGCGCGACCCGTGCCGATTGCGATTCGCTGGGTATCAGCGTCGGCGACGTGGTGGCCTTCGATCCGCTGCCGGAGTTCACCGAAAGCGGCCACATCAGCGCCCGTCACCTGGACGACAAGGCCGGCGTCGCGGCGCTGCTGGCCGCGTTGAAAGCCATCGTCGACAGCGGCCAGGAACTGATGATCGACTGCCATCCGCTGTTCACCATCACCGAAGAAACCGGCAGCGGCGCAGCGGCGGCGTTGCCGTGGGACGTCAGCGAATTCGTCGGCATCGACATCGCCCCGGTCGCGCCGGGCCAGCACTCCAGCGAACACGCGGTGAGCGTGGCGATGCAGGATTCCGGCGGGCCCTACGACTATCACTTGTCGCGGCACTTGTTGCGTCTGGCGGGTGAGCACGAACTGCCTGTGCGCCGCGACCTGTTCCGCTATTACTTCAGTGACGCCCACTCGGCGGTCACCGCCGGTCACGACATTCGCACCGCCCTGCTCGCCTTCGGCTGCGACGCGACCCACGGCTACGAGCGCACGCACATCGACAGCCTGGCGGCGCTCAGTCGCTTGCTGGGAGCGTACATTCTGAGTCCGCCGGTGTTCGCCAGCGATGCGCAACCGGCCACCGGGTCACTGGATCGCTTCAGTCATCAGATCGAACACGAAACGCAGATGGAGAGCGACACCCGTGTGCCGTCGGTGGACAGCCTGGTGGGGCAGCGTTCGGACAGTTGAGTCTGGCCCTCGGCGATCATTCGCCGTAGCATCCCGACATTGATTTAGCCGAGGTGCCCATGCTGATTCCCTACGACGCGCTTGAAGTCGACACCCTCACCCGCCTGATCGAGGATTTCGTCACCCGCGACGGTACCGACAACGGTGACGACACGCCGCTGGAAACTCGCGTACTGCGGGTTCGCCAGGCGCTGACCAAAGGCCAGGCGTTGATTGTCTTCGATCCGGAAAGCGAGCAATGCCAGTTGATGCTCAAGCACGACGTGCCCAAGCACCTGTTCGACTGAAAACGGTCAGCGGGCCTTGCCGCTGGCCTGTTTGCGCTGGATCCGTTCGTAGACCTCGGCGCGGTGCACGCCGACCTGCTCCGGCGCTTCGACGCCGAACCGCACGCTGGAGCCGTTGACCGCCAGAACGCGCAGAGTGATGTTGTCGCCGATGGAAATCAGTTCACCGACAACACGGCTGAGTACAAGCATGGGAGGTGTCCTTCAAGGTTTGCGAGCCTTGAAGATGCGCGGGTTTCGACCGCCCTACAATGCGCTGTGGGCAATTCAGTCATTCCCTACACAGCAAGGCGCGCAAGCCTTCAGACATTTCCTTCAAGCCAGCCATTCAAGTCGCAGTGAATCGTGGACCGAACAGGATCACACTCGCCCCGATCACACACAGCGCCACACCGATCCAGTCCGACCCCAACGGGCGGATGCGTTCGACCACCGCCAGCCAGCCAATCGAAGCAATGATGTAGATGCCGCCATAAGCGGCGTAGGCGCGACCGGCGTAGGTCGCTTCGACGCGCGTCAACAGCAGCGCGAACAGGGTCAGGCTGATCAGCGCCGGGATCACCCACAAGGCGCTCTTGCCCTGGCGCAACCACATCCAGAACGCGAAACAGCCGGCGATTTCGAACAGCGCGGCGAGGAAAAACCACAGGTAATTGAGCATGCAAGACATCTCGTCAGGGTGACTGTTGCGGCCACCCTAACGATGCGGCGAACCCCGGGCAAGTTCAGCCGTTGTTCTGTTTGGCCTTGCCGCGCATCTTTTCGGCCATTGCGGTCATTTCGTTGTACAGCAGCTGCGGATTTTTCTGTTTGAGCGCCCAGGCCATGCGCCCTTGTTCGTGGGGGAGAATCATGAACTCGCCGGCTGCGACCTGTTTGTAGATGTAATCGGCAATATCGCTGGCGGTGATGGGCGAACTTTCCAGCAACTTGCCGACCTGGGCTTTCATCGCCGGCGTCGGGCCACGGAAAGAATCCAGCAGATTGGTCTGGAAGAACGACGGGCAGACCACATGAACCCCGACTTCCTGTTGGGCCAGTTCGATCAACAGGCTCTCCGACAGCGCCACTACCCCGGCCTTGGCCACGTTGTAGTTACTCATCGCCGGGCCCTGCATCAGCGCGGCCATGGACGCGATATTGATGATCTTGCCCTTGCTCTGCTCCAGCAGCGGCAGGAACGCCTTGCAACCCTTGACCACGCCCATCAGGTTGATCGCGATCTGCCAGTCCCAGTCCTCCAGCGACAGCTCGCTGAAGAAACCGCCCGAGGCGACACCGGCGTTGTTGACGATGATGTCGATGCCGCCAAGTTTCACTTCGCAAGCCTGGGCAAACGCGGTCAGCTGGCTGTAATCGCGCACGTCGCAGCGCTGGATGAAGCCGTCGCCGCCGGCCTCGCGAACCAGCTTCAGGGTCTCTTGCAAACCGGGCTCGCTGACGTCGGACAAGGCCAGTTGCCAGCCTTCACGCGCCCAGCGCAGCGCGATTTCGCGACCCAGGCCTGAGCCCGCGCCAGTGATCATCATGCGATTTTGCATAGCAGACAGCCTTGTTGTTCCGGGGAAGATCCGCGGAGTGTAGCGAAGGATACGGGGCGACCCACGCTCCATCAGATTGCTGAATGGCGAGAGCAAACCGCGACAGCAAACGAAATAAGAGCGCGAGCCAAATACCTTAAAAAAACATTGAATTTTCTTTCATGCGCACCAGTCGGAATTTATAAGCCGGCTGGATTTAGTTCAACTTCCAGCTGCCCTTGAACACCAAGACTTCTCAGACGCTATCAACAAGGAAATCGACATGGGCACAATTCTTATCATTATCCTGATCCTGTTGCTGATCGGTGGTCTGCCGGTCTTCCCGCACTCCAGAAGTTGGGGTTATGGTCCTTCGGGCATTATCGGCGTAGTGCTGGTTGTACTGCTGGTGCTGTTGTTACTCGGTCGGATATGACTGTTTGACCGACAAAAAAAGAGGCCCTCTAGAGGGCCTCTTTTTTATTGCGCCGAATGATCAGTCCGGCTTGCCGTTTATGACACCGGCGGTGTTGTCGATCAGGCTCTTGGTGGCCGTTTGCAGGAACGCTTCGAGCTTGAGTTTCAGCTCGGCAGTACGCGGGGCGTCCGGAATGATTTCGGCAGAAGGGTTCGCGCCCAGTTGGTACTGGTAGATCTTCGGCGCCATTTCCTTCTCTTTCGGCAGCACCAGAATCTGGTCGGCGGTAACGATAGCGGTGGTCTGCTCGCTGCCCGACGGTTTGATCACACCAAAACCGGTGTCGCCTGCCGGCAGGTTCAGCAGATCGCGGCCCCAGCACTGATGGCGCACTTCGCCACCCAGACGACCCATGATGGTCGGCACGATGTCGATTTGCGTGCCCACGGTGTGGTCACGGGTACCGAATTTTTCCTGGATGCCCGGTGCGATCATCAGCATCGGTACGTTGAAGCGGCCCAGATCCATTTCGGTGATCTGACGCTCGTTGCCGAAACCGTGGTCGCCGACGATGACGAACAGGGTTTCCTTGAAGTACGGCTCTTTGCGGGCCTTCTCGAAGAACTGGCCCAGCGCCCAGTCCGCGTAACGCATGGCGGTCAGGTGCTCGTTGAGCGGGCCACGATCGGTGACGCGCTCGACCGGCAGCGGCGTCGGCAAGGCGTACGGCGTGTGGTTGGACAGGGTCTGCAGCAGCGCGTAGAACGGCTTGCCGTTTTCCCGCGACTTGAGCTCCACCAGACCACGGTCGAACATGTCCTGGTCGGACACGCCCCAGGTCGGATCGGAGAACACCGGGTTTACGAAGTCGTTACGGCCGACGAAGTTGGTCATGCCCTGGTTGCTGAAGAAACCGGACTGGTTGTCCCAGGCAAAGTCGCCGTTGTAGACGTAGACATCGTCATAGTCACGAGCGCTGAGCAACTGCGGCAGGCCGGACAGTTTGTGGCTGCCTTCCGGGGTCTGCATCAGGTATTCGAAACCCGGCAGGTTCGGGAAGCACGCCATGGTGGCAAACATGCCCTGGTGGGTGTGGGTGCCGTTGGAGAAGAAACGGTCGAACAGCAGGCCTTCCTTCGACAGCTTGTCGAGGTACGGCGTGATGTTGCCCGGCGCGCCCAGTGCGCCCACCGAGTGACCGGCCATGCTTTCCATCAGGATCACGACGACGTTCTTGATCGGCAGGGTCTTGTCGGCAGGCGGTGTGTATTCACGACGCACGGCGGCGATATCGGCATCCACCAGTTTGTCGTCCGGCATCACCAGCATCTCGCGCACCACTTTCTGCGCCTGATCCTGCGGCAGTGTGGCTTTCCAGATGTTGTCACGATCTTCGCCCATCCGGTCCTTGGCTGCCGCGATCAGCGACAGCGTGCCGTTGAGGCCGAGCTGGTTGGCGAAGTTCGAATCGGTGGTGTACACGTCACCCCAGCGCAGCGGCGGGCCCTGACGCAGGGTGCCGCGAGCGGCCACCACGCAGATCAGCAGGCACACCACGAACACCGCCAGACGCGCATACCATGGCGCCACTTGACGGGTGCCGACGTTGCCGCCGCTGAACGGGCCACGCGGCCGGGTCAGACGGTCGGCGCCCTTGAACGCCAGGGTCAGGATCAGCGTGCCCACGGCCCACGCCAGCAGGTAACGCACCACCGGGAAACCGTACCAGAGCATGCTCATCACGGTTTTCGGGTCTTCCTTCACGTACTGGAACACCAGGCCGTTAAGGCGCTGGTGGAATTCGCGGTAGAAGTCCATCTCCATCAGGCCGAGGAACAGCGCGATGCTCGAAGCGATGGTCAGCCACAGACGGAAGAACCCGCGCGCCGCCATGGCCCGGGCACTGAACAGCGCCAGCACCAGCGGAATGCAGACATACACCACCAGGCGCACATCGAAACGCAGGCCGTTGGCGAAGGCTTCGAGGAAAGTCGAGGCCGGGGTGTCGAGGATCATCTCGCGGTTGTAGACCAGCAGCGCGAGGCGCAGCACGGAAAACATCACCATCATGACCAGCGCGCACAGAAGCGTGTAGGCCAGATGCGATTTGACGGTCGGTTGCAGCAGGCGACTGGAAGATCGCTGCTGACTCAGGGCGTCCGGGTTTGCCATGTCGTTTTAGGACCCATTGGAAGTTGAAGTTGCAAAAAATACGGCTGCGCCCTGCCCTCTGTTGGCCATTCCAGGCCCCGGGGCTTGCGCGGAGCGCAAATGTTGCACGATCACCGACGGCATTGCCATTGATTAGTGCCCGCCGCCGGACGCTTTCATTCAAGGCATGCTGCATCGATACAGGTGCGAACAGTGCGGGCGAATTGTCTTGAAGCGTTTGTGAAAATTTCGTTCAACGCATATTCGGAAACACAATAAAACCTGCACAACAAAACGCCCCGAGTCTTCGGGGCGTTTACAGATGAACGCGACAGTTACTTCTCCGCGCGTTCTCTCAAGGCTTTCAGGGTATTGAACGGTGCGTCGACCACAAACTTGTTGGCGATCATCGACGGCACGCTGCCACCTGGCTCGGTGTGTACCTGATAGGTCACTTCAACCTGATCGCCTTTTGGCACGAACTTCCAGAAGCCTTTGACCTGCGCAACCCGCACAAAGCCTTTTTCTTCAGGAAGGTACTTCGGCAAACCTTCGAGATTACGGGTCAGGCTGCCATCGGCGCCTTCAACGGTGGTGACATGCAGGATGGAATCGCGCGGGGTCACTGGCCATGGGGTGTTGAACTGAGTGTACGTCCAGCTCTGGTCACCTTCGTGCTTGAGCAGTTTCTGGGTCTTGCACTCGTGAATCCAGGCGCAGGCACCGGAGACGTCTTCCTGCAGGGCGCGCAATTTGGCGATGGTGGTCTTCATCACGGTCACGCCCTGATAAGACTTGTAGTCCGAACCCGGCACTTCGCTCAGGGCGACTTTGATGCCGTCTTCGTTCTTGGCGACTTTCCAGTCTTCAGCCTGGGCGGCCGAGGTGGCCAGCACGGCAGTCAAACCACACAACACAGCGATACGATGCAGCGAACCCATAGTCTTATTCCTTATTGTTGAAGTTCCGTTCGTTTGACACATCACGCCGCCGTCATCTGCTCCCACCAGCCGAGCAGTCTGATCGCATCTTCCTGGCTGCTGCCGCAGACTTCCGGATCGGCCTTGAATCCTGAACAGACCGCCGGACGCTCCGGTCGGCCGAAAATATTGCACAGGTTATCGACCGACAACTGAACGCAGCGTTCACCGGCAGGTTTGCCATCGGGCATGCCTGGAATCGGCGAACTGATGGAAGGGGCAATGCAGCAGGCGCCACAGCCTTCACGGCATTTCATGACGACGCGTTCCTCGCAGCGGGCAATGTGTTAAAGGGACACGGAACAGGGTAACCGCTTAAACGGCTGTTTTAAATTGCCTGAACCGGGGTTTTTACGCAGAAACGAAAGTGACTGACCAGTCTCCGACAAAGCGTCTGGTCTGCGGGTCACCGATGGGGACGATTTATTGCTTGAACTCGAAATCCAGCGCCGCGCCTTCGACTTCCCGACGCTCTTCATTGCGCAGTTGCAGCTGCATTTCGTTGCTGAGCAAGCGTCCATTGAGCTGGAACCCGCTGTTCTTGTCACCGAACATCTGCGGCAGGATCGCTTCGCGCTTGGGCAGCGTCACGGAGCCGGGGGGTTTCAATTCCTGAACCATGTCTCTGGGCAGACTCAAGTCGAGCTTCGCAGACGGCAATGGCGTCTTGGCCACTTCTTTCGCCGACTTTGACTTGGTAGCGACCGGTGCGCGCTTCTTGACCGGAGCAGCCTTTTTCTGATGCGTGGTTTTCGCTGGAGCGATTTTTTTGGTCGTCGCCGGTTTCTTCGCGTTGGCAGTGGCCGGCGCCTTTTCCTGCGCTGCAGCCGCCAAAACACCGGGTACATGACCCATCAACAGCAGGCATAGCACAACCCAGGCGGCAGAAAATTTCGCTTTCATGAACCCAACGAAGCTGACGGCAGAGGGCCATATGCTCGCCTGTTGGACGTCACATGACAAGCTCCGCCATTGTTTCAAAATCCGCCGGCCATCTCCTGGCAGAGCTGAGTTGCCAACATGCCGAGGGTCATCAGCGCCCGTTCCGCCTCGCGATTCCACGGGATGCCGCAGTTCAACCGGATGCAGTGGTTGAACTGTTCGGTGTTGCTGAAGATCAGGCCCGGCGCAATGCTGATGCCCTGTTGCAGCGCCCGCACATGCAATTCCTGGGTGTTGACCCGCCCCGGCAGGCTGACCCACAGAATGAATCCGCCGGTGGGCCGGGTCATCTGCGTGCCTTCAGGAAAGTACTGCTGGACTGCCAGCTGGAACGCGCTGAGATTTTTTCGGTATTCCTGGCGGATATACCTTAAATGCCGGTCATAGCCGCCGTTTTCCAGGTACGCCGCGATGGCCATTTGGGTGACGCTGCACGCCGAATGAGTGCTGAAGGTCTGCAAGCGCTGGATTTCCTGCTGGTACTTGCCGGCGATCATCCAGCCGATACGCACACCGGGCGATAAGGTCTTGGAAAAACTCGAGCAGTAGATCACCCGATCGAGCCGGTCGTAGGCCTTGAGCGACTTGGTGCGGCCCTGCTCGAACATCAATTCGCCATAGATGTCGTCTTCGACGATCTGGATATCGAAATCCGAGGCCAGGCGCAGCAGCTGTTTCTGCCGCTCTTCGGGCATGGTGCCGCCGAGTGGATTGCTCAGGCGAGTGGTCAGTACCAGCGCCTTGATCGACCATTGATTGGCCGCCAGTTGCAGGGCTTCGAGACTCATGCCGGTGGCGGGGTCGCTGGGAATCTCGATGACCTTCAGGCCCAGCAGGTCGGCCAGTTGCAACAGGCCGTAATAGGTCGGTGATTCGGCGGCGATCAGGTCGCCGGGGCGGGTCAGCACTCGCAAGGACATCTGCAATGCGTCGACGCAGCCGTGGGTGATCACCACTTCCGAAGGGTCGACCACCACGCCTGCATCACGCATGCGAATCGCCACCTGCCGGCGCAGCGGCTCGAAACCGGGGCTGAACATGTAGCTGAACGCCCGGGGACTATGAAACCGGGTGACCTTGGCCAGTTGCTGATGCAGGGCGCGCACCGGCAAGTAATCGACACTCGGCACCGCCGCACCCAGCGGAAACACGCCTTCACGACGGGATTCGACCAGCACTTGCTGAATGATACTGCTGCGGGTGACCAGGCCTGGCCGCTCGACCCGGGCAATGTCCGGCGTGGGCGCCGTCAGTGCGGGAGTCTGGTGCACGTAGTAACCGGACTGCGGCCGCGCGCGGATCAGGCCTTGATCCTCAAGGTTGGCGTAAGCCTGCAACACCGTGGCATGGCTGACGTTGAGCTGCGAACTCATCTTGCGCACCGAAGGTACGCGCTCGCCCGGTTGATAGACGCCACGGCGGATATCTTCGGCCAGCTGTTGAGCAATACGTTGGTAGAGCAAGAGATTGGTCATGACGCAGCACTCGATTTCACGGGCGTTTTATTCTTGTGTGAAACAATACCGGAACAGTTTGGAAGTGTACTGGGACAGTTGCCATATTAGTCAACCATACAGTGCTGTGTCGGTTAAATCTGTACTGCTTTGTGAGGTAATCGACAGACGTAAAAAAGCCCGGCGCTGCCTGACAGCCCGGGCTTTCCAGTAACGCCCCCCTTAGCGGGCGGCGCCGAGCTGGCCTTTTTCATCGGAGAACACGATTTCCACCCGACGGTTCTGCGCACGTCCACGCTCGGAAGCGTTCGCGTCCACCGGGTATTCATCGCCGTAGCCTTCGACCTGAATGCGTTTTTCGTCGATGCCCAGGTCCGTCAACACGTCGGCCACCGACTGTGCGCGGTCGCGGGAAAGCTTGAGGTTTTCCTGCTTGCCGCCGGTGCTGTCGGTGTAGCCCTCAATGCGCACGATGCGTTTCGGGTTGAGTTGCAGAAACTGCACGATCTTCAGCACCACGCGGTTGGCCGAGTTTTTCAGCTCGGCTTCGCCGGTGTCGAACAGCACGTCGCCCAGGGTCATCACCAGGCCACGATCAGTTTGTGTGGTGGCCAGCGCAACGATCTGCTCTTCCAGCCATTTGCCCTGCTGTTGCACGCTCAGCAGTTTCGACTCGCGCAGGGCCAGTTGCAGGCGCTGGCGTTCAAGTTCCAGCTTCGCCACACGTTCTTCGTTGAGCACCTGATTGGTGTGCTCACGGGCGATTTCGCTGTACCGCTGGCTCAGGTAGGCGTAATGCACCACGTCCGAGCCACTGCCCCAATACGTCGACAGACGATCGGCGCGGGCCAGGGACTCACCGGCACGGATCACGTCTTTCGGCGCGATACGCAGCACGTTGGAATCTTCCTTGACCTTCTGGAAGTCGGTGCTGGCCTGCTGCAATGCGGATTCGCTGTGCTGAGCGGCGCAGCCGTACAGGCTGGCGCAACCGGCGAGGATCAGAGCGCCGAGGGTTTTGGACTTCAGGCTCATTGGGCATCCCCCAGTTGCTTGCGCAGTCGGACGATGCGGGTGTTGAGCACGTTCACTTGCTCTTCGCTCTTCTGGGTCAACACTTTGGCTTCCGCCAGACGTGCGTCGAGCTCAGCCTGTTCGAAGCGCATCCGCGCATTCTTGTAGGACTCACCCGCCATGCTGCCTTTGGCCCGGTTGAACTTGTCTTCTGCCAGTTTCATTTCCGGCACATCTTCGGCGGTGGCGCCCACGGCTTTGGCTTGCTCAAGGGCCTGCTCAGTCAGGCGCATTTGTTCGTTGGGCGCCGGATCGCTGGCGCAACCGGCCAGGGCCAGAACGGCCATGGCCGCGAAAAGAAGTCGATTACTCACTAAGAATCCCTACTGTTTTGGGGCGCTGACAGGTGGTTGCGGCGGCTGTTGCTGCTGCGCCTTCCAGCGCTCGATGTTGCGTTGCAGCGCGGCTTCCGTCAGGCCGGACGCGGGCAATTCTGTCATCTTTTTGGCCAGCTGTCCGCGCAACCACGGATCGTTGCAGGCCGAGTTGTGCGAAACCGCGAGGAACAGACCGGGGCGGTCGATGGGTTGTTCAAAGGCCAGCAGGTCATTGGCCATGCCCAATGCCTGCGCGGCCGCCATGCCCGAGTAGCGTCCGGCGAGTACATATTCCACCTCGCCCAGCAGAAGTTTCTGAAACGCCTGGGTCAGGTTTGCCGTACGGGTCAGGGTCAATTGCTGCTCGGCGAAAGTGCCGAATGCCGGGGTCATTCGAGACTTTTCCGACAAGCCGCCGGTATGCCCGTGCAGATCCCTGGCTTCGGTATAAACCAGCGTCGAGCCCTTGCGCGTCCACACCAGGTAATCGTTTTCCAGCAACGGCGGGTGAATGTAGTCGAGGTTTTCCAGCTCATTGAAGGTCAGCGGCGCGTCGGCCAGCATGTCCATGCGCCCGCTGCGCACTTCGTCGAGGGCCTGTGAACGCTTGCCGGCGTACAGCAGGTCGACTTTGATCCCCAACTCCTTGGCCACCTGTTGCAACAGGTCGGCACTGGCACCCATCAGTTGTTTGGGGTTTTGCGGATCCTGCCATAGGTACGGCGGTGCATCCGGGCTGCCGGTGACGACCAGCCGTTCGCACTTGCCCGCCGCCACCGACAGACCTGGCAACAATGCCAGCCCCAGCAACCACGAGCAGCCCAACCGACGATGCAGATCCATGGCGAAACGCTCCCACTCAAATCCCAGACAAAAAAAAGCCCGACCAAAAGGTCGGGCTCTTTATAAGTGAAGCGGCCGGATTAGACCAGCTTCTCCAGCTCAGGTACGGCTTCGAACAGATCCGCCACCAGACCGTAATCGGCCACCTGGAAGATCGGCGCTTCTTCGTCCTTGTTGATCGCAACGATCACTTTGGAGTCTTTCATGCCGGCCAGGTGCTGGATCGCGCCGGAGATACCGACGGCGATGTACAGCTGTGGCGCAACGATCTTGCCGGTCTGACCGACCTGCATGTCGTTCGGTACGAAACCTGCGTCGACCGCGGCGCGCGAAGCACCCACAGCAGCGCCCAGCTTGTCGGCGAGCGCGTAGAGGTGTTTGAAGTTATCGCCGTTCTGCATGCCGCGGCCGCCGGAAACGACGATTTTGGCAGCGGTCAGCTCAGGACGATCGGACTTGGCCAGTTCTTCGCTGACGAAGCTGGAAGTGCCGGCGTTGTGAGCAGCAGCAACCGCTTCAACGGCAGCCGAACCGCCTTCAGCGGCAACCGGGTCGAAACCGGTGGCACGCACGGTGATCACTTTGATCGCTGCGGTCGATTGCACGGTAGCGATGGCGTTACCGGCGTAGATCGGACGCTTGAAGGTGTCAGCGCTTTCTACCGAGATGATCTCGGAGATCTGGTCAACGTCCAGCTGGGCGGCAACGCGCGGCAGGATGTTTTTGCCGTTGGAAGTAGCGGCAGCCAGGATGTGGCTGTAGCCAGCGCCCAGTTCGGCTACCAGCGGAGCAACGTTTTCCGGCAGCTGATGCGCGTAGGCAGCATTGTCAGCGTTCAGGACTTTGCTCACGCCAGCGATTTTCGCAGCGGCTTCAGCCACGGCGCCAGCGCCCTGGCCGGCAACCAGAACGTGGATGTCGCCGCCGATTTTGGCAGCGGCAGCCACGGTGTTCAGGGTGGCCGGAGCCAGCACCTTGTTGTCGTGTTCGGCGATTACCAAGATAGTCATGATCAGATTACCTTCGCTTCGTTTTTCAGTTTCTCGACCAGTTCAGCCACCGACTTGACCTTGATGCCCGCGCTGCGTGCAGCTGGCGCTTCGACTTTCAGGGTCTTGTTGGTGGAGGCGGTGGAAACGCCCAAAGCGTCCGGAGTCAGCGTCTCGAGAGGCTTCTTCTTGGCTTTCATGATGTTTGGCAGGGACGCGTAGCGCGGCTCGTTCAAACGCAGGTCGGTGGTGACGATCGCTGGCAGTTTCAGAGAAACGGTCTGCGCGCCGCCGTCGATTTCGCGGGTCACGGCAACGCTGTCGCCGGAGACTTCGACTTTCGAGGCGAAAGTGCCCTGACCGTAGCCGCTCAGTGCAGCGAGCATCTGGCCGGTCTGGTTGTTGTCGCTGTCGATGGCCTGTTTGCCCAGGATCACCAGCTGAGGCTGTTCCTTGTCGACCACGGCCTTGAGCAGCTTGGCCACGGCCAGGGAAGTCAGGTCTTCAGCGGATTCGACGAGGATGGCGCGGTCGGCACCCAGAGCCAGTGCGGTACGCAGCTGTTCCTGAGCGGTGGACGGGCCGATGGAGACGACGACGATTTCAGTCGCAACGCCTTTTTCTTTCAGGCGTACGGCTTCTTCCACTGCGATTTCGCAGAACGGGTTCATCGACATCTTGACGTTGGCGAGGTCTACGCCGGAATTGTCCGCCTTGACGCGAACCTTGACGTTGTAATCCACAACGCGTTTGACAGCTACAAGAACCTTCATGGATTCCTCGTTACTCTCCGGTGAAAAGAAAGTCGCCTAGGCGAACCTGGCGGTTGATGCTCATCGGGCACAAGGGCACCTCTAAAAACGCCGGCTGAACGGGATGACCGTTCGTCAGTCGTGACCGACGAGTCATGCCGCTTCGCGGTGTGTAAACTGCGCGCCGAACCTGCGCTGCGCATCACCGGTTACCGCCTACGCCCTGTCTTTAGAGGTGCTCTTGAAACCACCATTCAGCCTACGGCGAGCGCAAAACCGCCCGTATCTTGACCGGAACGCCCATTCTGGTCAATACGCCAAAATGCCCTGTCATAAGCCGCGCTTCTTTGATTTCTCTGGGCTGGAGCCGATTCAAACAAACGTTTGTATTGGACGCTAGGAGTGGTGTAGATATAATGCGCCGCCTAGAGAGAAAGGTGGTTTGCCCATTATTACCCTTGACGTTAACGTAAAGGCAATAACGGATACGACACCGAACCTCCAAATTAGAAAAAAAACTGTTGAGCCTTGAGTAGGAGATAGCCTGTGGAACGCGAATACATGGAATTCGACGTGGTCATCGTCGGTGCCGGCCCCGCTGGCCTGTCCGCCGCCTGCCGTCTGAAGCAGAAGGCCGCCGAAGCCGGTAAGGAAATCAGCGTCTGCGTGGTCGAAAAAGGCTCCGAAGTCGGCGCACACATCCTGTCCGGTGCCGTATTCGAACCACGGGCCCTGAACGAACTGTTCCCGGACTGGAAAGAACTCGGCGCCCCGCTGAACACGCCAGTCACCCGCGATGACATCTTCGTGCTGAAAAACGCCGAAAGCGCGCAGAAAATTCCTGACTTCTTTGTGCCCAAGACCATGCACAACGAAGGCAACTACATTATCTCCCTCGGCAACCTGTGCCGCTGGCTCGCTCAGCAGGCCGAAAACCTGGGCGTGGAAATCTACCCGGGCTTCGCCGCTCAGGAAGCGCTGATCGATGAAAACGGCGTGGTGCGCGGGATCATCACCGGCGACCTCGGCGTCGACCGCGAAGGCCATCCGAAAGAAGGCCTGTACACCCCGGGCATGGAACTGCGTGGCAAGTACACGCTGTTCGCCGAAGGTTGCCGTGGCCACATCGGCAAGCAACTGATCAAGCGCTATAACCTGGACAGCGATGCCGACGCCCAGCACTACGGCATCGGGCTGAAGGAAATCTGGGAAATCGACCCGGCCAAACACCAGCCAGGCCTGGTGGTGCACACCGCCGGTTGGCCGATGGACATCATGGGCACCGAGAACACCGGCGGCTCCTTCCTCTATCACCTGGAAAACAACCAGGTGGTGGTCGGTCTGATCGTCGACCTTTCCTACAGCAACACCTACCTGTCGCCGTTCGACGAATTCCAGCGCCTCAAGCATCACCCGGTACTCAAGCAATATCTGGAAGGCGGCAAGCGCATCAGCTACGGCGCACGTGCGATCTGCAAGGGTGGCCTGAACTCGCTGCCGAAAATGGTCTTCAAGGGCGGCGCACTGATCGGTTGCGACCTCGGCACTCTGAACTTCGCCAAGATCAAAGGCAGCCACACCGCGATGAAGTCCGGCATGCTCGCCGCTGAATCCGTGGCCGACGCGCTGTTCGCTGAAAAGGACGGCACGGAAGAGCTGACCACCTACGTCGACGCCTTCAAGAAGAGCTGGCTCTACGAAGAACTGTTCGCCAGCCGCAACTTCGGCCCGGCGATCCACAAGTTCGGCGCTATCGTCGGCGGCGGTTTCAACTGGCTGGACCAGAACATCTTCGGCGGCAAACTGCCGTTCACCCTGCACGACACCAAGCCGGACTACGCCTGCCTCAAGCTCGCGGCCGACTGCAAGAAGATCGACTACCCGAAACCCGACGGCAAGATTAGCTTCGACAAGCTGAGCTCGGTGTTCATCTCCGGTACCAACCATGAAGAAGAACAGCCGTGCCACCTGAAACTGACCGATCCGACCATCCCGCTGAGCAAGAACCTGCCGCTGTACGACGAGCCGGCGCAGCGCTACTGCCCGGCCGGCGTGTATGAAGTGATCACCAAGGAAGACGGCGAGAAGCGCTTCCAGATCAACGCCCAGAACTGCGTGCACTGCAAGACCTGTGACATCAAGGATCCTTCGCAGAACATCACCTGGGTGACGCCGGAAGGCGCTGGCGGCCCGACCTATCCAAACATGTAAGTCGAATTGCTGAACATCAAGGCTCCCGAAACGGGGGCCTTTTTGTTCCCCGCGATTTGGTGAAAATCACGCAGCACGCTCATCCCCCGGACTGCGTTCGAAATAGCGTTTGTATTCGCGACTGAACTGCGACGTGCTCTGGTATCCCACCCGATGCGCCACCTGCGCCACCCCCAGTCCTTCGGCGATCAACAACGTCTGCGCCTTCAACAAGCGCAAACGCTTCAGGTACTGCACCGGCGACAGCAACGTGCTGCGTTTGAAGTGTTCGTGAAAGGTCGAAACGCTCATGTTCGCGCAACTGGCCAATGTCTCGACGTTCAACGGTTCGGTGTAATGCGCATGCAGATGACTGATCGAAGCCGCCACCCGGGCGAACTGCCCCTGCTGCTCCACCAGCGCTCGCAACACATCCGCCTGGGGACCGCGCAACGCCACAAACAATAACTCTCGCACCCGCGCCGGTCCGAGAATCTGGCATTCCAGCGGATCGTGCAGACAACGCAGCAAGCGTTCGACACAACCACGCATGTCATTGTCGAGCACCACCGAGGTCATCGACTCAGGTGTCTGCGCCGGAATATGCCGCCCCGGCGCCAGCCCCATGGCCAGCACCAGTTCACCGAGCAGCACCCGGTCGATCGCCACCGATACGCCAAGCAGCGGTGCGTCCGGCAACGCGTAGGTCTCGCACTCAAAGGGCACCGGCAAAGCCTGAATCAGGTAATGCCCGGCGCCGTATTCCATGGTGCGCGGCCCCAGATACGCCAGTTTGCTGCCCTGGGCGATGATCATCAGGCTCGGCTCATAAATGTGCGGGCCACGGGCGACGTCGCAACTGGCGCGCAACACCTGCACGCCTGGCAGCCCGGTCTGGCTGTAACCATCGCGCAGCGCCAGCGGTTCGATCAGCGAAACCAGGGTGGCGTTGGCATCAAGGTGACGGGTCAATTGCATCGGGTGGCTCTTCAGAAAAAATCACGGAAAAAGGGATAAAAGCATCATCGCAGATCCTTTTGCCAATGCGGCCGATCAACCCCGCATGCCGGAGGATTAGGCATGACACCCGGAGGAATCGCCATGGCCGGACGACCGGACGGCGCCCAGAATGCGCCGCCTCACCTGTCACTGCTTTTGCGAGGTTTCACATGTACACCGCCATCGGCTATGCCGCTCAAACGGCCACCACCCCCCTCGCCCCGATGAAGTTCGAACGCCGCAGCCCACGGGCCGACGACGTCGCCATCGAGATCCTGTACTGCGGCGTCTGCCACTCCGACATCCACCAGGCGCGCAACGAATGGGGCATCGCCGTTTACCCGTTGATGCCCGGCCACGAGATCGTCGGAAAAGTCACCGCCGTCGGTGCGAATGTCACTAAACACAAAGTAGGCGACCTGGTCGGCGTCGGTTGCATGGTCGACTCCTGCCGCACCTGCGAAGCCTGCCAGTCGAACCTTGAGCAATACTGCCTCGAAGGACCGACCATGACCTATGCCACCCCCGACCGGGTCGATGGCAGCAACACCATGGGCGGTTATTCGGACAGCATCGTGGTCAGCGAGCACTTCGTGGTGCGCATTCCCGAGAAGCTGGATCTGGCGGCTGCCGCGCCGATTCTCTGCGCCGGCATCACCACTTACTCGCCGCTCAAGCACTACGGCGTGAAGGCCGGCGACAAGGTCGGGATTCTCGGCATGGGCGGCCTCGGCCACATGGGCATCAAGTTCGCCAAGGCCATGGGCGCCGAAGTGACGCTGTTCACTCGTTCGGCAAGCAAGGCCGAAGAAGGTCGTCGTCAGGGTGCCGATCACGTCATCGTCTCCACCGACGAAGAGCAGATGAAAGCCGCTGCCGGTCGTTTCGACTTCCTGCTGGACACCATTCCGGTGCAGCACGATCTGAACCCGTACCTCGACACCCTGCGCTTCGACGGCGTGCACATTCTGGTGGGTCTGATCGAACCGATCGATCCGCCGGTCCACGCCGCGAAACTGGTGCTGGGTCGTCGCGTGCTCGCAGGTTCGCTGATCGGTGGCGTCGCCGAAACCCAGGAAGTGCTGGATTTCTGCGCCGAGCACAACATCAGCTGCGACATCGAAATGCTCGACATCCGCCAGATCAACGAGGCCTACGCCCGCATGATCGCTGGCGATGTGAAGTACCGCTTCGTGATCGATATGGCGACTCTGAAGCTCTGATGCCTCAGACCTTCAAGCCAAGCTCCGCCGAGAGCCGGGCCGTGACCCCTTTGATCAGGGGAATCAGCTCGGCCATTTTTTCCAGCGGCATGTACGGCACGGTGCTGGCGATGCTGATCGCCGCGACGATGCGTTTGCTCGCGTCGCGGATCGGCGCCGCGACGCAGCGGATCGACGGCTCGTTGTCTTCCAGATCGAACGCGTAGCCGCCGGCCACGTATTCGGTCATCCGCTGCTCCAGCTGTTCCCACGACTGCTGAGGGTGCTGCGGCCAGAACTGACTTTTCCCACCCGCCGGCAGGCTGATGTCGTACAGACGCTGCCAGTCCTGCGGTGCGTCATCCAGCATCAGCGCCTTGCCGATCCCGGTTCGCGCCAGCGGCATGCGATGGCCGACCCGCGAGCGCATTTCCGGGCCGTTGCGCCCCGGATTCTTCAGCAAATAAAGCACCTCGTCGCCTTCACGAATGCCCAGGTGAACGGTGTCGCCGGTCAGCGCCGACAACTCGTCAAGATACGGCCCGGCCAGGGTCACCAGCGGTAACTCTTCGCGCGCCTGGAAACCCAGTTCGATCAGCTTCGGCCCCAGCAGATAACCGACTTGCGGCACGACGCGCAGGTAACGTTCGTCCACCAGACAACTGGCCAGACGATGGGTGGTGCTGCGCGTGGTGCCGATCAGGCGGGCGATCTCTTTGAGATCGCGGGCGCCACTGGCGACGGCCTGCACCACACCCAACCCGCGAAGCAGGGTCTGGGTGCCGGTCGGCGCGGCGTCCTTGGCGGTTTTCGGGGCGTCTTCCTGCATATCCAGCCTTTAGCGTTGAGCGAGGGAACGGGCGGCATTATGGTCGCCCGACATAGCCGACTACAACTCGATGCGCTCGACCTTGCCCACCAGCAGCACGTAGGACAAAGCACCGATCAATGCCAGAACCGCGATGTAGGTGATCGCCGGAGCGAACGAATCGCCGCTGGCGAGGAAGCCGATGACAATCGGCGTGGCAATCGCCGACAGGTTGCCGATGAAGTTGAACACCCCACCGGTCAAGCCCAGCAACCGCGCCGGCGCCAGTGTCGAGACCAGCGACCAGGTGATCGACGCCAACCCGTTGCCGAAAAACGCCAAGGCCAGGAAGGCAATCACCAACGGCGTCGACTCGACGAAGTTGGCACCAATGATCGAGGTGGAAATCAGCAGCCCGCCAATGATCGGCAGCTTGCGCGCAAACCCGACGGTGCAGCCGCGACGGATCAGGAAGTCGGAAAAGAACCCGGAGCACAGCACGCCGATGAACGCGGCGAGAAACGGCAGCGACGCCAGCAGACCGGACTTGATGAAGTCCATGCCGCGATACTTCACCAGGTAGGTCGGGAACCACGTCAGGAAAAACCACAGCGTCGAGTTGAGGCAGAACTGGCCGAGGTAGATCCCCCACAACTTGCGTTTACTGAGGACGATGCCGAGATCGGTCCAGCTGAATTTCGCCTTCACCTTGGCGGTTTCGGCGGCGATGTCCACCAACCCGCCGCCCTCGCGGATCAGGTCGATTTCGCCTTGGTTGGCGCCTTTGAAATCACGCGGCTCGCGATACACCGCGTACCAGATCGCCGCCCAGATGATGCCTACCGCGCCGGTCACGACAAACACCATGTGCCAGCCAAATTCATGCTGCAGCC
Organism: Pseudomonas sp. B7; assembly: GCF_016735645.1. Classification (NCBI taxonomy): domain Bacteria; kingdom Pseudomonadati; phylum Pseudomonadota; class Gammaproteobacteria; order Pseudomonadales; family Pseudomonadaceae; genus Pseudomonas; species Pseudomonas sp. B7. The sequence goes on from NZ_JAERRE010000001.1 coordinate 282,104, forward strand.
ACGCCAGCACCGGGGTCAGAAACGCCAGCCCGACAAACTGCCCGGAGGTGTAGAAACCGATGGCCGTGGCCCGCTCACGCTCGGGGAACCAGGTCGTCACCACGCGGCTGTTGATCGGATACGCCGGCGCTTCCAGCGCACCGACCGCCATGCGCAGCACGAACAGCGCGATGAAACTGGCGGCGAACCCGAGCATCACCGTAGCCAGCGACCACAGCAACAGTGCGACGCTATAAAGGATGCGCGGCGGCACCCGGTCCACCAGCCAGCCGCCGGGGATCTGCATGGCGGCGTAGGTCCAGCCGAACGCCGAGAAGATCAGCCCGACGTGCACCGGGTCGATGCCCAGATCCGTCGTCAGAGCCGGGGCGGCAATCGACAGGTTGCTGCGGTCGAGGTAGTTGATGACCACGGTGATGAACAGCAACACCATGATGAAAAATCGCTTGCGGCTGGGCGTGACTAACGTCGCTTGCCCGGTGAGGGTTTGCGGTTGCATGGGGAGCGCCTCTTTTTATGTTTATTGAGGTCGAGGGTTATGCAGATCTCCGCTCCCTGGAGATCTGACTTACTGGATGCGGCAGAGAGTCAGCGACTCACCACTCGGCAAAACTGCCATCGGCATGCCGCCAGATCGGGTTGCGCCAGCGATGACCGACCGCCGCGCGTTCGATCACGTATTCCTCGTTGATCTCGATCCCCAGGCCCGGGCCGTTCGGGATTTTCACGAAGCCCTTGTCGTAGTCGAACACCCGCGGATCCTTCACATAATCGAGCAAGTCATTGCTCTCGTTGTAATGGATGCCCAGGCTCTGCTCCTGGATAAACGCGTTGTAACAAGCGGCGTCCAGTTGCAGACACGCCGCCAGTGCAATCGGCCCCAGCGGGCAATGCAGTGCCAGCGCCACGTCGTAGGCTTCGGCCATGTTGGCGATCTTGCGGGTCTCGGTGATGCCGCCGGCGTGGGACGCGTCCGGCTGGATGATGTCGACGTAACCTTCGCTCAACACCCGTTTAAAGTCCCAGCGCGAAAACAGCCGCTCACCGAGGGCAATCGGGGTGCTGGTCAGCGGAGCCAGTTCTTTCAGCGCTTCGTAGTTTTCGCTGAGCACCGGCTCTTCGATGAACATCAGTTTGTACGGGTCGAGTTCCTTCATCAGCACCTTGGCCATGGGTTTGTGCACCCGGCCATGGAAGTCGACGCCGATGCCGACGTTCGGCCCGACCGCATCGCGCACGGCGGCAACGTTGGCCAGGGCCAGATCGACCTTTTCGAAGGTATCGAGGAATTGCAGTTCCTCGGTGCCGTTCATTTTCACCGCCGTAAAACCTCGGCCCACCGCCTCTTTCGCGGCCCGCGCAGTGTCCGCCGGGCGGTCGCCGCCGATCCACGAATACACGCGGATCTTGTCCCGCACCTGACCGCCGAGCAGATCGCTGACCGATACACCGAGGGCCTTGCCCTTGATGTCCCACAGCGCCTGATCGATACCGGCCAGCGCGCTCATGTGGATCGCGCCGCCTCGGTAGAAGCCACCGCGATACAGCACGGTCCAGATGTCTTCGATATTGCGTGGGTCTTTGCCGATCAGGTAGTCGGACAATTCCTCAACCGCAGCAGCGACCGTGTGGGCGCGGCCCTCGACCACGGGCTCGCCCCAACCGGTCACGCCTTCGTCGGTTTCGACTTTCAGGAAGCACCAGCGCGGCGGGACGATGAAGGTGGTGAGTTTGGTGATTTTCATCTGCTTGTCTCTCTTGTTAGATGCAGCGCACGCAGCGCCGGAAAAGTCTTAGCGAAGGGCTTTCCAGGCCGCCACGTAGGCCTTGGCATTGGTCGCCACTTGCTCAGTCGTCATGCCCGGCTTGAACAGCCCGGAACCGAGGCCAAAGCCTTTGACGCCGGCGTCGATGAACGCCTGCATGTTGTCCGGCGTGATGCCACCGACCGGCGCCAGGATCGTCCCGACGGGCAACACCGCCAGCCAGGCTTTCACCACCGCCGGGCCCATCTGTTCGGCCGGGAACAGCTTGAGAATGTCAGCACCCTCCTCCAGTGCCGCAAAGGCTTCGGTCGGTGTGGCAACGCCCGGCGACAGGTACAGCCCCGCCGCTTTCGCCGCCCGCAGCACCTTGGCATCGCTGTGGGGCATGACGATCACCTGGCCGCCGGCCTCCTTCACCAATTCGACCTGTTCCGGGGTCAGCACCGTGCCGGCACCGATCAGACAATCGGCGGGCAAGGCCTTACGCAGAATACGGATGCTTTCGTACGGCGAGGGGGAATTGAGCGGTACTTCGATGACGCGAAATCCGGCCGCATACAGGACTTCTCCGACAGCGGCGGCTTCCTGCGGATGCAGGCCGCGCAGAATCGCGATCAGACCGTTTTGCGCCAGTGCTTGCTTGAGCATGTCAGGCCTCCAGTCAGGGTTAACGGGATGAGGAATCGATCAGTCCGGCGGCGAGCGCCAGTTGCCACAGTCCACGCTCGGTGGCTTGCTCGGCCAGGGTCACCCGGGCAAAACCGCAGGTGTCGAGGGCACGGCTGTAGCGGGCGCACAACTGTGCGTTGCCGATGAGGATGATCGAAGGAAGATCTGTGCTGTTGCGCCGGCGCCGTTGCACGGCGGCCAGCGCCGTCAGCTCGTGGCCGATCAGCAGGCCGGACAGATAATCCGGTTGCGCAGTGGCGCTGAGTTCACCGGTCAGGCCCAGGCTGCGGGCGCTGAACAGCGTCGACAGCACGCCAATCTCGCCCTCTGCCGACAACGCCACCTGTACGCCGCGATCGAAGGCGGCGGCGTCGAACGTCGCGCTGTGCTGTTGGGTACGGCCGAGAATGCTGTGTTCGCTGAGCACGGCGAACACTTCGCCGGTCATGAAGGTGTCGAAACGGGTGATGCAGCCGTCGGCCACTTCCACCCATTTCGAATGACTGCCGGGCAGGCCGATCAACAGATCAGTGCCCGCCTCGACCGGCAGATTCTGCAGGACGCCGAGGACCTGGGTTTCCTCGCCGCGCATCACGTTCGGCAGCGCCGAACGCTGAATCACACCCGGCACGATATGCACGTCGACACCGCGAAGACTGTGAACGGTTTGCAGGGATTTTCCGAGATCGGCCACGTTGGCCGGCGTATCGCGGTAGGACGCTTCGCGCCAGCCCTGGGCGCTGCCGACCATGCCACAGGCAATCACCGGCAAGTCGGGTTGCGCGTCGAGCCAGTCGCCGCACGCCTCGTCGAACGCCAGTTCAAAACCATCAGCGCATTCACGACCGTTGATGACCCGCGGCGTCTTCGGCAACTGCATGATCCCGAACGACAGCGACCGCTGCGCCAGCACCTGCCCGCCCGCTGCGAGTTTGTAAGCACGTAGTGAGGTCGTCCCCCAATCGAGCGCGATCAATTGCGCCAGCATCGCTTCACCTGTTTTGTTATTGGCAGTGAGTGAGCTGGACTATAGACCTCTCAGGCGGGAAATCTCAATATGTAATTTTGCATCCCATATTTTGGGATTTGCCTTTCTTAAAAGCCCGGACAGCGAATTGAGCAACGAGCACCGCCTGTCCGGACGGATCGCATCCCGTTTAAAACTTATCGATCTCTCTTAACAGATCTGCCGTTGGAACTTTCATGTCCTCCGACAAATATATTTTATAGGAGTAGGAATTAATTCTGACCTTACAGACAATAGACTCTCGGCCCACTAATAAAGACCTCAATGCCTCACCTTCAATGATTTTTTCACTGGTATCGTTTTTTCTTTTGAAAAATAAAACATCCGCCCTGTAAACCGGCCCGGCACTTGAAATTTCAGGCTCGACAAAACCCTCTCCGTATCTACCCGCAGAGTGAGGTGCCGAAAAATCAAAATCGTCCTCAAAAGAACACAGCAGCGTCTGGCTTATTTTTGATTTAAAAAGATTGACAACATCAACATCAGACGTAAAACGCACCTGATAAATATTCCTATCCAAATAACGTTCAACACCAACGTATCGTAAATGAGCAATGGGCTTACCATGATTCATCGCACAGGAAGTGCAAAGCAAGAAAGCCACACATAAAATTATATTACGCACATTTCCGTCCTTTAAAATGAGTAACAACAACCTGCATCAAAGCGTCTCTGGCCGAGATGCCACTTTGCAGGACTGATGTGAAGATAACCCAGGCATCGGCGTGATTCACATTCACTCGCCCGTTCATATTGGGCCCATTTTTCATATCCCATTGCTCTCCAAAATCGGCTACGAGATCGGAAAAATTCCAGTCTTTGGCATCGGCTCTGACGTTAACCCAATATTCCGCCTTCGGCTTCGGCTCCTGACGGTAGATGTTAGAAACTCCCCACACAATTTTTCCTTCGCCAACCGGATCGAGTGTAACCAGACACGGAATTCGATATCCCTTATCAGTCAATACAGCTGACAGGTGCGCACCATTCCATCCGCCCAAGCTATGCCCAATGATATATACAGGCGTGGTCACATCAGCAATCTTCTCCAGCACATTCTTTTTCAGATCATCTTCACTAATAAAATAGTTATAACCAACATGGTGGATATCATAATTACCAGAACAAATACCCTCAGCCTCCATATCCCTGACGAACACCTTCATGACGTCAGCAACGTTATTATTGGGGCCTGTGCCGTAATAACTTTCTTTATCACCCGCACCACCCACAAAAAACAGAACAATCTTTTTGGGAGTGATCGTGGCCTGCTTGACTGTTCCGTCCGTTTTGCAGGTCAGGTCGTGGGTCACGACCAGTCTTTTACAGCCTTTCAGAGCAGGATTTTCAGTAGTCATATCTTCCTACTCCACGAACAGCTTGATCGACTCAGGCAAATGCGAACTCACGGTATGGGTAAACCCCGCGTCATTGGTTACGCCGTGCTCCACGCTCCCATCAGCGCGTTGAATCGCGTAAGGGTGATTTGGCATGGGCTCACCAGTAATTTCGTTAATCACCTGCATCCGATCATTGAAATGCACCGGCATCGGCGACAACCCGCTAAACGCCGCCCCTCCCCCGCTCTGTCCAATAATCACCGTCCCCGACCCACCGACCACGACATTGCCGTGCCCGCCGGTGCTGTCGAGCATCGCGGCATTCAGGCCGTTGATGAAGACCGTGGCGGAAACACCGCCGGTTATCGGGCTGCCACACGCCGATTTATCGGTCATGCGCGCGGCGGGGAGCCCGTCGAAGAACACGTCCGGCGAGCCGGAGACGATCGGGTTGTTGCCATGACCAGGCAGTGGGCAGCCGGTTGGGTCGGTGACGCGTGCAGCGGGTTTACCACTCAATTCAAAGCTCCTTGCTTCAGAGGTTCCAGGTGTGGCTGATAGAGGTCGACATCGGTCGCGGCGAAACGCCAGCGGTTGTCGACGGAATCGAAAAGCGCGTGACAATGCTCGCGGCTGTTCGGGGTGAGGGTTTGCAGTTGTTGCCAGGTTTCATCGGCAAACCAGTTCAGCTCGGTAGATGTGGCGTCGTCGAGCTGGTTGAGCAAGGTGTTGTAGCCGGTCAGTCGATGCTGGTCGTAGGTGGTTTGCACTAGGCGTCATCAGCTCGGCATCGAGGCCCGAGAAAAACGCACGGATGGCTTTGCCACCGAGGCGGTTAACGGTGCAGAGGATGTCCACCAGTTGGCGGTTCGGGTTGTCGCTTGAACCGAGTTTTTTGACCAGACCGTACAGGCGGATCGACGCCCGTAGTCCGCTCATCGCCGGTCACTCGTTGACGCAGCGAAGGCTCCACGGGCGTGGAGAAAGAGTGCCAGAGGCATTGCAGGTGTCGTCCGTGAGCGCGCAAAAATGGCGCGTAGAATGCCGGACCAGAGCGGTTTGGACAATCGAATCAATAATCAGATTGCCACTATTTATTCAGCCCTCGGCAAACTCCCGCAATACCTTGCCATCCATGCGATACCTCACCCACTCTTCCTGCGGCTGGGCGCCGAGGGATTTGTAGAATTCAATGGCCGGGGTGTTCCAGTCCAGCACGCTCCATTCGAAGCGGCCGCAGTCGTTGGCGCAGGCGATTTTTGCGAGGTGGCGCAGCAGGGTTTTTCCGGCGCCGCCGCCCCGTTGTTCCGGGGTGATGTAGAGGTCTTCGAGGTACAGGCAGTTGCTGCCCAGCCAGGTCGAATAGCTGAAGAAGAACACCGCAAAACCGATCGGCAAGCCGTCGCGCAGGCAGATCAGGCCATGTGCCGTGGCGCCTTCGCTGAACAGGCTGCGTTCAATGTCCGCGACGCTGGCGATGACTTCGTGACGGGCCTTTTCGAAGTCTGCCAATTCGGTGATGAACGCGAGGATTTGCGGTGCATCGCTGGGGGTCGCCGGGCGGATCTCGATCGTCATGGACGGGCCTTGTCGGAAAAAGTAAAACGCCATACTAAGGCGGCGCGCGGCGCTCGTCACATGGCAATCCACGGATTAGGCTAGCGCGGCCGATGACTCGCAAGGACTCCCATGAACAATCTCGTTTTTTCACCTCTCACGGAGCTCGCCGCCGAACTGCTGCCCCACGCGCTGGAACCGTCGGAGGACGGCGCCCACGATCTGTCGCACCTGCAACGGGTCTGGCACAACGCGCGCACCTTGCAGATCGAGGAAGGTGGCGACCTTGAAGTACTGCTCGCGGCCGTGCTGCTGCACGATTGCGTGGCGGTGGAAAAGAACTCGCCACTGCGCTCACAGGCATCGCGTCTGGCAGCGGAAAAAGCTTCAAAGGTGCTGACAAACCTGAACTGGCCCGAGGCCAAAATAGATGCCGTCACCCACGCCATCGAAGCCCACAGCTTTTCCGCCAACATCACCCCGCTAACCCTCGAAGCCCGACTGATGCAGGACGCCGACCGTCTCGATTCCCTCGGCATGCTCGGCGTCGCCCGCACCTTCTACACAGCCGGACGGATGGGCAGCGCGCTGTATGACCCGCACGATCCCGAGGCCCGGGACAGGGACTACGACGACAAGCGATTCTGCCTCGACCATTTCCAGATCAAACTGCTGCACCTTGCCGACGGTTTCCACACCGCTGCCGGTCAACGTCTGGCACAGCTCCGCCATCAACGCCTGAAAGGCTTCATGGAGCAATTCAATGAAGAGATCGGCCTCGAAAGCGCTCAGCCCTTCTGAACCGTTCGTCGCTCATCAGGCACCAATCTTTCACGAGGGCAGACCAACGTGAGGTAAGGATTTCAATCACTGGAGACCCCCTATGATCCCGTCAAGGTTGACTGCGCTCGTATTCGCAACCCTCCTCAGTCCGGCGGTATTCGCCGCCTCGACTACCGCCGCCGGCACCGGGCCGACCGATCCGGTTACCCAGCCAAGAGCCCCCGCCATCAACAGTGCCCCCGGTATGAATACCGACGGTTCGGGTGTACCGCTGATCAATCAGCCACCCGCGACGGGAACCGATCCTCGCACCCAGGGCAGCGATCCCGGTCGCCAGGGCGGCATGAACACCCCCGACGCTCCGGCCGCCCCCGACAACGCCGGTCCCGGCGTCGGCTCGAAAACCACCACGGGTGGTTCGGGTTCTGAAGGCGCAGGACAGTGATCCATGCTTCATCCACGCAACGTGTCTTATCCACTTCCCTGAAGAGGTAACCATGAACGTCGATAAAAACCTGGAAAAAGAAGTCCTCACCCGCCTGTTGCATGCCCATCCGAGCGGCCTCGGCAAAGAGGTGCTGGACAATTATCGCGGCGAGAAAGTCGTGGCCAGTGCCCTCGCCGCCCTGCAGGAGCGTGGACTGATTCACCACGGACACATCACGTGCAATGAAGCGGGAGAGCATTCGCTGAATCTGCCGATCAAGCTCAGCGCTGCGGGTGTGGAAGCGGCCCGTAAACTCGATACCTGACGCCTCCAGTCACTGGCGCAAGCAGTGTTCGAATGCAATGCCTGCGCCGGTTCATACCGAGATTCATCCAGCCACCAGGAGACTCGCCATGCCTCGTGGAAGCAAAGCCAAATACACTGAAGAACAGAAGCGCAAAGCCGAACACATCGAAGACAGTTATCAAAACAAAGGGATGTCCAAGGACGAAGCCGAGGCCCGCGCCTGGGCGACGGTGAACAAACAGTCCGGCGGCGGCGAGAAGGCCGGAGGTTCCGGGCGTCGGAAACCGGCCAGCGCCAAGGCCGAGGATCGCAAGGAATCAGCGCGGCGCGCGGCTGTGAGTCGTGATGGACATTCGCGCGACAGCAAGGCTTCACGCGAAGTGCAGACGGTCGACAGCCTGCGCAAGGAGGCCCGGGAGCGGAAAATCCCCGGGCGTTCGTCGATGCGTAAAGATGAGTTGATTGCGGCGTTGCGCAGAGCCGGCTAGGTCCAGACTGGATGTAATGGATGAAGGCCTTATCGCTGGCAAGCCAGCGATTGCGATCGTTCAGTCAGTGCATTTTTTGCTGATCAGCACATCAACCTCCGCAGTGCCAGGAGCGGTCGCCGGGCCCCAGCGAGTGACCGCTAACGCAGCCGCAGCGTTGGCGCGCCTTGCGGCTTCGTGAGCGGCCAGTCCTTGTGCCAGCCCGGCGACGAATACGCCGGCATGCGCATCGCCCGCGCCGTTGCTGTCCACTGCCTGCACCTTGAAACCCGGCACATGCTGACGTTCACCGCACTGATGAATCCAGCAACCCTGCGGGCCGTCGCGCACGACCATCAGCACCTCAAGTGGCAGGTGCATGGTCAACCGGTCCAGCGCGGTTTCGATATCCGCCGCGCCAGTGAAGCGCAGTGCCTCGACGCTGTTGCTGGTCCACACATCAATGCGCGGCAGCAACGCCTGCATCATCGGTGAGTCCGGCGATTCCACCAGCGGGCCCGGATCGAACACCACGTTGATCGTCCTCGGCAGCGCCAGCGTCCAGTCCAGCAACGCCTGGGCCTTGCCGCTGTGCAGCAGGCTGTAGCCGCTGACGTAGACGTAGTCCCCCTCCTCGGCGGTGACGCTGTTCAGCTCCGCCGTCGTGACCTCGCCTTCGGCGCCGATGTAGGAAATGAAACTGCGCTCGGCCGACGCATCGGTCAGCGCCACGCAGATCCCGGTGTCACGTTCTGCAGGTTGTTCGATGCCGATGCGGATGCCTTCGGCGTTCATCGCCTGCCGCGCCAGATCGCCGAACCGACCGTTGCCGTGGCGGCCGAGATAGACCACCGGCAAGCCATTGCGCGCGGCGGCAGCCATCACATTGAAGCCGCCGCCGGCTTCGAAACTGGCGGACTGCGCCAGCACGTCACCGCCGATTTGCGGAAGCGCATCCACGGCCATGACCAGGTCGATGATGACCTGGCCGGTGTGCAACATCTTAGGCATGAGCATTCTCGGATTGCGCAGCGCGGCGATCTCTTGCCCCGCCGAGTACGAAGTAAATGCCGCCGGCGACCACAAACGTCACGATCCAGCCGAGGCCGTTGTGGCCCAGCCACGAGTCGGACAGGAAGCCCTTGAACCAGACATTTTCAGCCGTGGTGCCGATGGTGGTGAAACTGAAGCCCAGCACGATGGCGATCGCCCACGCGCCGAATGCGCGCCATTCGATGCCACCGCTGTACCAGTAGGCGCTGCTCGGGCTGACGTCGAGCAGGTCTTTCGGGCTGTAGTAGTGACGGTGAATCAGGTCGACCACGAAGATCCCGACCCACGCGGTGATCGGCACCGCCAGCAGGGAAATGAAGGTAATGAACGGGCCGTAGAAGCTGTCGGCGATCAGCATGAAGTAGATCGAACCGGCGAATATCGCAACGATGTCGACCACTACCGCGTACACGCGCTTGACCTTCAGGCCAAGGGTCAGCGTGGTCAGACCGGCGGAGTACACCGACAGGTTGTTCGACAGCAGCAGACCACCGAATGCGGTGATCAGGTATGGCACGGCCATCCACGTTGGCAGCATGTCGCGGATCGCCACGATCGGATCAGTCGCCGACGCCAGATCGTTGTTGCCCACCGACAGCAGGCCGCCGAGGGTGATCAGCAACACCAGCGGAATCCCCGCGCCGAACGCCGCCGAAGCGACCAGGCGCACGGCTTTGACGCTGCGATGCTGATAGCGCGACATGTCGGCACCGGCATTCGCCCAGCCAATCCCAGTGCCGGCGGCCATGGTGCCGATACCGATGATCATCGCGCTCATTGGTGCCGGCGTGGCGTTGAACACCGCGCTCCAGTCGATGGTCGCGCAGAGGAAGCCGCCGACCAGAATGTTCAGGGCGCCGAACACGTAGGTCGCCCACTTCTGGATCACCAGCAAGGTGGCGTGGCCGAGGCCGGACACCGACAGGGTCAGCAGCACGAAAATCGCGATGAAAATCAGGGTCAGCACCGGCGCGCTTTTGGCTTCCACCGGCGAGCCGAACAGGATCGAGCACAACGACAGCAGCACGAACGCCGCCGTGGTGGTGTTGACGGTTTCCCAGCCCAGGCGCGACATCAGCGACACCAGCGTCGGGCCGATATTGCCGCGCACACCGAAGATCGCCCGCGACAGCGTCAGGCTCGGCGCACGACCGCGACGGCCGGCGATCGAGATGATCCCCACCACCGCGAACGAACCGGCAGCGCCGAGGATCGCGACGATGATTGCCTGCCAGATCGCCAGGCCGCGAAACGCAACCAGCGTGGCGCCCAGCGGCAGGCCGAGGATGGAAATGTTGGCAGCGAACCAGACCCAGAACAGTTGCAGCGGATGGCCGTTGCACTCGCCTTCCGGCACCGGTTCGATGCCCCGGGTTTCCAGTTGCCCGGCGCTTTGCCCGGTGTTCGATGAACTCATGAAAAATGCTCCTGTTTGCCTTTATTGTGGTTGTGGCAATGACGCAGAACGACAAGACATCCCGCCCCTTCCTGGGCCTGTCTGCGCGATCCATTGCGGGTGAGTATTCAGGATTTGCGGCGCGGCCATCGCGAGCAGGCTCGCTCCCACAAGTACGGCGTTACCCCTGTGGGAGCAAACTTGCTCCGGGCGGCGATCCGACGATGGCGTCAGTTCAATCAGCGCAAGGCCAACAGCCCTGTCACCAACGGTTCCAGCTCCAGACCATTGACGGCCTTCACCGTCTCGATCATCGGCGCCGGCCAGCTCTGCAAGCCCAGGCAGGCCCCGAGCATCGCGCCGAGAATCGCGGCGATGGTGTCGGTGTCGCCACCCAGGCTCGCGGCCATGCACAGCGCATCGAACGGCGTCATTTCACCGACCGCGACCTGCTGCGCGAGGGCGAACGACACTACGACCGATTCCTGCGACGCCACCGAGGTGCCGATCACGTCGTACAGCAGATCCGCGAGCAACACCGGGTCGCTTTCGACACTGATGCTGCGCGCCCAACTGATCCGCGACGCGATACGCCCGCCGGCCACCCAGTGCCCGTGAGACTCCGCTTGCTGGGCGATCTGTTGGCCGAGGTTCAGCGCCTCACCCAGATCCAGACCGTTGATGCCGGCCGAAACCACCGCCGCCACCGCCGCTGCGCTGGAAATCCCCAGCGTAGTGTTGTGAGTGACCTGACAGGCCTGCACCACCGCCGCGATAAAGCGTTCGGAGTCGGCGACATCCGCCGCGATCCCCACCGGGGTGATGCGCATCGCTGCGCCGTTGGTGGTGCCGTAACGTCCGGCCTCTTCCGGCGAGTGGCCGGCGAGGATCATTTCGATCGCACGTTTGGTCGACGGACCGAGCAAGTCCTGCGAGCCCTTGGCCTGCATCTCGGCTTCCCATTCGATCAGCCGTTGCGCGAGCACCGCCGGTTCGATCCGGCCCTTGCCTTCAACCAGCAACTCGCCGACCAGAATCGCCTGTTCGGTGTCATCGGTAATCGAGCCCTTGGGCATGTTCGCGGCAATCGGCTGCAAGGGGCCGGCGTCCTGCAGTTCGGTAATCTGGCCGAAGCGCTGCTTGATGGTTTCGCGGTTCAGGGATTGGGTCGGCATGCCCAACGCGTCGCCGAGGGCCAGGCCGTAAAACGCGCCCAGGGCACGGTCAAGGGCGGTCATTTCGATTCTCCAAATTGCAGGTGCAGCCGGAAATGCACCGGGTCGAGCAGGCTTTCGACCTGTTCCATGAAACGGTTTTGCCGGTCATACGTGGTGCGCAGCGCCTTGAGGAATACCGTGCCTTCGGGACGGCCGAGCAGTTTGGCATCCACGGCGTTGAGCGGTTCGGCACCGATCCACTGATCGCCGCGCTCGCCGATGTAGCCGTAGGCGGCCAGGGTGATGGTCAGCGAGTTATCGATCAGGCCCACTCGCGGCAGGCTTTCCAGGCCTCCGCTGGCGGGCATCAGAGAGCGTTCAAGGGACACCGCCGTGCCATCGTTGGAACGGCGGCGACGTTCGAGAAGAATGAATTGATCGGAGCCGAAACGCGGCAACAGATCCTCGCGGGTCACGGCTTCCAGGCGCAACACGTCGGTATTGATCAGCGCCCCGCTGTCGGCCAAGGCCTGGGCCCAGCCGCTGCGCTGGTCGAGTACCACCCCGTCAAACGTGACGATCGAACCGACCCCGCTTTGCGTGGCGATGTAATTGCGCCGCTTCAGTTCGGCCAGCGCTTCGCGCAACGTGCCTCGGCTGACGTTGAACTCCTGAGCCAACTGATGCTCGCCGGGCAACAGAAAGCCGTCCTCCATGAGGCCGCTTTCGATGCGTCGGACGAGCTCGTCGACCACCCGTTGTTTCTTGTCAAATCGTACCTGTCTAATCATGTACAAAGTGATAACCGAAACGGGTTGAGACGGGCAAGGGAAATTTTGGGTGGGGTGACGGAAGGCGGGAAGATCAAGAGCGCCCTCATCGGAACGCCGCCCGCCTAGCCCTCTCCCGGAGGGAGAGGGAACTGAATGGGGGATATTTGGGAGATACGCCGACCTGAGCCCGCTCGCTGAATCCATAATCGACTGAATTCTTCAGGTCAATGTAGAGCGCAAGACACCTCGGTCAGCTCCCTCTCCCTCCGGGAGAGGGCGGGGGGTGAGGGAGCTCTTGATCTCAGCGCTGTTTCAGACGGTCAATGACAACAGCCAACAGCAGAATCGACCCACGAATCACATACTGATAAAACGTGTCGATATTCTTCAGGTTCATCGCATTCTCGATAATCGCCAGAATCAAGACCCCGGCAATCACATGCCGGATCATCCCGATCCCGCCACTCAGCGACACCCCGCCCAGCACGCAAGCCGAAATCACCGTCAGCTCAAAACCCTGGCCGATCATCGGCTGCCCCGAAGTCATCCGCGAAGCCAGAATCACCCCCGCCAGCGCACCGATCACTCCATGCACAGCGAAGATGATGATCTTCGTGCGATCAACATTGACCCCCGCCAGCAGCGCCGCTTCCTGGTTGCCGCCGATGGCCATGGTGTTGCGCCCGTAGGTCGTGTAGTTCAGCAGCCAACCGAAAAACAGGAAGCAGACGATAGTGATCAGGATCGGCACCGGCACACCGAACAACTGACCGTTGCCGAACACGAAGAACGATTCCTGCGATACGCCCACCGCTTTGCCGTTGGCAAAGATGTAAGCCAGGCCACGGACGATCTGCATGGTCGCCAGCGTCGTGATCAACGCGTTGACCCGCAACTTGGCGATCACGATGCCGTTGATCAGGCCGACGATCAGGCCCATCACCAGCGCGGCGCTGACGCCGAGAAACACGCTGTTGGTGTCGCGCATCACCACCGCCGCGACCACCCCGGCGCAGGCGATTACCGAACCCACCGACAAGTCGAAATGCCCCGACGCCAGGCAGTACAACATGGTGCACGCGGCGATCCCGGTAGTGGAGATCGCCAGGCCCAGGCCACGCATGTTCAGCGGCGAGAGGAAGTTGTCGATCAGCAAGGTGCAGGCGACAAAAATGCCCACCGCCGCCAGCAGCATCACCCAGTCGTCGAGGAAGCGCCGCATATCCAGAGGTTTGCGCTCGGTCGGCAGGGTTTCGTTTTGGGTTGTCATCATAGTCACCTCTCAGTTCGCCACGCCGTCAGCGCGGTGGCGCGGCAAAGCCAGTTGCAGCAGGTTGGATTCGTTGGCCTGGTCGCGGCTGACTTCGCCACGCAAGGCGCCCTCGCACAGCACCAGAATGCGGTCGGAAATACCCATCACTTCCATCAGATCGCTGGACACCACGATTACCGAAATACCGTCGGCGGCCAGGTTATGGATGATCTGGTAGATCTCGGCCTTGGCACCGATGTCGATGCCCCGTGTCGGTTCGTCGAGCAGCAGGACTTTCATTGGCATCGACAGCCAGCGACCGAGAATTGCCTTCTGCTGATTGCCGCCGGACAGGAACTTGATCTGTTGCCCGGCGTGGGGCGTCTTCACTTTCAGAGCCTTGATCTGTTTCTCGGCGTTGCCCTTTTCCCAAATCCCGCGCAGCAGGCAGCCGAGCCCGGAATGCGCACCGCGCGCACTGATGTTGATGTTCTCGGCGACACTGGCAAGCGGAATGATGCCTTCCTTCTTGCGATCCTCCGGGCACAGCAGAATCCCGGCGGCAATCGCATCGCGGGGCGAACGCAATTTCAGTTCATGGCCACGCAATTCCAGGCGTCCGGCGGTGTTGCGCTCCAGACCGCTGAGCAGCCGGAACAGCTCGGTGCGCCCGGCCCCGACCAGCCCAAACAAACCCAGAATCTCGCCCTTGTGGGCATCGAAACTGATCGGCTCGCGCAGGCCCGGGCCAAGCAAGCCATCGACTCTCAGCGCCACGGCACCGCGCGGGCGACCGCGATAATCGTAGATGTCCTGAATGTCGCGCCCGACCATGCAGGTCACCAGTTGATCGTGGGTCAACTGGCTCATGTCGTCGAAGGTGCGCACGTAGCGACCGTCCTTGAACACCGTCACCGCGTCGCAGATGCGGAACACTTCTTCCATGCGATGGGAGACGTAGAGCACCACTTTGCCCTCGTCGCGCAGCCGGCCGATGATCGCCATCAACCGGTCGATTTCCCGCGCCGAGAGGCTGCTGGTCGGTTCGTCGAAGGCAATCACATGCGCGCCACGGGACAGCGCCTTGGCGATTTCCACCAGTTGCCGCTGACCGAGGGACAGGCGTCCGACCTTGGTCTGCGGGTCGATTTCATCGGCCAGGCCTTTGAGGCAAGCCAAGGCTTGCTGGCGCAGCCCGCCGCGATTGATCAGGCCGAAACTGGCCGGCAGGTGACCGAGAAACAGGTTCTCGGCCACAGTCATTTCCGGCACCAGATGCAGTTCCTGGTGAATCACCGCCACGCCGCTGCCGATGCTGTCGGCAGTGGACTTGAAGGCCATCGTCCGCTCGCCGATCTGCAGCTCGCCGCTGCTCGGGATGTAGGCACCGCCGAGGATCTTCAGCAGGGTCGATTTGCCGGCGCCGTTCTCGCCCATCAAGGCGTGAACCTGCCCGGGATGCGCGACGAAACTGATGCCGTCCAGCGCCTTCACGCCCGGGAAGGTCTTGCCGATCCCGTTGAAACGCAGGCTGCCGCTGGCGCTGTGTTCTTGTGTCTGTACTTGCGCGTGCATTTAAGCCACCTCATCACACCGTTCAAGCGGCCCGGCTGGCCGGGCCGCCGCTGCCGTCAGTTCCACAGACCGATCTTCTCCAGCTCCTGCTTGAAGTTGTCGCGGGTGATCAGGGTGACGTCGTCCATTGCGGTGTACTTCGGCGGTTCTTTGCCGGTGGTGACCCACTCGTACATCATCTCGGCGGTCTTGTAGCCTTCAATGTGCGGGCTCGGCAGCATCGAACCGTAGAAGCCGCTGTTGGGCTTTTTCAGCTCGCCGATGGCGTCGGTGCCGTTGATGCCGATGCCGATCACGTTGGCCGCGGCAAAACCGGCGGCTTCAGTGGCGCGCACGCCGCCGAGCACAGTGTTGTCGTTCATGCCGCCGATGATCAGGTTCTTCGCCGCACTCGGCAGCTTGACCAGCGCCGAGTTGGTGGCGTCCATGCTGCCTGGTACGTCGAGGGTTTTCAGGGCGGCGGTCAGAATGTGATCTTTCGGCATGCCCGCGTCTTCGAGGGCCTTCATCGAGCCGTCGGTGCGCTTCTTGCCGGTGTCGAGTTCGTTGTAGGTGTTGACCACCGCGTAGGTGTCTTTCCAGTCCCAGTTACGCTTTTTCGCCTCGGCAGCCATGGCGGCGCCCTGCTTCTGGCCGACTTCGAAGGCGGCCATGCCGAGGTACGGTACGTCTTCCATGAACTTGCCGTTGGCATCTACGAAACGGTCGTCGACGGCGATCACTTTCAGGTCGTTGAGCTTGGCCTTGGCCATGATCGCCGGGCCGAGCGACACGTCCGGCGGGCAGATGACGAAGCCCTTGGCGCCGTTGGCCGCAAGGCTGTCGATAGCGGAGAGGGTTTTCTCGCCGTCCGGCACGGCGATCTTGATCAGCTCGAAGCCTTTGTCTTTGGCAGCTTTCTCGGCGAAGGCCCATTCAGTCTGGAACCACGGCTCTTCGGCCTGCTTGACCAGAAACCCGATCTTCACCGGATCGGCGGCCAGCAGGGCACTGCTCAGGCTGAACGCAGTGACCGCCAGCGCGGTACTGCACAGGGTACGAATCCCGAAACGACGTTTCATAAGCAGACTCCTTGTTATTTTTCTTGAGCGTTATTTGAAAAACGTTAAAGCGGTCAAAGCGTTTCCTGCGAATCATGACGACAATAGTCATATCGTATGATGATTGGATTTCAGGCGGACCTTTCCACCTGGAACCCGCTTTTGTCAGTCGTGGTACATGACCGAGCGACCGCCATCGATGGTGATGCACGAGGCATTGATGAACGGCGCTTCATCGCTGGCCAGGAATACAGCAGTCATTGCCACTTCGATCGGTTGGCCGATGCGTTTCGGTGGGTGCAGATCGAAGGCGCGCTGACGTTCGGCGTGTGGGTCGGCGAAGCCGTTCCAGTAATCGACGTTGAGCTGGGTTTCGATGTAGCCCGGGGCGATGGCGTTGACGCGAATGCCTTTCGGCGCGTACTCGATGCCCAGCGCGCGGGTCAACCCGAGCAAGCCGTGCTTGGCCACCGGGTACGGAAAGCAGCCGGGAATGATGTTGGTGGAATGAGTCGACGCAATGTTGATGATGCTGCCGATGCCCTGCTCGATCATCTGCGGCAGCACGGCCTTGCAGCCATACCAGGCGCCGTCGAGGTCGATGGCGAAGCAGCGTTTCCAGTCTTCTTCGGTCATTTCCAGCGGATCGCGGAACACGTTGACACCGGCGCAGTTGACCAGCACGTCGATGCGACCGTGCAGCTCGATGGCCAGTTTGGCCATGGCATGCAGATCCTGCTGACGCGATACATCGGCCTTGATCGCTTGTACATCGGCGCCCTGCTCGCGCCAGTGGGCGGCGACTTTCTCGACCTTTTCGGCCTGGATATCGCTGATCACCAGTTTGGCCTGCTGCGAGGCGAAGGTCGCGACGATTGCTTCGCCGATGCCTTGGGCGGCGCCGGTCAGCAACACAACCTTGTTTTTCAGACGCTCGCCTTTTGGTGGCTCGGGCACCGGTGGCAGGGACAGAGGTTCAGCCATGAATCAGGACTCCTGTTCGAAAGCATAAAAAAACCGGGCATCTGACGATGTCCGGTCTGGAAGGCTTGTGGAACAAAACAGGCGCGCGCACGCCGCGGTACCGAAACGGCCCGAAGCGCTGACTCCGCTGTGGAGTGCGATGAAAATTCGCTGCATCACTTCACCTGTTTTGTTCTTTTTAAGTGTGAGTGCGTGTTACTGCTGGAGCCGACTATAAACCCGACCGCCAAATAATCTCAATATATAATTTTGCATCCCATATTTTGGGATTTAACCAGCGAATCGCGTACAGAGCTTTCCGGCGACGTCCACTCGCAAAGACAGCACGGCGCCGTCCAGCGGGTGGTTCAGCGGACTTTTAGCGCTGGTGATGTACAGGGTTTTCAGGTCGGCACCGCCGAACACGCAACTGGTCGGGCGGCTGATTGGCAGTTCGATCCTGCGGTCGATCTGGCCATCCGGTGTCAGGCGCAGCAGGCAGCTGCCGTCCCAGCGGGCGTTCCACACGTAGCCTTCGGCGTCCATCGCCGAACCGTCCGGGCCACCGTGCTGATCGGCGCTGTACCAAGGCTGGGCAGTGTCGAGGTTGCCGTCGGTGTGAATGAAATAGCGGTACAAGGTGCTGTCCAGGCTGTCGCCGAACAGCAGCGTGGTGCCGTCGTCGCTCCAGAGCAGCGTGTTGGGAATGCCCAGCCCCCGTAACAAGGGTGTGACCCTTTTATCCGGATCAATCCGGAACAGCCCGCCGGAACGACGGATGATCGGCAGATCCTCGCCCTGCTCGCCAATGTTGTTTTGCATGGTGCCGAGCCACAAACGGCCCTGGCCATCACAACGTGCTTCGTTGGCGCGATTGCCCGGTTGCGGATCGGCGATGCAGAACAGCGTCAGTCGCGGCTCGAGTCCGGGGGAATCGAGATCGAGCCGGTATACGCCGCTGCTCAGGGTCACCAGTGCGTCGCCGCTGGCGCAGGGAATGAACGCCGAGACGTGCTCCGGCATCTGCCAGATCTGCACGTTCTGCCCGATCAGCCGCAGCGCCTGCCTGCCGGCAATGTCGACCCAGTACAGTGCCTGGGTCGGTGCGTCCCAGAACGGGCCCTCGCCCAGTTGCGCCCGATGCTCTGTCACCGCAGTCCACGTCATGCAACCTCCTGTCTTGTTGTTTTTGTCAGCTGGCTTTCTTGTCGGCCATCACCTGCGGGTAGAACCGCTTGATGGCCAGGTCGGCATTGTCGATCAGGGTCATGCAGGCCCACACCCCCCGCGCGGCATCCCGGGCGGCGATGGCATCGGCCATGTCTTTATGGATAGGCAGTGTGCGGCGCAATTCGTCGGGATCGGCCGCCGAGACTTCGAAGGACACGGCGAGCAGCGCACCGAGGGCCGGCACCATTTGCTCGATGAATTGATTGTGGCTGGCGGCGAGAATGCATTCGTGGAAGAACTGGTCGGCGCGGTTGTAATCGATGCCGCTGTCGACCGCCCGTTCCAGCGCGTTGTAGGCCTGCCGCACGGCTTGCACCTGTTCAACGGTCGCCCGCTCGCAGGCCCAGCGCACCGCCATCGGTTCGATGGTGCGGCGCAGGTCGAGCAGGTCATCGACGAAATTTTCCGGCAGGCCGCTGCGTGACAGCCAGCCCACGACTTGCGGATCGAACAGGTTCCAGCGCTTGATCGGCAGCACCCGCGTGCCGACTTTCGGCCCGACTTCGAGCATGCCTTTGGCGACCAGAGTCTTGATGGCTTCGCGGATCACGGTGCGGCTGACCCCGAGCTGCTCGCCCAGATCGGCCTCGACCTTGATCGCCTGCCCCGGCTTCACCTGGCCGGCAGCAATCCAGGCGCCCAGCCAGTCAACCGTTGATGCGTGAAAACTGCTCGACATGGACACCCCGAAGCGATTCGCTGTGGGTGCCTACGCTAATCATCATACGATTGAGAGTCAACGACAAAAAACCGCAGCCTGCTTTCACAGACTGCGGTTTTTTATGGTTCGAGGCCGATGCGGAAGAACTCGCCGCCGCTCCAGACGCCGAGCCAGCGTTGACCTTCGATTTCACGGCTGACTGCAAGCTCGACCAATTGGTAGAACACGTTGCGGTGGATCAGCGCTTCGAGGTTGGTGCGGACATGCACGTAAGGCGCAGGTTCTTGAGTGACCGGGTCGATCTCGACGCGGATCGGATGTTCCGCGCCGGCCTCGGTGATTTCATCGACATTGGTGGTAAAGCGCAGCAGTTGCGCCTCACCCTCGCCTTCCACCTCGACGGCAATCGCCACGAAGGGCGCGTCATCGACCTTGATTCCGACTTTCTCCACTGGAGTAATCAGAAAGTAGTCATCGCCGTCGCGGCGGATGATCGTGGAGAACAGCTTGACCATCGGCTTGCGCCCGATCGGCGTGCCCAGGTAATACCAGGTGCCATCACGGGCGATGCGCATGTCGATGTCGCCGCAGAAATCCGGGTTCCACAAGTGCACCGGCGGCAAGCCTTTGGTTTTGGGGATTTGCCCCAGCAGGTCATTGGCTTTTTGCGGGCCACTCATGGCGTACTCCTTGAATTACTGGTCCCCGACGCCCAGCAAACTGCGCGCGTACTGCGCCAGTGGAGGGCCGATCAGGTCTTCGGGTTTGTTGTCGTGGAACGTCAGTAAACCGCCACGACTCTTGATCCGTGCAGTATCAATCAAATACTGGGTGCTGGTCTCGATCAACATGATCTGAATCACGCCGCCGTCGATACCGAGGCGATCCACGGCTTCCTGATCCAGCCACTCATCGGAGTTGCCGATGCGGTCGTCGGCCTTGGCGAAACGGGTGTACAGCAGGTAGTGGGCACCGGCGTCGCGGGCTTCGCCCATCGCCTGGTCCAGGCCTTCCGGCGCACGGGCGCGGCGGACCATCGGGAAATATTCGACGAAGCCTTTGAAGGCCTCTTCGGCCACCACGTTGGGACGCGGGTAAGAACCACCCGGCGGCGCGAACGAACCTTGCGCGATGTAGATGAACGAATCCGGTTGAATGCGGAAATTGTTTACGCGACGGCTATCGCTGTGGTCCAGCAGACCCGCGTCGCTCATCTGGTAGCGAGTCCCTTCGGCCATGTCACTGACAGTCATACAGCCGCCCAGCGCCAAAACGGCCAGCAGCAAAACCAGGCTACGCATCCTAATCCTCCAGAAGCCGGTGACGGAAAACCGGCGAATGGCCGTAGGATGCAGCTTTTGCGCCAGTCCTTGGAAATGTGCAGGTATCCGCTTTGAAATAAGACTTCGTGGCTAAACCGGGTTCAGCCGCCGATGATCTTCATGACGGTGGCGCCGCCGGAGAACGCGACTTCCTGCTTGTCGCCCAGCGCCTTGACCAGCAGCCGTTGCAACGCTGGCAGCGCCTCATGACGCGGCTTGTCGAGCAGGTCACCGACGTAGTGGCGATTGCTCGACGACAGGCAGCCATGCAGCCATCCGGTGGAGGACAGGCGCAGGCGCGAGCAGGTTCGGCAGAACGGTACGCTTTCGTTGGCGATCACGCCGAAGTTGCCCCGACCGGGAATCGCATAGCGAACTGCCGTGGCATCCACTGGCGCATCGGTTTGCGCGTACTCGTAATGTTCACCGATCAGGCTCAGCAGCTGTTGCAGGCTGACGAACTGCTGCAGGAAGGCGTTGGAATCAGTGGCCAGGTGGCCCATGCGCATCAGCTCGATGAAGCGCAGTTCAAAGCCGCGTTCAAGGCAGTAATCGAGCAACGGCATCACCTGGTCGAGGTTCTGCCCGCGCAACGGCACCATGTTGACCTTGATCTTCATCCCCGCCGCTGCGGCCTGATCCATGCCATCCAGCACGGTGGCCAGATCGCCGCCACGGGCGATGCTGCGGAACGCGCCGGCGTCCAGAGTATCGAGGGAAACGTTGAGGCGTCGCAGGCCGGCATCAACCAGCAACGGGAGTTTTTTCGCCAGGAGCTGGCCGTTGGTGGTCAGGCTGATGTCTTCCAGCCCCATCTTGCCGACGGCGCTCATGAACGATTCGAGTTTGGGACTGACCAGCGGCTCGCCACCAGTGATGCGCAGGCGCTCGATGCCGGCGGCTTCGATCAGATAAGCCACGCCGCGCGCCATGGCCTCGGCCGACAGTTCATCCTGCGCAGCCACCAGCCGCTTGCCGTTGGGCACGCAGTAGGTACAGGCGTAATTGCAGGCTGAAGTCAGACTGATCCGCAAATTGCGAAAACGCCTGCCTTGACGGTCAACGATCATGAAGCACTCCGGCGATGGAAAATCGAGCGGCTAAAACTTGACTCACAATTCAAGTTTTAGCAAGCCCTATGCCTGAGTATATTCCTTCGGTACTGCGCCATGTAGCGAAAAACACGGCGCATAAGGCGACTGAATGATTCAGCCGCTTGGCGTTTCAGGGTCGCGCTTGCGCTTGTTGCCCATGCGCACGCCGATATCCATCAGGAACTGGAAGAAACCTTCCTGATCTTCCAGCACATTGCTCCAGAACGGCGAGTGATACAGCGCCACCGCGCCGTGCACCAGCGCCCAGGATGCGCAGTAGTGGAAATATGGCGGCACGTCTTCGAGCTTGCCTTCGCTGATGCGGCCCTTGATGAGCAGGGTCAGGCGTTCAAAGTTCGAGGCACGGATCTTGTGCAGCTCCTCGACCATCTCAGGGACCTGATTGCCCTTGACCACCTTCTCTTCCAGGCGATCGAACAGCCGATAGCGCTGCGGGTCGCGCATGCGGAATTCAAAGTAGGCACGGGACAGCGCTTCCTTGTCCTTGTCGACATCGGCCGAGTGCAACAGCTCGTTCAAGTCGCGCTCGTAATCGAGCATCAGGCGCAGATAGATCTCGGCCTTGGACTTGAAATGCTTGTAGATCGTGCCTTTGCCGATACCCACGGCATCAGCAATCATCTCGACGGTGACACTGTCTTCACCTTGTTCGAGGAACAGCTTGAGCGCGGTATCGAGAATTTCTTGCTCGCGGCGACGAAACTCACGGACCTTACGAGGTTCTTTGTGCATAAGAAAAGGTCTGTAGGGGTCAAAATTCGAAGCCGCGTATTATGCCTAACTTGCGCAAAAATGCACGGATCATCCGACCATATCTGTGTTTCTTGTTCATTTCACGAACGTTTCGGGGGGAATGAGAACATAACCGAAGCGAACGTATTCCAAATTTGTTTAAAAACCCCGGCCGGCCAACTGGACTCGGCGCCAGACTGATCAATACTTGAACTGTCGGGCGACATCTCCCCCAAGTGTCGCGCCGGTAAAGGTACCAAGGGACCGCGTGCCTTTGTTTTACTCCTAATGGTCTTAACCCGGATTCACCCCCCAGAACCCGGGTTTTTTTTGCCTGCGATTCAGGCTTTTACATGCGCCAGCGGAAACAGTCGCTTGAAGTTCTCGGTGGTCTGCTCGGCAAAACGCTCGTAGTTCTCGCCGCGCAGCATCGCCAGAAACTCTGCCACTTCCCGCACGTATTGCGGCAGGTTCGGTTTGCCGCGATACGGGATCGGCGCCAGGTACGGCGAATCGGTCTCAACCAGCAGCCGATCGGCCGGAACCTTGCTCGCCACATCGCGCAACGCATCGGCGTTGCGGAAGGTGACGATGCCCGACAGGGAAATGTAATAACCCATGTCCAGTGCCACCTTGGCCATGTCCCAGTCTTCGGTGAAGCAATGCAGCACACCCGCCTGAGGCAACGCGGCTTCGCGCAAAAGTTCGAGTGTGTCGGCGCGGGCGCCACGGGTGTGGATGATCACCGGTTTGCCGGTCTGCTGCGCAGCTTGCAGGTGCAATCGGAACGATTCCTGCTGCAGCTCGGCGGCTTCCGGCTCATAGTGATAGTCCAGACCGGTTTCACCGATCGCTACCACTTTCGGGTGATTGAGCTCGTGCAGCAGCCAGTCCAGCGCCGGCGCCGCGCCCGGCTGCACATCCAGCGGATGCACGCCGACCGAGCAATCGACGTCGTCGTAACGCTCGGCCAAGGCTTTGACATCGGCCGCGTTGTCGGCGCTGACGCCGATGCACAGGAAATGCCCGACGCCGCGTTCGCGGGCCGCATCCAGCGCGGCATCCAGGGAACCGTCGTGAGCAGCGAGGTCGAGGCGATCAAGATGACAATGGGAATCTACGAGCATAAAAAGGACTGCAACTTACATCGTATGAGTGGGACGGTCGGATTTCAGGGCTCCGGCCAGATGAGTTTCGATGCGACTGCGCGCAGTGTTGTCGCCATCGTTGAATTGCACGCCGACGCCGGCCGCGCGGTTGCCCTGGGCGCCTTTGGGGGTGATCCAGGCCACTTTGCCGGCCACCGGAATCTTCTCCGACTCGTCCATCAGGTTCAGCAGCATGAACACCTCGTCGCCCAACTTGTAGCTCTTGTTGGTCGGGATGAACAGGCCACCGTTCTTGATGAACGGCATGTAGGCGGCGTAAAGGACCGACTTGTCCTTGATGGTCAGGGACAAGATGCCGTTGCGCGGCCCCGGGCTGACAGGTTCATTCATGCTGACCTCCACTGCTGACGTTCAGAGTCTAGGTACACATTCTTATCTTTGGCCAGGCAAGCTCGCCCATTGCACCAGCAATGCTTCCAGCAGCAACGCCGCATTGAGGTTGGCCTTGCTCAGGACTTTCTGGCGCTGAGCGAGAATCCAGTCCTGAATATCCAGCACTTTAGGCTGGGCACTTTTCTGCGCCAGGTACTGCACGACCTTGCGCATGTCGGTCAGACCGAGGCCTGCTTCATCCTGGGTCAATTGATAGCGCAGGATCAGGCTCGACCAGTCGCAGAACCAGTCGAACAGCCGCAGCATCGGAATGTTTTTCCACTCCTCGGCCAGTTGCGTCGGCGATTGCTGCTGCTTGAGCAGCTTCTTCACGCCTTCCACCACCTGCGCGCGCTGTTCACGTACGCCCTGCCCCTGCAACGTGACGGCGGCCAACGGCGAGCCGGCGGCCAGGGTCAGCAGTTCGACACGTTCGTCTTCGGAACATTCCGGCAGTGCCTGAGCCAGCCATTGCAGGCTCACGGATTCGCTCGGCAGCGGACAGGCCTGTTGCACGCAGCGGCTCTTGATGGTCGGCAACAACCGGCTCGGCTGGTGGCTGACCAGCAACAGCACGGTATCGCCGGACGGCTCTTCAAGGCTCTTGAGCAAGGCGTTGGCGGCGTTGATGTTCATCGACTCCACCGGCTCGATCAGCACCACCTTGCGCCCGCCCAGTTGCGCGGTCTGCACCACGAAACTGACCAGATCGCGCACCTGGTCGACCTTGATCGCCTTGTCCGCTTCTTCCGGTTCGAGGATGTAATTGTCCGGATGGCTGCCGGCCTTGAGCAGCAGGCAGGATTTGCATTCGCCGCAGGCTTCAGGCGTCGGACGCTGGCACAGCAGGCTGGCCATCAGCCGCTCGGCCAGCGCGCGCTTGCCGATCCCGGCCGGGCCGTGCAGCAGATAAGCGTGGGCATGCTGAGTGCGCCCCGCCAGTTGCTGCCAGAGGCTGTCCTGCCACGGATAGGCCTCAGCCACGGCTCAGCTCCAGCAAATTCGGAATCAGGGTATCCAGTGATTGTTGAACCTTGACCAACGGCTGACCGGCGTCGATCCGCACGTAACGCGCCGGATCGTCTTCGGCACGCTTGAGGAACGCATTGCGCACGGCCTCGAAAAACTCACGGCCTTCCAGCTCGAAACGATCCAGACGACCTCGGGCACTTGCGCGGGCCAGGCCGATTTCCACCGGCAGATCGAAAATCAGCGTCAGGTCGGGACGCAGGTCGCCCTGCACGAAAGTCTCAAGCGCCGCGATGCGCTCCAGCGACAAACCGCGACCGCCACCCTGATAGGCATAAGTCGAATCGGTGAAACGGTCACACAGCACCACCGCACCACGGGCCAGTGCCGGGCGAATGACTTCGGCCAGATGCTGGGCACGGGCGGCGAACACCAGCAGCAGCTCGGTGTCCGGGTTCATCACTTCGTCGACCGGGGCCAGCAACACCTCACGAATGCGCTCGGCCAGCGGTGTACCGCCGGGCTCGCGGGTCAGCACCACTTCGATACCGGCGGCGCGCAGGCGCTCGGCGAGGTATTCGCGGTTGGTGCTTTTGCCGGCGCCTTCCGGGCCTTCCAGGGTAATAAACAAGCCAGTCACAGGCAGTCCTTAATCAAAGTCATTGCGTGTTTTGGGGATCGGAGGCTTCCGGTTCCGGCGTCGGCGCAGGCGCTTGAGCAGGCGGCTGCGGCAACGATTCCGGTGCGGTATCGGGCGAGGCGGCAGGAATCGCCTCCTCGGCTGCCGGAGCGGCGTCGGGCGCAGTCGTCGGCGCCGGGCTGGAGCGGTAATCCGCGCGCCGCTTGAGCTGGTATTCGCGCACCGCGTTGTTGTGCGCGTCCAGGTCATCGGAGAACACGTGGCTGCCATCGCCACGGGCCACGAAGTAGAGGCTGGTGCCATCCACCGGGTTGAGAGCCGCGTGAATGGCTTCACGTCCGACCATGGCGATCGGCGTCGGCGGCAGGCCGGGAATCATGTAGGTGTTGTACGGCGTGGCTTCCTTGAGGTGGGCGCGGGTCAGTTTGCCGTTGTAGCGGTCGCCCAGGCCGTAGATCACCGTCGGATCGGTCTGCAACTGCATGCCCAACGCCATTCGGCGCACGAAGACGCCGGCAATCTGGCCACGTTCTTGAGGCACGCCGGTTTCTTTCTCCACCAGCGACGCCATGATCAGCGCCTGATAAGGCTCGGTGTAAGGCACGTCGGCGGAGCGTTTCTCCCACTCCTTGGCCAGCACTTCGTCAAGGCGATCAAAGGCTTTTTTCAGCAGTTCGGTATCGGTCACACCGCGCACGAAGCGGTAGGTGTCGGGGAAGAAGCGCCCTTCAGGGAACAGGCCCTTGTGACCGATTTTGGCCATCACATCACTGTCGCTCAGACCGTTGAGGGTCTGCTCGATCTTTTCATCTTTGGCCAGCGCGGCGCGCACTTGATGGAAATTCCAGCCTTCGACCAGGGTCAGGCTGTACTGAACCACATCGCCGCGCTTCCACAGGTCGATCAGGCCGTTGACGGTCATGCCCGGCTGCATGCGGTATTCACCACTGTGAATCGGCGTGCCGGCCAGATTGAAACGCCAGTAGACCCGCAGCCAGAACGCGTCCTTGATGACGCCATCGGCTTCAAGTCCAAGAAAAGTACGGGTCGGGGTGGATCCCTTGGGCACATCCAGCAGTTCTTCCTGCGTGATGTTCAGGGGCTGTTCCAGTGCCGAATGAATCTTCCAGGCGCTGGCGCCCAACAGCAGCCCTGCCAGAACCAGTCCGGTTTCCAGCAGCAGCAAAAGTTTACGTCTCACGAATCAGGCATCCAGTAGCGCGCGGGCAATGGTTTGCAGTTTACGGGTGAGCGGGCCAACCGGCCAGCTCAGAGCAGCACAGGCGCGTACCGGCCAGACGCCATACACGCTATTGCAGACAAAGACTTCATCGGCCCATTGCAGCTGTTCGAGGGGGATGTCGGTGATTTGTACGGGAATGCCCAGGGACTTGGCCTGAAACAATATTTCTGCGCGCATCACACCGGCTACGCCGCAGCGTTTCAGGTCCGCCGTGATCAGCACACCGTCACGCACCAGAAACAGATTGCTGAACACACCTTCGATTACCCGACCGGCCTGGTCGAGCATCAAACCTTCGGCATGCTCACTGTCCTGCCATTCGGCGCGGGCAATGACCTGCTCCAGTCGATTGAGGTGTTTGAGCCCGGCAAGCAACGGCTGAATCGACAAACGCGTGCTGCACGGGAAAAGGCGAACGCCCTGCTCGGCGTAGGCAGCCGGGTAAGCGGCGGGAGGATTGCCTTGCAGAATGCGTCGGCCCTGCGCCGAAGGATCCGGTGCATAACCGCGCAATCCGTCGCCACGGGTGAGGATGAGTTTGAGCACGCCCTCACCCATCGCGGCGGCATAGGATTGCAGCTCATGGCGAACCCGCTCGATGTCGGCGGCAATGGCCAGACGTGCACAGCCGTCGGCCAGACGCGTCAGATGCCGATCCAGCAGCAATGGCTGGCCACCTCGCACGGCGATGGTCTCGAACAGACCGTCGCCGTAAGCCAGGCCGCGATCTTTCAGCGACAGAGCGTCAGCCGGCAGACCGTCGACCCAGCAGTCCATCAGCCGGCGAACCGACGGAACGCCAGCGTGCCGTTGGTGCCGCCAAACCCGAACGAGTTGGACAGCACGACATCGATATCCATATTGCGCGCGGTGTGCGGCACGAAATCGAGGTCGCAGCCTTCGTCCGGCTCTTCGAGGTTGATGGTCGGTGGCGCCACCTGGCTGTTGATCGCCAGGACGCTGAAGATCGCCTCGACCGCGCCCGCCGCACCCAGCAGGTGACCGGTCATGGACTTGGTGGAGCTGACTGCCAGTTTGTAGGCGTGATCACCGAACACCGACTTGATCGCGTTGGCTTCGGCAAGGTCGCCGGCCGGGGTCGAAGTGCCGTGGGCGTTGATGTATTGAACTTGATCGACGTTGATCTTCGCATCGCGCAGCGCGTTGGTGATGCAGCGTGCAGCACCGGCGCCGTCGGCGGGTGGCGAAGTCATGTGGAAGGCGTCGCCACTGGTGCCGAAACCGATCAGCTCGGCGTAGATGGTCGCGCCACGGGCCTTGGCGTGCTCGAGCTCTTCGAGCACCAGCGCACCGGCGCCGTCGGACAGCACGAAGCCGTCACGGCCCTTGTCCCACGGACGGCTGGCGCGGGTCGGCTCGTCGTTGCGGGTCGACAGCGCACGGGAAGCACCGAAGCCGCCCATGCCCAGACCGCACGCGGCCATCTCGGCACCGCCGGCAATCATCACGTCGGCTTCGTCGTACATGATGTTGCGCGCCGCCATGCCGATGCAGTGCGTACCGGTGGTACACGCCGTGGCGATGGCATAGTTAGGCCCCTGTGCACCCAGGTGGATGGACAGGAAACCGGAAATCATATTGATGATCGAGCCAGGCACAAAGAACGGAGAAATCCGGCGTGGGCCAGTCTCGTGCAGGGTGCGGCTGGTTTCTTCGATGTTGGTCAGACCGCCGATACCCGACCCCATGGCCACGCCGATGCGTTCACGGTTGGCATCGGTGACTTCCAGACCGGCATTGCGTACGGCTTGAAAGCCGGCCGCCAGACCGTACTGAATGAACAGGTCGAGCTTGCGCGCTTCCTTGACCGACAGGTATTCCTCGACATTGAAGCCCTTTACCGAGCCGCCAAAGCGGGTGGAATAGGCAGAAAGGTCGGTGTGTTCGATCAGACCAATGCCACTGCGGCCAGCCAGAATGCCCTGCCAACTGCTCGGCACATCCGTGCCCAGTGGCGACAACATACCCATACCGGTGACTACGACGCGTCTACGCGACACAGCACTCTCCTTTTTCAAATGACGACTTTGCATCAGGCCTAAAGAAAAAACCGCACGCCATGATGGCAGTGCGGTTTTTCCATGACAGCAAGCAACGATTACAAACTATTACGCCTGGTGGCTAGTAACGTAGTCGATTGCAGCTTGTACAGTAGTGATCTTCTCAGCTTCTTCGTCAGGGATTTCGGTCTCGAATTCCTCTTCCAGAGCCATCACCAGCTCAACGGTGTCAAGGGAGTCGGCACCCAGGTCTTCTACGAAGGAAGCGGTGTTGACCACTTCTTCTTCTTTAACACCCAGTTGCTCGGCAACGATTTTCTTGACGCGCTCTTCGATGGTGCTCATACCTTGTTTTCACTCCTAATGGACAAATTCAGGCAGCTGGCCAGTGGGTAAGTGTATAGAAAGACTTTTCAGCTTTTCAACTGAAAGCTTCACTCCTCAAACCCTGCGGCCCTCTGCCTATAAATAGATTGCAGCTTTATAACGGATTTTAGACAGCTCGTATGACATTTTTTTGAAGCAATCCGTCACATTTGAATTACATGTACATCCCGCCGTTAACCGGGATTGTAGCCCCGGTCACGTATGCCGCACCGTCGGATGCAAGAAAAGCGACCACGGACGCGATCTCTTGAGCTTGTCCCAGACGACCCAGCGGAATCTGCGTCTGCAAGGCTTCACGCTGTGCTTCAGGCAGCTCGCGAGTCATATCGGTGTCGATGAACCCTGGGGTTACCGAGTTGACCGTAATCGAACGCGAACCGACTTCACGCGCCATGGCACGGCTGAAACCTTCCAGACCGGCCTTGGCGGCTGCATAGTTTACTTGGCCAGCGTTGCCCATGGCACCCACCACCGAGCCAATACTGATAATTCGGCCCCAACGCGCCTTGGTCATGCCGCGCAGAACGCCCTTGGACAGGCGATACAGACTGTTCAGGTTGGTATCGATCACGTCGTACCACTCGTCGTCTTTCATGCGCATCATCAGGTTATCGCGGGTGATGCCGGCATTGTTGACCAGAATCGCCACCGGCGCACCGAATTGCTCCTGGATGCTCGCCAGCACTTTGGTAACCGATTCGTCGCTGGTGACGTTCAGTTCGAAACCTGCGCCCTGTATGCCGTTTTCCTTCAGGGTCGCAGCAATGCGCTCGGCGCCCGAAGCGGAAGTCGCGGTGCCAACAACAATGGCGCCCTGACGACCCAGTTCCAGTGCGATAGCCTGGCCGATGCCACGGCTTGCGCCGGTGACCAGTGCAACTTTACCTTGCAGACTCATGCAAGCTTCTCCTGATTCAGACAGCCGCTGCGCGAGCAGCAGCGAAAGCGTCTGGGGTATTGAGGTTGGAAGTCGAAACGCCTTCGGCGCAACGTTTGTTCAGACCGGCCAGCACCTTGCCAGGGCCGCACTCGACCAGATTGGTCGCGCCTTTGGCGGCCAGGGTCTGTACGGACTCAACCCAGCGGACCGGCTTGTAAAGCTGCTCCAGCAGATCACGCTTGAGGGTTTCCAGATCCGCCGGCACCTGGGCGCTTACGTTCTGTACCACCGGGATCTGCGGCGCCTGCCAGTCGATGGCAGCGATGGACTCGGCGAAACGCTCGGCAGCCGGGCGCATCAGTTCACAGTGCGACGGCACGCTGACCGGCAGCGGCATGGCACGCTTGGCGCCACGGGCCTTGCAGCCTTCGATGGCGCGCTCAACGGCTGCCTTGGCACCGGCGATCACCACCTGGCCCGGGGAGTTGAAGTTCACCGCACTGACCACTTCGCCTTGCGCCGCTTCAGCACAGGCCGCCAGCACGTCGGCATCTTCCAGACCGAGGATGGCAGCCATGCCGCCCTGACCGGCCGGAACGGCTTCCTGCATCAACTGGCCACGGCGCTCGACGAGTTTTACCGCGTCAGCCAGGCTCAGACTGCCGGCAGCGACCAGCGCGCTGTATTCACCCAGGCTGTGACCGGCAACGAAGGCCGGACGCGCGCCACCTTCCGCCAGCCACAGACGCCACAAGGCGACCGAAGCGGTCAGAATGGCCGGCTGGGTTTTGTCGGTTTGATTGAGCAGCTCTTCCGGACCCTGCTGGGTCAGCGCCCACAGGTCATAGCCCAGAGCATCGGATGCTTCTTTGAAGGTTTCGAGGATCAGTGGATGTTGCGCGCCCAGCTCGGCCAGCATGCCGAGGGACTGCGAACCCTGTCCTGGAAAGACGAATGCGAGGGAAGCAGACATGTAACAAGCCCCTAATGATCTTGTCGTCGGAAAAATGGCATCCCGCTAGAGGGACGCAAGAAACTGACAGTTGGATGGCCCTTTGAACCGGGCGGTCACATTTAAGCATTGTCCGACGAAAACGCCTAAGACAACAAATCCTCCAGACGGCCGTGCAGGCGCTCGGGAAGGTTTTCCTGAATCTCGATCAGCGCCCGCTGAATGGCACTTTGAAATCCCTGAACTCCGGCCGAACCGTGACTTTTCACGACAATACCCTGCAAACCGAGGAAGCTTGCGCCATTGTGTCGCGCGGGTGCCAGATCAGCCTGCAGTCGCCTCATCAATGGCAGCGCCAGTGCGCCGACCGCGCGGGAAGCAAGATTCTTTTTGAACAACGCCTCGATGCGTGCAGCGATCATGGTCGCCAGGCCTTCGCTGGACTTGAGCAGGATATTGCCGACGAAACCGTCGCAAACCACCACGTCCGCCTCGCCGCGATACAAGCCGTCACCTTCAATGAAACCGATGTAATTGATGCCCCGGGCCGCCTGCAACAACGTCGCAGCCAGCTTGACCTGCTGATTGCCCTTGATGTCTTCGGTGCCGATATTCAGCAGCGCAACGCGCGGGCGGGCAATGCCCAAGGTCTGCGCCGCCACGGACCCCATCACGGCGAACTGCAACAAGTGCTCGGCACTGCAATCGACGTTGGCGCCCAGATCGAGCAACTGGCAGTAGCCTTTCTGAGTAGGAATCGCAGCGACCATGGCCGGACGATCAATCCCCGGCAGGGTCTTGAGCACAAATCGCGACAGGGCCATCAACGCACCGGTATTGCCGGCACTGACACAGGCCTGAACCTTGCCGTCACGCAGCAACTCGAGGGCGACACGCATCGACGAGTCCGACTTGCCACGCAGGGCCTGGGCAGGTTTTTCGTCCATGGTGATGACTTCGGACGCCGGAACAATCGTCAGGCGCGCGCGATCGGCAGCCGATTGGCCAGTGATCAGTTCTTCAAGAAGGGAGGGTTGACCGACGAGGGTCAGGTGCAGCGAGGGCGTAGCAGAAAGGCAAGCAAGGCTGGCCTGAACAATGCTGCGGGGACCGAAGTCCCCGCCCATTGCGTCAATCGCGATGACTTGAGCGGACAAGTGATTACTCGTCAGCGCCCTTGTCGATCACTTTACGGCCACGGTATACGCCTTCTGGCGATACGTGGTGACGCAGGTGAACTTCACCAGTGGTTTTTTCTACAGACAGGGTGCTAGCCTCGAGAGCGTCGTGCGAACGGCGCATGTCACGGGCAGAGCGGGATTTTTTGTTCTGCTGAACAGCCATAATTGATTAACTCCTAAACGTTTGGGTCACGCTTTAACTGCGCCAATACACTGAACGGGTTGGACCGCGTTACCTCGTCCTCGCTCGGTTCGGGCTCATCTGCTCCCGCCGGCTGCTGGCATTCTTCCGGATGATGAGCAGGCACAATGGGCAAGGCGAGCAGAAGCTCCTCCTCGATCAGTGACTGCAGATCCAATGGATCTTCGCCCAGTTCCAGCACGTCATAACCTTTCGGTAACGACTGGGTATTCGCACCCTCCTTCACAACAGCGTAACTGCATTCGCTGTGGATCGGCAGGGTGACCAGCTCAAGACAACGCTGGCAAACCATTTTGACTTCGGTGTCGATAAAGCTGTGGATCACCACAGATTTACGTTCATCTCGTTCAAAAACGAATTTGGCCTGCACCGTACCGACATCGTCGGAAAGCGGGTCGCAGAGTCTCTTCAAATCGGCCAGCAGCAGTTCACCTTGAAGGGTGGTGCCACGGTCAGCCAATTTGCGCGGGTCAACGTGAGGTGGAATCGGGTCATTCAACATAGGCGCAGCATTATAGGGATGCACCCACCCATGTCAAAGGAAATTGTGCCCTGTCCGTCACTTGCGCGGCTCCGCTAGAATCTGTCGCCTGCCTCTGGAGATGCGAATGCTGCCTTTATTACTCGCTTCAAGCTCGACCTATCGTCGGGAATTGCTCAGCCGCCTGCGCCTGCCGTTCGTCTGCAGCTCGCCGGATATCGATGAAAGCCATCGCCCGGACGAGTCGGCAATCGAGCTGGTCAAGCGCCTCGCCGAACAAAAGGCCCGAGCTTTGGCCGACAGCCACCCTGCTCATCTGATCATCGGTTCCGATCAGGTTGCGGTACTCGGCGAGCGCATCATCGGCAAGCCACACACCTTCGAGAACGCTCGCGAACAACTGATGGCCGCCAGTGGCGCCAGCGTGACCTTCCTCACCGGCCTTGCCCTGCTCAACAGCCAGACGGGCCACTGTCAGGTCGACTACGTGCCTTTCACCGTGCACATGCGCGTACTGGATCAGGCCCGCGTCGAGCGCTATCTGCGCGCCGAGCAGCCCTACGACTGCGCCGGCAGCTTCAAGGCCGAGGGACTGGGCGTTAGCCTGTTTCAATCCACCGAAGGCCCGGACGCTACCAGCCTGATCGGCCTGCCACTGATTCGCCTGATCGACATGCTGCTGGCGGAAGGCGTACAGATTCCCTGACCCACAAAAAAAACCGGCCCTCAGGCCGGTTTTTCTTGCAGCATTCGATCAGCGTAACGACGGGCCGTTGAAACCCATCCACATTGCCAGTTTTTCGGCAACGCTTGCTCCGAGCTTCTTAGAGAAGCGGTCGAACGGCGATTCCTGAACGGTGAAGTCCACCAGCTCTTTTTCGCCAATCACATCACGCGCCACCGAACTCGCATTGCCCAAGCCATCGATCAAGCCCAGCGGTAACGCTTGCTCACCCGACCAGACCAGCCCGGAGAACAGCTCCGGATGCTCCTTGTCCTTCAGTCGATCGCCACGCCCCTGCTTGACGCTGTTGATGAACTGCTTGTGCGTGGTATCCAGCACACTTTGCCAGAACGCCGTCTCTTCCGGCTTCTGCGGCTGGAACGGATCGAGGAAAGCCTTGTGCTCGCCGGAAGTGTAAGTGCGGCGCTCGACACCAAGCTTCTCCATGGTGCCGACAAAGCCGTAACCGGCTGCCGTCACACCAATGGAACCCACCAGACTGGCCTTGTCGGCATAGATCTGATCCGCCGCACTGGCAATGTAATAGGCACCGGAAGCGCCCAGGTCGGAAATCACCGCGTACAGCTTGGTGTCGGGGTGCAGGCCGCGCAGACGCTTGATCTCGTCATACACGTAACCCGACTGCACCGGACTGCCGCCCGGACTATTGATGCGCAGGATTACGCCCTTGACCTTCTTGTCCTCGAACGCCGCGCGCAGACTACCTACGATATTGTCGGCACTGGCAGGTTCTTTATCAGCGATCATGCCGGTAACGTCGATCAATGCGGTGTAGTTGCCACTGCGCGTGGCGCTTTTCTCCATATCCATCAACGGCGTAAACAGAATCAACGCAACAAACAGATAAATAAAGGTCAACAGCTTGAAGAAGATGCCCCAGCGCCGCGAACGACGTTGCTCCTGCACGCCGGCCAGCAGGGTCTTTTCCAGGAGCTTCCAGCTTTTCGCATCACCGTCGTCGGCAGTTGCCTTGGCCGGTGCTTTCCATTCGTCGGTCATGCCATCCACCCCAGCAAAAACGTATTAAGCCTGCTGCCCCAGCCAGGCATGCAATTCGGAAAAATGGTCGATCGACAGTCGCGGCTCGAACTGTTGCAGCGATTCGATCGATTGCGCGCCATAGCTGACCGCCACCGAATCCATCCCCGCATTGCGCGCCATCAACAGATCGAAGGACGAGTCACCGACCATCAGCGCCTGCTCGGCACGCACACCGCAGTGAGCGAGGATCTGCTCCAGCATCAGAGGGTGCGGCTTGCTCGCAGTTTCATCGGCAGCACGGGTGATATCGAAATAATCTTCCCAGCCATTGGCCTTGAGCACCCGATCCAGCCCGCGACGATTCTTGCCGGTCGCGACCGCCAGGTGATAGCCCTGCTCGCGAAAGGACTCCATCGACTCGACTACGCCTTCGAACAACGGCGAAGGTACGGCTTCTGCAGCGATGTAGTGATCGGCGTAATACTCGCGGAACAAGGTCATTTCGGCATCGCTGATTTCGGGATACAGCGTGCGGATCGCCTCGGGCAAGCCCAGACCAATAATGCCTTTGACTGCAAAATCATCACGCAACTCGAAACCTGAACGCCCGGACGCCGAGTGCATCGCCTCGACAATCCGATGAATGGAATCGGCCAGCGTGCCGTCCCAATCAAAAATCAGCAGTTTGTAATCAGATGGGCGCACTCAATCGCTCCACAGTCTTGGCCCACATTTCATCGACCGGCGCCTGCAACTTGAGTTCACCGCCATCGGGCAGCGGCACAGTCAACATGTAGGCGTGCAAGAACAGGCGCTTGCCGCCCAGATCACGGATTTCCTTACTGAAATTGTCATCGCCGTATTTGGTGTCACCAGCAATGCAGTGTCCGGCGTGCAACGTGTGGACGCGGATCTGGTGCGTGCGACCGGTAATCGGCTTGGCCTCGATCAAAGTGGCAAAATCGCCAAAGCGACGCAGAACCTTGAACACGGTCACAGACTCCTTGCCCTCCTCCTCGTCGACCTCGACCATGCGCTCACCGGAGCGCAGATTGCTCTTGCCGAGCGCCGCGCGAACTTGCTTGATCGAGGTCGCCCAGTTGCCGCGAACCAGCGCCATGTAGCGCTTGTCGACACCGTCACCGCGCAACGCGGCATGCAAGTGACGCAGCATGCTGCGCTTCTTGGCGATCATCAGCAGACCGGAGGTATCACGATCGAGGCGGTGGACCAGCTCGAGCTCCTTGGCATCGGGGCGCAACTGACGAAAGGCTTCGATAACACCGTAATTCAGGCCGCTGCCACCGTGAACCGCAATCCCGGCGGGCTTGTTGATCACGATCAGGGCCTTGTCCTCGTAGACAATCGAGGCTTCCAGGCGCTGCAACAGGCCTTGGGCCAAAGGCACCGGTTCGTCACGCTCAGGCACGCGCACCGGCGGCACGCGGACGATATCGCCGGCCTGCAGCTTGTATTCGGGCTTGATCCGACCTTTGTTAACACGCACTTCGCCTTTGCGCAAAATGCGGTAAATCAAAGTCTTGGGCACGCCTTTGAGCCGGGCGAGGAGGAAATTGTCGATTCGTTGGCCGGCATATTCCGGCGAGACCTCAAGCAGTTGAACGCCTGGAGTCGAGGGGGCAGTAGTCGTCATGGCGCGGATAATAACAATTTTTTATGGAATTGAAGCACTTAATCATTGCTGCTATAGTCGCGAACGCCGCCAAAAGCGGCCTGGACAGCGGAACCACGGTCAAAAACCGGCCCTGACCAACGCAATTCACCAGGACGCGAGGCCGTCCTACGGGGCTTTTGCTACGTAACGGTGGAGTTTGCAGCTGTAACAAGCGCAGGTGACATGAGGCCTGAATCACGCCGCAAAGCAGAGTTTTCACTCGCCACGCGAGCCATATTCACGGCCAGTTCACAAAGTGCAGTCAGCCGCGGATGACCCCGAGCGAAGGCTCCGGAAACACCGCCTGAATTAGCCATGATGCGTGACCTCCCCTTTCGGAGCTCACGGTAAATGCCAACCCGCTGCGGATTCTGCGCGCGGCAGCACCCGAATTATCAGGGATACGTGTAGGGTGGAGATGCACAACCGCTGGACTGTGTAGCAACAGGCTTTATCAAGACGCTTCATCTCGTCCACAGCCACCGGTTGATTCCTCCTCCTGACTGAGTGCTTAAGTAGCCACAGCAAGCAGGACGCGTACGTCGCGATAACGGCCCAATTGGCCGGACATCGCTGGACACGGGAATGGCCAACCACTCCCGACGCACCTGACACCGACCGTGAGAAGTCGTGTGTGCCGAACGCCGTTTCCGGCAGCCCGGAAACCGACGGTACTACATGAAAAGAATGCTGATTAACGCAACTCAACCCGAAGAGTTGCGTGTTGCACTGGTAGATGGCCAGCGCCTCTACGACCTGGACATCGAATCCGGTGCACGCGAGCAGAAGAAGGCCAACATCTATAAAGGCCGCATCACTCGCATCGAACCAAGCCTTGAGGCTGCCTTTGTCGATTTCGGCTCCGAGCGCCACGGCTTCCTGCCCCTCAAAGAAATCTCCCGCGAATACTTCAAGAAAGCCCCTGAAGGCCGCGTCAACATCAAGGACGTCCTGAGCGAAGGCCAGGAAGTCATCGTTCAGGTCGAAAAAGAAGAACGTGGCAACAAGGGCGCAGCCCTGACCACCTTCATCAGCCTGGCCGGTCGTTACCTCGTTCTGATGCCGAACAACCCGCGTGCCGGCGGCATCTCCCGTCGCATCGAAGGCGAAGAGCGCAACGAACTGCGTGAAGCGCTGAACGGTCTGGTCGCTCCGGCCGACATGGGTCTGATCGTGCGCACTGCAGGCCTTGGCCGCAGCAGCGAAGAAATGCAGTGGGACCTCGATTACCTGCTGCAACTCTGGACCGCTATCAAGGAAGCCTCGCTGGATCGTTCCGCGCCGTTCCTGATCTACCAGGAAAGCAACGTGATCATCCGCGCCATCCGCGATTACCTGCGCCAGGACATCGGCGAAGTGCTGATCGACAGCGTTGAAGCCCAGGACGAAGCCCTGACCTTCATCCGTCAGGTGATGCCGCAGTACGCCAGCAAGATCAAGCTTTACGAAGACAGCGTTCCGCTGTTCAACCGTTTCCAGATCGAAAGCCAGATCGAGACCGCTTTCCAGCGCGTCGTCGAACTGCCGTCCGGCGGCTCCATCGTCATCGATCCGACCGAAGCCCTGGTGTCCATCGACATCAACTCGGCGCGCGCCACCAAAGGCAGCGACATCGAAGAAACCGCCCTGCAGACCAACCTTGAAGCCGCCGAAGAAATCGCCCGTCAGTTGCGCCTGCGCGACATCGGCGGCCTGATCGTCATCGACTTCATCGACATGACCCCTGCCAAGAACCAGCGCGCCGTGGAAGAGAAAGTCCGCGAATGCCTGGAAGCCGACCGCGCTCGCGTGCAGATCGGTCGCATCTCGCGCTTCGGCCTGCTGGAAATGTCCCGTCAGCGCCTGCGTCCTTCGCTGGGCGAAAGCAGCGGCATCGTCTGCCCGCGTTGCAGCGGCACCGGCATCATCCGTGACGTCGAATCGCTGTCCCTGGCGATCCTGCGCCTGATCGAAGAAGAAGCCCTGAAAGACCGTACCGCCGAAGTTCGCGCTCAAGTGCCGATCCCGGTGGCCGCGTTCCTGCTCAACGAAAAACGCAACTCGATCACCAAGATCGAACTGCGCACCCGCGCCCGCATTGTCATCCTGCCGAACGATCACCTCGAAACCCCGCATTTCGAAGTTCAGCGTCTGCGTGACGACAGTCCGGAAGCCGCGACCAACCAGTCCAGCTACGAAATCGCTGCCGCCGCTGCCGATGTCGAAGACGTTCAGCCAGCCGCCGCGACCCGCACCCTGGTTCGCCAGGAAGCCGCGGTCAAGACCGCTCCGGCTCGCGCCAACGCTCCGGTTCCGACCGAAGTCGCCGCACCGGCCCCGGCACCTGCTCCGGTTGCCGCGCCAGAGCCAAGCCTGTTCAAAGGCCTGGTGAAGTCGCTGGTCAGCCTGTTCGCCACCAAGGAAGAGCCAGTTGCTCCGGTGGTGGTTGAAAAACCTGCCACCGAGCGTCCGGCCCGCAACGAAGAGCGTCGCAACGGTCGTCAGCAGAGCCGTAACCGTAACGGTCGCCGCGATGAAGAACGCAAACCGCGCGAAGAACGTGCACCGCGTGAAGAGCGCGCACCACGTGAGCCGCGAGAAGAGCGTCAGCCGCGCGAACCACGTGAAGTCCGCGAGCCACGCGAATCCCGTGACGAAGCACCGGTAGCCCGCGAAGAACGCGCACCACGCGCCCCTCGTGAAGAACGTGCACCACGTGCTCCGCGTGAAGATCGCAAGCCGCGTGGCGAGCGTGAAGAACGCGTACGTGAACTGCGCGAGCCGCTGGATGCCGCTCCGGCCGTTGCTGCCGCCGCCACCGCTGAAGAGCGTCCGGCCCGTCAGCCACGTGAAGAGCGTGCGCCACGTCCTCCGCGCGAAGAGCGTCAACCGCGCGCCGAACAGGCCGCTGCTGCCGTCGCTGAAGAAGAAATCACCACCAACGAAGAGCAACTGCCGGAAGACGGTTCGGAGAACGCCGAAGGCGATCGTCCACGCCGCCGCTCCCGTGGTCAGCGTCGTCGCAGCAACCGTCGCGAGCGTCAGCGTGATGCCAACGGCAACGTGATCGAAGGTTCGGAGGAGTCCGAGTCCGGCGAAAACGCCCAGGCGCCAAGCACTGCCGATCTGGCTGCTGGTCTGGCTGTTACCGCTGCTGTTGCCAGCACCGTGATCAGCGCTCCGGCTGAAGCTCAGGCCCACGAGCAAGCTGAACGCGCCACCGCTGCAACCCTGGAAACTGCTCCAGTAGAAGCGCCGGTTGTTGAAGCAACCACTCCGGTAGAAGCAGCTGCCGCTCCGGAAGTCGAAGTGGCTCCGGTTCGCGAAGCTCAGCCTCAGGTTGAAGCAGCTGCCGAACCAGCGGTGACCTTCGAAGCACCAGCCGTAGTTGAAGAGTCGGTTGTCGAAACCGTCGCTGAAACCGTGACCGAAACAGTGCGTGAAGTTCGCGAAGAACAGACCGCGTTCAACTGGGTCGCCGAGCCGGCTGTCACTGAAACACCAGCGCCAGTGGTTGAAGCGCCTGTTGTTGAAGAAGCCAAGGCTGCCGAGCCAGTGGTGGTTGCCGAACCGACTCCTGTCGCAGAAGCACCGGTCATCGAGGCGCCAGTGGTTGCCGAAGCGCCAGCCCCTGTGGTTGAAGCTGCTCCGGTCAGCGCCCTGACCCCAAGCGGCCGCGCGCCGAACGACCCGCGTGAAGTGCGTCGTCGCAAGCGTGAAGAAGAGCGTCTGCAGAAGGAAGCCGAACTGGCTGCCGCTGCCGCCGCTGCTGCTCCAGCTGCCGAAGTGGTCGAGGCGGCTCCTGCCCCGGTCGCTGAGGAAGTGGCCGTTGAAGCCGTGATTGCCGAAGCACCACGCTCCGTTCAGGAAGCGGTCGAGCAACACGCAGAGGCTCAGGAAAAAGAACACGAG
The DNA here is from genome assembly GCF_016735645.1 of Pseudomonas sp. B7. NCBI lineage: Bacteria > Pseudomonadati > Pseudomonadota > Gammaproteobacteria > Pseudomonadales > Pseudomonadaceae > Pseudomonas > Pseudomonas sp. B7. Next base: position 322,504 of record NZ_JAERRE010000001.1, read on the forward strand.
CCTAAACCCCTCGTCTGATTCCAGAAGCCACTAAAAAGCCCCGTCTGGTGATCCAGGCGGGGCTTTTTTATATCTCAAGGTTTTATCAGGACGGCGGGAAAACCAGCGCGTCGGGCACATCGATATCCCACAACACACCCGGATCATCCACCGCGACTTCAATCACCCGCCCTTGGGCGAACAACGGCCGCGCGCCCCGATCACCGGACAATGCCATCAATCCTGCGGCGAACGAGCGACCAAACCCGACCGGATGCCCATAATCACCGTTCAACGTCGGTACGCTGACCGCATCCTCGGCAATCGCCGCCACGACCCGCTCAATACTCGACGGCAGGATGAACGGCATATCCCCCAGCACAATCAGCCAGCCATCGGCATCCGGGCAAGCCGCCACACCCGCCGCGATGCTATCGCCCATTCCCATGGACTCGATCGCGACAATGTCACACCCGTAAGCCTGCGCCATGCGCATCGCCTGCGGTCGCGCCTCGGTCGTTACCAGCACTCGCTGATCAAGGCTCGCCGGCAGATTCACCAGCACCTGCTCGATAACCGAACGCACCGCGCCATCGCGCCCGGTGCAATCGGCCAGCAGCTTGTCCTTGTCGGCGCCCGCCACTTTGCGAAAGCGGCTGCCCTCGCCCGCTGCCAGCACAATCACTCCGATGGATCGGCTCATACACTCTCCACTGTCTTCTTCTGCTTGAGCTCGACACCATTCTTGATCGCGACGATTTCCGCCAACAGCGACAGGGCGATTTCCGCCGGGGAATGGCTGCCAATATGCAAACCGATCGGCCCGTGCAAACGGGCGATGGCCGCTTCTGACAAGCCTAGCTCAGCGAGATTTTCCCGACGCTTGCGGCTGTTGATCCGCGAGCCGAGCGCACCGACGTAGAACGCTTTGGAGTCGAGCGCCGTGAGCAGCGCCATGTCGTCCAGACGTGGATCGTGAGTCAGCGCGACAATCGCCGTGCGCTCATCGGTCTGGATATTCAGCACCGCTTCATCCGGCATGCCGGGGACAAACCGCCCATGCTGCTCTTCCCAGCCATAGACGAATTCGGTGCGCGGATCACAGATCAGCACTTCGAAATCCAGCAGCCGCGCCATCTCGGCCACGTACCGCGACAACTGCCCGGCGCCGATCAACAGCAGGCGCCAGCGCGGGCCGTAAATGGCACGCAAAGTCTGGCCGTCGAAACTCAAGGCGTCGCTCTTGCCGGCCGGTCGCAGCACCACCTCACCAGTGCCGATGTTCAGCTCGCGAGCGACGATTTCGTGGGCTTCGCAGCGATCCAGCAACTCGGCGACCCACGCCGGATCGCCGACTCGCTCCTCAGTCAGGCGCAGAGTACCGCCGCACGGCAGGCCGAAACGCGCCGCCTCTTCCTGCGTCACGCCGTAGGTAATCAACTGCACCGGCGGCCCGTCGGCGGGAATCCGTCCGTCGTGCAGCCGGGCGATCAGATCGTCCTCGACGCAACCGCCGGACACCGAGCCGATCACCACGCCATCTTCGCGCAACGCGAGCATTGCGCCGGGCGCTCGGGGCGCGGTGCCCCAGGTCTGCACCACGCTGAACAACATCACTCGCTGCCCGGCGCGACGCCATTCGAGCACACTGCGCAGGACATTCAGATCGGCGCTGTCCATCACGCTTGCGCCTTCTGCCAGCCCTGCAACTGGTAACGCACCGGCAGGTTACGGATGCGCTGACCGGTGGCAGCGAAGATCGCGTTGCACAGCGCCGGCGCAATCGGCGGTACGCCCGGCTCACCGACACCGCCCAACGGCACCTCGCCCGGCGGCGTCACCAGATGCACCGCAACTTCCTTCGGCGCCAGCGACATGCGCGCCACTTCATACATATGGAAGTTGTCTTGCTGCACCTTGCCGTCCTTGAAGCTGATTTCGCCCCACACCGCGTTGCCCAGGCCCATCACACAGGCGCCTTCGAACTGCGAACGGATGCGCTCGGGGTTTATCTGCGGGCCGCAATCCACGGCGATATCGGCCTTGTGCACGATCAGCGTGCCGTCGTCCTTGACCTCGACTTCGATCACCGCCGCCACGTAGGTGACGAAGCTGTAATGCACGGCCAATCCGAGACCACGACCCTTGGGCAGTTGACGACCCCAACCCGCTGCCTTGGCTGCCGTTTCCAGCACGGTGCGCATGCGCCCGGTGTCGATCGGATAACGCTCGGGGGATTCGCCGTAATTCCATTCTTCACTGAGCGTGCGTGGGTCGATCTGCCGATCCGGGCCGAGCAGTTTGATCTGGTACTTGAGCGGATCTTCCTTGGCCTTGTGCGCCAGTTCGTCGACGAAACTCTGGATCGCAAAACCATGGGGAATGTTCGACACCGAGCGATACCAGCCGACCCGCGTATGCACCGTGGCCTCAGGGTTTTCCAGGCGCACGTTGGGAATCGCGTAGGCCATGTTGGTAAAGCCCATGCCCAGTTCGAATGCGGCCTCGTGGTTCATGCCCGGCGCAAACAGCGCGGTGATGCTCGGCGCCACCGTGCGGTGCAGCCAGGCGGACGGCAAGCCGTCCTTGCCCAGACCGGCCTTGAGGTATTCGGCGGACACCGTGTGGAAATACGAATTGTGGATGTCGTCTTCCCGAGTCCATTGCACGCGCACGGCTTTGCCAGGAAATTCCTTGGCGAGCACGGCCGCTTCAACGACGAAGTCCGGTTTGGACTTGCGGCCGAAGCCACCGCCCAACAGCGTGACATTGAAGGTGACGTTATCGAACGGCAGCCCCAGGCGTTCGGCGATCCGCTCGCGGGTGACCTGCGGCGCCTGGCTCGGTGCCCAGGCCTCGCAGGTGCCATCCTTGTAACGGGCGATGGCGACCATCGGCTCCATCGGTGCCTGGGCCAGATGCGGCAAGTAATAAGAGGCTTCCAGCGTGCTGGCGGCGCTGCCGATGGCTTTGTCGATGTCACCGGTATTGCGCACCACTTTGCCCGGTTTCAGCGAAGCGGCTTCGATCTCTTTGCGATAGGCGACCGAGTCATACGTGGCGTTCGGGCCATCGTCCCACTCGATCTTCAGCGCTTCACGGCCCTTCAATGCCGCCCAGGTGTTGCTGGCCACCACGGCCACGCCGCCCAATGGCTGGAATTCGGAAGGCAATGGCCGAGGCTCGATCTGGATGACTTTGAGGACGCCCGGCACTTTCAGCGCGGCGCTGTCGTCCACCGATTTGACCTTGCCACCGTACACCGCCGGACGCGCAATCACCGCAAACAGCATGCCGTCGAAATGCACGTCAGCCCCGTAAACCGCGCGACCATTGACGATGTCGGCACCGTCGATGGCTTTGGTACCTTCCTTGCCGATATAGCGGAATTCCGACGGCTGCTTTAGCCGCAGGCTGTCACGGGCCGGCACCGTCAGCGCACTGGCCGCAGCGGCCAGCTCACCGTAACCCAGCTCGCGTCCGGACGGTGTGTGAATGACTTTATGCAGTTGCGCGCGGCATTCGCCGACCGGCACCTTCCACTGGGCGGCGGCCGCTTGTTCCAGCATGGTCCGGGCGGCGGCGCCGCAACGGCGCATCGGTTCGTACCAGTGACGCATGCTGCGCGAGCCGTCAGTGTCCTGGTTGCCGAAGCGCACTTCATCACCCGGCGCCTGCTGAACCTTGACGTGCGCCCAGTCGGCTTCCAGCTCATCGGCAACCACCATGGTCAGGCTGGTGCGCACGCCCTGGCCCATTTCCGAACGGTTACAGACCACGGTCACCGTGCCGTCGGCGGCAATGCTGACGTAGACCTTCGGATCGTCGATCCAGCCGTTGGGCATGCCGTCGGCGCCGAACTGCTTCGATTTGTCTTCGGCCAGCGCATCCTGCCAGCCCCAGCTCGCCGCCAGCACCAACGCCCCGGTGGCGCCGACGCCCTTGAGGAAGCCCCGACGGCTCAGGTTGCTCAGGGCGAAATCGTTCGGTAGACGGCTCATGCCTTGGCCTCCTTCAGGTGAGTGGATGCCTGACGGATCGCGGTCTTGATCCGGTTGTAGGTGCCGCAGCGGCAGATGTTGCCGACCATCGCCTCTTCGATCTGCTCGTCGCTCGGGTTCGGGTTGGTCTTGAGCAACGCGGTGGCGGACATGATCTGCCCGCCCTGGCAGTAACCGCATTGGGCCACGGCGGTGTCGAGCCAGGCTTGCTGGACGATCTGACCGACCGGGTCGGCATGCAGGTTGTCGATGGTGGTCACGTTCTGCCCGACCACCGAACCGATCGGGGTGATGCAACTGCGCGCCGGCGCGCCGTCGATATGAATGGTGCATGCACCGCACAGGCCCATGCCGCAGCCGAACTTGGTGCCGTTGTAGCCAGCGACGTCACGGATCGCCCACAACAGTGGCATGTCCTCGGTGACATCGAGTGGATGATCTTGACCATTGAGTTTCAGGGTAATCATGGGCACGCCCGCATATTCTTGGAGGTTATGGGGTCGAGCCATCTGCCACCGCAGGGACGGTAGTGGTTCGCGCAGATCGGCTCAGGCTAATCAGGCTCTCTTGTACCGACGGGAACGTCTGCACCGGGCCTTTGGTGAAGCAAATGACTGGTATCGTTAGCTGGCTACGTTAACCCGCGATTAACAAAAAAGCCCTGCACTTTTTTAAATAGTGCAGGGCTTTGAGTCCAGACTTGAAAGCGTAGCCTCAATAGCGATTGGGCTCCATTTCCAGCTCGACATTGAAACGTTCTGCAATGTCTTTCTGGATGCGCTGGGCCAGATCGAGCAATTGCAGCCCGGTCGCCGCGCCGTAGTTGACCAGCACCAGCGCCTGCAATTTATGCACGCCGGCATCGGCCTCGCGGAAACCTTTCCAGCCCGCTCGCTCGATCAACCAGCCGGCCGCGAGTTTCATCTGCCCGTCCGGTTGCGCGTAGGCCACCAGATCCGGGTGCTGCGCCTTGATCTGTGCGACCACGGCCGCCGACACCAGCGGGTTCTTGAAGAAGCTGCCGGCATTGCCGAGCACCGCCGGATCCGGCAGTTTTTCACTGCGGATGCTGCAAATGGCGCGGCTGACATCCGTCGGCGTCGGCTGCTCGATGCCCTGCTCGGTCAGGCGCTGCCGCACCGGGCCGTATTCCAGGTGCAGATGCGCGACTCGATTCAATGCGAAGCGCACTCGCAGGATCAACCAACGACCCGGCTGCTGTTTGAACACGCTGTCGCGGTAGGCGAACCGGCACTCCTCCAGACTGAAGTCACGCAGCTCGCCGGTCTGGCGATCCAGCGCCGTCAGGCCGGCGAACACATCCTTGATCTCGACACCGTAGGCACCGATGTTCTGCATCGGCGCGGCGCCGACAGTGCCGGGGATCAGACTGAGATTCTCCAGCCCGGAAAAACCCTGCGCCAGCGTGTGCTGCACGAACGGGTGCCACGGCTCGCCAGCTTCGGCTTCGATCACCACGCGGTTGCCGTCGTCGCTGATGACGCGGATGCCACGGCTGGCCATGCGCAGCACCAGCGCCGGGATGTCCGCCGTGAGCAACAGATTGCTGCCGCCGCCGATCACCAGCAACGGCACATCATGGGCACTCGCATATGCCAGGGCTTCGCGCACATCGGCGTCGCTGTGGGCTTCGGCAAACAGCTGCGCGCGAACGTCGACGCCGAAGGTATTGAAGGGTTTCAGGGAAACCTGCGGCTGTACCTGCAAACTCATAACCGCCCCTTCACTTCGATCAGCAACTGATCGCAGGCACGCTCGATCAGATCCAGCACCTGCTCGAAACCCTGATCGCCGTCGTAGTACGGATCCGGCACCTCGTCGACCACGCCTGCATAGCGGCGCAGAAACAGGTCCAGCTCGGCCTTGCCGGTGGACGGTTGCAAGGCCTTGAGGTTGCGCAGGTTGCTGTTGTCCATGGCAAGGATCAGGTCGTAACTGGCGAAATCGGCGCGGCTGACCTGCTGCGCGCGTTGCGCCGACAGGTCATAACCGCGCAGCTTGGCCGCAGCCTGACTGCGCTTGTCCGGCGGATTGCCGACGTGCCAGTCACCGGTGCCGGCAGAGGCCACTTCGACCTGATCCGCCAGCCCCGCTTCGCGCAACTTGTGGCGCAAAACGCCTTCGGCGGTGGGCGAACGGCAGATGTTGCCCAGGCACACGAACAGAACGCGCATCAGGCCTCCAGCAGGCGACGGACGCGCTCGAGGTCTTCGGCGGTGTCGACCCCGGTCGGCGGCGCGATCAACGCGTCAGCCACATGAATCCGCACGCCGTGCCACAGGGCACGCAGTTGTTCGAGGGATTCGGTGTTTTCCAGCCAGCACGGGCCCCAGCTCACAAAGTCCTGAAGGAAACCGGCGCGGTAGGCATAGATGCCGATGTGGCGACGATACGGTACGCCTTCCGGCAGCACGTCGCGGCGCTTGGCGAACGCATCGCGAGCCCATGGCAGGGTCGCGCGACTGAAGGTCAGCGCCAGACCGTTGAGGTCGCTGACGACCTTGACCACGTTCGGGTTGAACAAGGTTTCCACGTCTTCGATCGGCTCGGCCAAGGTGGCCATGCGCGCTTCGGTGTGGGCCGCGAGGTTGGCGGCGACCTGATCGATCACGCTCGGCGGGATCAGCGGTTCGTCACCCTGCACGTTGACCACGATGGCAACCGGCTCCAGACCCAGCTTGGCAGCCACTTCAGCCAGACGATCGGTGCCGGAGTTGTGATCTTCACGGGTCAGCACCACTTCGGCGCCGAAGGCCTTGCAGGCCTCGACAATCCGCGCATCGTCGGTCGCCACCACCACACGGCTGGCGCTGCTTTTGCTCGCCTGCTCCCAGACGTGCTGGATCATCGGCTTGCCGGCGATGTCCAGCAGCGGCTTGCCCGGCAGGCGGGTCGAGGCGTAACGCGACGGGATGACAACGGTGAAGGCGGTGGTCATTTATCCAGACGCTCGTCGGTGGTCAGGGTACGGGCTTCGCTTTCCAGCATGACCGGGATGCCGTCGCGGATCGGGTACGCCAGACCGGCGCCCTTGCTGATCAGTTCGGTCTTGTCGGCGCTGAGTTTGAGCGGGCCTTTGCAGACCGGGCAGGCGAGGATATCGAGCAATTTGGTGTCCATGAACATTCCCTGGATAAAAACGGATTAAGGCAAAAGACGATCCGGCAACAGGCGCATCAACTGCGTGTCGAACCAGGCCACGAAGGCCGGCGACGGCACGGCATCGACCGTCAGATACCACCAGTCGTCGGCGGCGAAGGCACGGCACTTCACCGCGTCCTTCTCAGTCATCACCACTGGCAATGACGGCGTGAAACTCAAGGCCTGCACGCTGTATTCGGCGTGGTCGGCAAACGCGTGGGGCACAGGCCGCCAGTCTAGCGCTTCGAGGGTATTGAAGAAACGTTGCGGATTGCCGATCCCGGCTACCGCGTGCACGGCCTGACCGGGCGGAAAATGATCGAGCGGCCGGCGTTCGCCGCTGCGCAGATTGACCAGCGCCGACGGCTTGAGGCGGAAAGCGAATCCGCCGTCGCGGTCCTCAAGGGCGCCGTTGAACAGCACACCGTCAACGCTTTGCAGGCGCTCTGCCGGTTCGCGCAGGGGGCCGGCGGGCAGACAGCGCCGGTTGCCAAGCCCTCGGGCGGCGTCGATCAGCACCAGTTCCAGATCCCGCGCGAGGCGGTAATGCTGCATGCCGTCATCGGACAGGATCAGGTCCAGCGGCTCGCTGTCCAGCAGGGCTCTGACGGCGGCGCTGCGATCGGGGTCGATCATCAGCGGTACGCCGGTGCGCTGCACGATCAGCAGTGGTTCGTCGCCGGCGATGTCGGCAGTCTGATCGGCTTGGACTCGCCATGGCAGTTGCGCCGGTTTGGCGCCGTAACCACGACTGACCACACCGACCCGCAGCCCGTGGCGTCGGCAGTGCTCGATCAACCACAGGATCATCGGCGTCTTGCCGGTGCCGCCAACGGTGATATTGCCAACCACGATCACCGGCACCGGTGACTGATAGATCTCACCTTCGCCGTCGAGAAAACGCTGACGCTTGCCGGCCACGACGCGGCGGTACAGCCACTCCAACGGCCGCAACAGCGTCAGGGCCGGGTGCCCGTGGTACCACGCGGCGAGCAGACGATCGGACATGGCCATCAGGATTTGGGCGCCGCCTCGACCGTGGTCATGCGCAGATGGCTGAAACCGAGCTTGCCGGCCGCGTCCATGGCGGTGATCACGGATTGGTGCTGAGTCTTGCCGTCAGCACTGATTGACAACGGCATATTGGTGTCGCCGTTGGCTTCTTTCTGCATGGCTTCCATCAGGGTCGCCAGATCGTTCTTCGGCAGAATCTTGTTGTTCACCGAGAACACGCCTTCGGCGCTGATGGCCACGTCCAGTTGCTTGACCTGCTGATCCTCGGCCGGCGAACCGCTGACCGCTTCCGGCAGATCGACGCGCAACTGGGTTTCGCGGGTGAAGGTGGTGGTCACGACGAAAAACAGCAACAGGATGAACACCACGTCAATCAGCGACGCGAGGTTGATGTCGATGGTTTCCCGGGGCTTGCGACGGAATTTCACGCTTTGCCCCCGGCCAGATCGACGTCACGGTCGCCCTGCACCACTTCCACCAGTTTGATCGCTTCCTGTTCCATGCCCACCACCAGTTCATCGATGCGGCGTTGCAGGAAACGGTGGAAGAACACCGCCGGAATACCGACCATCAGGCCCGCTGCGGTGGTGATCAGGGCCTTGGAAATACCGCCGGCCAGGACCGAAGCGTTGGTGGTCATGCCGGCGCCGGTGAAGGCACTGAAGATGTCGATCATGCCCAGCACCGTACCCAGCAGACCCAGCAGCGGCGACATGGCAGCGATGGTGCCCAGCGCGTTGACGTAGCGTTCCAGCTCGTGGATGACCCGGGCGGCGGCTTCTTCAATGCACTCTTTCATGATCTCGCGACCATGCTTGGAGTTGGCGAGGCCCGCGGCGAGGATTTCACCCAGCGGCGAGTTGGCGCGCAATTCCTTGAGTTTTTCCTTGTTGAGCTGCTTGTCCTTGATCCAGACCCAGACCTGACCCAGCAGATGCTCAGGGGTGACGCGACTGGCGCGCAGGGTCCACAGGCGCTCGGCGACGATCGCCATGGCGGCGATGGAACTCAGAATGATCGGCAACATCATCCAGCCGCCGGATTTGACCAATTCCCACACAGTGACAGCCCCCTCGAAAAAGTGCGCCACTTTACCATACCGGTTCGCGATAAAGACTCGTCGCCCCGACGACCGTGCTCAACGGTACTTCGCCCCCGGCAACGGCGGGTCGCGCCAGAACCGGCGTTGTTGACGCATCGACCGGGCCGGCTGAAACCGCCCCAGTTGCAGATGAATGGCACCCTGCTCGGCGCTGTCATGGATTTGTATGCCCTGTTTGCGGTAGCGGGCGATGACCGTCGGGTGCGGGTGGCCGAACGAATTGCCCTGCCCTCGGGAAATCAGCACGGCCTGTGGCTGCAAAGCCTTGAGCAAGGCCATCGACGAAGAACTGCGGCTGCCATGGTGCGGGGCTTGTAGCCATTGGGTATGAACTGCCAGTGCGCTGTTGAGCAGGTCCCGTTCGGCGGCGCTGTCGATGTCACCGCTCAGCAGCAACCGTTCGCCATTGGCTTCGATCTGCAACACGCAGGAACGCTGGTTGCTGTCATGGGCGTCGGTCCACTGCCATAGATGAAAGGCCACGCCGTCCCACTGCCATTGCCGACCACTTTCACAAGCCTCGGCGTTCAGCGCTTCGGCTAGCCCCGACGGATCGCCGCTGATGACCCGACTGACCGGCAATCCTTTCGCCACCGCGAGTGCGCCACCTGCATGATCGGCATCGGCATGGCTGAGCAGCATCAGGTCGAGGTGTTCCACGCCCAGTTTGCGCAATGCCGGCAGCACCACTCGCTCGCCGAGGTCGAAGTCGCCGAAACGCGGGCCACTGTCGTACAGCAAGGTGTGATGCCGGGTGCGGATCAGAATCGCCAGGCCCTGACCGACGTCCAGTTGCCAGACATCGGCCACGCCTTCGGACAGGCGTTCCCGAGGCGGAAATGCCAGCACCAGCAGCAATGGCCAGCCTAAGAGGCGCAGGGGTACGCCTCGGGGCAGCAATAACAGCAGTGCACCGATGCAACCCAGCGCCAGAACCCATCCCGGCATCGACGCCGCAATCCACGCCGGCCACCGCCCGGCAATCAGGGCCAGCGCCCGGAACAATCCATCGATCAGTCCGCCCGCCAGCCACAGCAGCCCTTCCCCGACATAAGGGATCGGCAGCAACAATGTGCCCAGCAACGCTGGCGGCAGCACCGCAAAACTGACCCATGGCACCGCCAGCAGATTGGCCAGCGGCCCGCTGAGACTGATCGGCAGGCTCAGCGCCAGCAGCACCGGGCACAAACCAATCGCGATCAGCCACTGCGCGCGCGTCCAGGTCTGCCACCAGCGCCACGGCCCCAGACGGCCGCCGAAGGTGAAGATCAACACAGCCACCGCCACGAACGACAGCCACAACCCCGGGCGCAGGCTGGCCAGCGGATCCATCAACAACACGCCGTCGAACGCCAACAGCAATGGCCACCATGCGCCGAGGTGGCGGAAGCGCAAACGCCACAACAGCACCAGCGCAACCATCACGCAGGCTCGCCGTACCGGCACGTCGAACCCGGCCAGCAGTCCGTAACCCAGCGCCGCCGCGAACGCCAGACCACACGCCCAGGGCAGCCAGGGCCAACGCAACGGCCAGATCCCGACCCGCACCAGCCCGACGACCAGCGCATACATCAACGCAGCCAACAGCCCGATGTGCTGACCGGAAATCACCAGCAGATGCACGGTGCCGGTGTCCTGCAATATCTGCCAGTCTTCGCGGCCGAGACCCGAACCATCACCGAGGACCAACGCAGCCAGGGCGCCGTTACGTCCCTGGGCATCCACCGCAAGCAGGCGCTGGCGAATACTGTCGCGCCAGGCCCACTGCGCCGGCGCCAGACGCTGGCCATCTTTCACCGTCCCGGTGGCACCGATGCGCTGCGCCAGCAGCCAGGCTTCGTAATCGAACGCATCCGGATTGAGCAGGCCGCCGGGACGCTTGAGCTTGACCGCCAGTCGCCAGCGTTCGCCACTTTTGATCTCAGGCCCGGCGTACCACGCCAGACGCATCAGCGACGGCAGTTTCTCGTGACGCGAGCGCGCATCGGCCAGTTCGAAGCGCACGACGCCCTCGGCATTCTGCGGCAAGCCGACGACCCGTCCTTCCACCCAGCGCGTTTCGCCATCCAGCCGGGAAGGCAGTCGATCATTCAACGCCAACTGCGCGTTGAAACTCGCCCATGTGAATCCAAGCAGTAAAAAAGCCAGTGGATAGCTGCGAAACGGCAGCAGCATCAGCGCCACCCACGGCAACAGCAGCAATAACCCGACCGGCGGCAAGGCCGGTAAAAAAACCGGAGCCAGCAGACCGACCGCCAGCGCCATCATCCCTGTGCGCATAAGCCCGTCCTTGAGAGTCCCACCCTCAGGCATAGCGGTTGCGGGGCAAGGGCGTCGTTATCAATTGTCACAAAGTCTGAATGGGCGGTTCGTAGAATCCAGACATACTTGCCGCCTTAACCGACCGAGAAGCCTTATGCCCCGGCGCTTATTCAAACGTTACATGCCCGACCCGACGAGCATCAGGGAACACAAATCCTTACGCTTTCTCGGTACGTTGCTGCATGACCCGAACCTCTGGCACCTCAACCGTCACTCGGTGGCCCGCGCCATGGCCGTTGGCCTGTTCGCCGCGTTCCTGCCGATTCCCGCGCAAATGCTGGTGGCCGCCGTCCTCGCGATCATGGTGCGCGGCAACATGCCGATTGCCGTCAGTCTGGTCTGGCTGACCAATCCGATCACCATGCCGGCGGTGTTCTTCTGCACGTATCAGGCCGGGGCCTGGCTGATGGATGTGCCCGCCCGCACGCTCCCAGACGAATTGACCTGGGAATGGATCAGCGGCGAGCTCTCGACCTTGTGGCAACCGTTCCTGCTGGGTTCGGTGGTGGTCGGGCTGGCACTGGGCGCCCTCGCCTATTGTCTGGTGATGATGTACTGGCGCTGGTGGGTGGCCCGGCAATGGGCGCGACGCAAGAAAAGACGTCAGGCGTGAATGCAAAACGGCCTCCACTGTGGGAGGCCGTTTTTCATTGCAGCATTGAAGGGATCAGGTGCGCATGCCGCGCCCGCTCACCAGCAGCCGCGCACAACCGAAATACAGCACCACGGTCGCCACCAGCATGAAGGTGATCGCGATACCGATGCGAATGTCCGACACACCGAGGATGCCGTAACGGAAGGCGTTGACCATATGCAGCACCGGGTTGGCCAGCGACACGGTCTGCCAGAACGGCGGCAGCAAGGTGATCGAATAGAACACGCCACCGAGGTAGGTCAGCGGGGTCAGCACGAAGGTCGGGATGATCGAGATGTCATCGAAGTTGCGCGCAAACACCGCGTTGATGAAACCCAGCAATGAGAAGATCGTTGCCGTCAGCACCACCACCAGCACCGTGACACCGAGGTGGTGTACCTGCAAATGGGTGAAGAACAACGACAGAATCGTCACGATCACACCCACCATCAGGCCTCGCAAGACGCCACCGATCGTGTAACCGATCAGGATCGTGTGCGGCGACACCGGCGACACCATCAGTTCTTCGATGGAGCGCTGGAACTTGCTGCCGAAGAAGCTCGACACCACGTTGCCGTAGGAGTTGGTGATCACCGACATCATGATCAGACCCGGCACGATGTACTCCATGTAGGTGAAGCCACCCATGTCGCCGATCTGCCGGCCGATCAGGTTACCGAAGATCACGAAGTACAAAACCATGGTGATCGCCGGCGGCAGCAGGGTCTGCGGCCAGATCCGGGTGAAGCGTCTGACTTCGCGGTAAACGATGGTGTTGAGGGCAACGAGGTTGGGGCGCAGCTCGGAACTCATACCGCCACCTTCGACAGATTTTTCTCCACCAGGGACACGAACAGCTCCTCGAGGCGATTGGTTTTATTGCGCAGGCTCAGCACTTCGATGTTCTGCAGGGCCAGTTGGCCGAACAGCGCGGTAATGCCCACGGACTTGTCGACCTGGACTTCCAGGGTATGGCCGTCCAGCAGACGCGCTGGATAACCCGCCAGTTGCGGCGCGGCACTCAGGTCGTTCTTCAGGTCCAGCAGGAAGGTCTCCACATGCAACTGGCCGAGCAGCTGACGCATGCTGGTGTTCTCGACAATGGTGCCGTGGTCGATGATTCCGATGTTGCGGCACAACTGCTCAGCCTCTTCCAGATAGTGCGTGGTGAGGATGATGGTGATGCCTTTCTGGTTCAGTTCGGTGAGGAACGTCCACATCGAGCGACGCAGTTCGATGTCGACGCCGGCGGTCGGTTCATCGAGGATCAACAGACGCGGTTCATGCACCAGCGCCCGCGCGATCATCAAGCGACGCTTCATGCCGCCGGACAGCGAACGCGACGGCACATCGCGCTTGTCCCAAAGACCGAGCTGGGTCAGGTATTGCTCGGCGCGTTCCTTGGCGACCTTCGCCGGAATGCCGTAGTAACCCGCCTGGGTCACGACGATGTCGAAAGTCTTTTCGAACTGGTTGAAGTTGAACTCCTGGGGCACCACGCCGATGGAGCGCTTGAGCGCCGCCGGGTTCTTGTCCAGGTCGTGGCCGAAGATGTTCACGGTGCCGCTGGTCTTGTTGACCAGGGTCGAGAGAATGCCGATGGTCGTGGATTTGCCGGCGCCGTTGGGGCCGAGCAAGGCGAAGAAGTCACCTTCGGCGACGTCCAGATCGATACCACTCAAGGCCTGGAACCCGTTGCCGTAGGTTTTGGTTAGCTGCCGGATGGACAGAGCGGAACTCATATCGGATTTACGCACCCAGTAAGGAAAAAAGGACTGATAAAAAGCCGGCGGCGAGGAAGACAACCGCAGCGCTCGAGCGCAATGGTGCTTGCCGTCGCCGCACAAGTACAGTCAAGTGTGTCGATAGTAGGTATTAAGTCAACGCGGTCATGACGGCTTTCTGATACGCCGGACGCTGCTTCAACCGCGCGTACCAGGCTTCGAGATTGGGCTGTGGCGCGCGCTCGATCGGCATCTCGAACCAGGCATAAATGAAACTGCCGAGCGGGATATCGCCCATGCCGATTTCACTCCCGGACAGATACGGCTGGTGCTTCAGCGCCTGATCGGCCATCGCCAGCAAGCTGTCGCACTCCTTGATCGCCGCATGGATTGCCGGCCAGTCCTGCTTGTCTGCCGGGGTACGCAAAACGCCCCAGAACACCGTGCGAAACGGCCCTGCGAAACTGGAAGTCGTCCAGTCCATCCACTTGTCGGCGGTGGCGCGGGTCTGCGGATCCGCCGGGTACCACGAGGTATCGGCCGCATGTTTTGCCAGCAGGTAACGCACGATGGCATTCGATTCCCACAACACGAAACCGTCGTCCTGAATCACCGGCACCCGCCCGTTCGGGTTCATCGCCCGATACTCCGGCGTGTCGACCACACCAAACGCGCCACCGGCATCGATGGCCTCGTAGGCCAGCCCGAGCTCTTCGGCCGCCCACAACGGTTTTCTGACATTCGACGAATTCTTGCGACCCCAGATCTTCAGCATGTCCGCCTCTTTTCCAGTAAATGGGCAGGCAGCATACGCCGGATCAGAAGCGGCCGACATCACCGCGCATGTCACTGGACAGGGGCGTCTGCTGATCGTTGAACAGGTGCGGATAACATTTCTGCAGATGTTCGAAGAAAAAAGATTCCGGTACATCAGCGAACTGGCCGTGATCGACGAGGTACTCCATCAGCAGCGCGCCATCGCTGTTGTACGGGTGGAAAACGCTGTCGTTCATGCCGTCGAATTCCAGCGGTGCAACGTTGAACATTTCGCAGAGCTTCTGGTTGAACGCGGGGGTGGCTTTGACCCAGCGATCATTGAGAAACAGCTCAGTATAACCATGCATGGCGAACACTTCGCTTCTCAGCAGTTCAAGCAGACGCGGCGTCGACAGATGATTTTTCACATCCGCCAGACCGATGCGCGCGGGGATCCCGCAATGGCGCGCGCAACCGGCGAGCAACGTGGCCTTGGGCACGCAATAACTTTCACCCGCCGCCAGCGCGTAGCTGCCGCGCAAGGTCTGCGGGTCGCGGCTGAAGGTGTACATGTTGTAACGCACCGCCTCGCGCACTGCGTAATAAAGACTGATCGCCTGCGCGAGCCGATCGCGACTAGCACCACGGTGCTGCTCGGCGAACTCCACCACCGAGGGGTGGTCACTATCGATGAAGCGGCCGGGGCTCAGATACTCGTGCATGACGACATTCTCCTGATTGAGCCCCGAGTCTAGCGAGAGGTTCAGCACAGAGATAACGACGTTTCGGCCAAACATGCACGCAAAGACGCGGAAGCTGCGAACGATTTCCCACGCGTGTTGCCCACCGAACCTACAAAAGACATCCGGGGTTTCCCACGATTTCAATCACCTTGCTCTGACCGCCCCGTTTTGCAGATGCCGTCTAAGCTCTGGTGGGTCGGTTCGTCGCCCTGGTTCACGGAGGATTAAATATGCTGTTGTTGTGGATACTGGTTCTGATCGTCGGCGTGGCGTATCTGGCCCATCGGCGCATCGCCCCGCTGCCGGCACTGGGCATCGTGGCCGCTTACCTGTTGGCGATGGGGATTTTCAGCCACGCACCGGGCTGGTTGCTGCTGATTTTCTGGGTCGTATTGGCCCTGGTGGCCGCCCCGCTGCTGCTGCCTGACCTGCGCCGCAAACACTTCACCGCGCCGCTGTTCAGCTGGTTCCAGAAAACCCTGCCACCGATGTCGCAGACCGAACGCGACGCGATCGACGCCGGCACGGTGTGGTGGGACGGCGAACTGTTCAGCGGCCGCCCGGACTGGGACAAGCTGCTGTCCTATCCCAAGGTGCAACTGAGCGAAGAGGAACAGGCGTTCATCGACGGCCCGACCGAAGAACTCTGCGCGATGGTCACCGACTGGCAGATCGGCCAGTCGATGGACTTGCCGGCCGAAGCCTGGACCCACATCAAGGAACACGATTTCTTCGCCCTGATCATTCCCAAGGAGTTCGGCGGCAAGGGTTTTTCCGCCTACGCCCACTCCCAGGTGGCGATGAAACTGGCGACCCGCAGCGGCGACCTCGCCTCCACCGTGATGGTGCCCAACTCCCTCGGCCCGGCCGAACTGCTGCTGCATTACGGCACCGACGAACAACGCAATCATTACCTGCCACGGCTGGCCCGGGGCGACGATATTCCGTGCTTTGCGCTGACCGGCCCGCTCGCCGGTTCAGACGCGGGCGCCATGCCCGACACCGGGATCATCTGCAAAGGCGTATGGGAAGGCCAGGAAACCCTCGGCCTGCGCCTGAACTGGGAAAAACGCTACATCACCCTCGGCCCGGTCGCGACCTTGCTCGGCCTGGCCTTCAAGGCCTATGACCCGGATCACCTGCTCGGCGACAAAGAAGACCTCGGCATCAGCCTCGCGCTGATCCCGACCGATACTCCCGGCGTGGAAATCGGTCGCCGCCACCTGCCGCTGGGCGCCGCGTTCATGAACGGCCCCAACTCCGGCAAGGACGTGTTCATCCCGCTGGACTACCTCATCGGCGGCCAGGACATGCTCGGCAAAGGCTGGATGATGCTGATGAACTGCCTGTCGGTCGGGCGTTCGATCTCGCTGCCGGCAGTGGGTACCGGCGCGGCCAAGTTCACCAGTCTGGTGACCGGGCAATACGCGCAGATTCGCGAGCAGTTCAACGTGCCACTGTCAGCGTTCGAAGGCATTCAGGAAGCCATGGCGCGGATCGGCGGCAACGCCTGGATGATGGACGCCGCACGGATGCTGACTGCCAATGCGGTGGATCTGGGCGAGAAACCTTCTGTGCTGTCGGCGATCCTCAAATATCACCTCACCGAACGCGGTCGCGAGTGCATCAGCCACGCCATGGACGTGCACGGCGGCAAGGCGATCATCATGGGCCCGAACAACTACCTGGGCCGCAGCTGGAACGGCGCGCCGATCTTCATCACCGTGGAAGGCGCGAACATTCTTTCGCGCAACCTGATGATCTTCGGCCAGGGCGCCATCCGCTGCCATCCGTTCGTGCTCAAGGAAATGGCCCTCGCCGGACGCGAGGACAAGGACCAGGCGCTCAAGGAATTCGATGGCCTGCTGCTCAAGCACATCGGATTTGCCGTGAGCAACGCCGCCAGCACGCTGATGCTGAACCTCGGCTTCGGTCATTTCGAACATGCACCGGGAGACAAGCTCAGCCAAGGTTACTTCCGCGCTCTCAACCGTCAGGCTGCCGCGTTTGCCATGCTCGCCGACCTGAGCATGATGCTGCTGGGTGGCGAGCTGAAACGGCGCGAGCGTTTGTCGGCGCGTCTAGGTGATGTGCTGAGCAACCTGTATCTGGCCTCGGCGGCGCTCAAGCGTTACCACGACCTCGATTCCCCGGCGTACATGGAACCGCTGTTCCGATGGGCCATGGAAGAAAGCCTCGGCCAGTCGGAAAAAGCGTTGGATGAACTGCTGACCAACTTCCCGAACCGGGTCTTTGGCTGCCTGCTGCGCGTGATCGTGTTCCCGTTCGGTCGCCGTCACAAAGGCCCGTCGGACAGACTCGGCGCCGAAGTGGCTGCGGTCATCGGCCGGGCCAAGGGCGATCCGGCGCTGGAAGAACTGCTTGCCGGCTGCTATCGCCCGCAATCGGCCGACGATGCGGTCGGTGCTCTGCAACACGCCTGCGATCAGTTGAACGCTGCGCAACCGCTGCACAAAAAGCTGCACACGTCGCTCAAGAGCGGTCAGGTCAAACCGGTTGCCGGCGAACACGCCATCGATGCCGCACTGGAGGCCGGGGTGTTGCAGGCCGTGGAAGCCCAGACCCTGCGTGATGCCGAAGCGGCGCGGCGCAAGGTGATCGATGTCGATGATTTCGACAAGGAGCAACTGAAACCGGCGGACGGCAAAATCCGCTGATCCCTTCAATCAGTGAAAAACGGGCGCAGGGGCTTTATACTCCCGCGCCCGTTTTGCTCTTGAGGACTTATCTCGTGTCCAACGTCGTTGCCGATCATCTGGTTTTGCTCGACCACCTGCGCAGTATCCTGGTCGCCGTAGGTGAGGCCGATCAGGTTCCCGAAGAAAGCCATGCCCTGTTCCTGGAGCGTTTCGACGAACTGCTGGCATCCCTGCCGATCGAGCCGATCGAAAGCCAATACCTGGGCCAGGACATCCTGACTCAAGTGATTACCCGTTACCCGCAAATTGCCCACCTGATCCCGCGGGATCTGCTGTGGTTCTTCGCCGGCGACTGCCTGCATTACCTGTCCGACGAAGAAATCGACATGTATCAGGCGCTGGAAGAACGCCGCTACGAAGCCGAACAGAACGACGAACCGTTCGACTGGAACCAGGAAAAACAGCTGTTGGCGATGTCCGCCCAGGACAGCAAGCACTGATTTTCGCCCGATAAAAAAGGCCCGCATGGTGATCCATGCGGGCCTTTTTTTATCAGGTCAAAGCAACCCTTCACTCTCGGGCAATTCGTACTCGGCCAACGGTTTTGCACCGCCAGACTTTCCCGGTTTGCTCAGGGTCGGCTCTTTCTCCAGGCACTCCACCAGATAGTCGATGAACACACGCAACTTCGGCGGCAGATAGCGCGTCGGCGAGTGCAGTAACCACAATCCGCCGTGGTACGACGCCAGGAACGTCCAGTCCGGCAACACCTGCACGATCAGCCCCTGCTCCAGGGCATAACGCGCGGTGAAATACGGCAGGCTGCCAATGCCGATGTGCTGCAACACCGCACCCAGACGAACGCCGGTGTGATTGGCCGCATACCGGCCGCGCACGCCGACGGTGACGGCTTTGGTGCCTTTCTTGAATTTCCAGCGCGCATCGCTCGGGGTTTCGCCCAGGTAAATGCAACTGTGGTTGAGCAAGTCGTGGGGATGAGTTGGAGTCCCGTGCTCGGCCAGATACTGCGGCGTGGCGCAGAGCAAATGGTCGATGGTCAGCAGTTGTCGCCCCACCAGTCCGGCCGGTGGGCGATCCGTGATGCGAATGGCCAGATCGACATGGTCGTCGATCAGATCCACCTGGCGGTCTTCCAGCAACAGCTCCACATCGACCTTCGGATAGAGCCGCAGAAACTCCGGCATGTGCGGATGAATCACGAAACGCCCCACCGCTTTCGGCACACTGACCCGCACCAGTCCTTCGGCTTCGTGGGTGAACTGGCCGCTGATCTCCATCACCGACTTCGCCGCGCTGACCATTTCCTGGCAACGCTTGAACACCTCTTCCCCGCCATCGCTCAAGCGCAGTTTGCGCGTGGTGCGTTGCAGCAGCCGCGTAGCCAGCGCCTTCTCCAGCCGGGAAATGCTGCGGCTGACTGCCGACGGCGATGAACCCAATTGGCGAGCGGCTTCGGAGAAGCTGCCGGTCTCGACGACCCTGACGAAAATCGCCATTTCACCGAGCAGCGGCAGGGGAAGATTTATGCTCACAGCGCAACAGTCCTTTGATGTTTGAACGGATTATCACGTTATTGCACGATTCATATAATTAAAAAAGAAACTTTAATAAGGGCATGGAATATGACGCTTCGCCTCTTTTTCCATAGTGATGACCTCAAGGCCAATGTGGAAGTCCTCGACTGCACGCCCCACGAGAACGAGTTCGCCGTTGTGTTGCGCGCCACGCTTTTTCATCCCCAGGGCGGTGGCCAACCCTGTGACACCGGCTGGATTGGCGACAGCCAAGTGCTGCGGGTCGTCCAGGAACCGGACCGGATCATTCATTTCGTCGATCAACCGATGCCACTGGGCATGACCCAGATTCGCGTCGACGAAGAACGCCGCCGCTTCAACACCCGCATGCACTCTGCCGGGCATTTGATCGGCCACTTTGTCCAGGCCATGGGTTGGATGCCGATCAAGGCACACCACTGGCCGGACGAAGGCCGGGTGCAATTCAAACCCGGTGATTCGGCCCAGGAAGTCGATGCACAAATCGTTCAATACGGCATCGGCCAATGGATCGAGCACGATCTGCCACGCCTGACGTCTCTGCGCGAAGGCGCGCGGGAAATCGGTTTCGGTGAACTGCCAGCCTATGGCTGCGGTGGCACCCATGTACGCAGCCTGAAGGATCTGGGCACAGTCACGATCGCGTCCCTTTCGCAGAAGAAAGGCACGTTGTCCGTCCACTACAGCGTGGATTGAGGATTTCGGGCGCTGCCAGATGCAGCGTCCGACGCCGGGGGAACCGCATTCGCCGGTTCCGTTGACTATTCGATAGATGGACCTGACACCATGATGCTTGACGTCGAGCGTCTCGATGAGACGTGCATAAAAAAACTGGCCAACGAAGAAGTCCTCGCCATCCGCGTCAAGGGCTTTCTGCCCCAGGCGCAGGCGATCCAGATTGGCGACAAGATTCTCGCCCCCGGCTTCGAGGGCTACATCAACGCCCCCAGCATCGGCCGCATCGGCATGGCGTTCTACGAGGCGGAAAACCAGCCGCTGCTGATCGAAGACTACTTCGAGCGCGCCACCAGCAACATCGCCGAACTGCGCAACCGCTGCGCGCCCTATTCGTCACCGGTCGACACCCTGCGTTGCATGCTCGACGAATCCTGGCCGGCGGGTGCCCACCTGGAAAACCTCTACGGTCGCAAGATGTACGTCGGCCTGTCCCGGGTAGTGAAACCGGGGGTGTGCTTCCTCGCCCATCACGACATCTTCGCCAAGGACGCCCCGGAGAGTTTTCAGGCCCGCAGCCTAGAGGCGCAGTTCGCCTGCAACGTCTACCTCAACATGCCAACCGAAGGCGGCGCATTGCAGATGTGGGAAGACGACATTTCCCCGGACCGCTTCGACGAAATGCGCGGCGACAGCTACGGCATCGACCCGGCGCTGCTCGGCCCTCCCGCCCTCGAAGTACGCCCGGAACCGGGGGATTTCATCATGTTCAATTCGCGTCGCATGCACTCGGTCACGCCGGGCGTGGCCGATCCGCGCTTGAGCCTTTCGTTTTTTGTCGGCTATCGCGGCAATGCTTCACCCCTGACTTTCTGGAGCTGAAATGACATCGAATTACCTGGGCGAGTTTCTGGCGCTGGCCACCATCCACTTTCTGGCCGTGGTCGCTCCCGGACCGGACTTCGCCGTGACCATACGCCAGAGTGTGCGCTTCGGCCGACTGGTCGGCATCTGCACGGCATTGGGTATCGGCGCGGGAATTTCCGTGCACGTGCTGTACACCCTGCTGGGCGTCGGTGCCTTGATGCACACCACGCCCTGGCTGCTGACCGTCGCCAAAGTGATCGGCGGCGCTTACATTCTTTACCTGGGCGTCAGCCTGATCCGCAGCAAACCCAAGACGGCACTGGAAGGCGAAAAAACCAGCGACGAGCCGCTGGTCGAGCAATCGCTGTTCAAGGCGTTCTCCACCGGTTTCCTGACCAACGCCACCAACCCCAAGGCCACGCTGTTTTTCCTGGCGATCTTCACCACGATCATCAGCGCCAGCACACCGCTGCAAATCCAGGCGCTGTACGGGTTGTGGATGTGCGGCGTGAATGCGTTGTGGTTCGTGATCGTCGCGCTGTTCTTTTCCAGCAGCAAAGTGCGCGTGCTGTTCATGCGCATGGGCCACTGGTTCGAGCGCAGCATGGGGGTGATTCTGATCCTGTTTGCCGGGCGTCTGGTGCTGTCGATGTAAGCACATTGATCGGAGAAGCCCGATCCAGACAGATTGGGCGGGCTTTTTCGATTCTGCGCCGCTTTTGCATTTCTGTGCGACGCGTCCCACTTCGGGGGCTCCCCTATCACTCGCTGGTGGTGTTAGTTTGCGAAACCGTCTGACGCATCGATCAGACACTTCCTACTCACTGCCTGCAAAGGAATGCCCTTAGCAATGGACTTTTCACTCAAGCAACTGGCCGCGTCGACGCTGATTCTGGCCAGCCTTTCGTCTGTCACACTGCCAGCCCACGCCAACCTTACCGAGCAGCAGAGCGCGACCATCCTCAAGACATTCAATGAGGCAAAGGTCAGTGATTTCAGAGCGTTTCTCGGCGATCTGGCCAAGAACGACCTGAGCAAGGCCGACGAACTGCGTCCAGCCATCAGCGCTTTCCTCGACAACAAGACGCTGACCACCGAACAGCAGAACGAAATTCATCGCCTGCTCGGCCTCTACACACGCTTGAAGTACGGCAACGCTGCGCTGGAAACCCTGCGTGAACTGGTGGAAATCCCGACCTTCCGCAAGGACGGTGTCGACCAGCACGACAATCCCGAATTCATCAAGATCGCCGGCAAGATCAAGGATCTGGCCGAGTCTTTCGGCCTGAACTACCGCAACATCGACAACCGCGTCTACGAAATCTCCCTCGACGGCAGCGGCAAGGACGTAGTCGGCATTCATGCTCACGCCGACGTGGTGCCGGTAACGCCGGAGAACTGGGTGCTTAAGGACGGCACCAAACTTGATCCGTTCAAGGTCACGCTGATCGGCGACCGCATGTACGGCCGCGGCACCGAGGACGATAAAAACGGCATCGTCGTGACGCTGTATGCCATGAAGGTGATCAAGGAAGAGAAGCTGCCACTGGCGCGCAATTTCAAACTGCTGGTAGACACCACCGAAGAAACCACCGGCGACGCGATTCCTTACTACTTCGAACGCAACCCAACGCCGGAGTACAACCTGGCACTGGACGGTGGCTACCCGGTAGTGATTGCCGAGAAAGGCTACGGCACGGTCATGGCCAAGTTCGCCAAGCGCAAAGCCGAGGGCAAAGGCGCAGAACTCATCTCGATGACCGGTGGCCTGGCGACCAACCAGATCCCTTCGGTTTCGGTCGTCACGCTGGTGACCGACAAACCCGCCGACCTGGCGGCCAGCCTGCAAAAGGCGGGCACCGAATACGCCAAGCGCAATGGCGGCGATTTTGAAGTGAACGCCAAGGTCGATGGCAAAGACGTCAAACTTACCGTCACCGGTGTTTCCGCGCACTCGTCCGAGCCAGAGTCCGGCGTCAACCCGGTCGCTCGCATGCTCGATTTCATCCACAGCGTGGACGGCAAGATCGCCTTCAAGCACAACCACATCACCGACGCTGCGCACTACGCCGCCGACAACTGGGGCCTGGATTACAAGGGCGGCAAGCTGGGCGTCGGTTTCGCCGATGACTTCATGGGCCCGCTGACCACCTCCCTGACCTACGTCGGCATGGACGACAAAACCTTCAAACTCGCGGTCAACCTGCGCGTACCGAAGGGCAAGTCGCCGGAAGTGCTCAAAACAGAAATCGCCGACAAACTGGCGGCCTGGAGCAAGAAAAACCATGTCGCGGTGAACTTCGACTACTCGATTGCCGAACCGATGTATCGCAACCCGGAAGGCGAGTGGGTCAAGGCGCTGCTGGCCGTGGCCACCGAAAACCTGGGCATGAAACACGAATTCGGTACCTCGGCCGGCGCCACCTCGGTGCATGAACTGCCCAACGGTGTGCAGTTCGGCCTGGCACGACCTGAGGTCAAGTACACCGGTCACACCGACGGCGAGTTCAAGACCGTTGACCAGTTCCTGCTGGACCTGCAGATCGTCACCGAAATGATGGGACGCATCGGGCAGCTGCCGAAGCTCTGATCGCGTGTCGGGCCCGCCAGATTGGCGGGCCCACAAAAAAAGGACCGCGAGGTCCTTTTCTAGTGCCTGACAAAAAATGCACAAACAAAAACGCCGCTCATTACTGAGCGGCGTTTTTGTGAATTTGGAGCGGGAAACGAGACTCGAACTCGCGACCCCGACCTTGGCAAGGTCGTGCTCTACCAACTGAGCTATTCCCGCAATGGCGTCCCCTAGGGGACTCGAACCCCTGTTACCGCCGTGAAAGGGCGGTGTCCTAGGCCACTAGACGAAGGGGACACGCTACCCGGAACACAAGGTGTGTGTTTCGGTGTCCAGATCCATCTCCGAAGATTGGGTTCTGGTTTCACTCAGCACCGCCCTGAAGCGTTGCTGTTTAAAATTGGAGCGGGAAACGAGACTCGAACTCGCGACCCCGACCTTGGCAAGGTCGTGCTCTACCAACTGAGCTATTCCCGCATTGGCGTCCCCTAGGGGACTCGAACCCCTGTTACCGCCGTGAAAGGGCGGTGTCCTAGGCCACTAGACGAAGGGGACACACTACAACATTCACTCCCTGCCGCGTTTCGCTGTGTGCTTTACGCTGCAAGTGGCGCGCATTCTATGGATGGATTGAAAGGTCGTCAACCCCCAGATATAAATTTATTTAAATCAATGACTTCGACCTGCTTTACGCACCGTTTCCGGGTTTTGCGTCGCCCGACGATTGACGCCTATATTCCGACACTCGCCAAGGCGTTATAGTCCACGGCACAGGTGATGGCAATCTGCACCCCAAGGGCCAGCATTTATATAAGCCGGTTCCTGGCCGATACAGATACAGCTTCGCCGATCCAAACCCGTCGAGCGGCGCTAGGCTCCTGTATGCCAAGCCACTACACTCGCACGCGAACCCTATAAAGAGGTCTTACCGGTGACACCACTCATGATCACCCTGCTAGTCATAGCCGGGATCGCAATCTTGATCGCCATTGGCTACATGAACCATGTGGTGGAAAACACCAAACTGGAGAAGGCCCGCACCAAGGTCGAACTCAACGACCGCCTGCGCCGTTGCGGCGAACTGACCGAAACCTTCCCCGGCCAGTTCATGACCCCGGCCCTAAAGCTGCTGCTGACCCGCCTTGAGCTGAACGTCTGCCAGCGCCTGCTGAACCTGGAAAAGACCAGCGCCACCACCAAGGCCCGCATCACCGAACTCAGCGCCCTGGTCGCCCAGGGCGAATCGATCCCGGTCAACAACCCACCGGCCCCGATCCAGACCGAAGCCAAGGCCAAAGACGTCCGCTTCCTCCTCGAAGCCCTCCACGGCCAGATCACCCGCGCCGCGCAGGACGGCTTCCTGCCACCGAACGAAGCCAAACACTGGATCCGCGAAGTCCGCCACATCCTCGTATTGCTGCACATCGAGTTCTTCAACAACCTCGGCCAGCACGCCCTCCAGCAAAACCAGCCAGGCCAGGCCCGCCTCGCCTTCGAACGCGGCGTGCAATACCTGCGCAAACAGCAGGACCCGCAAATCTACGCCGAACAACTCCAATACCTGGAAAAACTCCTGGCCCGCGCCAACGCCCAGGTCATGGACAAGATCGCCCCGGTCGAAGGCGAAGAAAACCAGCTGACCGCCGGCCTCAAAGATGTCGAGGCTGACGCGGACTGGAAGAAGAAAGTGATTTACGACTGAGTGCAGTCAGAGAGAGAAGCCACCGAGAGGTGGCTTTTTTATTGGTAGCGGGAAAGATCAAAATAAAAAGCGCCCTCACCCTAACCCTCTCCCGGAGGGAGAGGGGACTGACCGAGGTGTTTGGGAGAGGTACGCCGACGTGAGATACCGAGTCGAACTCGGTTTTTGAAACGCATGCAACTCGACTCCTGCTTTGGCTTTAGCTTTGGCTTTGGCTTTGGCTTTGGCTTTCACCACTCAACACGATGAGCGTTAGCTCGAGTACCGCTTTTGGCGTGCCGGCCCCATCGGAAGGCTGAGTGGAGGGATTTATCCGTGGGTGGGAGCGCAGCGACCGTGCGGCGAAGCCGCATGCATCGAGAGGAGGTGCAGCGAAGCAAACCGTAGGCGATGCCCCCGGATGAATCCCGGAACGAAGGAACCTCGAGCCTCAGCGAGAGGCCGAACGCAGGGGCCCAGACCTTTGGTTCCTTTGGGGCGTTTGCCAAAGGGACTCGCCGTAAGGGCGAAACCGCCAGCGGCAGCACCCGAAGCAACGGATATTCACCCCAAACAACCAACAACCTGGTCGGCCCAAAGGCCGCCAAGGTCAAAGCCGAAAGTGCCCCACCATCCCCCGCAACTCACTCCCCAACTGCGCCAGCTCAACACTCGAAGCCGCATTCCCCCGCATGGCAATCGAAGACTGATCCGCACTCGCCCGAATACTCGTCACACTGCGATTGATCTCCTCGGCCACCGAACTCTGCTCCTCGGCCGCCGCCGCAATCTGCTGGTTCATCTGCTGAATCAACGAAACCGCCGCCGCAATACTCCCCAACGCACTTTCGGTCTGCAACGCATCACTCACCGCCAGCTTCACCAGTTCGCCACTGCTCTGAATCTGCTGCACAGACGAATGCGCCGCCGAACGCAAGGCACTGACCAGCCGCTCGATCTCCTCGGTCGACTGCTGCGTGCGCCGGGCCAGCGCCCGCACTTCATCGGCGACCACCGCAAAGCCCCTGCCCTGCTCGCCCGCCCGCGCCGCTTCGATCGCCGCGTTGAGCGCCAGCAGGTTGGTCTGCTCGGCAACGCTCTTGATCACCCCCAGCACCGTGCCGATGTTCTGGATTTCCGCACTGAGGCTTTCGATGCTCGAACTGGCCGACGTCGCCGAATCCGCCAGTTGCTCGATCCGCGCCATGCTCTGGCGCACCACCTGCTGGCCGCTTTCGACCTTGCCATCAGCGGTCTGCGCCGCGAGCGCCGCTTCTTCGGCATTACGCGCCACATCGTGAACGGTGGCGGTCATCTGATTCATCGCCGTGGCGACCTGTTCGGTTTCCTCTTTCTGGCTGCTGACCTCAAGGTTGGTCTGCTCGGTCACCGCCGACAGCGATTGCGCCGAACTGGCCAACTGTTCGATACCCGCCTGTAACCCGCTGACAATCGTACTCAAGCCCGCGCCCATCTGCTGCATGGCCAGCATCAGTTGGCCGATTTCATCGCGGCGGGAGACCTCGATCGTTGCGCTCAGATCACCGGCCGCAATTTGCTGCGCCACATGAATCACGCTGCGCAATGGCGCCACGATCAGCCGGGTGATCACCCACGCCGCAATCAGCCCGACCAGCAACGCCAGCGCCGATGAGCCAATGATCAGTACCGAATTCTTTTTCAGTTCGCCCTGCATCGCGCCGTCTTGCGCGACATAGGCCTGATCGACCCGCGCCACGACTTCATCGGCCCGCTGGTGCAACTGTTGATAGACAGTCTTTTCCTGAGCCAGCAACCCGGTGTACTCGGCAAGCTTGTCGCTGAAACCGGCAATGTGCCCGGACACTTCATTGAGCACCGTCAGGTAACCCTCGTCCTTGACCGTGGATTTGAGCTGCTCGGCCTGGGCCTGAGCTTGGGCAGCCTGCTCGATATTGCCCTGACCTGCACCGTCATCACCCTTGCGGCTTTGATCCAGACGTACCCGTGCTTCGTTCATTGCCTGCAACATCAAGCGTGAGACTTGGCTGACCTGGCCAGCCTGCTCGATGAATTGCGCCCCGTCCTTGCCTTCGCTGTCTTTCAGGGTGTACGCGCCGTCATCGGCAAGACCGGCCTGCAGCACATCGAGATTGTTGGCGACGCTGGACACCGACCAACTGGCCATTTCCAGCGCCAGGTCCTTGGCTTGGGACAACGAGACGAATTCATCAAACGCCTTGCGATAGGCAACCAGCGACTGTTCTACGTCGCTCATCACCGGCACATTCGCCGAGGATTGCGCCTTGAGCCCATTGGCCATGGCAATCAGACCGTCCACACCTTCGTGCAAGGCATCGACGGTTTTCGGGTTGCCGTGCAAGGCGTAGTCCTGCTCCAGCAGCCGCACCTTGAGCAAGCCACTGTTGAGCGATGACATCTGCTTGAGGCCGTCGAAGCGCTGACTGATGGTTTGCAGGGACCAGACGCCAATCGCCGCCACCAGTGCAGTCAGCAACAACACCAACACAAACCCGATACCCAGTTTTTTTGCCATACCGAGGTTGGCAAAACGTCCTTGCACGGCCGAAATCATTGCGCGTAGCCCCCTGCCATAGTCTGTTGCCGAAGATTCGCAACGGCCTTGAACCAGCACAAGTCTCTGGCGTCGGAATAATGGCAAAAAGCTACGCACGCGTCGTTTTCAGAACGTTCGAGGTCGATCCATGGCTGTATCGCGAAAAAACTGCCGTGCCCGTGGATCACAGGCGTAAGCCACGTTGATCCGCTGCCAGTCGCAGGCTTCGCCACTGGGACTGAACGACGTTGCGCAGGACAACTGAACACCGCAGCGTAGAGCATGCCCGCGCAAACGTGTCTCATCGGCCACTGGCGAACGTGCCCAGATGAACAGGCCGCCCGTGGGCTTGCCGAACACCTCCCAGTCAGCGTCCTCCAGCGCCTGAAGGGCAGCCACACGATCAGTGGAAAGTCGCTGACGCTGACGCTGTACCAGTTTTCGATAGGCACCACTGGCCAGCAATCCGGCCAGAACCGCCTCGCAGAACCTCGAGGTGCCCATGCAACTGATCATCTTGACCCGCGCCATACGCTCGATCAGTTTGTCACTGGCCAAGACAAAACCGACCCGTAGCGAGCTGCTCAGCGTCTTGGAAAAGCTGCCGACATAGATCACCCGCTCCCCGTCATCCAGCGCGGCCAGACGAGTACCGCTGCCATTGTGCAGATCGGCGTAGACATCATCTTCAATCACCCGCAGATCGTAGGTTCTGCTCAATTGCAAGACTTGTCGCGCCACCGCCGGCGCCAGGCAACTGCCCGTGGGATTGTGGTGATGACTGTTGATGAACAGCGCTGTCGGCCTGAACTGTTGCAGTAACGCCTCGAGCGCTTCGATGTCCGGACCGCTCGGAGTGCGGCGCACCTCCAGCATGCGAATGCCGTGCAAGCGCAAAAGTTCGAACAGCGGCGCATGTCCGGGCGTTTCGACCACCACGCAATCGCCGGCCTTGAACAGGGTTCGCATGATCAGGTCCAGAGCGTGGCTGGCACCGGCAGTCGTCAGCACCTGTTCATCGAGGGCCTTGATATCCAGCAATCCGAGACGCTTGGCAATCTGCTCCCGCAACGCCGGAAGACCGAGGGGGTCGTTGTAGTTGAACAGGCTGGCCATATCGGCGCGCGCCACCTGTCGGATCGCATAACTCAGATCATCCGGCTCACGCCAACTCTCCGGCAGGACACCAGCGCCCAGCTTCAATCCGCCGCGCCAGGGCGATTGCGTAACGCGACCGTGCTGCTCGTCGCCTGCCTCGGAGCCATTACTCCCCCGGCAATAATCCGGCAACAACGCCGCCACCATGAATCCCGAGCCCTGGCGCGACGCCAGAATTCCCTGCGCCACCAGACGCTCGCAAGCCTCCATGACGCAGGACTGGCTGAGCAGATTGCGTCGAGCGATCTGTCGTACGGAGGGCAGCCGCGTCGTCGGCGGCACCTGTTCCTGCACGATCCACTCGGTCAACCCGTCAACAATCTGCTGTACAACCGGCACCATCGCCTGTCGGTCAATTCTCAATTCCATGAGCACGCAAACTCCTGTCCGTTTTGCTGGCGGCAGTAAATCACAGCCGCTCCGTTCGGGCTGTGCGACAAAACCGTCAAAAGCCTCCGTTCTAACCATTTGAAACACATTGTTTAGCGGATTCACAAAACCGCTCCCGAGGCAAAAAAAACCCGCCGATGAGCGGGTCCTTTTTGTACCAGCCGACGCTACCTTAGAAGGCAGTCACGCCACCATCCACCGCCAGCGAATGGCCGGTGGTAAACGCCGCACCATCACTGCACAGGTACAGCACGGCACTGGCAATTTCCTCGACCTTGCCGATGCGACCGACCGGGTGCATCGCGTTGGCGAATTCGCCTTTCTTCGGGTCCGCTTCATAGGCGCGACGGAACATGTCGGTGTCGATCACCGCCGGGCATACGGCGTTGACGCGGATTTTCTTCTTGGCGTATTCGATCGCAGCCGACTTGGTCAGACCGATCACCGCGTGCTTGGAGGCGGCATAGATGCTCATCTTCGGCGCAGCGCCCAATCCAGCCACCGACGCGGTGTTGACGATCGCCCCGCCGCCCTGCGCCAGCAGCAACGGCAGCTGATACTTCATGCACAGCCACACGCCCTTGACGTTGACGCCCATGATCGCGTCGAACTCGTCCATCGAGCCTTCGGCCAGTTTGCCCTTCTCGATTTCGATCCCGGCATTGTTGAAGGCATAGTCGAGACGGCCGTAGGTATTGATCACCTCGTCCATCAGATTCTTCACTTCGCTTTCGACGGTCACGTTGCAGCGCACGAAGGTCGCTTCGCCGCCGGCTGTACGAATCAGCGCCACGGTGCCCTCGCCCCCGGCCGCATCCAGATCGGCCACCACCACTTTCAGACCTTCGGCGGCGAACGCCTGGGCCGTCGCGCGGCCGATGCCGTTGGCCGCGCCGGTGACGACGGCTACCTGACCGGAAAACGTCATGCTCATTGTTATGTCCTCGAATGCGGGGGGATTGATGAAGGCAGCATAGCCACAGGGGCCTGAGTGACGTCAGCACTATCAAAAGGCCGGTTAGGCTTGCATGAATCGCAGTGATGAAACCCATGGATCGACTATCACCGTACTGGATCGGCCTGCATTCGCCCCGTGAGCCAACCTTGCGGCATCGCTCATGAAGGTCTATCAACAAGGCTTCATTCAACTCGAGTGCCAGTCATGACCAACCAGACCAATCGTCAGTTCCTGCTCGCCAAACGCCCGGTGGGCGCCGCCACCCGCGAGACCTTCACCTATCAGGAACTCCCGGTCGGCGAGCCGGCGGCGGGGCAGATTCTGGTCAAGAACGAATACCTGTCCCTCGATCCGGCCATGCGCGGCTGGATGAACGAAGGCAAATCCTACATTCCGCCGGTGGGTCTGGGCGAAGTCATGCGCGCACTGGGCGTGGGTAAAGTCGTCGCGTCAAACAATCCGGGGTTTGCCGTCGGCGACTACGTCAACGGTGCCATTGGCGTGCAGGATTATTTCCTCGGCGAGCCAAAAGGTTTCTACAAGGTCGATCCGAAACTGGCACCGCTACCGGTTTATCTGTCCGCACTGGGCATGACCGGCATGACCGCCTACTTCGCCCTGCTCGATGTCGGCGCACCGAAGGCCGGCGATACCGTGGTGTTATCTGGTGCAGCGGGCGCGGTCGGCAGCATTGCCGGGCAGATTGCCAAAATCAAAGGCTGTCGGGTGATCGGGATCGCCGGCGGCGCGGACAAGTGCAAGTTCCTGGTCGATGAACTGGGCTTCGACGGCGCCATCGACTACAAGAGCGAAGACGTGTTGGCCGGCCTTAAACGCGAATGCCCGAAAGGTGTGGACGTGTATTTCGACAACGTCGGCGGCGATATCCTCGACGCCGTGCTCAGCCGTATCAACCTGAAAGCACGCGTGGTGATCTGCGGCGCGATCAGCCAGTACAACAACAAGGAAGCGGTCAAAGGCCCGGCCAACTACTTGTCGCTGCTGGTCAACCGCGCGCGGATGGAAGGCTTCGTGGTGATGGATTACGCCGCGCAGTACGCCAGCGCCGCCCAGGAAATGGCCGGCTGGATGGCCAAGGGTCAGCTCAAGAGCAAGGAAGACATCGTCGAAGGCCTGGAAACATTCCCGGAAACCCTGGGCAAACTGTTCAGCGGCGAGAACTTCGGCAAACTGGTATTGAAAGTCTGAAAACAATGAAGGGAGCCATCGGGCTCCCTTCATTGCATCTTCAGCTGTTCGCTCAGGCCAGTTCGGCAACCACCGAGGCCAGGGCCTTGGCCGGATCCGCCGCCTGACTGATCGGACGGCCGATCACCAGATAGTCGGAGCCGGCATCCAGCGCCTGACGCGGAGTCAGGATGCGACGCTGGTCGTCCTGCGCACTGCCCGCCGGACGGATCCCCGGGGTCACCAGTTGCAGCGACGGGTGCGCGGTTTTCAGCGCGGTGGCTTCCAGCGCCGAGCACACCAGACCGTCCATCCCGGCCTTCTCGGCCAGTGCCGCCAGACGCAGCACCTGCTCCTGCGGCTCGATGTCCAGACCGATACCTGCCAGATCCTCACGCTCCATGCTGGTCAGCACGGTCACGCCAATCAGCAACGGCTGCGGACCGCTGCGCTTGTCCAGTTCTTCACGGCAGGCCGCCATCATGCGCAGGCCGCCGGAGCAGTGAACGTTGACCATCCACACGCCCATCTCGGCCGCGGCCTTGACCGCCATCGCGGTGGTGTTGGGAATGTCGTGGAATTTCAGGTCGAGGAATACTTCAAAACCCTTGTCACGCAGGGTGCCGACGATTTCCGCGGCGCAACTGGTGAACAGTTCCTTGCCCACTTTGACCCGGCACAGTTTCGGGTCCAACTGGTCGGCCAGCTTCAGTGCGGCGTCACGGGTAGGGAAATCCAGGGCGACGATGATAGGAGTCTGGCAGGCGGACATGGATGGGCTCTCAGGCAAGTCGAAATCGGCGCGCATTGTAGCGGAACCGGCGGCGGCGCGGCACCCGATGATCGGTAAATCGTCGCGCCAACCGTGATCAGCATAGCCTTGCAGGGTATTGTGTCGAACCCGATACACAACCGACACGCCGACAACATGCGCCCGCGCTAGCCTCGCCAGCCGCAACAAGTCCTTACAGCAGCCCTTCCCGCCTCACGGCCGGACGCCTATGCTGAAACCACAACCTCGCAGCCTATCTTTGTGGTTGGCGGCCTACTGGCAGATGAACAGCCTCATGCACAACTCCCAAGCCTCCGTGAACGACGAGCAGAAAGACGACAAGCGCTGGAGCATCCGTGCTCTGATCGTCGACGATGACGTGCCGATCCGCGAACTGATGATCGACTACCTGGCCCGTTTCAACATTCACGCCAGCGGCGTCACCGACGGCGCGGCCATGCGCCAGGCGATGCAGGCCGAACATTTCGACGTGGTGGTGCTCGACCTGATGCTTCCCGGCGAAGACGGCTTGTCGCTGTGCCGCTGGCTGCGCGCGGAGTCCGACATCCCGATCCTGATGCTCACCGCCCGCTGCGAACCCACCGACCGGATCATCGGCCTGGAACTGGGCGCCGATGACTACATGGCCAAACCGTTCGAACCACGGGAGCTGGTGGCGCGGATCCAGACGATTCTGCGTCGGGTGCGCGACGACCGCAGCGAACAGCGTGCGAACATTCGCTTCGACAACTGGCGCCTGAACAGCGTCCTGCGCCAGCTCATCGCTGACGATGGCCTTGTGGTGCCACTGTCCAACGC
Organism: Pseudomonas sp. B7; assembly: GCF_016735645.1. NCBI lineage: Bacteria > Pseudomonadati > Pseudomonadota > Gammaproteobacteria > Pseudomonadales > Pseudomonadaceae > Pseudomonas > Pseudomonas sp. B7. Next base: position 355,812 of record NZ_JAERRE010000001.1, read on the forward strand.
CGAATTCCGCCTGCTCTGGGTGTTCATCGAACGTCCGCGTCGGGTGCTCAGCCGCGAACAGTTGCTGGACGCCGCCCGTGGCCGCTCGATCGAAGCCTTCGACCGCAGCATCGACTTGCTGGTCTCGCGTCTGCGGCAAAAACTCGGCGACGACCCGAAAGCCCCGCAACTGATCAAGACCGTACGTGGTGAAGGCTACCTGTTCGACGCCCGGGACATTGGCTGATGCGAGCGCGCTTCGACACGCTGTTCGGCCGCCTGTTTGGCATGCTGTTGGTGGCGATCGTCCTGGCGCACTTGCTGGCCTTCGCCTGGTTCCGCCTCTACGGCCCGCCCCCCCCGCCCCCCCCGCCGGAGTTCTCGCAAAACCTCGACGGTCAACAGCCGGCTCAGGATCCACGCTACCCGCCCCGTCCACCGCGCCCCTGGTTCGGCGGGCCGATCGTGCCGCTGACCTTCCAGTTCATTTCGCTGATCATCGCCGCCTGGTACGGCGCCAAGCTGCTGACCCGGCCGATCCAGCGCCTGAGCGATGCCGCCGAGCGCCTGAGCGAAGACCTCGACAGCCCGCCGCTGGACGAAACCGGCCCCCGGGAAGCCCGGCAGGCCGCACACACGTTCAACCTGATGCAACACCGCATCCGCGAACAGGTGCAGCAACGGGCACGCATGCTCGGCGCCGTCTCCCACGACCTGCGCACCCCGCTGTCGCGGCTGAAACTGCGCCTGGAAAACATCAACGACGACAAGCTGCAGGGCCAGATGCGCCAGGATCTGGACGACATGATCGGCATGCTCGACGCCACCCTCACCTACCTGCACGAACAACGCACCAGCGAAGCGTTGCAGTTGATGGACGTGCAGGCGCTGGTCGAATCACTGTGCGAAAACGCCCAGGATCAAGGCGCCGACGTGCAGGTCAGCGGCCACTGCGCCCCGTTGCAGGTACAGCCGATGGCCCTGCGCTCGTGCATCAACAACCTGATGGACAACGCCCTGCGCTACGCCGGCCAAGCGCACATCGAACTGCAAGACCAACGCGAACAACTGCTGATCCGCGTCATCGACCACGGCCCGGGCATCGCGGCGGACAAGCGTGAAGCCGTGTTCGAACCGTTCTTCCGCCTCGAAGGCTCACGCAATCGCAACTCCGGCGGCGTCGGCCTGGGCATGACCATCGCCCGGGAAGCCGCACAGCGCCAAAGTGGCCAACTGACCCTGGCAGAAACGCCCGGCGGCGGCCTGACCGCCGTGATCCAACTGCCTCGCCGCTGAGCCCGACTGTGTACCGGCCGGTACAAACCTCACATACCCACGACACCTTGCACCTTGAGGCTGCATAAGCCGGTACACCCACCGGTTTTCCAGTCCAAGGAGCGAGCCCGATGATCGGTAGCGTCAGCAACTACACGAGCTATACCAGCAGCACCTCCACCCAAAACGCCCGCAGCCAGCAACTGCAAAAGGAACTGTTCGCCAAGCTCGACAGCAACGGCGACGGCGCCGTGGACCAGGACGAACTGGGCAGTGCCCTGTCACAAAAGTCCAATGACGGCCTGCTGATCAGCCTGAGCAAACAATTCGGCGATCTGGACAGCGACGCCAGCGGCAGCCTCAGCGCCGAAGAAATGACCGCCATGGACCCACCTCCACCGCCCCCAGGCGACCAGGCCCCCAACACCGAACTCGCCGACGCCCTGATCAGCGCCCTGGACGCCGACGGCGACGGCGCCATCAGCAGCGACGAACTGAGCAACGGCCTGACCAGCGCCGGCAGCACCGCCGACAGCAGCAAAATCTTCTCGGCCCTGGACAAAAACGAAGACGGCGTCGTCAGCCAGGACGAACTCGCCGCCAGCCTCACCCCACCGCCCCCGCCCCCTCAAGCCACCAGCGACGAACTGTTCAGCCAACTCGATGCCGACGGCGACGGCAGCGTCACCGCCACCGCCACCGAGTTGAGCAGTGCGTTGCAAGCCAGCGACAGCACCTCATCGAACAACACCGACAACGCCGCCGCCCTGCTCAAAGTGCTGGACAGCGACAGCAGTGGAGGCGTCAGCAGCGATGAACTGAAAGCTGCACTGCATGCAGGTCGTGAGCGCCCGGATGACGAACGGACCGCCAGCAATACTCAAACCACTACCGAGGCGCTGAACCGGATGATTGCCAATCTGAGCAAGCAGTACTCGCTCGAAAACACTGCGTCGGTGGGCAAGTATTTGAATGTCGCGACTTGAGATTGGGTGAGGATTTGAGGGACGACTGAGGTTGGACGGGGTAAGTGGTTTGCTTTGACTTGGCGGTGTGTCAACAAAGCGCCCTCACCCTAACCCTCTCCCGGAGGGAGAGGGGACTGACCGAGGTGTTTGGGAGAAGTACGCCGACGTGAAATACCGAGGTGAACTCGGGTTTTGAAACACATAAGTTCACTAATGCCCCCGCCCCCCGCGCCTGCTCCTGCTCCTGCTCCTGCATCGACATTGGCACCAGCACCAGAATCTGCTTTCGCTTTGGCTTCCCACCACTCAACACAATGAGCGTTAGCTCGAGTACCGCTTTTGACGTACCGGCCCCGTTGGAAGGCTGAGTGGAGGGATTTATCCGGGGGTGGGAGCGCAGCGACCGTGCGGCGCAGCCGCATGCATCGAGAGGAGGTGCAGCGAAGCAAACCGTAGGCGATGCCCCCGGATGAATCCCGGAGCGAAGGAACCCCGAGCCTCAGCGAGGGGCCGAACATTGGGGCAAGCCCTTTTGGTTCCTTTTGGGGCGTTTGCCAAAAGGGACTCGCTGTAAAAGCGAAACCGCCAGCGGCAACACCCGAAGAAACGGATATTCACCCAATCCCAAAGAGCCTGGTCGGCCCAAAGGCCGCCAAGTCCAAAGCCTCAAACCCGAGCCTGACTCTTACTCCAATCCGTCAACAAACTATAAGCAACCGCCAAAAGCGTAGGCCCAATAAACAACCCGATAAACCCAAACGCAATCAGCCCCCCAAACACCCCAAGCAACACAATCACCAACGGCAGATTCCCGCCCCGGCTGATCAGATACGGCTTGAGCACGTTATCCACGCCACTGATGATGAACGTCCCCCAGATCCCGAGAAACACCGCCATCCCGTACTCGCCCTTCCAGGCCAGCCACGCCGTGGCCGGAATCCACACCAGTGGCGGTCCCATCGGAATCAGACTGAGCAGGAACGTCACGATCCCCAGCACCAGCGCCCCCGGTACCCCGGCAATCAGGAAACCGATCAGCGCCAGCACCGCTTGCGCCGCCGCTGTACCGATCACCCCGTTGACCACCCGCTGCACCGTACCGGCCACCAGATCGATGTAGTAACCAGCCCGATCACCGATCAGGCGTTCCAGCAGACTGTGCACGAACGCCGCCAGTCGCGGCCCGTCACGGTAGAAAAAGAACACGAAGACAATGCTCAGGGTCAGCTCGAGAATCCCGCTGCCGATCTGCGCACTGCGCGCCAGCAACCAGTTGCCGACCTGCCCCAGATAAGGTTTTACAGTCACCATCAGGGCCGCACCCTGCTGATCGATGCTGTTCCAGATCCCGACAAGACGCTCACCCACCAACGGCACGCCGCCCAGCCAGCTCGGCGCCTCAGGCAATCCGTCGACCTGCACATCCTTGATAAACGCCGTGGCATCGCGCACGTGATCGGCCAGATTGAACCCCAGCCACACCAGCGGCCCCGCCACCAGCAGCATCCAGCCCATGGTCAGCAACAGCGCCGCGAGGGATTCCCGGCCATTGAGCCAGCGGGTCAGCAAGCGCATCAGCGGCCAACTGGCAAACGCCAGCACCGCGCCCCAGAACAGCGCCGACCAGAACGGCGCCATCACCCAGAAACTGGCACCAAACAGCACCAGCAACAGGATCTGCACCAGCAGACGATCATTATTGGGCATGTAAAATCTCGAAAAAAATCAATCAGGCAAAGAGTAGGCGAACACGTCGAGCGTGTCCGCCAAAAACACCTTATCGCAACAGATCGATGCGCAGACCTTCGCCGTCGACACTGCCGGTTTCCATTCGCGCGGCGCGCACGCCCTGCCCGATCAGCGCCTGCCGCCAGGCCTCGGCCTTGGGCCCGGACACTGTCACCCGCAACGTGGTGTCGAGGTTCAGACCACGGGACAGCAAGCGCAGCCAGGTGTCATCCGGATCGCCGGCGAGCTTCGGAAAGTCCAGTTCGCCGGTGCTTTTCAGCTCCCGCAGCAGCGTGGCCGAGGTCGGCAGCAGGTCACCGAGCGGTGCCAGCGCCTCGAACTGTTCGACGTGCAGATAGGCTTTGCGATTGCCCCGGGTGATGCTGTACAGCGCCACCAGCGTGTTGTCGCGCGGGGCCGCGAGCCTCAGCAGCAGATAGGCCTGCTGCTCGTCGGCACCGTACAGCTTGGCATTACCGAACACCTCATTGGCCCACAGGCTGCTCTCGCCGCAATCCCGGGCCTGGCACCAGAACAACAGCTGGGCATCCTGTTTTTGCAGGGCTTCGCGAGCGAGGGTGAAGGCTTCGGTGGCGGAATGTTCCGGCGGCAATTCGTAGGTCACCGAGGTGGTTTGCCCCCGAGCGCTGACCTGGCCGTCGAAACGCAACTGGCCGCTGATCTTGCGGATCGAGCCGAGCGGGTAGATCCGCTCCAGCTCCACGGCGGGGCGATAGTCGACGATCTGCGCATCGGCCACACGCGGCACGATCGGCAGGTCCTGACTGCCCGGCAGGTCGGCAGCGAATAGAAAGGGACTGAAACAGCACAGCGCCAGCAGACTGATAGATCGCATGGACAGGCTCATCGCAGGGGCATGGCCTGGGTGCCTTGAGGGCAGTTCGAAGTCGCAGCGGTGTAGAAATCCATCTTGGTTGTCTCCCATTTCAACCTGCCCAGCCTCGACAGTTGCCGGGAGCAAGTCAAGGAATGGCGAAGAACCGATTGAAACAGTCTGCGACAAGGCCGGCCCCGGCCTCATCGTTCAGGTGCAGATGGTGCCCGCCCGGCAGCTGTTCCCGGTCAAAGGGTAGACGCTCCAGCAGCTCCGAATGTCTGGCCAGCATGCCGTCAGCTGCGACCACCAATTGCGCAGGGCAGGCAATGCGCTGGACGAAAGCCATCGCCTGTTCCTGGGTCAGACGCAGCGGCGACGGCAGGGTCAGGCGGTTGTCGGTGCGCCAGGTGTAACCGCCGGGCACCGGCATCAGACCGCGCTGGGCCAGCAATTCGGCGGCTTCGCGACTGACCGCCACCAGCCCTTTCATCCGCGCCTCGATGGCCCGGTCGAGAGTGTTGTAGACCGGTTTGCGCTTTTCCCGAAGATCGAGCTGCGCCTGTAGTGCCATTCCCATACGCTCGGCGGCGTTCTCGCCTTTGTCGGTAGGAGGAATTACCCCGTCGATCAACGCCAAATGGGTGATGCGTTCGGGCAACGACCCGGCCAGCACCAGCGACACGATTGCGCCCATGGAATGCCCGAGCAGGCCGAAACGTTTCCAGCCCAGTTGCTCGGCGACCTGCAGCACGTCATGGGCGTAATCCCACAGCGCGTAACCGGCGCCGTTCGGCCGGTGCCCGGAATGCCCGTGACCGGCCATGTCCAGCGCCACGATGCGCAAGCCTTTGAGCTTCGGCGCCAAACGCGCGAAGCTGTTGGCGTTATCCAGCCAGCCGTGCAGGGCGATCACCGGCAACCCGTCTTCCGGGCCGAACAGGTGCGCCGCCAGTTCGATATGCGGCAGGCTCAGGCGCACTTCTTCGACGGCGGGGTTCATGCGCAATCCTTGTCTTGCCGGCGCTCCCAGCGATCGAACAGGTTTTTCAGTAATTGAGCGGTGTCCTGCGGGCGCTCAAGCGGAAACATATGGCCGCCAGGCACGGTCAGCGACTCGCCTTGAGGCAGACGGCCGACGAAGCGGGTGTGATGGTTCATCACCACGCGACTCTTGTGCCCGCGCACCACCGCCAGCGGCACTTTCAATTGCCGGGTGTGAGCAGGACTGGTGTGCGGCACGCCGCGATAGATGCTGATCTCGGTTGCAGGATCGAAGCGCAGGCGCAGTTTGTCGCCGACCTTGTGCAGACCGTGCTGCAGGTAGGCATCGAAACATTCCGGATCAAAGCTGCGAAACAACGTCTTGCCGGCAAAATAACCACGGGCACTGTCCAGATCGGCAAACTCTTCGCGCCGCCCCAGCGTGCGGCCGGCCGGGGTCAGTTTGTCGATGAAACCAAAGCGCTTGGCGGCACGGATCACCCATTGATCGGTGCGGGTCAGCACCGGCGAGTCGAGCATCACCACGCCCCGATACAGTTCAGGGCAACGCAGTGCGGCGTGCAAATGCAGCATGCCGCCGAAGGAATGGCCAACACCCCACACCGGTTCATCTTGCTGTTGCAGATGATGGATGAGTTCGTCGACCAGGTGGTACCAGTTGTCACCCGCCGGGAAACGCGGGTCATGGGCGTGTTGTTCCAGATGCGCGACCCGGTACTCGGGCGCCAGCGCCGCGAACAGTTTGCCGTAGGTACCCGAAGGGAAACCGTTGGCGTGGGCGAAGAAGATCGGTTGCGACATACCGGCAAATCCATGAGCGAAAAACAGGCGTTGATTGTCCGTAAGACCGCGTCCCACAGCAATGACCGTAACTGCCAGGAATGATGACAGTCCGGTCAGGGCTATGACGCTCGCGCCATCAACGCGCCGGCGGTTGTTCTCCCAGCGGCACCACCGCCATGGTCAGGCGCGACACACAACTGGCCTTGCCTTCATCGCTGGTCAGGCGAATGTCCCAGACGTGGGTGGTACGGCCGATGTGGATCGGTTTGGCCACCGCCGTGACCCGTCCGCTGCGCAGGCCGCGCAAGTGGTTGGCGTTGATTTCCAGGCCCACGCAATAGAACTTGCTGGCGTCGATGCACAGGTAACTGGCCATCGAGCCGACCGTCTCGGCCAGCACCACCGAGGCGCCGCCGTGCAGCAGGCCGTAAGGCTGGTGGGTGCGATGGTCAATGACCATGCTGGCCGTCAGCGATTCCTCGTCGAAGGACTCGAAGCGAATGTCCAGCACTTCGCCGATGGTGTTTTTCTGGATTGCGTTCAGCTGCTCGATGTTCGGAGTGGTGCGCCACAAGGTCATCGCAGGCTTCCTTTGTTGTTTTGATCGACGCTCAATCCTGCCACAGCACCGCCTCGCTGCGCTCGCTCCATTCTTCGAAGCGTGCTCCGTAGGTGTCTTCGATGATGTTGCGTTTGATTTTCAGGGTCGGCGTGAGGAAGCCGTTCTCCACCGCCCAGCTGTCCTTGACCACCACCAGCCGGCGCAAACGCTCGTGTTTGTCGAGCACGGCGTTGACCTCCTCCAGCAGTTTTTCCAGGCTCGAATGCAGCGGCGCGCGGGGCTCTTCCCGGCCCACGGCGGAAAGAACGCACAACCCCAGCGGTGCACTCAGGCCATCACCGACCACACAGACCTGTTCGATCCGCGAATGCACCGCCAGCCGGTTTTCGATCGGCGCCGGGGCGACGTATTTGCCCTTGCTGGTCTTGAAGATTTCCTTGAGCCGCCCGGTCAGGCGCAAGCGCCCTTCGGCGTCCTGCTCGCCCTTGTCGCCAGTGCGCAGGAAGCCGTCTTCAGTGAGAGTTTCGGCGGTTTTCTGCGGTTCCTTGAAATAGCCGAGCATGTTCGCCTGGCTGCGCACCTGCACTTCGCCGGACTCGTCGATCCGCACTTTGACGTCGGGACACGGCCGGCCAATCCAGCCTTCCTTGTATTGCCCCGGCAGGCAGATGTGCGAATAACCGCAGCTTTCGGTCATGCCGTAGACCTCCAGCACGTCGAGCCCGAGTTTCTGATACCAGCGCAACAGGGTCAGCGGCACCGGCGCCGCGCCAGACAGCGCTACGCGCAAGGCATCCAGCCCCAATCCGGCCAGCACCTTGTGGCCGATCCGTTTGCCGATGAAGGGCAAACCGAGGAGGAAATCCAGACGTTTTGCCGGAATCTTGCTGTAGACCCCCATCTGGAACTTGGTCCAGATCCGCGGCACACCGAACATCGCCGTCGGCCGCGCCCGCTTGAGATCGGCAAGGAAGGTGTCGAGGCTCTCGGCGAAAAACACCGTTTGCCCGGTATAGATCGACGCCAGCTCGACGAACATCCGTTCGGCGACATGACACAGCGGCAAATACGACAGCAGCCGGTCGTTCTCATTGAGGCCGAACAGCTGCGTACCGCGCGTCGTCGCGAATCCGAGATTGGCGAAGCTGTGCATCACGCCCTTGGGCAGGCCGGTGGTGCCGGAGGTGTAAATAATCGTCGCCAGTTGCTCGGCGGCGGGACGTGGATCGTCCTGGATCGGCGAGCTGCGTTGCAGGTCATCCCAGTTGAAATCGAATGTGCCCGGTGGATGCAGCGGCAGGCTGACGGTGGTCAGGCCGGCCGGTACACCCGGCGACATGCCCGGCCAGTCATCGAGTTTGCCGATGAACGCCAGCACGCTTTCCGAGTGGGTCAGCACCTGATTCACCGATTCGGCGGTGAGGTTCGGATAGAGCGGCACCGAAACGTGCCCGGCCATCCAGATCGCCAGATCGGCGATGATCCAGTGCGCGCAGTTTTTCGAGATCAGGGCGATGTGGCTGCCTTGCGGCAATTCCCGGGATCGCAGCCAGTGCGCCGCGCAGCGAGCCTGATGGCCGACGTCGGCCCAGGTCAGTGTCTCGACCTGCCCGCCGCCGATCGGCTGCACCAGAAAACGCTGACGCGGGTGCCGGGCCTCGCGTTCGTAAAACACGTCCAGCGGCAAACGGAAGGCGGAAGACATTCGACTCGCTCCTGTTTTTTGGTCTGGAGCAAGCGTAGTCAACCAAGCAAGTGCTTGGTTGACTATTTCGTACAAAAAATTTCAGGGATGTTTAAGGCTGTTTAGCGTCATCGAACCGATCAGCAACTCGCTATGTTCGAGCTCGGCCAGCCCGGCGGTGCTGACCTTTTCCGGTGGGTAGCCCGCGCCGTGTTGCAGGTAGCTGAGCAAGTTTCCAACCAGCGGATTGTGACTGACCAACAGGACATTGCTCACCGACACCAGTTGTTCAGCAACGCGGTCCGGGTCAACTTCCGGGGTCAGCCACTCGACCGTGCGGATCTCAGGCTCGAATCCAAGGGCTTCGCGCACCAGTTGCGCCGTCTGCTGCGCCCGCAAGTACGGGCTGGCGTAGATGGCGGTCAGCGGCTGGCCGATCAAGCGGGCCGCGCTGCTCAACACTTCCTGGCGACCGTGGGCGGTCAGCTCCCGCTCGGAATCTGGGCGCGAGCCGTAGGGCTCGGCCTCACCGTGACGCAATACCCAGAGTTTCATAGCTTGGGTTCCTCATCCCGAACCGGATGCGGTGCCGGCGCGACGACGTGTGGCGCCTCACCTTCCGGTGTACGCGGCGCCGGCCAGTCGGCGAACGGCCAAGGTTTCTGGTCGCTGTGGAAACTGCCGAAACGACCGATCTGTGCCAGAAACTGGCTCAGGCTGTCGCCGAAATTCATCAGGCTGGCGCTCGGGGCGCCATAGATCAAACGATAGATCAACTGCACCAGCACCACCGCGCCGAGGATGAACTGCGCCACCTGCCAGACCAGGATGTAAACAATCATCCACAACACCCGCAGGAGGATGGATTCATATTTGGCTTCGGTTTTCGGATCGTTCATGGCCTGCTCCCTGCTGAATCAGTTGAAACCACTGGTGGAAATAAAGTCGACATCGGTTTTCGGTTCGGCACGCATCAGCAGACCGATCACCTGCTCAAGCGTGCGCCCTTCGAACAGGATTGCATGCAGTCCGGCGACCAGCGGCATGTACACGCCGACCTCCTGGGCCTTGGCCTTGAGTACTTTCAGGGTGTTGACCCCTTCGGCCACTTCACCCAGGCGCGACACCGCTTCGTCGAGGCTCAAGCCCTGACCGAGGGCGAAACCGACCTGGTAGTTGCGGCTTTTCGGCGACGAGCAAGTGACGATCAGGTCGCCGACACCGGCCAGACCGAGGAAGGTCATCGGGTTGGCGCCCTGATTCACCGCAAACCGGGTCATTTCGGCCAGGGCGCGGGTGATCAGCATGCTCTTGGTGTTCTCGCCCATTTCCAGCGCCACCGCCATGCCGGCGATGATCGCGTAGACGTTTTTCAGTGCGCCGCCCAGCTCCACGCCGAAACGGTCGGCGCTGGCGTAGACGCGGAAAGTGCGGCCATGCAATGCGGCCTGCACGGCTTTGCAGAGTTCTTCATCTTCACTGGCAACCACGGTGGCAGTCAGCGCGTGCTCGGCGATTTCCCGCGCGAGGTTCGGCCCGGACAGCACGCCGATGCGCGCCTGCGGGGCGATTTCTTCGAGAATCTGGCTCATCAGTTTGAAGGTCTGCGCTTCGATGCCTTTGGTCAGGCTGACCAGCATCTTGCCGCTCAGGCGTTCGGCATGCGCCGCCAGCACTGTGCGCAGTGCGCTGGACGGCAACGCGACGAAACACAACTCGCAGGCGTCGAGGGTTTCCTGCAGGTCGGTGACCGCGGTCACGCCGGGCAGAATCTTGATGCCTTTGAGGTAACGCGGGTTTTCGCGATTGACCCGGATAGCCTCGGCCTGTTCCGGGTCACGCATCCACTGCCGGACTTGATGGCCGTTCTCGGCCAACAGATTGGCCACGGCGGTACCGAAACTTCCGCCTCCCAGGACCGCAATCGGGCGCTGTTCAGTCATATGTAATCCGTTAATCCATACCAGTGGCGATGCCGGCATTATACGGAGCGTCCCCTTCTCGGACAGCCCCGGCGTCAATTACCCGCACTTGTAGGAAGAAGACCAATAAAACCGAGGAAAATGCCTGCAACGTGACTGGAAAAGTCGTCGACCTCGGTTAACATGCGCGCCAATTCTTTGCTATCAAGGCAGCGTCGTGTTTTCTGGCCCCCCTTCCCCGCGTTCGTCCCTGCTGCTGGCGCTGCTGTTCAGCCCAATGCTGCTGGCGGACGACCTGTTTGTCGACAGTGAGGCCTTGCCGCAGATCCTGACCGCCACGCGGCTGAAACAGTCGCCGGCGGAAGTCCCCGGCAGCATGACCGTGCTCGACAGCGAACTGATCAGCGCCAGTGGCGCCCGGGACATCAGTGAACTGCTGCGGCTGGTGCCGGGGATGATGGTCGGCAATATCAGCGGCAATCAGGCCGTGGTGAATTATCACGGAACCAACGCCACTGAAGCCCGACGCATGCAGGTGCTGATCGACGGCCGTTCGGTGTACCGCGCCGGTCTGGCGACCGTGGACTGGAGCGACATCCCGGTGGCCATGGAAGACATCGAGCGCATCGAAGTCTTTCGCGGCCCGAACACCGTCAGCTACGGCGCCAACGCGCTGATGGCAGTGGTTAACATCATCACCCGTAACCCGGCGGACAGCCACGGCACGCGGCTGAAGCTGACGCGCGGCCAACGCGGCATCAACGACTTCTACGCCAGTCAGAGTACCGGCTGGAATGGCGGCGATCTGCGTCTGTCGCTGTCCGGCCAGAAAGACGACGGCTTTGACAGCGACCGCACCGGCGCCGATTACCGCGACAACCGCCGCTTGAACCGCTTCAGCCTCGCGGTCAGCCAGACCCTGAGCGACAACCAGAGCCTGGACTGGCAGATCAACGCCAAGGACGGGACCAATCAGCGGCCTTACACCTACCGACCGGTGTTCTCCGGGATTACCGCTGCCGGGAACAATTCCGACGTGGTTGCCAAGGACTATGCCGGTTCGGTGCGCTGGAATCTGGACCTCAATCCCGATCACAGCCTTTATGTGCAAGGTTCTGCGCAACACTGGGATCGCCAGCAAACCTGGCGCGCCTGTGACGCCGAAGTGTCGTTCAGCCCGCAATTGACGGAGCTGTGGCAACTCAACCCGAACTACACCGAGCGCTTGGCGCGCAACATGACGCTGTTCACCGGCCCCGGCGCACCCGCCGGTACACCGCAGGAAATGGCCCTGGCCAATCAAGTGCTGGACCAATGGCGCAACGGCGCTCGCCAGACCCTGTGCGGCGACATCGACCAGAGTGCCCGGGAATCGCGCTACGACCTGGAATTGCAGGACACCCTCAGCCTGTCCGATAGCCTGCGTCTGGTCAGCGGCCTGAACTATCGTTACGACCGGGCCGATTCCGAGACCTATTTCAACGGCACGCTCGATGACACCACGTGGCGCGCCTTTGGCCAACTGGAGTGGCGCGCCAGCGAACACTGGTTGTTACAGGGCGGCGCCATGTTCGAAGACACGCAATTGATCGGCAGCTCACTGACGCCCCGGTTTGCGATCAACTACCTGTTCAACCCGCGCCACAGCCTGCGAGCGGTGTACTCGGAAGCCATCCGTTCGCCGGACATGTTCGAGAACAACGTCAACTGGAGTTATCAGGTGACCAACCTGCGGCCCGCCGCCTATGGCCAGTCTTCGGCCCGCTACTTCGTCAAGACCCGGGGCCCCGGCGATCTGGACCAGGAGCACATGCGCTCGCGGGAACTGGGCTACAACGGCTATTTCCCGGAGTGGGGCCTGGCGCTGGATGTGAAGCTGTTCTACGACGAAATCACCGGGATGATCAGCGAGCCGCTGCGCAACAATCAGTACATCGCCAGCAACGCCAACGACTCGCGCTTTCGCGGCACCGAAACGCAACTGGACTGGCGCCTGAGTGCGGCCGACCGCTTACGCCTGACCTACGCCTTCGTCGACGCCGAGGCGAGCAACCCGCTGGATCAGCAATTCACCGCACGCAACAGCGGTTCGGCGGGCTGGCTGCGCGATTGGGGCCACGGCTGGAACAGCGCCCTCTTCTACTACGGTGACAACGCGCTCAACGGTTACCGCTTCGAGCGGGTCGACACGCGGATCGCCAAACGCATCGCCCTGGGCAAGGCCCAGCTGCAACTGGCCGGCGTGCTGCAACAACGCCTCGACCATGAGCCGACCACGTTCGTCGACAACAATTACGACGAACGCCGCGTGGTGTATTTCAGCGCCGAGCTGGAGTTCTAGATGCGTTACGCCATGTCACGGAAGATGCCAACGCTCGGCCAATGGCTGGCCGGGCTGTGTCTGTTCCTGACGGCGTGGCTGCATGGCGTGGCGGTGCAGGCGGCCGACATTCTGCTGACTGGCGCCGAAGAAAGCCCCGGCGTGCAGTCCTTCGTCCAGGCACTGAGCGAACTGCGCCCGACCGACCGCGTGCATTTCCAGCCGCTGGCCAGCCTGCCGGCGCCGGGCAAGTTGCCGTCGAGCCTGCGCCTGATCCTGCTGGATCTGCCGAGCCTCGACTGGCGCATGCAGGAAAGCCAGGGCCCGGCGACGTTGGTGCTGCGCATCAGCCGCCTGCAGGCCCGGCAACGCTTCGGCGACGCGCAACCACCCCACTTGAGCCTGCTGTGGGCCGATCCGCCGCTGAGTCGTCAGCTGCAACTGATCAGCCGGATTCTGCCCCAGGCTGGACGAGTGGGCGTGCTGTTCGATCAGCACAGCGAGTTCCTGCTCAAGGAGCTGCAATCGGCCGCCCAGCCGCTGAAGCTGCAAATCGTCCCACAGCGCTGGGACAACACCCACGACAGCCGTCCCTTGCAGACAGTGCTGAAAAACAGCGACGTGTTGCTGGGCCTCGACGACCCTGACCTGTACAACCCGAAAACCGCGAAGAACCTGTTGCTCAGCAGTTACTCTCGGCAACTGGCGCTGGTCGGGCCGAATGTCGCTTTCGTTCGCGCCGGCAGCCTGGCCAGTACCTACAGCGATCAGAACGACTGGCTGGCCGTCCTCGACGAGTTGCTGGACCGGCCACCGGCCACCTGGCCGCGCACGCTCTATCCCGGGCGTTTTAAAGTCTCAAGTAATGCGCAGGTGGCTCGTTCCTTAGGGATAGAACCGATCAATGAAGCGTCTGTCGCCGCAGAGCTGGCCGAAGGAGAGCGCCGCCCATGATTTTCCGCCGTTGGGACATCAACACCCGCACCCAGTTGATCAGCCTGGGCCCTGCGCTGTTGCTGACCTTGCTGCTGATCAGCTTTTTCACCTTTGTGCGCATTCAGGATTTGCGTCAGGAGCTGAACCACACCGGCCAACTGATCGCCAACCAGCTCGCACCGGCCACCGAGTACGGGGTGATTTCCGGCAACAACGAAGTGCTGGAAAGCCTGCTCAAGGCCACGCTGGCCACGCCGAACGTGCGGTTTCTGGAAGTGCAGGACAGCGCCAATCGGATTCTCTCTTACGTCGAACAGCCGGCGGATGCGCACAATCGTCCGCATCAGGTCGAAGTGTTCCAGGCGCCGGTGCGGCTGCAACGCATCGCCTTGCACAACGATTTCTTTCAGGACGGCAAGAGCAGCCCCGGCGTGGCCAGCGAGGACTATCTGGGACGGGTGATCGTCGGTCTGTCGAATGACGCGTTCAGTCAGCGCCAACAGGAAATTTTGCTCAAGGCCGGGATTCTCGCGTTGTTCGCCCTGCTCTTCACGTTCGTCCTGGCGCGGCGGCTGGCCGGCAGTCTGTCGCAGCCGATTCGCGACATCGGCAATGCGGTCAAGGCGATTCAGGACGGCGATTACAAGACCCCACTGCCGATTGTAGACGACACCGAACTGGGCGCCCTGTCCCAGCACATCAACAACCTGGCCCAGGCGCTGGAACAGGCCAGCCGCGAGCAGCATCAGGCGATGGCGCAACTGATCCAGACCCGCGAAGAGGCCGAGAAAGCCAACAACGCGAAATCGGATTTCCTGGCGATGATGAGCCATGAACTGCGCACCCCGATGAACGGTGTGCTGGGCATGCTGCAATTGCTCGAAACCACCGACATGACTGAGGAGCAGGTCGAGTACGCGGCGCTGGCTTCCGAGTCCACCGAGCATTTGCTCAAGGTGATCAACGACATTCTGGATTTCTCGCGCATCGAGCGTTCGGAACTGGAGCTGGAGCACATTCCGTTCAACCTCGCCGAAGTGATCGGCGCCTGCGCCCAGTCGTTCCAGCACAGCGCGGCGCAACGCGGGTTGGCCCTGCAGCTGCGAATCCCCGAAGACTTGCGCGACTTGCAGGTCCAGGGCGATCCGACGCGGATCCGGCAGATTCTGGTCAACCTGGTCGGCAATGCCTTGAAGTTCACCGAACAGGGACGCGTCAGCATCGAGGCGCAGTGGCAGTCGCTGGATCACGAGTTGCTGTGGTTCACCTGTGCGGTGCGTGACAGTGGCATCGGTATTTCGCCGGAGAGCCTGGAGCTGATGTTCAACGCGTTCCAGCAGGCTGACAGTTCGATTTCCCGTCGTTATGGCGGCACCGGCCTGGGCCTGCCGATTGCCCGCACGCTCGCCGAACGGATGGGCGGCACCTTGCGCGCCCAGAGTGAAGAAGGTCGCGGCTCGGTGTTCACCCTGGAAATACCACTGGCCCTATATAAGCAGGCGCTGCCCGCGCTTGCCGCACCGCGCACATTGAACGGTGCAAGTCACGGCGAAGGCCGAAATGTGCTGCTGGTCGAGGACAACCCGGTCAACCAGACGGTGATCGAAGCGATGCTGCGCAGCCTGGGCTTTACCGTCAGCGTCGCCACCGATGGCGTGCAGGCGGTGCGCAGTGCCGGGGACAACCGTTTCGAAGCGATTCTGATGGATTGCCGCTTGCCGCTGATCGACGGTTACGAAGCGACCCGGCGGATCCGGCAGCTGCCCGGCTGCGGCCAGGTGCCGATCATCGCCCTGACCGCCAATGCTTTACAGGGCGACCGGGAAAACTGCCTCGCGGCGGGCATGAACGATTACCTGGCCAAGCCATTCAAACGCAATGATCTGCAGCAGATTCTGCAGCGATGGGTGCAGTAACAGGGCCCTTTCGAGCATCTGCGACTGGCGTGAAAAGCGAAAGTGCGGCAGTCTTAGGCACCCGAACGAGCCTCAAAAGGGGCTTGATTAAAAATTTCAGTGCACAAGTGTACATTCATGTCCTTGGTGCTGTGACTTTCACCACAACGCAATAGTCTATGAGTAGGCTGCCGGTTCGAGGCATGAACGCGTCGATCGGCCGGGAAGATTTGCCCCACCTGCCGCATGGGATTATTGAGGAGCTCGCATGACCAAACAAAACGCCTTTACTCGGGAAGACCTGCTGCGCTGCAGTCGCGGTGAGCTGTTCGGCCCAGGTAACGCGCAACTGCCCGCCCCGAACATGCTGATGGTGGATCGCATCACCCTGATCAGCGAAGAAGGCGGCAAGTACGGCAAAGGTGAATTGGTCGCCGAGCTGGATATCAACCCTGACCTGTGGTTCTTCGCGTGCCACTTCGAAGGCGATCCGGTGATGCCGGGCTGCCTGGGTCTGGACGCCATGTGGCAACTGGTCGGTTTCTTCCTGGGCTGGCAAGGCCTGCCGGGCCGTGGCCGTGCGCTGGGTTCGGGCGAAGTGAAATTCTTCGGCCAGGTCCTGCCGACCGCCAAGAAAGTCACCTACAACATTCATATCAAGCGCGTCCTCAAGGGCAAGCTGAACCTGGCCATCGCCGACGGTTCGGTGACTGTCGACGGTCGCGAAATCTACACCGCCGAAGGCCTTCGCGTCGGCGTGTTCACCTCCACTGACAACTTCTAAGGGTTATTCGCATGCGCCGCGTCGTTATCACTGGTCTGGGCATCGTTTCGTGCCTGGGCAATGACAAAGAGACCGTCTCCGCTAACCTGCGTGCAAGCCGCCCTGGCATCCGGTTCAACCCGGAATACGCCGAAATGGGTCTGCGTAGCCAGGTTTCCGGCTCCATCGACCTCAACCTTGAAGAGCTGATCGATCGCAAGATCTATCGCTTCGTCGGCCACGCAGCGGCTTACGCCTACCTGGCCATGAAAGACGCCATCGCCGACTCCGGTCTGACCGAAGAGCAAGTGTCCAACCCGCGTACCGGCCTGATCGCAGGTTCCGGCGGCGCGTCGACCCTGAACCAGATGGAAGCGCTGGACATCCTGCGCGAGAAAGGCGTCAAGCGCGTCGGCCCATACCGTGTAACGCGGACCATGAGCAGCACCGTTTCGGCTTGCCTGGCCACGCCGTTCAAGATCAAGGGCCTGAACTACTCCATCGCTTCTGCCTGCGCCACCAGTGCTCACTGCATCGGTACCGCCATGGAACAGATCCAGATGGGCAAGCAGGACATCGTGTTCGCCGGCGGCGGTGAAGAGGAGCACTGGAGCCAGTCGTTCCTGTTCGACGCAATGGGCGCTCTGTCCAGCAAGCGTAACGACACCCCGGAACAAGCCTCCCGCGCCTACGACGCCGACCGTGACGGTTTCGTCATCGCTGGCGGTGGCGGCATGGTCGTGGTCGAGGAGCTGGAACACGCTCTGGCCCGTGGCGCGAAAATCTACGCGGAAATCGTTGGCTACGGCGCAACGTCCGACGGCTACGACATGGTGGCCCCGAGCGGCGAAGGCGCGATCCGCTGCATGCAGCAGGCGCTGTCCACCGTCGATACCCCGATCGACTACCTGAACACCCACGGCACTTCGACTCCGGTCGGCGACGTCGCGGAAATGAAAGGTGTGCGTGAAGTATTCGGCGACAAGGCCCCGGCCATCAGCTCCACCAAGAGCCTGTCGGGTCACTCCCTGGGCGCCGCCGGCGTTCACGAAGCGATCTACTGCATGCTGATGATGGAAGGCAACTTCATCGCCGGTTCGGCCAACATCGACGAACTGGACCCTGAAGTGGCCGATCTGCCGGTGCTGACCAAGACCCGCGAGAACGCCACCATCAACACCGTGATGAGCAACAGCTTCGGCTTCGGTGGCACCAACGCCACCCTCGTGCTGAAGCGCTGGGAAGGCAAGTAATTCCCTCCCGCTGAGCCGCACATGAAAACGCCCCGACCGGTTCGGGGCGTTTTTTTTCGCTTGGAGAAAGGCATTTTCAGCGGCGCCAAGATGAAACGTTTGTCATGCAACTTACCGCCCTGCGACTGAATGTCGCGGATTCCGCGGGCTCCAGCGCTGTTGCAGATTTCGCAAGAATACATTGCACGAATCGGACATTTACTTAGCAGGCTAACAAAATCTATAAAAGAGGCCTGCACACGCCTTGCTGCAGATAACTTGAGATTTGGAGCTAGCAGATGACTGTAAAAGTAACTGAACGCGACGATTCACACATGTCCCATGAAGGCGTAGCCGCCGGCGTACGGATCTGGGATGTGCATCAACAAGACTTGCTGGTCGGCATGTTCCACAACGAGATCGACGCCCACAACTACAAGGCCGAACTGGAACTGCAGGAACGCCAGCGGGATCTGAAATCCGCCTGAAGCAAAACCACAGCATTGAAAACGACAAACCCCGCCATGAGCGGGGTTTGTCGTTGTTGGGTGCTTCAGGGCCGCTTCGCAGCCAGACGAGACCCGATTACCACATCAGATCATCAGGGATCACATAGGCCGCGTACGGATCGTCCTCGGCATTGACCTCTTCAACCTTCTCGTTGAGCTGCACGATGCGCTGTGGATCGCGCTCCTGGATCTTCAGGGCCGCCTCACGAGGAATCACTTCGTAGCCGCCGGCATGGTGCACGATCGCCAGCGAGCCGCTGCTGAGCTTGTTGCGCATCAGCGTGTTGACGGAGATGCGCTTGACCTTCTTGTCGTCGACGAAGTTGTAGTAGTCCTCGGTCGTCAGCTTCGGCAGACGCGAGACTTCGATCAACTGCTTGACCTGCGCAGCGCGGGCCTTGGCCTCGGCCTTCTCCTGCTGCTGACGGTTCAGCTCCTGATCGCGCTTGACCTTCTCGGCCATGGCTTCCTGGGCGGCGCGCTGCTGGGAGTCATCCAGTTCGATCTGGCCTTTGTGGGCCAGACGCTGTTGTTTCTGTTTGTCTTTGCTGACCTGCTTGGCCTGCTTTTGGTTGACCAGCCCTGCTTTGAGCAACTGGTCGCGAAGGGAAAGGCTCATTGATGCTTACTCACTTGGGCAACGGCTCAGCCGCAGCTGGGCAAATTCTTTTCCTGACGTTTGGCTTCGCCCCACAGGGCGTCCAACTCTTCGAGGGTGCAATCTTCCATGGGTCGATGGGTGTCGCGCAATGCCTGTTCGATAAAACGGAAACGTCGCTCGAACTTGGCGTTGGCGCCACGCAATGCAGTTTCCGGATCGACCTTCAGGTGCCGGGCCAGATTGACCACCGAAAACAGCAGGTCGCCGATCTCGTCCGCCACCGCTTGCGGGTCATTTTCGGACATGGCTTCGAGCACTTCATCGAGTTCTTCGCGGACCTTGTCCAGCACCGGCAACGCATCCGGCCAGTCGAAACCGACCTGCCCTGCGCGCTTCTGCAACTTGGCCGAGCGGGACAGTGCCGGCAACGCAGCCGGCACATCGTCGAGCAGTGACAGTTGCTGCGGCTCGGCGGACTTCTCGGCACGTTCTTCGGCCTTGATCTCCTCCCAGCGCTGCTTGACCTGCTCTTCGTTCAAACGTGGCACGTCCAGCGGCGCATACAGATCGCCGGTCGGGAATACGTGCGGATGACGACGAATCAGCTTGCGCGTGATGCTATCGACCACCCCGGCAAATTCGAACCGCCCCTCTTCCCGCGCCAGCTGGCTGTAATACACCACCTGAAACAGCAGATCGCCCAACTCCCCCTGCAAGTGGTCGAAGTCGCCGCGCTCGATGGCATCGGCGACTTCGTAAGCCTCTTCAAGGGTGTGCGGGACGATGGTCGCGTAAGTCTGCTTGATGTCCCACGGGCAACCATACTGCGGGTCGCGCAGACGATTCATCAGGTGCAGCAGGTCTTCAAGGCTGTAGATCGGTTTCATGGAGTCCGGTTACGCCGCGTTTCGATGATGTTCGGCAACTGGGAAATCCGCCCCAGCAACCGCCCCAGCGCGTCCAGACCCGGAATCTCGATGGTCAGGGACATCAGCGCGGTGTTGTCCTCCTTGTTCGAGCGGGTGTTGACCGCCAGCACGTTGATCCGCTCGTTGAGCAGCACCTGCGAAACGTCACGCAGCAGACCGGAACGGTCGTAGGCGCGGATGACGATGTCCACCGGATAGGTGAGCACCGGCACCGGCCCCCAGCTGACCTGGATGATCCGCTCCGGCTCGCGCCCGGCCAGTTGCAGCACCGAGGCGCAGTCCTGACGGTGAATGCTCACGCCACGGCCCTGGGTGATGTAGCCGACGATCGCATCGCCCGGCAACGGCTGGCAGCAGCCGGCCATCTGGGTCATCAGGTTGCCGACGCCCTGGATCTGGATGTCGCCGCGCTTGCCCGGCTTGTAGCCGGTGGCCTTGCGCGGGATCAGTTCCAGCTGTTCGTTGCCGCGTTCCGGCTCGACCAGCTGTTGCGCCAGGTTGACCAGTTGCGCCAGACGCAGGTCGCCGGCCCCGAGGGCGGCGAACATGTCTTCGGCGGTTTTCATGTTGGCCTTGTCGGCCAGCTTGTCGAAATCCACCGCCGGCAGGCCGAGGCGATTGAGTTCGCGCTCGAGCAGGGTCTTGCCCGCCGCGACGTTCTGGTCGCGTGCCTGCAGCTTGAACCAGTGCACGATCTTCGCCCGCGCCCGGGACGTGGTGACGTAGCCCAGGTTCGGGTTCAGCCAGTCGCGGCTTGGGGTGCCGTGCTTGCTGGTGATGATCTCGACCTGCTCGCCGGTCTGCAGGCTGTAGTTGAGCGGAACGATGCGCCCGTTGATCTTCGCGCCACGGCAGTTGTGACCGATTTCGGTGTGCACGCGGTAGGCGAAATCCAGCGGCGTCGCGCCCTTCGGCAAGTCGATGGCGTGACCGTCCGGGGTGAAGATGTAGACCCGATCCGGCTCGATATCGACCCGCAACTGTTCGGCCAGACCACCGATGTCGCCCAGCTCTTCGTGCCACTCGAGGACCTGACGCAGCCAGGAGATTTTCTCTTCGTAGTGATTGGAGCCGGACTTGACGTCGGTGCCCTTGTAGCGCCAGTGCGCGCAGACGCCGAGCTCGGCCTCTTCGTGCATCGAATGGGTCCGGATCTGGACTTCCAGCACCTTGCCTTCCGGGCCGATCACCGCTGTGTGCAGCGAGCGGTAGCCGTTCTCTTTCGGGTTGGCGATGTAGTCGTCGAACTCTTTCGGGATATGCCGCCACAGGGTGTGGACGATGCCGAGCGCGGTGTAGCAGTCGCGCA
This sequence comes from Pseudomonas sp. B7, assembly GCF_016735645.1. Classification (NCBI taxonomy): domain Bacteria; kingdom Pseudomonadati; phylum Pseudomonadota; class Gammaproteobacteria; order Pseudomonadales; family Pseudomonadaceae; genus Pseudomonas; species Pseudomonas sp. B7. The sequence continues at coordinate 377,047 of NZ_JAERRE010000001.1, forward strand.
TTTCCGGCACCAGCACGCGCACCGCACGCACGTCATAGATCTGGCTGAATTCCAGCCCCTTGCGCTGCATTTTGCGCCAGATCGAATAGATGTGTTTGGCCCGACCGCTGATGTCGGCTTCGACGCCGGTGGCTTGCAGCTCGTCCTTGAGCTGGGTCATCACATCGGCGATGAAACGCTCACGATCCAGCCGCCGTTCATGCAGCAGCTTGGCGATCTGTTTGTATTGATCGGGTTCCAGGTAACGGAAGGACAAGTCCTCCAGTTCCCATTTGATATGGCCGATGCCGAGTCGATGCGCGAGCGGCGCATAGATGTCGAACACTTCCCGGGCGACCCGGTTACGTTTTTCGTCGTCGGCGGTTTTCACTGCACGGATCGCGCAGGTGCGTTCGGCGAGCTTGATCAGCGCGACACGCACGTCGTCGACCATCGCCACCAGCATCTTGCGCAGGTTTTCCACCTGGCCCTGGGTGCCGAGCACCATCGACTGGCGGGGGCTGAGGCTGGCACTGATTGCCGCCATGCGCAGCACGCCGTCGATCAGCTTGGCGACCACCGGGCCGAAGCGCTGGCTGACCGCCGCGAGTTCGATCTGGCCTTCGCGCACGCCGCGATAGAGAACCGCAGCCACCAGCGAATCCTGATCGAGCTTGAGGTCGGCAAGGATCTCGGCGATCTCGAGGCCAGTGCTGAAACTGCCGCTGCCTTCGGACCAGAGATTCTTCGCTGCATTGGACTGTTGCTCGGCCTGGCGAGCGTACTCGCAGGCCTCTTTCAAGGCTTCGCGATCCAGTGCCAGATCGACACTGACCGCATGATCGAGCCAAGCCTCGAGATTGATACTGCCGTCAGTGTTGATCGGCTGGTGTGCTCTCACCTGTACCATCTTGCTTTACCTTCCCTACGACGCAGATTCAATGCGTCAAATCACTGACCGTCAATGCCCGTTCGCGCTCGCGGGGCCAAGGCGAGCGCTACGGACGACCAGTCGGATCAGACGAGCCATCCTGGCTCGCTTCAAATAACGCCATGGCCTCGACATGTGCCGTCTGAGGAAACATATCGAGAATCCCGGCACGTTTTAACCGGTAGCCCTGCTTGATCAATTCGACCGTATCGCGCGCCAGAGTTGCAGGGTTGCACGACACGTACACCAACCGTTTGGCGCCCAAGGCCGCCAGCTTGCGCACCACCTCGAAAGCACCGTCGCGCGGTGGGTCCAAGAGTACCGCAGAAAAGCCGTTTCCGATCCACTCGGCATCGGTCAAAGGCTGGGATAAATCGGCCTGAAAAAACTTTGTGTTATGCAAATTGTTACTGGCGGCATTGGCCGCCGCGCGATCAACCATGGTCTGCACGCCTTCGACCGCCACCACTTCACGCGCAGCTTTTGCCAGCGGCAAGGCAAAGTTGCCGAGACCGCAGAACAGGTCGAGCACGCGCTCATCCGCTGTCGGTTTCAACCACTCCAGCGCCTGGGCGACCATGGCCTCGTTGACCCCGGCATTGACCTGGATGAAATCCCCCGGCCGGTAAGCCAATTGCAGATCCCACTGTTCCAGGTGATAGCCAAGCGACTGTGCATCATCCACCGGCTGCGGTTCGCCTTCGCCATGCAGCCAGAGCTGCGCTTCATGGAACGCGCAGAAATCCTTGAGAATCGTCAGGTCGGCTTCGGACAGCGGCGCCATGTGACGCAGCAGGACGGCGAGTGACGAGCCACTGAACAATTCCACATGCCCCAGCGCCTGAGGTTTGCTCAAGCGACGCAGCATCTCCGGCAAGCGGGTCATGATCGGCTGCAAGGGCTGTACCAGCACCGGGCATTCGCTGATCGCAACGATGTCCTGGCTGCCGGCGGCACGGAAACCGACTTCAAGCTTTTTGGCCTTGCTGTCCCAGCGCACGGCGATCCGGGCGCGGCGACGGTAGCCGAATTCGGGACCGGTCAACGGCGCCGCCCACTCCTCGGGTTCGGCTCCGGCGACTCGCGACAACTGCTCGGCGAGCATGCGCTGTTTCAGGGCAAGCTGTTCGTTGTGGGGCAAATGCTGGACGCTGCAACCGCCGCAGCGGCCGGCGTGCTGGCAAGGTGCGGGACGACGCAATTCACTGGCGCTGAACACGCGCTCGGTACGCGCCTCGACCACTTTGCCGTGGGCGCCTAGCACCCGCGCTTCGACCTCTTCACCGGCGAGGGCGCCGAGGACGAACCAGGTTTTGCCTTCAAAAAACGCGATGCCGCGACCGTCATTGGCCAGGCGCTCGATGCTCAGGCGCTGCTTTTTGCCGGTCGGGATTTGCGGGGCCTTGCTGCCGCCGGTGGGCTGGAAGCGCAGGCCTCTCTCGTGCTTGGCCATCAGTTGGGCGCGTCGAAAATGCCGGTCGACAGGTAACGGTCGCCACGGTCGCAGATGATCGCAACGATCACCGCGTTTTCAACTTCTTTGGACAGGCGCAGCATCGCTGCCACTGCACCGCCCGAGGACACGCCGCAGAAGATGCCTTCTTCGCGGGCCAGACGCCGGGTAACGTTTTCGGCCTCGCTTTGCGCCATGTCGACGATGCGGTCGACGCGGTCGGCCTGATAGATCTTCGGCAGGTATTCCTGCGGCCAGCGGCGGATGCCGGGAATGGCCGAGCCTTCCATCGGTTGCAGGCCGACGATCTGTACGTTGTCGTTCTGCTCCTTGAGGTAGCGCGACACGCCCATGATGGTGCCGGTGGTACCCATGGAGCTGACGAAATGGGTGATGGAGCCCTGGGTCTGACGCCAGATTTCCGGGCCGGTGGTGGTGTAGTGCGCTTCAGGATTGTCGCCGTTGGCGAACTGATCCAGCACCTTGCCACGGCCTTCGGCTTCCATCCGCTGGGCGAGATCGCGAGCGCCTTCCATGCCCTCTTCCTGGCTGACCAGAATCAGCTCTGCGCCGTAAGCGGTCATCGCCGCTTTACGTTCGGCGCTGGAGTTGTCCGGCATGATCAGGATCATCTTGTAACCCTTGATCGCGGCGGCCATCGCCAAGGCGATCCCGGTGTTGCCCGAGGTCGCTTCGATCAGCGTATCGCCTTCGTGGATCTGCCCGCGCAACTCGGCACGGGTGATCATCGACAGCGCCGGACGATCCTTGACCGAACCCGCCGGGTTGTTCCCTTCAAGCTTGAGCAAAAGGGTGTTGCTGGTGACACCGGGCAGGCGCTGCAAACGCACCAGCGGCGTGTTGCCGACGCAATCGGCGATGGTTGGGTACTGCAAGGTCATGGCGTTTTTCGCAATCCGGACAGCGGGGGCGCCTATCATACCGGCAAACCTGCGCAGGCCATATCACGCAAAGTGTGGTGCTTATGGTTTCTTGGAATAAGCAGTAAAAGTCTCACCAGTGGTGAGACTTTTTAAAGAGTGTCGGCAGTGCTGACACTTTCCTGTGCCGCTCACACAATCTGCGGGCGGCCCATGTCCACTGTGGGATCTGGCTTGCCAGCGAAGACTTCAGGAATGACAGCACTGTCCTCCGCCACCAAGCGCAGATTCAGTCGCAATCCCGACGGGCCATTCTCAGCCCACAAAGTACCGCCCTGGCGTTGCACCGCGTTCCTCGCGATGCTCAGGCCCAGACCGAATCCACCATCCCCCGGCCGCGAGCCGTCGAGGCGGATGAAGGGCGAAAAGATCCGCTCAAGATCCGCGTCGGCCACACCACCGCCCTCGTCCTCCAGCCACAGGTGCCAGTAATCGCCCTCCCGTCGACCGTCGAGCCGCACGATGCCGCCCGGTGGCGAATGACGAATCGCATTGCGCAGGATGTTTTCCAGAGCCTGTGCCAGGGTGTTGAGATTGCCGCGTACCCAGCAGGAAGCTTCAACACCGCACTGCAACTGCCCCACCGGACAGCAGCTTTCGTAGCAGGCGTTTTCCGTGAGCATTTCCCACAGCGCCTGAATCTGGATCGCTTCGTCCGGCAACGGTGCGCGTTCGGTGTCGAGCCAGGCCAGTTGCAGGGTGTCCTCCACTAGTCGCTGCATCACGTCGACTTCGCGACCGATGCGCTCGCGCAACGGTTGCAGCTGTTGCTCGCTTTCACTGGCGACCCGCAACCGGCTCAGGGGCGTGCGCAGTTCGTGGGACAGGTCGCGCAGCAGTTGCTGTTGCAAGGCCACGGTGGACTGCAGGCGTTCGGACATCGAATCGAAGGCGCGGGCCAGTTCGCCGAGTTCATCGGGGCGCTGGGTGATGCCGCTCGACAACCGCACATTCAGTTCATCGGCGCGCCAGGCGTTGGCCTGCTCGCGCAGATTGTTAAGCGGCACCACCAGCAGGCGATACAGGCCGACGCACAGCAGCAGGGTGAACAGGCCGGGAATCACACCGTTGGTGATGACCCGCCAGAACACCCGGTATTTCCCCGGCAGGAATCGCTCGGGCAACTCGATGACCAGACTGCCGGCAGTCGGGTCAGTGGGGAACGGAACCCGCAGCCACGGTCGGCCCCTTTTATGAATCGGCCAGTCCAGACCTCGCAGGAAGGTCAGGTGCTGAAGCTCTTGAGCGTTGAACGGTTGGCTGCCCAGCGACTGCAGGTTGCCGCCGATCACGCCGACCCAGCCGGCCTCGCGCAGCTCCATGCTTTGCAACCAGCTATCGATGCCATCGCGCTCGCCCTGCTGCCAGGCGCGCTCCGCCTCGGCGGCATAACGGCTCAGGGTGCGACGGGCGTCGTCGGAGAGGAACTGATTGCGCTGCTCCATGTACCAGCCCCAGGACCAGCTCAGCCAGATCATCAGCAGACAGAACGCCACCAGCAGACAGGCGAGCTTCCAGAACAGCGAGTGCCGGCCCGGCAGGTCAGACACTTTCATCGACGGCACTCAGAACGTAACCCTTGCCCCACACCGTGCGCACTTCGCGCTCGGTGTAGCCGACCGACTTGAGTTTGCGGCGAATCTGGCTGATGTGCATATCAAGGCTGCGATCGTGGGCCGCATAACCGCGCTGAAGAACGTGCTGATAAAGGAAGGCCTTGCTCAGCACTTCCTCGTCGTTGCGATTGAGGGTTTCCAGCAGGCGGTATTCGCTGCGGGTCAGGCCGGCGGGCTGGTCGAGGTAGAACACGTCGCACTGCTCGTCGTCGAAACGCAGCCCGCCGACCGGCACTACCGGGGCGACGGCAGCTGGACGACGGTCGAGGGCGACCCGGCGCAGGATCGCTTCGATCCGCACATGCAGCTCGGCCATGCTGAAGGGTTTGGGCAGGTAGTCGTCGGCGCCGAGACGGAATCCGCTGATACGGTCGGCCTCAGCACCGAGGGCTGACATCAGCAACACCGGCGTGGAATGGCTCTGACGCAGTTGGGTCAGGACATTCAATCCGTCGAGCCCCGGCAACAGAATATCCATCAACACCACGTCGAACGGCTGGCGCCGGGCGATGCTCAGGCCTTCGCTACCGTTCTGGCACCAGGTGACCTGGAAGCCGCTGCGGCCCAGTTGTTCATGGACATAAGCACCGAGGACGGGATCGTCTTCGATGGAAAGAATGCGGGGCTGGCCAATAGAGACAGGAGTCATGACTATCTGCAAATAATTCTCAGTTTGGCGATTATTCAAGATTGCCCGGCGCCCGGCAACCCAAGCTTGACCTGTCGGACAGATGACCGCTCCCCAAGCGAAGGACGACGACATCATTTTTCCCAAGATTGCCCGCAAGCAAATCGCTACACTGCGCCGATACCGCGTGCCGGACGCACGTGTGAGTCAACGATCAGCGGGATGCAGGAGAAAGGCGTGCTCAAGAAACTGGGAATCAAAGGTCGCGTATTGTTGCTGACCCTGTTGCCGACCAGCCTGATGGCACTGGTGCTGGGCGGGTATTTCACCTGGACGCAGCAGTCCGACCTGCAAGCCCAATTGATGCAGCGCGGCGAAATGATCGCCGAGCAACTGGCCCCGCTGGTAGCCCCGGCCATGGGCCACGGCGATGCCGAATTGCTCGAGCGCATCGCCACTCAGTCCCTCGAGCAACCGGACGTACGCGCCGTGACCTTCCTCGCGCCCGACCGCTCGCCCCTCGCCCACGCCGGCCCGACCATGCTCAATCAGGCGCCGAGTGGCGACAGCGCGCATTTGCTGCGACGCAGCGGCAACGACGCCACCCGCTATCTGCTCCCGGTCTTCGGCAAACACCGCAACCTCGCCGGCGAGCTGATCCCGCAAGAGTCCGACCGTTTACTCGGTTGGGTGGAACTGGAGCTGTCGCACAACGGCATGTTGTTGCGCGGCTACCGGAGCCTGTTCGCCAGTCTGTTGCTGATTGGCGCGGGGCTGGCCGGCGCCGCCTTGCTGGCCTTGCGCATGGGCCGCACGATCAACCGCCCGCTGAGCCAGATCAAACAGGCCGTCGCCCAGCTCAAGGACGGTCACCTGGAAACCCGTCTGCCGCCATTGGGCAGTCAGGAGCTGGATGAACTGGCGTCCGGCATCAACCGCATGGCCGGCACCCTGCAAAACGCCCGCGAAGAATTGCAGCACAGCGTCGATCAGGCCACCGAAGACGTGCGCCAGAACCTGGAAACCATCGAGATCCAGAACATCGAGTTGGACCTGGCCCGCAAGGAAGCGCTGGAAGCGAGCCGGATCAAATCCGAATTTCTCGCCAACATGAGCCACGAGATCCGTACACCGCTCAACGGCATTCTCGGTTTCACCCACCTGTTGCAGAAAAGCGAGCTGACCCCGCGCCAGCTCGACTACCTGGGCACCATCGAAAAATCCGCCGACAGCCTGCTGGGGATCATCAACGAGATCCTCGACTTCTCGAAGATCGAGGCCGGCAAGCTGGTGCTCGACCATATCCCGTTCAACCTGCGCGACCTGTTGCAGGACACCCTCACCATCCTCGCCCCCGCTGCCCACGCCAAGCAGCTGGAACTGGTGAGTCTGGTGTACCGCGACACGCCGCTGTCGCTGGTCGGCGATCCGCTGCGCCTCAAGCAGATCCTGACGAATCTGGTGAGCAACGCGATCAAGTTCACCCGCGAAGGCACCATCGTCGCCCGCGCCATGCTCGAAGAAGAAAACGACGACAGCGTGCAGTTGCGCATCAGCATTCAGGACACCGGTATCGGGCTGTCGAACCAGGATGTACGCGCGTTGTTCCAGGCCTTCAGCCAGGCCGACAACTCGCTGTCGCGCCAACCCGGCGGCACCGGTCTGGGGCTGGTGATTTCCAAGCGCCTGATCGAACAGATGGGCGGCGAAATCGGGGTCGACAGCACGCCGGGCGAAGGCTCGGAATTCTGGATCAGCCTGAACCTGCCCAAGACCCGCGACGACGCCGAAGACCTGCCCGCCGCGCCATTGCTCGGGCGCCGGGTGGCGGTGCTGGAAAATCACGAGCTGGCGCGTCAGGCCCTGCAGCATCAACTGGAAGACTGCGGCCTCGACGTCACGCCGTTCAATACCCTGGAAAGTCTGACCAATGGCGTCACCGGCGCCCATCAGACCGATCAGGCCATCGATCTGGCGGTGCTCGGCATCACCAGCAACGACATGCCGCCGGAACGCCTCAACCAGCATATCTGGGATCTTGAGCACCTCGGTTGCCGGGTGCTGGTGTTGTGCCCGACCACCGAACTGACGCTGTACCACCTTTCAGTGCCCAACCCTCACAGCCAGCTGCAATCGAAACCGGCCTGCACCCGCAAACTGCGCCGGGCCTTGTCGGACATGGTCAATCCGCGCCAGTCGCGCAGCGAACCGGGCGAACCGCTGTCGAGCCGCGCGCCGAAAGTGCTGTGTGTCGACGACAACCCGGCCAACCTGTTGCTGGTTCAGACCCTGCTCGAAGACATGGGCGCCAAGGTGCTGGCCGTTGAAAGCGGTTACGCCGCGGTCAAGGCGGTACAGAGCGAAAGCTTCGATCTGGTGCTGATGGATGTGCAGATGCCCGGCATGGACGGACGCCAGAGCACCGAAACCATTCGCCAGTGGGAAAGCGAGCGCCATTGCACGCCGCTGCCGATCGTCGCCCTCACCGCCCACGCCATGGCCAATGAAAAACGCGCGCTGCTGCAAAGCGGCATGGACGACTACCTGACCAAGCCGATCAGCGAGCGGCAACTGGCGCAGGTGGTGCTGAAGTGGACGGGTCTTGCACTGCGCAATCAGGCGCCGGACCGAGGCGGTGAAAGCCTGCTGGGCAATCAGGAACTGCCGATTCTCGATCACGAAGAAGGTTTGCGCCTGGCTGCCGGCAAGGCGGATCTGGCGGCGGACATGCTGGCGATGCTGCTGGCCTCGCTCGAAGCCGACCGGGAAGCCATCCGCACCGCCCGCGACCATCAGGATCAGAACGCTCTGCTTGAACGGGTGCACCGCCTGCATGGCGCCACTCGCTACTGCGGCGTGCCGCAATTGCGCGCCGCCTGCCAACGCAGCGAAACCCTGCTCAAGCAGGACGATCCCAAGGCCTCGGCCGCGCTGGACGAGCTGGAACGGGCGATCAATCGTCTGGCGGCCCAGGCGAAGATCAGCGCCTGATCCAGCGCAATGCCGGTCAACGTCGACGCAGCTACAGTTGTTGCGGGTGATTTGCGCCCGCGTCGATGCTCCAGGAGGATTTCATGCGCACGATCGTTTTCAGCAGCCAGTCCTACGACCGCGACAGTTTCCTCGCCGCCGACTGCCCGGCCGGGATCGAACTGCATTTCCAGCCGGCCCGGCTCAGCCTCGACACGGCCGCGCTGGCCGAACATCACGAGGTGGTCTGCGCGTTCATCAATGATGACCTCAGCGCCCCGGTGCTCGAACGCCTGGCTGCGGGCGGGACACGCCTGATTGCCTTGCGTTCGGCCGGCTACAACCATGTGGACCTGGCCGTCGCCAAACGCTTGGAGCTGGCCGTAGTGCGCGTACCGGCCTACTCGCCCCATGCGGTGGCCGAGCACGCGGTGGCGTTGATCCTCGCCCTCAACCGACGCCTGCACCGCGCCTACAACCGCACCCGCGAAGGCGATTTCAGCCTGCACGGCCTCACCGGTTTCGATCTGGTGGGCAAAACGGTCGGCATCGTCGGCACCGGACAGATCGGCGCAACCTTCGCGAAGATCATGCACGGCTTCGGCTGTGAATTGCTGGCCTACGACCCGTATCCAAATCCTGCCGTCGAAGCGTTGGGCGCACGCTACCTGAGCCTGCCGGATCTGTTGGCGCAGTCGCGGATCATCAGCCTGCACTGCCCGCTCAACGAACAGAGCAGACACCTGATCAACCGCGATTCGCTGGCGCACATGCAACCGGGGGCGATGCTGATCAACACCGGGCGCGGCGGTCTGGTGGACACGCCGGCGCTGATCGACGCCCTGAAAGACGGTCAGCTCGGTTATCTGGGACTGGATGTGTATGAAGAGGAAGCGCAGCTGTTTTTCGAGGACCGCTCCGACCTGCCGCTACAGGACGACGTGCTGGCGCGGCTGCTGACGTTCCCGAATGTGATCGTCACCGCGCATCAGGCGTTCCTGACCCATGAGGCGCTGGGCGCGATTGCCGCGACCACCTTGCACAACATCGCGACCTGGGCGACGGGCACGCCGCAGAACCAGGTCGAAGGCTGAACGAACGGACTCAGACCGGAGGCGGCGTCGGGGTAATCGCCACGCACAGGCTCAACAGCGCCAGCCAGCCGAATCCCAGCAAACGTTGCTTGAAGGAGTGCCCGCTGCGCAGCAGGAACCAGACAAACACCAGCGGCATCAGAAACGCCATGATCTTCAGCCAGCCTTCCACCGGACGCGAGCCATCCGGGTTCAGCACCGGCTCGACCGGCTGCGAACGACGGCGTCGCCCCGCAGCGGCCGGCATGATCTTCGGCCGCTCGGGGGCCGGCGGCGGAACGTAGGCCTCGGGCACGGCCTTGTTGCGCGGCAGGCTACCGAAGGAAATTGTCGACGTGCCCTTTTCGGCTTGAGGCGCCTGCGCCTCTGCCAGCGGGGCTCCGCAATGAATGCACGCCGTGGCTTCGGAGCTGATGCTCCGCTTGCATTCATAACATTCGATCAGCGCCATGTTCCGTTCCTTGAAAATGAAGGCGGCAGTTTGCCACGACTGCGGTGTCGATTTGAACCGGATCGAAGGTCGCACGCGCGCATCATTCTGCAATCAAGCCCGTGCTAGCATGTCGCGCATATTTGGAGGACCCATGGTCGAACACGATTTTCGCTACACCCTGATGAACCCGCAACACACCCTCACCGAATGCCGCGCCCTGGTTCCGGGCCGCTATCAGGTCACCGGCAACGGGGGCTCGATCCGCATCGGCGACGTGCTGGTCGTGACCCTCAAAGGCAGCAAGGACTTGTCCATGCGTCTGACCGTCGACACCGTCCGCCACCTGATCAACCCACCGGGTCAATGGACCGCAATGACCACCGGTCCGGTGTTCGGTGAACTGGCGATCCACACCTGGCAGGTCAACTGCGACAGCTGCGCCAAGGAGCTGAGCTTCGAATTCGCGGTGGACGCCAAGCTGGGCAAGCCTGCGGAAAAACCGGCCGCCACGGCACGTATTGCGGAGCTGGGCTGGAAAGCCGTCGGCGACAAACATCTGTGCCCGAAATGCCAGGAGCCGGCGTGATGAAACACCTGGCCCTGACCGCCGCTGTCGGCGCCGGCCTGATGGGTTGCGCCGCAGAGCCTGTGCAACTGCAGCAGAACCGCAGCTACATTCTGGAGTGGATCGGCGAGCGTCCGCTGATGGACTACAGCCACCTGACCGTGACCCTCGGCGATGATGGCCGGGCGTATGGCAACGGCGGCTGCAACCATTGGTTCGCGCCGTACACCCTGGAAGGCGACAAACTAAGCTTCGGCAAGATCGGCAAGACCCGCAAACTCTGCGCGCCGGCGCTGATGGAGCAGGAGCAACGCTTCCTCCAGGCCCTGGAGCACGTGGAGCGCTGGGACATCTCGCCGATCGAGCAGATGCGCTTCTGGCCGGCTGAAGGCAAGCCGTTGCGCTGGTGGCTGGAAGAGGGTTGATCCTTTAGATCGCCCCTCGATCATTCCCGCGCTCCGCCGTGGGAATGATCAGCCAAGACGAATCAATTGGTCGCCTGCAATGCCTCGAGCTTCGCCATCACCCCCGCCGCCGTCTGCTCGCCCATCAACTGTTCCCGCACCTTGCCCTTGTTGTCGATGATGTAAGTCACCGGCAAGGCTTCACTGCGCGGCAGCTCGAACAGTTCCGCCGGATCCTGCGCCAGCACGGTGAACTTGATGCCCAGCTTCTCGCTGGCGCTCTTCAGCTCTTCACCTTGCACGTTGTCGAAGTTGACCCCGAACACGCCGATCTTCTTGCCCTTGAGTTCGTCCGCCAGGTGATTGAGTTCCGGGATTTCCGTGCGGCACGGGCCGCACCATTCGGCCCAGTAATTGAGCACGATCCATTGTTTGTCGAGGCGCTCGGACGCCACTTTCTGCCCGTTCTGGTCGATGCCGTAGTCGTTACCGCAGCCCCCCAGCATCAACGCCCCGATGATCGTCAATGCCGCTGCCAGTGCCCGTGTCATGTCGTGTTCCTTGTGAAAAATTGAATGCGCCTGCGACCCATCGCCTCCCAAGGTTCTGGATTGCGCGCTGCACAGTTAGAATAGCCGCCACTCTACGCAATAAGCGACCCGCCCATGACCGATCTGACGCTTTATCACAACCCGCGCTGCTCGAAATCCCGCGGTGCGCTCGAACTGCTCGAAGCCCGTGGCCTGACGCCGAACGTGGTGCGCTACCTCGAAACCCCGCTGGACGCCGCGCAGATCAAGGCCCTGCTCGGCAAGCTGGGCATCAGCGCACGGCAACTGCTGCGCACCGGCGAAGACGAGTACAAGACCTTGAATCTGGCCGATGCCAGTCTCACCGAGAAACAATTGATTGAAGCGATCGCGGCCCATCCAAAGCTGATGGAGCGACCGATTCTCGAAGCCGGCGACAAAGCCGTCATCGGCCGTCCACCGGAGCAGATCCTGGAGCTGCTGCCGTGAGTGCGCCGTACATTCTGGTTCTGTATTACAGCCGCAGCGGCTCGACCAACGAGATGGCCCGGCAGATTGCCCGTGGCGTCGAGCAGGCCGGCCTCGAAGCGCGCCTGCGCACCGTGCCGGCGATCTCCACCGAGTGCGAAGCCGTGGCGCCGGACATTCCGGATGAAGGCGCGCTGTACGCCACATTGGATGACCTGAAGAACTGCGCCGGCCTGGCCCTCGGCAGCCCGACCCGTTTCGGCAACATGGCCGCGCCGCTCAAATACTTCCTCGATGGCACCAGCAACCTGTGGCTGACCGGCGCGCTGGTCGGCAAGCCGGCCGGAGTGTTCACCTCCACCGCCAGCCTGCACGGCGGTCAGGAAACCACCCTGCTGTCGATGATGCTGCCGCTGCTGCACCACGGCATGCTGATCACCGGCCTGCCTTACAGCGAGTCGGCGCTGCTGGAAACCCAGGGCGGCGGCACGCCGTACGGCGCCAGCCATCACGCCGGGGCCGACGGCAAAAGCGGTCTCGATCAGCACGAAGTGGCGCTGTGCCGCGCACTCGGCGCACGTCTGGCCAAGACCGCCCAGAAACTGGGGAACTGAGATGGCCAGAAAGCCGAAAGTCCTGCCCGCCGTCGAATGGCTGGAGCCACGGGTGCGGGCGATGCGGGTGATCAGTCTGCTGTGCTTTTTCGGCCTGGCCGGACTGCTCGCCGCGTATTACCTGGTGTTCGCCGACCTGCACGGCGCGCGGCCGTGGGTGATTCTGCTGATCGAGCTGATCCCGTGGATCGTGCTCGCACCGGGCATGATCATGGGCAGCGCACGCGGGCATTCGTGGATGTGCTTTGTGGTGAATCTGTATTTCATCAAGGGCGCGCTGGCCGCTTACGACCCGAGCCGGCAGCTGTTCGGCGTGCTGGAGATGATCGCCAGTCTGGCGGTGTTCTGCTCGGCGCTGTTGTATGTGCGGTGGCGGTATCAGCTGAACCGCAAACTGGCGGGCGAAGGCGAAATCTCCGTCGCCTGACTGCGCTCCAACTCCAAGATCGTTCCCACGCTCCGCGTGGGAATGCATCAAGAGACGCTCCGCGTCTCAGGGACGCAGAGCGTCCCGGGCGGCATTCCCACGCAGAGCGTGAGAACGATCACCCTAGAGTCAATGATTGACGGTGTACGCCAGCATCATCGAGATCTGGCTCATCGGCCGTCCACCGCTCTCTTCATGCCACTGGTTAAACGCGTTCTGCACCGTCGCCAGATCCCGCAGACTGCTCGGCACCTTGTCGACGATCTTCTGTGCATTCAACGCCGCGACCACGTCGTAGCTCGGCACAAACGTATCCTTGCCGACCATCCGCAAAAACCGTGGCGCCGACAGCCCGCCCAATTGATGGCCGTGCTTTTTCAGGTAGGTCCACAGGCCGACGATGTCGGTCACCGGCCAGTCGGCCAGCAACGCGCCGAAACTGCCCTTCTCTTTCTCGACGTCCAGAATGAACTGCGCATTGCGCGGCACACTCTTGAGCTTGCCCAGATGACGGATGATCCGCGCATCCTGCATCAGCCGTTCAAGGTGTTCGGCGCTCATCAGCACGACCTTTTCCGGGTCGAACTTGAAGAACACTTCTTCGAAGGCCGGCCACTTGGCGTCCACCAGACTGTGCTTGAGCCCGGCACGAAATACCCGCAGGGCCATGGTCGAGAGATAACGGTCGTCGCTGATCTTGCGCAGTTGCGCCGGGGTCTTGGGAACGGGCAGATGGGCTTCCAGTTCAGCCGCCGAACCGAAGCGGTTCAGACAGTATTCGTGCAGCCACTTGTAGTCGCGCATGCCCTCTCCTAAAAAATGAATTGAAAACGGCGCCCGCGAGCGCCGTTTCTTTCGAGCGATCAGATCACTTACAGGTTCACCACATTGACGAAACGCGAAGCCGCCGTCTCGTCGATCTTCAGGCTGGTGAAGTCAAACAGGTTACGGTCAGCCAGTTGCGACGGGATCACGTTCTGCAGGCTGCGGAAGATGCTTTCGGTGCGGCCCGGGGTCTTGCGTTCCCAGTCCTGGAGCATTTCCTTGACCACCTGGCGTTGCAGGTTTTCCTGGGAACCGCAGAGGTTGCACGGGATGATCGGGAATTGCTTGAAGTCCGAGTAGGCCTGGATGTCTTTCTCGTTGCAGTAGGCCAGCGGACGGATCACCACGTTGCGCCCGTCATCGGCGCGCAGCTTCGGCGGCATGGCCTTGAGGCTGCCGTTGAAGAACATGTTGAGGAAGAACGTCTCGACGATGTCGTCGCGATGATGACCGAGGGCCATTTTGGTCGCGCCGATTTCGTCGGCGAAGGTGTACAGCGTGCCGCGACGCAGGCGCGAGCACAGCGAGCAGGTGGTCTTGCCTTCCGGGATCAGCTCCTTGACCACCGAGTAGGTGTCCTTCTCGACGATGTGGTACTCGATGCCCAGCTCTTTCAGGTAGGCCGGCAGCACGTGCTCGGGGAAACCCGGCTGCTTCTGGTCCATGTTCACGGCGACGATCTCGAACTTGATCGGTGCAACCTTCTGCAGGTGCATCAGCACGTCGAGCATGGTGTAGCTGTCCTTGCCCCCGGACAGGCAGACCATGACCTTGTCGCCGTCTTCGATCATGTTGAAGTCGGTGACGGCTTCGCCGGCCAGGCGGCGCAGGCGCTTTTGCAGTTTGTTCTGGTTGACCGTAAGAGTGCCCATGACGCGAAATCCGTGAGGTGTGACGAAAGGCGGGCATTTTACGCAAAAACACTTGGCTTGTGGCCACAGGTTGTCGCCCCCTCGAATGCCCGTTTGCACAGACCCCGACGCGATTACCCCGAAGTTTTACAGCGCGATTTGCTCTAAGCCCCTACCACCTGTGCGGTTAAGACCTTTCTATACTGCGACATAAGGTCGCACACAATCTGAAGACCTGTATTTGCTCGGCCGCATTGGCCCGTAGGCGCTCCGCTGGGGGGCGATGGCAATAACGAGAGGAGTGACTGGCATGATCCATCACGTAGTGGGACTTTTTACCCACCCCGATCAGGAATGGAAGGAAATCCGTGGCGACCAGGAAGAAAGCATCAGCCACATGTACCTGACGCACACACTGATTCTGGCGGCGATCCCCGCTGTTTCGGCATTTATCGGCACGACTCAGGTCGGCTGGGTGATCGGCAACCGCGCACCGGTGATGCTCACCGTCGAAAGCGCGTTGTGGATGACGATCATGTCTTATCTGGCAATGCTCGGCGGGGTCGCGGTCATGGGTGCATTCGTGCACTGGATGGCCCGCACGTATGACGCCAACCCGAGCCTGGCCCGTTGCGTGGCATTTGCCACCTACACCGCGACACCGTTGTTCGTCGGCGGGCTGGCGGCGCTCTATCCGCACATGTGGCTGGGGATGATCGTCGGCACGGCGGCCATCTGCTACACGGTGTACCTGTTGTATGTGGGGCTGCCGACCTTCATGAACATTCCGTCCGACGAGGGCTTCCTGTTTTCCAGCTCGGTGCTGGCGGTGGGGCTGGTGGTGCTGGTCGCCATCATGGCGTTTACTGTGATTGTCTGGGGACTGGGCGTGGGGCCCGTCTACACCAACTAGCGACCGGTTCGTCTCGAGAAGAACAAGATCCGCCAACACAGGCCGCCGCAAGGCGGCCTTCTCATGCCTTGAATAAACGTCGCGACCATTCGGCAGTTTGGCGATACGCAACGCCGAAAGGTTGCGGCATACTCCAAATCTCTGGAGATCCATCAAGCATGCCCGAGCAACTCAATACCCGCGTCGAAGACTGTTTCCAACTCGCTGAATCCTTTTTCAAACGTCCCTTCAAACGCCCCGTGGTGAGCCTCAAGCTGCGCGGGCAAAAAGCCGGAGTCGCGCATCTGCACGAGAACCTGCTGCGCTTCAATCCGCAGCTGTACCGGGAGAACACCGAACATTTCCTCAAGCAGACCGTGGCCCACGAAGTTGCGCACCTGATCGCCCATCAACTGTTCGGCGACCGCATACAGCCCCACGGCGAGGAGTGGCAACTGATCATGCGCGGCGTTTACGAATTGCCGCCGGACCGTTGCCATACCTATGAAGTCAAACGGCGCAGCGTGACGCGCTACATCTATAAATGCCCGTGTGCGGATAGCGATTTTCCGTTTTCGGCGCAGCGCCATAGTCTGGTCCGGCAGGGGCGGCGCTATCTGTGCCGCCGATGCCGGAACACGCTGGTGTTCAGTGGCGAGATGCGGGTCGAGTAAGTCAGGCGATCACTTTGGCTCGCCGCAATTCGGCAATACGCTCAACACTCAAGCCCAACTCCCCCAACACCTGATCCGTATGCTGCCCCAGCGCTGCCCCCACATGCCGCGGCGCCGGCAACGCCTTGGAAAACTTCAGCGGGCAAGCGATCTGCGCCTGCGCCGAACCATCTCCACGCGGCACCTGAGTCACCAGTTCCCGCGCCTGCAATTGCGGATGCTGCACCGCCTCGCCCAGGTTCAACACCGGTTCGACACAGGCGTCGATCGCGGCGAACAGCTCGCACAGTTCAGCAAAGTCATGCTTCTCGAACTCGACCTTCAAGGCGTCCTTGAGCGCCCGCTGCTGCTCGGGTCTGGGCGACAAACCCTGCGCCGCCAGTTCCGGCCGGCCCAGCGCCGCACACAGTTGCTGCATGAAGGCCGGTTCCAGACTGCCCACCGACATCCAGCGCCCGTCGCGGGAGCGGTAGTAATCGTAGAAGCTGCCGCCATTGAGCATCTGATCTTCCCAGCCCGGCTCCTCGCCGCAGGCCAGATACCCGGCACCGGCCATGGCATTCAGGCTGAATGCACAGTCGGTCATGCTCACGTCCAGATGGGTGCCCTGCCCGGTTTGCTGACGGGAAATCACCGCTGCCAACAGGCCGATCACCCCGTGCAGCGAGCCGCCGGCGACATCCGCCACCTGCATGCCCAGCGGCAACGGCCCGCTGTCGGCGCGGCCGGTGTAACTGGAGAGCCCGGCCAGCGCCAGATAGTTGATGTCGTGGCCGGCGCGATCCTTGTACGGCCCGGTCTGGCCGTAACCGGTAATCGACACATAAATCAGCTTCGGATTGATCGCCTTCAGCGTCTCGTAACCCAGCCCCAGGCGCTCCATCACTCCGGGTCGGAATTGCTCCAGCACGATGTCGTAATCCACCAGCAACTGCTTCACCAGCTCCAGCGCCTCGGGCTGCTTGAGGTCCAGGGCCAGGCTGCGCTTGTTGCGATTGAGATAAGCGTGACTGGCCGAGCCACCGTGATCGTGGGGCGGCAACACCCGCACCAGGTCGAGACGGGTCGGCGACTCGATGCGCAGCACTTCGGCGCCCATGTCCGCCAGCAGCAGCGAGGCGAACGGCCCCGGCAGCAGGGTCGAGAAATCCAGAATCTTCAGTGAGGCCAACGGTGCAGACATGGGCAATCTCCATCAACGATGCATGCAGCCTAGGCAGCCCTCGGCGATGGGGCAATTACCGGATGCATCAGTTGTGCTGACCGTTGCGCTCAAACAGCAGGCAAGAAAAAACCCGCCGAAGCGGGTTTTTCCATTCAAGCGATGCTTACTTCACATTGCTCGGGGTCGGGCCTTCGGCCACGCCCAGGTCATCTTCAGGACGGGTATCGGCGATACCGCGACCGCCCGAGGCCAGCTCGGCGTCCAGCACGTCGGTGTCCAGCTCCTTGACCCACTTGGCCACAACGATGGTGGCAACGGCGTTGCCGACCAGGTTGGTCAGGGCACGGGCTTCGGACATGAAGCGGTCGATACCCAGGATCAGCGCCAGACCGGCCACCGGCAGGTGACCTACCGCCGACAGGGTGGCCGCCAGCACGATGAAGCCCGAACCGGTCACACCGGCGGCGCCTTTGGAGGACAGCAGCAACACCACCAGCAGGGTGATCTGGTGAGTGATGTCCATGTGGGTGTCGGTCGCCTGAGCGATGAACACGGCCGCCATGGTCAGGTAGATTGCGGTGCCGTCGAGGTTGAACGAGTAGCCGGTCGGGATCACCAGACCTACCACCGATTTCTTCGCGCCCAGACGCTCCATCTTGATCAGCATGCGTGGCAGTACCGATTCCGAAGAGGAAGTACCCAGCACGATCAGCAGTTCTTCACGGATGTAGCGGATCATTTTCAGCACGCTGAAACCGTGCATGCGGGCGATACCGCCGAGCACGATCAGGATGAACGCCAGGCAAGTGATGTAGAAGCAGATCATCAGTTGACCCAGCTGTACCAGCGAGCCGACACCGTAGGCACCGATGGTGAACGCCATCGCACCGAAGGCACCGATGGGCGCGAGCTTCATGATCATGTTGATGATGTTGAACATCACGTGAGCGAAGCGATCGATGAAGTCCAGGATCGGCTTGCCGTAGGCACCCAGGCGGTGCAGGGCGAAACCGAAGATCACCGAGAACATCAGCACTTGCAGGATGTCACCGGTGGCGAACGCGCCGACGATGGTGGTCGGGATCACGTTGAGCAGGAAGCCGACAACGCTCTGGTCTGCGCCTTGAGCAACATAGGTCGCGACTTTCGAGGCGTCGAGGGTGCTGACGTCGATGTGCATGCCGTTGCCCGGTTGCACGATGTTGACCACGATCAGGCCCACCAGCAGTGCGATGGTCGAAACGATTTCGAAGTACAGGAGTGCGTAGCCGCCGGTCTTGCCGACCGATTTCATGTTCTGCATGCCGGCGATGCCGCTGACCACGGTGCAGAAGATGATCGGGGCGATGATCATTTTGATCAGTTTGATGAACCCGTCACCCAGCGGCTTTACGGCCACGCCGAACTGCGGGTAGTAGTGGCCGAGCGCAATACCGATACAGATTGCGACGATCACCTGGAAATACAGGGATTTGTACAGTGGCTGACGAGTCGTCATTGCAAAGTTCCTCAAGAGTCCCGCGCGGCAACATCCATCTGTTGAACGCGACACCTGAATTGCGAACCCTCCTGCACTGGAGGGATTTGTTGTGTCGAACGGCGCTGTTCCGGACCGGCTCGGCGCACGCTTCTGTCGCTCTTATCGCAAACGTCGTGCCACTTTGGTGCAAATCGCTGCAAGCCTTTTGATATCAGGGGATACGGCTTTTTCTGTGTCACCATTCGGTGACTCAAGTGTGGCGGATTTCCGCCAACTCGCCCGACCTCGTCCTACAATTTGGCGGAAATCCGCCTTGTTACCGATCAAAGGCAGCAGCTACCATCGGTCGCCCGAGGAAGGATCTGCCGCCCATGCGCGAACGCACCATCGCCAGTCACTTTGCCCGCGCCGCCCTCGGTGGCGCGGGGCGCTCGGGTTACGACTATTCGGACCTGCTGCAGCAACTGGGTATCAGCCCCGAACTGCTCGACGAGCCGCGCGCGCGGATCGCCCCGGAACAATTCACCCAACTGATCCAGAACTTGTGGCTGGCCCTGGACGACGAATACCTGGGTTTTGGCAACGCACCGAGCAAACCCGGCAGCTTCGCCATGATGTGCCACGCGATCATTCATTGCCGCAGCCTGGAAAAGGCTCTGCAACGCGGCTTATTGTTTTATAGCCTATTCCCCGAAGCTCCGCGTCTGACCCTGACCCATGAAGACGAATGGGTGCGCCTGAGTCTCGACGATGCGCAATTGTGGGACCCGGATCACTTTCTCAGCGAGAGCCTGCTGGTGATCTGGCATCGCCTCGGCAGCTGGCTGATCGGCCAGCGGATTCGTCTGGAACAGGCGAGCTTCAGCTACCCGAAACCGGCGCACGGGGCGGAATACGACCTGCTGTTTTCCTGCCCGCTGGAATTTTCGGCAGCGCAAAGCAGCCTGGTGTTTCACAGTCGCTATCTGCACATGCCGCTGTTGCAGGACGAACGCACCCTCAAGCATTTCCTCGAACGCTCCCCCGCCGACCTGCTGTCCCGCCCGGACGACGGCAACAGCCTGAGCAGCCGGCTGCGTCGCTTGCTCAGCCATGACAGCGCACGCTGGCCGGACCTCGAAGCGGTGGCGGCGCACCTGCACATCAGCCCGCAAACCCTGCGCCGGCATTTGCGCGAGGAAGGCACCAGTTTTCAGGAATTGAAGGATCAGTTGCGCCGGGACATCGCGATTTATCACCTGGGGCGCGCGGATCTGTCGTTGCAACAGATCGCCGAACAACTCGGTTTCTCCGAGCCGTCGGCGTTTCATCGGGCGTTCAAGAAGTGGACGGGGCTGACGCCGGGGGCTTATCGGGCGCAGGCGTGAGTATCAATACAAGCCGATGGGCCGAAGCTCCAAGCGTTGATTATCTGTTTGTCGATACAGAAAGCCACATCAATGGAGAGCCAACGGCACCTCCCGACGCCCGTTCGACAATGCTGAAAGCCTTGGCGGCACCGCCTAACTGATCAGGCCTGTATGGAGCCCTGATTTTCAGATCCTTACCGATCTGGTGCGCTCCCAATGTCTGTTGCAAGGCATACACGGTTCCGACGGCACTCCCCCAAAAAACAAAGGTAAGTACATCTCCGATACTCATTCCGTGAGTGCGGAGCGTGATTGGAGTCTTTCCACTTTCATCGATTATCTCAAGACGGCCACTCTCGAAGGCTCCCAACGAGCCATGGTCAGGAACCGGGCTCCGCAAGTCACCTTCAACTTGAAACTCCGAAACGGGACTGGTCCATTGCTGCCCACCATTGTTCACGGTGTATACAAACGCAACATGGCCATACTTGTTCGCCTTCAGGTGACGGGGTTCAACAGGAATTATGACGTCCTTGCCTGCATCACTCGCCTCGATCCGAAAGTACTTGACCCAACTGGACTCGCAATCAGACCCATGACAGAAAAGGGCAACCAGTGCACCAGGTGAGAGCGCATCTGACGCCCTGATCCTTAGACTCACCCCCTTGTCAGCCAATTCCGAAGAGATGCGAGTGCCTTCGACCTCATCCAACTCAGGCCAATAAATCACGCCCTCAGCCAGATACAAGGTCTTGGGTGAAAAGGGAGGATCAATGAATAAATAGTCGTAGGAGAGTTCCAGAGGTTGGCCTCTGAGGTCAATCGCACGATTGGCGGGTATGACGAGAGTCGTATCCTTATCAGCCGTCGTGATGGTTGTGACGTTCGCCCAATCCGACGACGAATATCTCGTACGAACATGAGCAACCAAAGGTGCCCCGACCTTTTGTCCTGAAAAATAAGGAATTCGAAATGTCATGTCCTTACTCGACACAGTAAGGGGAATCACTCCGTTCTTCGCTCCATCAATCGAAGATGCAGGAAGATCAATTCTGCGTCGGCGCTTCGCCTGAACAATTTTTTTCTGTTCTTGAGCAGTGATGAACGCAACCATTTCCAGTCTCCCTGTTCCGAAAGCATCACGGCTCGATCCCATGATGGACAAAAACAGAGTGTTGGAAATACGCGGAATGAACCACTGTCAGATCTGACAGTGGCGATGAATGGCCATAACCCCGGCGCCACCTGAAAGAGACTCGGCTTCACACAGCCGGGAAATGAATCCTGAACGCCGCCCCACCCATCGGTGAATCCCCCAGCGTCAATTTCGCGCTGTAGCTCTCGATGATGTCCTTGACCACCGCCAGCCCGATGCCCTGCCCCGGGTGCTGGCGGTCCAGGCGTTCGCCGCGTTCGAGAATCCGTGCGCGCTGATCCGGTGGTACGCCGGGGCCGTCGTCTTCGATGCACAGCTCCATTCCGGAATGGCTTTCACGCACGCTGATGCGCACTTCGCCCAGACACAGGCGGTAGGCGTTTTCCAGCAAGTTGCCCATCATTTCCAGCAAGGCGCCCTGCTCGATCGGCACATAGCAATGCTCCGGCAGATCGAAGGCGACGCGTACGTGTTTGTCGCGGTAGACCTTGTCCAGCGTGTCGCACAGGCTTTGCAGCACCGGGCGCAGGCGCACCTGATGGCGCACCAGACCGCTTTTGCGCAGGCTGGCGCGTTGCAACTGGTAGCCGATCTGCTGGCTCATGCGTTCGATCTGGGTTTGCAGCACCCAGGCCTGATCGCGGTCTTCGGGGCGCTGTGCCATGTCTTCGCTGACGCCTTGCAACACCGCCAGCGGGGTTTTCAGGCTGTGGGCCAGATCGTCGAGGGAGTCGCGGTAACGGCTGCGTTGCTGGCGTTCGCTGTGCAGCAGGCGGTTGAGCGAACCGGTCAGGCGCAACAGTTCGCGCGGGTGCTGTTCGCTGAGGCTTTCGAGGGTTCCGCTTTCGATTTCGTCGAGCTCCTGACTGAGCCGGCGCAAGGCTTTCAGGCCCCAGGTCAGGCCGATCCACAGCAGCGCGAGCAGCACCAGCAGCGCCGCGCCGAAACCGAGGTAGAGATTTTCCCGCAGGCCTTCGAGGGTGGTTTCGTATTCGCGCACCGGTTGCAGGGCCACGATACTGAAGGCCGCGCTCTTGCCACCAAGCAGTTTGACTTCAACGTCGTAGACGAAGAATTCCTGACCGTTGGCTTCACGGATACGCGCGAACTCGTTGCCGAGGCCGTCGTAGCGCGGCGTGTAGTTGATCTTCTCTTCCTGGGTACCCTTCGAGCGCCAGACCAGGTGCCCTTCGCGGTCATAGATGTAGCCGAGCAGGCGATTGTCCGTGAGGTTGAAGCGCTCGTCGGGCAACTGTGCCGGCATCATCAAGCGGTTGTTTTCAACCCGTGCGGCGGAGATCAGCGTGGTGACATCGGACGCCAGCCGTTGCTCGATCGAGTCCTGCAGCGCCAGGCTGAAAGCGCCCTGCATCGCCGGGAGCAAGGCGAGCATGAACAACACCGCCAGGGTGGTGGCGGCGAGCATCAGCCGGACGCGAAGGGAACGGATCAAGTGCAACGCTCATTGAACAGGTAACCGAGGCCGCGCACGGTGTCGATCGGCTTGAACCCGGCCGGGCCTTCGAGCTTGCGGCGCAGACGGCCGACCAGCACTTCGATCACGTTCGGATCGCGCTCGTCGTCATCCGGGTACAGCTGCTCCATCAGCCGATCCTTGGGCACCACTTGCTGGTGATGACGCATGAGGTATTCGAGAATCCGGTATTCGTAGGCGGTCAGCGCCAGCGGTTGCTCGTCGAGGGTCGCCTGCTTGCGATTGAGGTCGAGCAACAGCGGGCCGGCGACAATGGTCGACTGGGTGAAACCGCTGGAGCGGCGCAGCAAGGCATTGAGTCGCGCTTCAAGTTCTTCGAACTGGAACGGCTTGACCAGATAATCGTCAGCCCCGGCTGCCAGACCTTCGACCTTGTCTTGCCAGTTGCCGCGCGCGGTGAGGATCAGGATCGGAAACGTCTTGCCGCCCGAGCGCAGCTGGCGGATCAGGTCGAGGCCACTCATGCCCGGCAGTCCAAGGTCGATCACCGCCAGGTCAAAGTTGAATTGCCCGGTCTGGTACAACGCCTCTTCGGCATTGGCCACGGACTCGACCACGTGACCGCTCTCCGTCAGGCGGGTTTGCAGGTGATGGCGCAACAGCGCTTCATCTTCGACGACCAACAGTTTCATGACGCTCTCCCGGGTAAATCGACAACTCCAAAGGCTTTCGCCTCACATGGCTGCGCCGGGTCGCCCCTCGAAGGACGACCCGGCGCGGGCCTGACGCCAATCGCTTAGAAAGCGTAGTTGGCCGACAGGTAAGTCTGGGCGCTGCTGGTCAAGTCCAGCGAGCCTTGCTTGCTGCCGCCGCTCTCTTTCATCTCGGTGCTGGCGTTGCTGCGCAGGTAACGGTAACCGAGTTCGACCGAGGTGTTCTGCGAGACTTGCTGCAGCACACCGAACTGACCGCCGACCGCGTAACCGATGTCGCTGTCGCGGCTGTAGCCCGGCGAATCCTGGGTCAACTTGGTCAGACCGGCCGTGGCACCGCCGAACAGCTTGGTGCTGCCGCCCACCGGGTAGAACAGATCGTAGCTGCCCAGCAGGTTTTCCTGGCGCAGTTTAATGCCATTGTGCGAGCCCGACACGTTGTCGTAGGTGGCGTAGTAGCGACCCTGGCTGTTTTGCTGACCCAGGCGCAGGCCGTAGGTGTTGTTGCCGTCGATGGCCGCAGTGGCGTCCGGGTGGCCGAGGTTGTCGTTCAGGGCGTTGGATTTTTTGATCTTGTCGCTGGTCTGGCCAAAGGTCAGGCCGGCGAAGTTGCTGGTGGTGTCGGCATGGGCCGCGATACTGGCGCTCATTACGGTAAAAGCCAGCAGCAGTTTATTTAAACGAGTCATGGAGTTTCCTCTTTCACAGTGCTGTTTGGGTATGGCGCAAGGTTACTGCCCCTCCCCTGTACCGCCCCTGAACGCTCTCTGAACCTGGCCTGAATGAAATGAACTAGGCTGTTTTGACCCTTTATTGTCAGGAGACCCGATCATGCGCCTGCTTCTAACCCTCGCCCTCCTTGTCTTCAGCGGCCTCAGCCAGGCTGCGATCAAGACCGAGGAAATCCCCTATCAGAGTGCTGACGGCACCCAGCTGATCGGTTACTACGCCTACGACGACGCGATCAAGGGCCCGCGCCCCGGCGTGGTGGTGGTGCATGAATGGTGGGGCCTGAACGACTACGCCAAGCGTCGCGCCCGGGACCTTGCCGGGCTCGGCTACAGCGCGCTGGCCATCGACATGTACGGTGAAGGCAAGAACACCGAGCACCCGAAAGACGCGATGGCCTTCATGCAGGCGGCCACGCAGAACGCCGATGCAGCGAGCAAGCGCTTTCAGGCCGGGCTGGATCTGTTGAAGAAACAGCCGCAGACCGACAAGGATAAAATCGCCGCCATCGGTTACTGCTTCGGCGGTGGCGTAGTGCTGAATGCGGCGCGTCAGGGTGTGCCGCTGGCCGGCGTGGTGAGCTTCCACGGTGCGCTGGCCACCAAGACGCCGGCTACGCCGGGCAGCGTGAAGGCGAAAGTCCTCGTCGAGCACGGCGCGCTGGACAGCATGGTCACCCCGGACAACGTCGCGGCGTTCAAGTCGGAAATGGACAAGGCCGGCGCCGACTATCAATTCGTCAGTCTCGACGGTGCCAAGCACGGCTTCAGCAATCCTGACGCGGATCGCCTGAGCCACGGCGATCACGGTGGCCCGGATATCGGCTACAACAAGGCCGCCGATGAAAAATCCTGGTCGGACATGCAGGCGTTCTTCAAGAAAATCTTTGGCTGATTCCAGTTAACCGATCGTTCCTGCGCTCTGCGTAGGAACGATCACTTCCTCTGCACTATCCAGCCTGAAGACAACCCGGCAAAATGCCCGACATGACTGCCAGCCCTTTCCTCCCCGCCTGCTGCACTCCGCTCGATGCCCATTGGCCGCTGCCGACCGCATTGCCCGACACCGTGTTTATGAGCACCCATTTCGACCCGTCGCAACTGCTCGGCGATGACTTCCGCCGCAGCGCCATCGAGCCGCCGTCGAGCATCCAGCGTTCGGTGGCCAAGCGGCAGGCGGAATTTCTTGCCGGGCGGATTTGTGCACGGGCGGCGTTGCAGCAGCTGGAAGGCTCGAGCATTGTTCCGGCGATCGGCGAGGATCGCGCGCCCATTTGGCCGGCGCACATCTGCGGCTCGATCACCCACAGCACCGGCCGTGCGGCGGCGATTGTCGCCAACAAACAGCACTGGCGCGGGCTGGGCATGGACCTGGAAAACCTGCTCAACGCCGAACGCGCCGAACGACTGGCCGGAGAGATCCTGACCCCGCCGGAATTGCAGCGCATGGCCGCCGGTTCCCGGGATCAGATCGCACTCTGGGTGACCCTGACCTTTTCGGTGAAAGAAAGCCTGTTCAAGGCGCTGTACCCGATCGTGCAGCAGCGCTTCTACTTCGAACACGCCGAGGTTCTGGAGTGGAATGAACAGGGTCAGGTGCGGCTGCGGTTGCTGACGGATCTCTCCAGCGAATGGCGCAACGGCACGGAGCTCGATGCGCAATTCGGCGTGCAGGACGGGCAGTTGCTCAGTCTGGTCAGCATCCAGGCGTAAGCAGTTTCAGCGCCGCTCCTGATTCCTCGGCCAGCTCAGACTGAAACACGCCCCGCCCAGGCTCTTGCTCTTGCCAATCAGCGCCCGGCCGTCGTGCCAGTGGATGATCCGCCGCACGATCGACAGGCCCAGCCCGTGTCCGCCGGACGCCCGGGTGCGGCTGTCGTCCAGACGCAGGAACGGCGTGAAGATTTTCTCCCAGGCGGTTTCCGGCACGCCGGGGCCGTCGTCCTCGACATCCACCCGGCAACGCATCTGCCCGACCTGATAACTGACCGTGACCTTCGAACGCGCATGGCGCATGGCGTTGCTCACCAGATTCTGCAAGGCGCGGTGCAGGTAACGCGGCTCGGCCTCGACCCAGGCATCATCGCAATCCGCCGCCGACAGGCACAGACCGCGCTGCACCGTGACCTCGGCGCGCAGAGGCGCCAGCTCTTCGATCACCTGATTGACCAGCGCATCCAGGTCGATGCGCTGGAAGGTCAGCGCCGGCGAGCCCTGTTCCAGTCTGGCGTACGTGAGCATTTCGTCGACCAGCTTGTCGAGGTCCTCGATGTCGTGGTCCATGCCCTCGCGGTATTTTTCCAGCGCCTGCGGGGTGGTGGCCGAGCCGATCATCTCCAGCCCGAAACGCAGACGCGCCACCGGCGTGCGCAGTTCGTGGGACACCGCGCGCACCAGTTCACGCTGAATGGCGAGCAACTGCTGCAAGTGCTCGGCCATGCCGTTGAACGCCGCTGCCAGCTTGCCCACCGAGTCGGCACCACGGGCCGGCACCCGGGTTTCCAGACTGCCTTTGGCGATGCGCGTGGCCGCAGCTTCGAGTCCACGCAAACGCCGCTCGAGCTGGCGCACCAATAAATAGACGATCAGGCCGATCAGGGTCAGGCCGAGGGCGGCGATCAAAACCAGCCATTCCGGCGGGTACGGGTTCATCTGATACAGCGGCCCGATTTCCAGCACCCACGGCGTGCCGACCATCCCGGCGAACACCCGGATCGAATCGCCGCCCTTGCCCAGCGCCATCACCGTATCGCCTTCGGATACCCGACGGCTCTGGTCTTCGTCCATGTCCGCGTCGCTGACGGTGACCAGCCGCAAATCAAAGCCAAAGCCTTTGTCTTCCTTCAATTGCGCCAGGCGTTTGGGTTGCTCGCCCACCGGCACCCGCACCAGCTCATCGGCCAACAGGTAAATGGTCGCCCGGGCCAGTTGCTCGCTGATTTGCTGGACCTCGCCCACCAGCACAAGCTGCTCCTTGTCGCTGACCAGCCGATAGACCTTGGCCGCATGCGGCCCGGTCTGCTCCACCAGGGCCTGGCCGCGCTGCACGCGAGTGCGCTGGGTGAGGTCGAGATCGGTCTGAGCAAAGGTTTTCAATGCCAGCGGAATTCCGAGCAGCCGCTCCCACACCAGCAAGGCGCGATGGCGCTCGGTTTCGTTCATCGGCTGCAGGTTGTCGGCCATCAGCGAAAACGTGCCGTGGGCCAGACGCTCGCGGTATTGCTCGCTGCGCACCTGGTTGAGCAGGTGCAGCGCCAGCACGCCGAGCACCGCCACCAGAATCAGCGCCGCGCACATGCCGCCATAGATGCGCAGGAAGATCGAATTCACAGCGGCAGTTCTACACAGGCTTCCGGTACGAACAGGTAGCCTTTGCTGCGAATGGTCTTGATCAGGCGCGGGTGATCGGGGTCGTCGCCGATCTTCGGGCGGATGCGCGAGATGCGCACATCGATCGAACGGTCCTGGCCGTCGTAGCCGATACCGCGCAACGCGGTGAATATTTCTTCCCGGGACAGGATCCGTCCAGCGTTGGACACCAGCAGCCAGAGCAGATCGAATTCGGCACTGGTCAGCTCGATGCCGCTGTCGCTGAGCCACGCTTCGCGCAAGGCGTTGTCCACCACCAGCGGGCCGAATTGCAGCCGACGCGGATTGCCCGCTGCCGGCTCCGGTGTGTCACTGCGTCGCAGCAGCGCCTGGATTCGCGCCAGCAAGAGTCGCGGGCGTACCGGTTTGCAGACGTAGTCGTCGGCACCGAGGTCGAGGCCGAGGATCTGGTCGGCGTCGTCGGTGCGCGCGGTGAGCATCAGGATCGGCCCGTCGTAGCGATCGCGAACCTTGCGGCAGATGCTCAGGCCGTCTTCGCCGGGGAGCATCAGGTCGAGGATCACCAGGTCCGGCTGCTCCTTGATGATCCGCGCCGCCGCCAGCGCGCCGTTGCCTTCGATCTCCACGCGCAATCCGTTGGCTTGCAGGTATTCACGGGTCAGTTCGGCCAGACGCTGGTCGTCCTCGACTATCAATACCTGCCAGGCTTCTTGCTCCACGGGTGACCTCTGCTTGCCGATGCTGCTTATAAAGGAAGGATCCTCCCGTCTTTTTGTCATCTTTAAGGAGGATAAGAATGCGTGCGCATGGGCCGATTGTATAAACGGCGTACAGCCAGAACACAAGTCGGTAAATGCGTTCGGACAAGGCGGATTTTTGTGATAGGGTTCGCGCCCTTAAAAATCCGCTGAAGCGTTTTTCCCGGCGAAAAAACAGTGACAAACGGTCTAGCTCAGCAGGTTCGCGGCCTACACGTGAATTCGACATTTCGCACACAATTTACGCACAGGGTTATCCACAGGCTGTCCGTTGCATTCCTCCCCCAAAACGCATTATCTTGTAGCCCGCGCTTGAAAAAACCCTACATGTAGGGGTTGAGGCCAAAAAACCAAACACAAACCGGACAGTGAATTCAAGGCTTTTTATTGCCATTGTCGGGTTGAACCAAACGTATTTTCAGAAGCCCAAACCGCGCCTGCGGATGGCTACCGTTTTTCAGTCGCGCGCGGCGTAAACGGTACGGGTGTTGCAGTCCCGAACTGCTCCCCGAAAGGAATGCGGTTTCACGCGTATCGCGCGAACCGAAGACTTCGGCATGGAAGCGGCGCCCACAAGGCCCCCTTCCTGAACTGTCCCGAAGTCGTTACCCGGCAACTGCCGGTTGTAGTGCTTCAGGACGGAACGGTGGGCACCGTGATGGTGCCCAAACAAACATAGAGAACGTGGAGACACCCATGCAAACCGACACAACTCGCGAGAACCCGCAGGGCACCTTGCCGCAGGCCGCCGATTCGAATTCGGATCTGGCTGCCACCGCGCCTGGTCAGCTGCGCGTGATCAAGCGTAATGGCACTGTCGTTCCTTACACCGATGACAAGATCACCGTCGCTATCACCAAAGCGTTTCTCGCAGTTGAGGGCGGCACTGCTGCCGCTTCGTCGCGAATCCACGACACCGTTGCCCGCCTGACCGAACAGGTCACCGCGACCTTCAAGCGTCGCATGCCGTCGGGCGGCACCATCCACATCGAAGAAATCCAGGACCAGGTCGAACTGGCCCTGATGCGTGCCGGCGAGCAGAAAGTGGCTCGCGACTACGTGATCTACCGCGATGCCCGTTCCAAGGAACGCGCTACCCGCACCACCGCCGAAGCTCCGGTACAGGCGCACCCGTCGATCCGCATCACCCGCGCCGACGGCAGCCTCGCGCCGCTGGACATGGGCCGCCTGAACACCATCGTCACCGAAGCCTGCGAAGGCCTGGCCGAAGTCGACGGCGACCTGATCCAGCGCGAAACCCTGAAGAACCTGTACGACGGCGTGGCCCTGAACGACGTCAACACCGCTCTGGTAATGACCGCCCGTACCCTGGTCGAGCGCGAGCCCAACTACTCGTTCGTGACCGCCCGCCTGCTGATGGACACCCTGCGTGCCGAAGGCCTGGGCTTCCTGGGCGTGGCCGAGAGCGCCACTCACCACGAAATGGCCGACCTGTACGCCAAGGCCCTGCCGGCCTACGTCGCCAAAGGTATCGAGTTCGAACTGCTGAACCCTGTGCTGGCCTCCTTCGACCTGGAAAAACTGGGCAAGGCGATCAACCACGAGCGCGACCAGCAATTCACCTACCTCGGCCTGCAGACCCTGTACGACCGTTACTTCATCCACAAGGATGGCGTGCGTTTCGAACTGCCGCAGATCTTCTTCATGCGCGTGGCCATGGGCCTGGCCATCGAAGAGAAGCAGAAAGAAGACCGTGCGATCGAGTTCTACAACCTGCTGTCCTCGTTCGACTACATGGCTTCGACCCCGACCCTGTTCAACGCCGGTACCCTGCGTCCTCAACTGTCGAGCTGCTACCTGACCACCGTGCCGGATGACCTGTCGGGCATCTACCACGCGATCCACGACAACGCCATGCTGTCGAAATTCGCCGGTGGCCTGGGCAACGACTGGACCCCGGTTCGTGCGCTGGGTTCGTATATCAAGGGCACCAACGGCAAGTCGCAAGGCGTGGTTCCGTTCCTGAAAGTGGTGAACGACACCGCCGTCGCCGTTAACCAGGGTGGCAAGCGCAAAGGCGCTGTGTGTGCCTACCTGGAAACCTGGCACATGGACATCGAAGAGTTCATCGAGCTGCGCAAGAACACCGGTGATGATCGTCGTCGTACCCACGACATGAACACCGCCAACTGGATTCCTGACCTGTTCATGAAGCGCGTCTTCGATGACGGCAAGTGGACCCTGTTCTCGCCATCCGAAGTTCCGGACCTGCACGACCTGACCGGCAAGGCCTTCGAAGAGCGCTACGAGTACTACGAAGCCCTGACCGAATACCCGGGCAAGATCAAGCTGTTCAAGACCATCCAGGCCAAAGACCTGTGGCGCAAGATGCTGTCGATGCTGTTCGAAACCGGCCACCCATGGCTGACTTTCAAGGATCCGTGCAACCTGCGCAGCCCGCAGCAGCACGTCGGCGTGGTTCACAGCTCGAACCTGTGCACCGAGATCACCCTGAACACCAACAAGGACGAGATCGCGGTCTGCAACCTGGGCTCGATCAACCTGCCGAACCACATCGTCGACGGCAAGCTGGACACCGCCAAGCTCAAGCGCACCATCGACGTTGCGGTGCGCATGCTCGACAACGTGATCGACATCAACTACTACTCGGTACCGCAGGCGAAGAACTCCAACTTCCGTCACCGTCCGGTCGGTCTGGGCATCATGGGCTTCCAGGACGCGCTGTACCTGCAGCACATCCCTTACGGTTCCGACGCTGCCGTCGAGTTCGCCGACAAGTCGATGGAAGCGGTCAGCTACTACGCGATCCAGGCTTCCTGCGACCTGGCCGACGAGCGCGGCTCGTACGAGACGTTCCAGGGTTCCCTGTGGTCCAAAGGCGTACTGCCGCTGGATTCGCAACAGATCCTGATCGAAGCACGCGGCCAGAAGTACATCGACGTCGACCTGACCGAGTCCCTGGACTGGGCACCGGTTCGCGCCCGTGTACAGAAAGGCATCCGTAACTCGAACATCATGGCCATCGCACCGACCGCGACCATCGCCAACATCACCGGCGTATCGCAGTCGATCGAACCGACTTACCAGAACCTGTATGTGAAATCGAACCTGTCGGGCGAATTCACCGTGATCAACCCGTACCTGGTTCGCGACCTGAAGGCTCGCGGTCTGTGGGATTCGGTCATGATCAACGACCTGAAGTACTACGACGGTTCGGTTCAGCAGATCGAGCGCATCCCGCAAGAACTCAAAGAGCTCTACGCGACCGCGTTCGAAGTGGACACCAAGTGGATCGTTGACGCCGCCAGCCGTCGTCAGAAGTGGATCGACCAGGCCCAGTCGCTGAATCTGTACATCGCCGGCGCATCGGGCAAGAAGCTGGACGTGACCTACCGCATGGCCTGGTACCGTGGTCTGAAAACCACCTACTACCTCCGTGCCCTGGCCGCGACCAGCACCGAGAAGTCGACCATCAACACCGGCAAGCTGAACGCTGTATCCAGCGGCGGCAACCACGGTGACGACTCGGTCCTGGCAGCCCCTGCCGGCCCTGCTCCAGTACCGAAGGCTTGCGCCATCGACGAGCCGGATTGCGAAGCTTGCCAATAAGCTGAGCTGAATCGGGCGTTGCAAAACGCCTGATCCGAGAAACCCCCGACAGACTTCTGGTTTGTCGGGGGTTTTCTTTTGCCCACGAAAAAGCAAAAGCAAAACCCCTCACCCTAACCCTCCCGAAACGTCGGACCGCCCAGAGGGAGAGGGAACTGACCGAGGTGTTTTATAGAGATACGCCGACGTGAAATACCGAGCTGAACTTGGGTTTTGAAACGCATACAACTCAACCCCTGCTTTCTCTGCTCCTGCTTTCTCTGCTCCTGCTTCCACTTCCGCTGCTGCTTCTGCTTCCGCTCTCCACCACTCAACACGATGAGCGTTAGCTCGAGTACCGCTTTTGACATGCCGGCCCCATCGGAAGGCTGAGTGGAGGGATTTATCCGGGGGTGGGAGCGCAGCGACCGTGCGGCGCAGCCGCATGCATCGAGAGGAGGTGCAGCGAAGCAAACCGTAGGCGATGCCCCCGGATGAATCCCGTAACGAAGGAACACCGAGCCAAAGCGAGGTGCCGAACGCCGGGGCCCAGCGTTTTGGTTCCTTTTGGGCGTTTGCAAAAGGGACTCGCCGTAAGGGCGAAACCGCCAGCGGCAACACCCGCAGAAACGGATAAACACCCCAAACCGCAGCCAAAAAAAAGCCCCTCAAAAAGAGGGGCTCCCATACAAAACCAAACCCAGAAATCAGGTCATCTGAATAATGGTCTGCATGATAGTGCTCTGAGTCGAAATGGTCTTGGCATTCGCCTGATAGTTACTCTGGCCCTTGATCAGATCAACCAGCTCGTTGGTCAGGTTAACGTTGGACTCTTCCAGCGAGTTGGATACCACCTCACCCAACGTACCGGTTTTCGGCGCGTCGTAACCCGGGACACCCGATGCGAAAGTCTCTTTCCAGCCGGTGCCACCGATCGGCTGAAGGCCTTGCTCGTTGGTGAAGCTGGCCAGTGCAACCTGGCCGATGGCCTTGCTCTGGTTGTTACTGAAGTTGGCGAACAGCGTGCCGGTGCCGTCGATGGTCAGGTTGGTGATCTGGCCGGTGGCGTAACCATCCTGAGTCGGGATCGAACGCGCGGTGTCAGCGTTGTACTGAGTGGTCTTGGCCAGGGAAATGGTCACACCTGCCGGGTTGGCTGCCGCACCGTTAGGGGTGAAGACGCCGTTGGTCACGGTGCCCGGTACCCAGCCAGTCAGCTTCAGGTCGCTGCTGATGATCG
The DNA here is from genome assembly GCF_016735645.1 of Pseudomonas sp. B7. Classification (NCBI taxonomy): domain Bacteria; kingdom Pseudomonadati; phylum Pseudomonadota; class Gammaproteobacteria; order Pseudomonadales; family Pseudomonadaceae; genus Pseudomonas; species Pseudomonas sp. B7. The sequence goes on from NZ_JAERRE010000001.1 coordinate 410,266, forward strand.
GGTTCGGTGCAGGAGGCGGCAACGTGCTTGGCGTGCTGACCTGCAGCAACTTGCCAGAACTGTCGAAGGTCAGGGTCGACGCGACTGGTGGCGTAGTGACCGGGTTGCTGCCGGTTGCATCCGGGTTGCGCCCGTCTACCAGGGTGTAAACCTTCCAGGTGTTGTCGGAAGTTTTCACCATGTACTGATCCATGACGTGGGAGTTGCCCTGGGTGTCATAGATCGGGGTGCTGAACTGCTTGGTGTAGGACTCGAGCTTGGACGGATCGAACGGGAAAGCAGTCTGATCGATCGGCTTCTCCGACGAGTTCAGGTTGATCGTCGACGTCACCGACGAAGTCGACTTCGGCGCCAGGTTCGAGGTGTCGATCTTGAGGTCGGTCAACACGCCGTTGATGATCTTGCCGTTGGAGTCCACACCGTAACCTTGCAGGCGCGAAGTGTAGTCGGTGTTGGTGATAAAGCCGTTGTTGTCGACCTTGAACGTACCGGCACGGGTGTAGGAAATCGAGCCGTTGTTGCTCATGGTGAAGAAACCGGAACCGTTGATGCCCATGTCCAGCACGTTGCCGGTGTTGTTGATGTCACCCTGGGTGAACTGCTGGGAAACGTTGGCCAGGCGCACACCGTTGCCGATGACCTTGCTGCCGCTGCCCAGTCGAGTCGACGAGTACACGTCTTCGAATTCCGCGCGGGAGGATTTGAAACCGGCGGTCGCGACGTTGGCGATGTTGTTGCCGGTCACGTCCAGTTGTTTGTTGGCTGCATAGAGACCGCTAAGGCCGATATTGAAAGACATATTCCACTCCTTTGTGCCGGTTAGTCGGCTCTATATACCAATGGTTTGTACTTTGGACAGGGCGACCGTGCCCTTGCCGGACAGGTTGAGCATCAGCTCGCCGCCGGTCTGGCTGATCGTCACGCTGTTGACGGTGGCCGGCAGATAAGTTGCCAGGTCCGTCGCGGTGCCGTTGATCGACGCGTTGGCCTTGAAGGTGTAAGTACCGACTGGCACCAGGGTGCCGGACGAATCCTTGCCGTCCCAAGTGAAGCTGGCAGGACCGGCAGCGCGACTGCCAAGATCGATGGTACGGACGGTTTTGCCGCTGCTGTCGGTAATGGTCACGGTACCGCCGGCGATGGACGACGGAACAGTCGCCGTACCGGTCAGGCCTTTGCTCGGATCATCGAGTTGCGCGGTGTTGGTCTGCACGATCACGTTGCGGCCCACCAGCGACGAAGCCTGCAGGGCTTGCGACGAGTTGTAGTTGCCGGCCAGCGAACTGACGGTGCTGTTGAGGGTGGTGATCCCCTCGAGGCTGCTGAACTGCGCCAACTGGGCAACGAATGCGCTGTTGTCCTGCGGGTCCAGCGGGTTCTGGTTCTTCAGCTGGGTCACCAGCAGTTGCAGGAACGCGTCCTTTCCAAGCGCCTGACCGCCGGTCGCGCTATTGGTGGCCGAAGCAATGCCGCCGGTGGTGGTGCTACTGGTCTTCTTCGAAGAGTTGGCCAGTATGTCCTTCATCGTCAGGCTGCTGGTGGTATCGGAAACACTCATGGCAGTCGCCCCTTATCACTGACCGAGGGTCAGCACTTTCTGCATCATGGTTTTGGCGGTGTTCATCATTTCGGCGTTGGTCTGGAACGAACGGCTCGCGGAAATCATGTCAGCCATTTCTTCCACCACATTGACGTTCGGGTAGTAGACGTAGCCCTTGGCGTCGGCCGCCGGATGATTCGGCTCGTAGCGCGCTTCGAGGTTGCTCTGGTCTTCGACCACACCCATGACCTGCACGCCCTGACCGGCTGCGTCCTGGTTCTGGAACAGCGAATTGCTGCCGCCGCTCTGGCCGCCCTGGAACATGGTGGCGAACACCGGGTGACGGGCGCGATAAGTCTGGTCGATGCTCGACGAGACGGTCTCGGCGTTGGCGATGTTCGAGGCCACGGTGTTGAGACGGGTGGTCTGGGCGCTCATGCCGCTGCCGGCAATGTTGAAAACGCTGGACAGGGACATGGATTACTCTCCGCGCAGGGCTGACACCAGCCCTTTGAATTTGCTGTTGAGCAGGGTGAAGCTGGCCTGGAAGCCGACGGCGTTTTCCGCGTAGTTCGACTGTTCCAGCTGGGCGTCCACGGTGTTCTGGTCGATCGACGGCTGCATCGGCGTGCGATACATCAGCGACTCGTCGCCATTGCCCAGGCCTTCAGCTTCGATGTGACGGCTGTTGGTCATGTTCAGGGCGATGGTGCCGTTGGCGTTCTTCTGGCTCTGTGCTTCGAGCACTTTGGAGAACTCCAGATCCCGCGCCTTGTAATTCGGGGTGTCGGCGTTGGCGATGTTGTTGGCCAGCACTTCGGCACGCTGGGCGCGGAAGCCCAGAGCCTTTTCGTGAATGCCGAGCGCTTTATCGAAGCTGATGCTCATGTCGGGAACCTTCAGGTGACCGGATTTTTCGTAACAGGGTTATAGCAAGCGTCGTGCCAGTTTGAGAAAGCCCCGGATTACGGGGCCTTGCGCGGAAACGGCAACGCGGCAATGCCAGAAAAGCGGCAACCGGTTTCCGCCGGATGCCGCTTTTCTGCCGCCTGCCCACCGGCAAAACCTTTGGGCATAAAAAAACGGGAGCCCTGAGGACTCCCGTTTCCTGTGTTGCCGGTCTTGATCACTTCGCCTGGTAGATGATCCCCGGGCTGCACTGAACCATCTGGTAATGATCCGGCAGACCGTTCAGCGCTTCGGAAGCGCCAAGGAACAGATAACCGCCCGGCTTCAGCGTGCTATGAATGCGCAACAGGATGTCTTTCTTCACCTCGGCGGAGAAGTAGATCAGCACGTTGCGGCAGAACACGATGTCGAACTTGCCCAGGCTTGCGTAGCTGTCGAGCAGGTTGAACGAGCGGAATTCCACACGGTTCTTGATCGGCGCCTTGATCACCCAGCGCCCCGGCCCTTTCGGGTCGAAGTAGCGCTGCAGGCGATCGGCGGACAGACCGCGACCGATCGCCAGGCTGTCGTACTCGCCGGTCTTGCAGTTGGTCAGCATGCTGCCGGACAGATCAGTAGCGACGATCTGCACGCCCATCTTCAACTGGCCGATGTTGGTCCGCTCGAACTCATCGATCGACATCGACAGCGAATACGGTTCCTGACCCGACGAACAGGCCGCCGACCAGATCCGCAGACGCTGGTTGGGAGCGGCCTTGATCGCTTCGGGCAGCACCTTGTTCTTCAAGACTTCAAACGGATAGGTGTCGCGAAACCACAGGGTTTCGTTGGTCGTCATGGCATCGACCACCTGCTCACGCAAACCGCTGCGCGGCTGGGTCTGGATGCGCTGTACCAGCTCACCCAGGGACTTGATGCCTTGCTGCTCCATCAGTTTGTTGAGACGGCTCGAGACCAGGTACTGCTTGTTTTCACCGAGCAAAATGCCACAGGCTTTTTCCAGGAAGACCCGGAACTGTTCGAAATCCAAATTACCCGTAGACAAATGATGCCGCCTCTTAAATCGTGTTGAACGCCAGGGACAAAAGGCCCTTAGCTGATATCTGCTGCTTTGATCCGGTCGACTACCCGGGATGCCAGGTCATCAGGACGGAACTTGGCCAGGAAGTCATCGGCACCGACTTTCTTGACCATCGCCTGATTGAACACACCCGACAACGAAGTATGCAGGATGATATGAAGCTTTTGCATGCGAGGGTCGCTGCGGATCTCGGCCGTCAGGGTGTACCCGTCCATCTCCGGCATTTCGATGTCGGAGATCATCATCAGGAACTCTTCTTCCGGCCTCTTGCCCTCGTCGACCAGCTTGCGCAGGTAATCGAGCGCCTGCCTGCCGTCGTTCAACGCCACCACTTCGACGCCGACCGTCTGCAGGCAACGCGTCACCTGCTTGCGCGCCACCGACGAGTCGTCGACCGTCAGCACCCGCAGAGACAACGCCTTGCTCTGGGTCTCGACATCCACCACGCCGACCGAAATCGCTTCCGGTGTCGGCGCAACTTCCGCCAGCACCTTCTCGACGTCGATGATTTCGACTAACTGATTGTCGACCCGAGTCACAGCGGTCAGGTAATGATCGCGTCCGGTGCCCTTGGGCGGCGGATGAATCTCTTCCCAGTTCATGTTCACGATACGTTCGACCGAGCGCACCAGAAAACCCTGGGTCTTGGTGTTGTATTCCGTGATGATCACGAACGGACTGTTCTTGTCTTTCAAAGCACCGGAGCCGGTCGCCATCGCCAGATCAAGGATCGGAATGGTCGCCCCCCGGATATTCGCCACCCCGCACACGACAGGACTGGACTTGGGCATCAGCGTCAGTTGCGGGCACTGCAGCACTTCCCGAACCTTGAACACGTTGATCCCGTAGAGCTGCTGGCCGTCAAGACGGAACAACAACAGCTCCAGGCGATTCTGCCCCACCAGTTGCGTGCGCTGGTTCACCGAATCCATTACACCAGCCATGCCCAGACTCCTACACCAACGCCAAGTGTTGTTGCGACGCACATTCATTGCTAAACGGCACGGCGCTTGCTTTTTAACTCGTATGAACGCTCAAACGACATTTTTCCGACGCCTGACATCTCCCCTCCGCAGAGGGCTTTGCGCGATGTCCGCCGTTTGCCTGTTTTTCGCTGGCAGCCCTGCCATTGCTGATGCGGTTACCTTGCCTGACATGCTTATCGGCGTCACTCAGGGCTTTCTTGAATTCACCGTAGAAGACTATCTGGCTACCAGTCAAACGGAAGGCCGTTATGAAATCGAGGTCAACCAGCTCGATCCACGCATGCGCATGCCTATGTGCGACAAGGAATTGACAGCGACACTGGAGAGTCCGGCACGTCCTTTGGGCCGTGTCACGGTGAAGGTCCGCTGCGAAGGCGCCTCCCCCTGGACGGTGTTCGTGCCCGCTCAAGTCCGCCTGTTTCGCGAGATTGTCACGACCACGCGGCCACTCAAACGCGCCGGCATCATCGAGCCGCAGGACGTGACCTTGCGCGAGCGCGACGTCAGCACGATCAACCAGGGTTTCCTGACGTCGGTGGATGAAGCCATCGGACAGAAATTGACCCGACCAACGGTCGCCGATCAAGTCATCACCCTGGTGCATCTGGAACAGGCGGAAGTGGTTCGCAAGGGCGATCAGGTGGTGATCACCGCCCGCAGCGGTACCCTCGCCGTGCGGATGCCGGGCGAAGCGCTGGCCAACGGCGGCCTGAAAGAACAGATTCGGGTGAAAAACCTCAACTCCCAACGGGTCATCAAGGCGCAGGTTGTGGCGCCCGGCCAGGTGGAAGTAGCGATGTAAGCGGCGAGTGAGCGGCAGAATGAACGGATATTTGAAAAGCCCCTGAGTACTCAAGCAGAAAACTGGCGCTGACCAGAGCTGTTCCCTAAACTGTGCCGCAGCAGGATCTGCAACGGCGCATGCAAGCTCATTGCTAAATGAGCCTAAAGTTTTCCAGGGGATGGCCGAGAACATGGCAAGCGTCCAAATTCCCAGAGGTTTTTAACATGGTCATCGATTTCAGCCGTTTGAACAGCTCCTCGTCACTTACGGGCAGTACACGTACCAGCAACGCCAAGGAAACCGCCGAAACCGGCACTTCCGCGCCGCTGAATACCCCGGCCGAACAGGCCAGTACCGCAAAAAGCGGGGAATCGGTACACCTCAGCAATGAGGCTCAACAGTTGCAGAAGGTCACTGACAAGCTGCGCGATCAGCCTGCCGTCGACAAAGCCCGCGTGGCCGAATTGAAAGCAGCGATTGCCGATGGCAGCTATAAAGTCGACAGCAACCGTGTAGCCAGCAAACTGCTCAACTTCGAAGCCCAGCGCTAGGCCTCGGTCTGCGCCAGGCTTTTGGACGCTTAAAACCCAAGGCCAGCCATGCACGACACTAATCTATTGCAACTGATCATCGACGACTTTGCTCCAGCTCAACAATTGCTGGAGTTACTGCAAACCGAGTCCCTCGCCTTGCACGGTCGCGACATGCCTCTGCTGGAAGAAATTCTGGCGAACAAGCAGGCATTGATCATTCTGCTCGAACAGCATGGCCGCAAACGCAGCGAAATCCTCGCCAGCCTCAATCTGTCGATCGACCGCGCCGGCCTGGAACAACTGGCCAGCCAGTCGAGCATCGGCGACCAGTTGCTGAGCCAGAGCGATGTCCTGACCGATCTGATCGCCCAGTGCCAGGCAGCCAATGCCAGAAATGGCCAATCGATCGTCATGCAGCAGGCCGCCACGGCCAATCAGCTGAAAATCCTCACCGGCGGCGAGCCTCCCGCGCTCTACGATGCCAGTGGCACCTTCTCCAAACTGCAGAAACCACGCGCGCTCAGCCAGGCGTGATGCTTTCTTCCATGCTTGCGCCCTATCAACGTGCGAAACATGCTGGCAAAATACTGGCCAGCCGTAGTCAAATTTTGTCTGGAGATTGATTTAACGTGTCCAATGATGACGCTCCGCAGCCCCCAAAGGTGCTTACCACGCCCCTGGAGATCTCCAGCAATCTGCGCCAGCTGCTTGAAAGCCATGATCCGCTGATCATCACCTTCCACGAGCGCAGCCAGCGCTTCCAGAGCTATCTGATCAAGGTTGACCGGGAAACCGCCACGATTGCCCTGGACGAGATGATCCCGCGCGATGGCGAACGCTTCCTGCTCGCCGGCGAGCCGTTCAAGGTCGAAGGTTTTCATGACGGTGTGCGCATTGCCTGGGAATGCAACGGCACGCTGAACATCGAAGAATCCAGTGGCGACCGCTTCTACACCGGCGACCTGCCCACCGAAGTGGTTTATCACCAGCGCCGCAACGCCTTCCGCGCAGCCCTCAAGCTGACCGATCTGGTCAGCGTTGTGCTCGGTGGCGAAAAGCTCAAGGCACCGATCGACGGCAAACTGCTGGATATCTCCGCCACTGGCTGCAAACTGCGTTTCGAAGGCGACATCACCGACCGTCTGCAATTGGGCCAGGTTTATGATCGTCTGATCGCCGCGCCGTTGTTCGGCAACCAGCCGACCTCGGTCGAGTTGCGTTACCTGCACTTCGAAGAAAAACTCAACATCACTTTCGCCGGCCTGCGTTTTCACAACATCAGCGGCCCGGCGGCCCGCAACGTCGAGCGTTTCGTTTATCAACTGCAACGCGAAGCGCGTCGGTTCGATAAAGACGACCTCTGATCGGCAAGCATAAAAAACGGGCAGTCACTGCGGTGACTGCCCGTTTTTTTATGCCTGAATCACGGTCTGGCGGGGCTGATGTCCGGCCCTTCGCCTTCGATTGTCGAGTCGGTTGGCGCGACAGGTTCTGGCTCGGGTTCAGGCTCCGGAGCGACCGTATTCTGCATCTGCTCCTGCACCACTTGTTCATCCACCCGCGGATCAAGCGCAGCCACCAGCGGCGAGCTGGACATGCTGTCCGGCATCGCCACGTGATGCAGCGGTGCATCGTCGACCTGGTGCAGATTGGTCACGGCTTTCGGCCGGATCCGCCACACCAGCACCAGCGCGAAAAAGGTGAAGAACGCGTACAGGCTCTGCGGCCCGAACAGCTTCATCAGCACCCCGGCCACCAGCGGCCCGATACTGGCGCCCACGCCGTAGGTCACCAGCAGCATCGCCGTCAGCGACACCCGACGTTCGCCTTCGACGTGGTCGTTGGAGAACGCCACCGCCAACGGGTACAGGCAGAACTGCACCAGCGAACAGAGGAAGCCGACCACGAACAGCACCTCCAGCGGCACTTGCGGCAGGATCGCCAGTGGCAACGAAGCAACCGCGAGGAACAGCGCGAAACAGCGGATCAACAGCGCCCGGTCATAGCGGTCGGACAACCAGCCCAGCGGCCACTGCACCACCAGCCCGGCAAAAATGCAGCTACCCATGAACAGACCGACCTGCTCGGTGGACAGCCCCTGCTGGGAGGCATACAGCGGCGCCAGACCATAGAACGAACCGATGATCAGCCCGGCCCCGAGCACCGTGCTCAGCGACTGCGGCACACGCTTGATAAAGAAGCGCGGCTCCATCGGCGCCGGATGCAGCGGTGCCGGGTGAATCCGACGGGTCAGCGCCACCGGCACCAGACACAGGGCAAAACACAGCGCGACCAGCATCAGCAGTTCCAGGCCAAGGCCCGGGTGCATGACCAGAATCAGCTGACCGAGCACCAGCCCCAGGTACGACGCGATCATGTAGCCACTGAACACCAGACCGCGCTGATTGGCGTCGGCCTGCTCGTTCAGCCAGCTCTCGATCACCATGTATTGGCACATCATGCCGAGACCGACGATGGTCCGCAGCACCAGCCACGCCGGCAACCAGTCCACCAGCCCGTGACCGAGCACCGCCGCGCCGACGATCCCGGCACACGCCGAGTAGGCGCGGATATGCCCGACCCGGGCAATCAAGCGGTGACCAATCTTGCCGCCCAGCACCAGACCGAAATAGTTGGCGGCCATCAACGCACCGACCCACAACCCGTCGACATGGTCGGCAGCCAGACGCAAAGCCAGATAAGTAGAAAGAAGGCCCGAGCCGATCAACATCATCAGCGAGGCGAAATACAGCGCTCGAAAGGATTTCCAGATTTGGCGCATCGGCGTTCCGAGCGGCTCCTTGCAGTAAGTATCGGGCTATCAAACGATAGCCCGACGGCGACATTTCGTCAGGCCTGGGCTGCTAGAACACGGCGTTCCCAGGGAGTGATTTCATCAAAGAAGCTGGTCAACTCCATGGTCTTCGAAGCGATGTAGCCTTCGATGAACTCCGTGCCGAACAGTTCCTTTGCAAGCTGGCTGCGCTTCAGACGTTCGAGCGCCGCGTGCAAGGTACACGGCAGCGAAAGATGGTCCGGCACGTCGAACTCGCCCTGAATCGCTTCGCTTGGTTCCAGCTCATGCTCGATGCCGTACAAGCCGGCAGCCAGGCTCGCAGCGATGGCCAGATACGGGTTGGCATCGGCGCCCGGCAAACGGTTCTCGACACGGCGTGCGACCGGCGAACTGGCCGGAATGCGCAGGCCGGCGGCGCGGTTGTCGTGGGACCAGCAGGCATTGTTCGGTGACGCGAACGGATGGCACAGGCGCTGGTACGAATTGACGTTTGGTGCAAACAGCGCGGTGAAATCAGCCATGCCTGCCTGCTGCCCGCCGATGAAGTGGCGGAACATCGCGGTCGGCTGGCCATCCGCGTCGCTGAACACATTTTTGCCGCTGCCGATTTCGACGATGCTCTGGTGAATGTGCATCGAACTGCCCGGTGTGTGCGCCAGCGGCTTGGCCATGCACACCACGGTCAGGCCGTGCTTGAGCGCGACTTCCTTGAGCAGGTGCTTGAACAGGAAGGTCTGGTCGGCCAGCAACAGCGGATCACCGTGCAGCAAGTTGATCTCGAACTGGCTGACGCCCATTTCGTGCATGAAAGTATCGCGCGGCAGACCGAGGGCGGCCATGCATTTATAGACTTCACTGAAGAACGGTCGCAGACCGTTGTTGGAACTGACGCTGAACGCCGAATGACCGTCCTCGCGACGACCGTCGAGACCGACTGGCGGCTGGAACGGTTGGGTCGGGTCGGTGTTCGGGGCGAATACAAAGAATTCAAGTTCGGTCGCCACCACCGGCGCCAGACCGAGGGCTGCGTAGCGGGCAATGACCTTCTTGAGCTGACCACGGGTCGACAGGTTGGAGCTCTCGCCGGTCAGCTCGTCGGCATCACAGATTGCCAAGGCCCGTGGCTCTTCACTCCATGGCAATGGGTGAATCTGCGCAGGATCGGCCACCAGCGCCAGATCGCCGTCATCGCTGCCATAGAATTTGGCGGCGGGATAGCCGCCCATGATGCATTGCAGCAGCACCCCTCGGGCCAACTGCAAACGCCGCCCTTCGAGGAAGCCCTCGGCGGTCATTACCTTGCCCCGTGGCACACCGTTCAAATCCGGCGTGACACATTCAATCTCATCAATGCCCGTCAATCGCTGCGCGAGTGAACGCTGGCCATCGGTTGTCATGACGCAATCCTTGTTATTGTGCGAGCCGCGAACGGCGACCCGGACAAAATAGGCTTCGGCTGTTCGGAATATCAAGCAGCAGCCAACAAAAAGAATTCCGGTCGATGAATCCGTGATTCAGGGCAGGTAAATACTGAACACGCCGCCGCCCAACGGGCCGCCATTACGGATCTCGGTCCGGCCGCCAACACCGTTGCGCTGATGCAGCGCGGCGATGCGTCCGGCGAAGTACAGACCGAGGCCGGTGCTGCCACTGCTGTGGTTGATGCCCTGCACGTAATCGGACTGACGTTCGAGCATTTCGGCCGGGTAACCGTCGCCGTCATCGTTGATGCTCAGCACCAATTGCCCGGCTTCGTCGCTGACGGTGATCAGCAGCGATTCGCGGGCGTAGCGGATCGCGTTGTTGATGCAATTGCCCAGCACCGAGGCGATCAGTTCGCGATCGAAGAAGCCCAGGGGACTGAGCGGATCGACTTCGTAAGTGGCGATGATTCCACGGCTGGCGAACACGTCCTGATGCGCCGCCAGTTGCGCCTCGATGAAGTCGTCCAGCTCGTGATAAGCCGGCTGCAACGGCATCTGATTGACCCCGAGCTTGTACAGCCCGAGCAGCTGCACCAGCATGCCGTTGAGATGGGCGAACTCGAAGTCGATCACGCCCTGCTCCGGCCCCTGGCGCTGCGCTTCGGGCAAGCGTGCCAGCCATTGGCTGTGGGCCTGCATCAGCATCGCCAGAGAGTTCTTCATGTCGTGCACGGTGGAGGCGATCACCGTGGAAAAATCCAGTGCCTGCTCGTCTTGGTTCATTCGCCAAACGCCTTGCTTTTCAGCTTCTGATAACGCGGATAACGCGCGTCGGTGTCGGGCATCAGACCCACCAGTTTCAGGCAGGCCCGACATTCTTCCAGCTCCGCCGACGGCACATTGGTGTCGGTGCCGTGCAGCAGCGACTGGGCCATGTTCAGCGCGATACTGATGTTCTTCGGTTGCATCTTCAGCGCCTTGCGGAACACCTCGCGGGCCTCGACCAGATTGCCGGTCTTATACACGCGCACGCCCTGACGGTTGAGGTCGGCGGCAGCGTTGCTGGAGCTGAGGATAGTCGGGTCGTCGGTGAGCTTGGCGATGTCTTTCATCACCGTCGGGTCATCGCCGTAGATTTCCGCACAACTCTTGAGCATCGAGGTGCCCGCCTCGGCCTGGCCGAGCATCTGCAATTGCTTGGCCACCAGCAACGCCGCCTCGGGGCTCATGAACTGCTCCATGCCGTCGAGGCGCATCAGCGCTTGCTCGGTGAGTTTTTCGGCGGTTTCGGCATCGTTGAGCAACAGGCTCGTGGCCTTCATCAGACGCGCGCGAATCTGCAGGCCCGGATCGGTCGGGTTTTCCTTGGCCACGGCGCTGAGGGTGGTATTGATCTCCAGCCGCGTGCGGGTGTCGAGCCCGCGCTCGCTGCCCTTGCTGATCAGCGCGTGAGCCAGGCCGAGATTGCTTTCCGGATCCTTGAAGCGCGATTGCGCGCCCTGATTCACCGCCTGGCGATAAGCCCGGGAGGCGGTGTCGAAATCTTCGTTGGCCATCGCCAGCTTGCCCAGCAACGCCTGACGGCGCACGGCCAGCGGCGACAGGCGAATCGCCTCCTCCAGCACTTGCTGCGCGCCTTTGGTATCGCCTTCGGCGACCAGCACGTCAGCCATGCCGTCATACAGCGCCGGCATCATCGGGAAGACCTTCAGGGCTTTTTCGTAAACGCCCTTGGCCTGACTGACCTGCCCGCGCTTGAACAGCAATTTGCCCAACCCGGCAAACGCCCACGGCAACGGCCGGTCAGCAATGATGCTGTCGTAAAGGCGCTCGAGCGCTTCGTTCTGGTTCATGTCGCGCAGCGCATCCGCGCGATAGCGCAGGCACAGCGGCGAATAACGGATGTCCTGTTTACACAGGGCGATGCAGGCGTTGAGCACCTCCATCGGCTTGCCCCGGTCGAGGGCTTGCAGGATCGGCTTGAGCAGCGTCTTGCGCTGCTCCAGACGCTCCAGGCGCTGAGCCAGGCCGGAGCGATTGAAAGGTTTGGTCAGGTACGCGTCCGGCTCATGCTCCAGAGCACTGAGCACCATCGCCTGACTGGTCTCGGCCGTGACCATCACGAACACCGCTTCGTGGCTGATCAGCTTCTCCATCATCAGGTCTTCCAGCACCTGCTGACCGTTCTTCTTGCCGTCACCGAGGTGGAAGTCCTGGAGGATGAAATCGTAGGACTTCTGCGCACACATTTTCAGCGCCTGCTCGCCGGTGTCGGCGGTGTCCACATCCTTGACGCCCAACTCGCGCAACATCGAACGCACGGAACTGCGGAAATCCGAGAAATCATCGACGATCAGAAAACTCTTTTGGTGATACGACAGCATCGAGGATTTCCAGGCAATTGAAGAGGATGGACCATTTCCAGGCGCGCAGATGATAGCTGCCGGCCAAATGCTATCAAGCGATTTCGCGCGACTCTGTAGTCACCGAACGGGTTATCGGCCGGATCAGCGATTCTCTTGAAGCGGGGGTTCAAGATTCGTTGCGCAAGGATTACCCTGCGCGGCGGTTCACACCTTCCAACGGCAAAGGATTCATCGTGTACATCAAGGGACGCTACATCGTGTCGGTCTGTGCGCTGCTGTTTTTTCAGCAGGCAGTGGCGAGCGGAATGGACTGCACAAAGGCGGCGAGTGCTGTGGAGAAGGCGATTTGCGCGGACAAGCCTTTGTATGAGCTGGATGCGCAGATGGGGGCGGCTTATCGGAAGCTTATGAAAGCTGCCCCGGCGCAGGCCGAAGTGAAAAACGCCCAGCGCCAGTGGCTGAAGGAGCGTGATCGATGTGGCGAGGAGGTCAGTTGCCTGAACCAGCGTTATCAGGATCGTTTGCAGGTGTTGCACGCGCAGTGGATCGACGCGGTGGCCTACAAACCGGACGAGATCGATAAACAGGTCATGGAGGATCTGCAGCAACGGATCCGGGAGATGAGCAAGGAGAACCCGGAGTTTGCGCTGGAGCGGGCGCTGGATTCTCTCTCAACCGACGACGGCGAAACTTCGTTCTCCGGTGATCCCAGCGACGACAACACTTACGATCAGACCTTGTTTCCCAAAAGCATTCCCAAGGGTGTAACCCCGAATGAATGGAAGGCGCTTAAAGCTTCCGGTCTTGACGCTGATGCCGAGCAGGGCCAGGCGAATTACTCATTGATAGACCTGAACGGCGACGGTCAACGGGATCTGATCGTTTCAACCTACACCGGTGGTACAGGCCTCTTCAGCTTCTATGAAACCTTCCGTCGCGATGGAGAACGGTTCACCAGAAGGCTGGCTCCCTATGATCCGGACGCCAGCGCCGGCAGCTCGTTGTTCTCCACCAATGATCGAGGCGCCAACCAATCGGCAGCCTGGATCAAATCTCATGGAAGGATGTATCTCGCCTATCGCAACGGGTCATACGGTGTCGATCAGATCTACCTGCTCAATCCCCTGAAGATCAACAGCCAAATACCAACAGTGACGGTTCGGTATGACTACAAGTTGATCGTGCCGAGCAATCAATACTCCGAGGAAAGCAGTACCAGCTACGTACTGGACCCAGTCTTGCGAAAGACTCTCATAAAAGCCCTGACCCAATCGGGTGCGGGTAAACCTCAACAACCCAGCCAACACAAAGGCCCCCTCTGCCCCATTCCTGCATCGGGCTCGGGTGACGATGATTATTACAGTTACGGCGCAGGTTACTACGCAGTAGAAACCGTCATGGACTTGCCAGTTTTCATCGACAACGAGTGCTTCATCGCAAGGCTGAACAATTGGTTTGGTAGTTACAGCGAGAAAGACGGATTGCCCGCCTTGCTGACTTTGCGCAAGCCTGGGTCTCAGGATCCCGAACGGGGCTTCTCAGTCAACGGCCGCCGACATTTCACGAACGTCACAACCTCGATTGGAAAGGCAGAGGGTGGAGCTGAAATTTTCTAGCCCTTCCTCCTGCAAGATTGAAAGACACAAAAAAGCCCCACCAGACACCTCTGCGTGGGGCTTTGTACTTCAGGGCGCTTCTCAGACCTCCGCCACCAACACATCGGCAATCCGAATACTCAACGCCGCACCCGTCAGCGTCGGGTTCACGCAGGAGGACGATGGCATGACGCTCGTGCCAGCGATGAACAGGTTGGAATGGTCGTGACTGCGGCAATCGCGGTCCACCACCGAGTCTTTCGGGTCATCGCCCATGATGGTGGTGCCCATGATGTGCTGACGGTTCTGGAAGCCCGTGTCCGTACTGACGATGTCGGCGTCGAGCAATTTCGCAAACTGTTTGAAGTCTTCCAGCGCCTTCTCTTTACCGGCGTGCCAGTAGTCGGGAACGCTGTAGTAGATCTCGGGAACCGGCAGACCGATGGCGTCGAACTTGGTCTTGCTCGGGGTGACCCGGTTTTCCGGCAGTGGCAGGGTTTCGAAGTCGACAGCCCAGTTCAGGGAGCGCGCCGATTGCAGGCGGATCTGCTCATCGAGCTTCGAGCCCAGGACACCTTTGGCGATCAGGTTCGAGGTGATTTGCGACGTCGGCACGGTGTTGCGCACCTTGATCTTGTAGCTCGGGTAATCGTTGCGAAACGCGCCATCGCGGCTGTTCAGATAGACCAGCAATTGCGTCGGCCCCTCGCCCGGCCACATGTCTTCCTTGGTCATGACGTTCATGCTGATGCCGGTGTGGTCCATCAGGTTGCGCCCGACCTGATCCGAGGAGTTGGCAATCCCGTTCGGGTACTTTTCCGAGGTCGACATCAACAGCAGCTTCGGCGACTCGATACCGTACGCCGCCAGTACAAAGGCCCGGGCGGTCAGTTTGTGTTTGGACTTGTCGGGGCGCATGTACCAGATCGCGGTGATCTTGCCGTCGTCGCCCGCCTCGATCTTGTAGACGACAGAGTTGTCCAGCACCTTGGCGCCATGGCGCTCGGCCTCATCGATGTGCATCGAACCGTCGTACTTGGCGGCAATCGGACACACCGGATTGCAGTTGTTGTTGCCAGCGCAGGGAGGCCGCTTGCCATAGGGGCGGGTCGCCCGGCCATTCGGCTCGAGGATCGGGTTATACCCACCCTTGCTGAGCAATTCGGAAAGGCGCTTGAACATGTAGCTCGGTTTCAGGCCCTCCATCGGATAGGGAATCGAGCGCGGCGGATAGGCGTCCCCGCCCTGCCCGCTTTCGTCCTGGCCGTCGACACCGGAAACGCCCAGTTCGATTTCAGCCCGAGCGTAGTACGGTTCGAGTTCGTCATAACTGATCGGCCAGTCGCGACCACGGCCATACAGCGACTTGAGACGAAAATCATTGGGCAGCATGCGCCACAGCGAGGAACCGAAATGCCAGGTGGTCCCACCCACTACACGCAGATACGAGGTGTTGTATTTCACCGGCCCTACCTGCTGCAAATAGTCGCCGTAGGTCGACGGCGCGTGGGGCAGGCTCGGATAAGGCGACCCGGCGCCCTGCAGCTTGGCATTGGCCAGCGAGAGTTTCACCGGCGCATTGCGGAACGTTTCCACCACATCACGACGATTCACCCGAGGCCCGGCCTCGAGCACGATCACCGACTTGTTTGCTTTGGCCAGGCCCGTGGCGATCAGACCGCCCATGACACCAGAACCGATGATCACCACATCGGCATCGAATTGATCGCTGCTCATACTGTCGAGTCCTGAATGACTGATGGTTTGGGACCCCATGAATCCGGGCCGCCACCGTAGGTTGGAATGATGAGAATGCCGTGAGTGGGCTGATACATCATGGCGAGGGAATAGCTGATCAGCTCCGCATCCGCCGGCTCACCGACAATGCCCAGATACCAGGCGGAAATGATGCTGGTGGCCGTGGCCCGCAGCGACGGATCCGGGTTCGGCTGCGCCAGGTATTCATCGACATGCCGGTACCCCTGTGCGCCGATCAATTGCTTCAGGGCAATCACGTTGGTCGAGAAATTCGGCGCGCGCTTGTCCAGCGCAGCGTAGTAACGACCGGCCAGGACCGGATTGACCGCACGGCTGACCAGAAACTGCGACAGCGCAATGAAATCGTCGCTCGATACCTGGGCTGCCAGCACCGACTGCCAGGGCAGCGCACTGCCGATCATCGCCGCCAGGCCCAGCGTCACGGAACCGCGCAACAGATTGCGGCGAGTGAGCCCCGCCGAGCTTTCGTTTTGATTTTTTACGTGTTTGTGCGTCATTGAAGTGTCCATTGCTCAGGCCTCCTTGCGCCGACGTGCCATCAAGGCCCATGCGCCCAGGCCGATCAACAAGCACACGAGAATGATGACCGGGATCGTAAACTTCGCCATCACTGCCAGTGGCGCCTGGGGCCCACCGTTGCGTACCTGTGCCACATCGGCGGCGGTGACAACCGTGTCGGCATTGCCGTAGCGCGACAGCACGTAGTTGCTGACGTCGGCAATCTGCTGGTCGTTCAGGCGGTCGGTGAATAGCGCGTCGGGGCCGAAACCCGGCATGTCGATGGCCACACCGTCGACTTCACGATGCACGCCGTACACGATGGCCGCGATCAGGTTGTCGCTGCGACTGGTGGCAGTGTTATGAAACAGTGATGGGTATTCCCGGGTGCCCTGACCGTTCGGCTGATGGCAGTTGGCGCAAGTGCCACTGAATATGTGCCAGCCCGGGTTGTCGCCCGGCTTGCCTCCGCGCAGCGTCAGCTCATCAGCCGAAGCCTGACCAAACTCGTGCCGGGCCTTGCTCTCCCCGGTCTTGATCGGCGTGGTCTGCAACAGAAAGGCCGCGATGGCTTTGAGATCCACATCGCTCAGATGCTGCAGACTGTTCTCCACCGCCTCGGCCATCGGCCCCGCCGCCTGGGCCTTGCCCTCGACGTGACCGGTACGCAGATAGGCCACGATCTCGTCGCTCGACCAGGCCCCGATTCCGCTGACTTTGTCGGAGGTGATATTGGGGGCATACCAACTGCCCAGTAATCCGCCGGCCAGCGGTTTTGCGCTGTCGGCCGCCATCAGGACATTGCGCGGTGTGTGGCAGGTGTCGCAGTGAGCCAGGCCGTTGACCAGATAGTCGCCGCGATTGACCTCGGCGGACTTGGCCGGATCCGGCGTGAAGCGTGTTTTGCTGTGGAACAGCGCGTTCCAGCCAATCATCGATGCACGGATATTGAACGGGAAATCCAGTGCGGTTTTCTGGTTCGGCGTATCGACCGGCGCCACTTCATGCATGAAGTAGTCGTAGAGCGCAGCAATGTCGCTGTCGGTCATCTTCGAATAGGAGGTGTAGGGCATCGCCGGGTACAGCCGAGTGCCATCGGCCGTCACCCCGTCACGCACCGCGCGGGCGAATTGCTCTGAGGTGTAATGGCCAATACCCGCCGCTTTCGAAGGTGTGATGTTGGTCGAGTAAATGGTGCCCATCGGCGAACTGAGCGGATAGCCGCCCGCAAAAGCCTTGCCGCCTGGCGCCGTGTGGCAAGCCACACAGTCAGCCGCTACCGCCAGACGCTTGCCCACCGATGCTGTGCTTTCGAGTGCCTCGCCATTCGCTGTTCCGACGGTGGCGATCAACAGCGTGACCCATCCGGCAAAGGTGTACCCCCTGCTTTTCCCTTTATCAATGCGACGCGACATGAGTCCTACCCTAGGCTGCTTCGTTCTTTTTTCACGGTTCTGGAAATCACGAACACGGCATCCTCGCCATCTCGGAAGCTAAGGGCGAAGAGGTACGATGTCGTACGTATTTTTTGGAATATTCCACACAATGTAACACTTGGCAATAAGTAGAAAAGGCCAAGTGCCATCTTTTGTATGTATGTGCTGAGCGCTCTAAAACTGTGGTTACAAGGGATTTCATGCAGAATATATTTACGTGAGAAACAACTGGTAACCCTACAGTTGTGGACTCAGCAGCCGAAAGATGTACGACGACATACCGTTTTCTTACGAGCTGCACTCGATATTGTCCCGACCCCACATGTCAGCAGGATGCCCCTTATGAGTTGGTTGAATGACGCAAGACTTTCCACGAAATTGATCACCGCCTTCGCGGCGTGCGCCTTCATCACCCTGGGGGTGGGCCTGCTGGGAAGCCGGGGAGTGACCGAGCTCTCGACAAGCCTCAGATCGGTGTTCGGCAACAACCTCGTCGCCGTCGCCAACATCGCGCAGACCAAAATCAAGGCTGTCGGACAGACCCGTGACATGTATCGGCTTTACGTCGCCACTGCCGCCAACCTGCCACAGAGCACCAAAGACGAATTCCTCGCCTCGATGAGCGCGAACCAGTTGGCGAGTGAAAAAGCCTTTGCCGAATATCGAAAAACCAAGCTTGCCGACGACGAACGTGCAGCAGGCGACCGAATGGAAAAAGCCTGGCCCGTTTACCAGGCGATCGTGCAAAAGTATCTGGCCCTGATGAAGGCCGGCGACCTGGAAAACGGCCGCGAACTGCTGCTCGGCGACCTGCAAAAGAACTACCGCGTCGTCATGGACGAATTGACCATCATGACCAACTCCAACGATATGCAAGTCAGCGAAGCCGCAAAGCGATCGGTTCTGACGGAGTCGTCCGCCAAGACGTCGCTGTACATCGGCATCGTGCTGGCCTTCGTCGCTGCGATTTTGCTCGGCCTGTTCATCAGCCGACTGATCAGCCGCCCCATCTCAAAAGCCGTTGAAAGCGCCCGAAGCATCGCTGGGGGAGACCTGACTCAAAACATCGTCAGCACCGGCCGCGACGAGGCCGGTCAGTTGCTCACGACCCTGGCCGAGATGCAGGGCAGCCTGAAAGGCACTATTCAGCAGATCGCCAACGCGGCAGATCAACTGGCTTCAGCTGCCGAAGAACTCACCGCCGTCACCGACAACGGAAGCCGTGGTCTGATCCGTCAGAACGACGAGATCCAGCAGGCAGCGACCGCTGTCACGGAAATGACCTCCGCCGTGGAGGAAGTCGCGCGCAATGCGGTATCCACCTCCGAGGCCTCCCAAGCCACCAGCCGGGAAGCCGGCAATGGACGCGATCAAGCGCGAAGCGCCGTCGCCGCGATCAACCATGCAACCACGGAAATCGCCACCTCCACCACCATGGTCAAAGACCTGGCGGAGAAGGTTCGAGACATCGGCAAGGTGCTGGATGTGATCCGGGGGATTGCCGAGCAAACCAATCTGCTGGCGCTTAACGCCGCTATCGAGGCTGCACGCGCGGGTGAGCAAGGTCGAGGTTTTGCCGTGGTCGCCGACGAGGTACGAGCCCTGGCGGCAAGAACCCAAGCCTCGACAGGGGAAATCGAAGGTATGATCAACGACGTTCGCAACAGTGCAGACGAAGCCGTTGGCGCCATGGGGAAAAGCCAGGCGCTGGTCAGCGAAACCCAGTCACTGGCGCAAGCGACCGGCCAGGCATTGGAGCTGATTGCCGACGGCATCTCGCAGATCAACGATCGCAACCTCGTCATCGCCACTGCTTCGGAAGAACAGGCACACGTCGCTCGCGAAGTGGATCGTAATCTGGTCAACATCCAGGATCTGTCCACCCAAACGGCGGCAGGTGCGCATCAGACCAGCGCCTCGACCCAGGAACTTTCCAACCTGGCGGCGTCGTTCAACACCATGGTCAGTCGCTTCCGCTTATAAAATGGCGACAACAAAAAGCCCCGCCAGATTACCTGCGCGGGGCTTTTCAATGGATGGTGTCCCAGGGCAGGTTCGAACTGCCAACCTTCCCCTTAGGAGGGGGATGCTCTATCCAATTGAGCTACTGGGACACAGGACTGTCGGTGCGACAGACGGCGTGCATGTTAACGGCCGGGCCCTGATTTGTCATGTCGTCCGCAGGGCTTTTTAAGTGTAGGCAGGCGCCTTGCAAGGGTGCCGGACGTTTTACCGTGCATTTTGCATCCCTCCCAAAAAGCCATCATTGCAGAATGCAATGCTTTCTCTTCGAAGAACCCTCTTAAATGCTTGTTTTTAAAGGACTTAACAGCGGTTAGACTATTGGCACGACGGCTGCTTTACCGGTTCTTATACAAGAACAATCGGAGACTCGTCTCATGAACAGCGCCCTCGTGTTCGCAAATGCAATCGCACTGGCCGTCCTGATGGGCTTTCACCTCGTCCCCGAGGACAACGAGAAAGTGGCCGGGCGCATGCCGCATTACCTGCAAGTGCAGAAGGCGCCGCAATGGGCGGTGTTGAGCGATCAGAGCTTCGCCCCGCAAGCGGTCAGCCAGTCTGAACAGGCGCTGCCGGCGCATTCGACTGAACGTCTGGTGTTTTGAAATTTCTTCAGGAGTACAGCATGTCCAAGTCAGCTGCAGGATTTCTGATCCTCGCCTTATTGAGTGGCCTCGGGCATTTTTCGCTGTTCGAGGAAACTGAAATATCCCTGCCCCTGATCGGGTGCGGCGTCTTTTCGGCGCTGTTTGTATTGGCGCTGGTGGCCGGGCGCAAGATCAAGTTTGATCCGGTATTGCGCTGAACCTGACCAGCTCCAGCAGATGATTGACGGCATCGGCCAGATCGCCTGAGTTATCGATCAGGTGCACAGGACTGTCAGTTGAACGCCTGTCCTTGAACAGCGTGTTGCGGGCCAGCCGCGCATCGATCTGCTCAAGCGTCTCCCGGCCACGCCGGAGCAGGCGCTCACGCAGGACATCATCCCGAACCGTCAACAACACAGGCACCAGTGTCGGGTAGCTTTCCAGCGCTTGCCGAAGGTTCGCCCGAGAGCCGTTCACCAGGACGTGCTTACCGGTTTTCAACCATTGGTCCATTTCCACCGGAATCCCGTAGGCGAGACCATTGGCCTCCCACGCCAGCGAAAACTCGCCAGCCCGCAGACGCTGCTCGAACGCCTGCGGCGTCACACCAATCGCATCCTCGCCCACGGATTCGGCTGAACGGGTGATCACTCGTCTAATGATTTCGCAGTTCAACGCTCGTAAGGGTTCGCGCGCAGCCTCGATCAGACTGTCCTTGCCGGAGCCGGAAGGGCCCATGAGGTAAATCAGCCTGCCATCCATCCTGAAAACGCCCTCCGGCGGGCATTTGCCCCTAGTAAATCGGCCATTTGCCACTATCCTGTACAAGGTAAGGAACAAGGATTCAACCCGCACAGCATGCACGTTCTGACGCCTTCGGGCATCAGTCGATATGCTTCAGGACGCGGTCAGTGATACGGGCCGATGCTTTCTTTTCAAACCAGTCCGCATTTCTGATAATTGGTGCTGGCATTACGCCTTTACCCGGATCAATATTTGTCACAGAATTGACGCCAATGATCTGGCAATTTTGAGGCATGATGCGCGCCTCTTAACAATTCAGGTTGAACCATTTGGCGCGGATGCTTGTCCTACCACACATCCTGCGGCCAATCCCGAGAACCGCTCCCCTGAACTAACCGGTTAAATATATGCGCCCATTGAAACAGGCAATTTATTCCAGCCGTACGGCTGACAAGTTCGTCGTACGTCTGCCAGACGGAATGCGTGAACGCATTGCCGAGGTGGCTCGCAATCATCATCGCAGCATGAACTCCGAGATCATTGCGCGCCTTGAGCAGAGTCTTATTCAGGAAGGTGCACTGGGCGAAGAGTTGAGCATGCGCCTGGACAGCCCGGAGCTTTCGCTGCACGAACGCGAGCTGCTGCAACGCTTCCGTCAACTTTCCCATCGCCAGCAGAACGCGCTGGTTTCTCTGATCGCCCACGACGCCGAAATGGCCGCAGACGCATCCTGAGTCAAACCGAATATCTCAAGCCAGCATGAATGCTGGCTTTTTTTTGCCCGCAATTCGGGTTTTTCAGGGGCGAAAAAAAGCCCGCCAATCGGCGGGCTGTTTCGATACAGGCAATCAGAGCAGGAAAATCGTCGCCAGCCCCAGGAAGATGAAGAAGCCACCACTGTCGGTCATGGCCGTGATCATCACACTGGCGCCCATCGCCGGATCGCGACCCATCTTGGCCAGCGTCATCGGGATCAACACCCCCATCAACGCTGCCAGCAGCAGATTGAGCGTCATGGCGGCCGTCATCACCACGCCCAGCGACCAACTACCGTAGAGCATGTAAGCCACCACACCGATCACACCGCCCCAGACCAGGCCGTTGATCAACGCCACGGCCAGTTCCTTGCGCATCAGGCGCGAGGTGTTGCCGGTGCTGACCTGGTCGAGCGCCATGGCGCGAACGATCATGGTGATCGTCTGGTTGCCCGAGTTGCCGCCAATGCCCGCAACGATCGGCATCAGCGCCGCCAGAGCCACCAGCTTCTCGATTGAACCTTCGAACAGACCGATCACCCGCGAAGCGACGAATGCTGTGATCAGGTTGATCGCCAGCCACGCCCAACGGTTGCGCAGGGACTTCCAGACCGAAGCGAAAATGTCTTCTTCTTCGCGCAGACCCGCCATGTTGAGGACTTCGCTTTCGCTCTCCTCACGAATCAGGTCGACCATTTCGTCGATGGTCAGACGGCCGATCAGCTTGCCGTTCTTGTCGACCACCGGGGCCGAGATCAAGTCGTAACGTTCGAACGCCTGAGCGGCGTCGTAGGCATCTTCATCCGGATGAAAACTCACCGGATCACTGGCCATGACTTCGGAAACCTGTTTTTCCGGATCATTGACCAGCAAACGCTTGATTGGCAGCACGCCCTTGAGCACGCCGTCGTAGTCGACGACGAACAGTTTGTCGGTATGACCCGGCAGCTCTTTCAGGCGGCGCAGGTAACGCAGAACCACTTCAAGACTGACGTCCTCACGGATGGTCACCATCTCGAAGTCCATCAGCGCACCGACCTGCTCCTCATCGTAGGAGAGAGCCGAACGCACACGCTCACGTTGCTGCTGATCCAGAGTCTCCATCAGCTCATGGACGACGTCTCGCGGCAGCTCGGAGGCCAGGTCAGCAAGTTCGTCGGCATCCATGTCCTTGGCCGCAGCCAGGAGCTCATGATCGTCCATGTCGGCGATCAGCGTTTCACGGACGGAATCGGATACTTCGAGAAGAATGTCGCCGTCGCGATCGGCCTTGACCAGCTGCCAGAGCGTCAGACGATCGTCCAGCGGCAGGGCTTCAAGAATGTAGGCGACGTCGGCGGAGTGCAGATCATCGAGCTTGCGTTGCAGCTCGACGAGGTTTTGCCGGTGGACCAGGTTCTCGACCCGGTCATGATGCGGGCCTTCCTGGCGATGAGTCAGGTCTTCGACGACCCGCTGGCGCTGCAGCAGCTCGACGACCTGAGCCAAGCGATCCTGCAGGCTTTCCTGTGTTTTCTTTACTTCGATTTCGGACATAGGCGAACTCCACTCCCAGCAGCGGGGCACGCCGGAAGGATCAATCAGTCAATTCATGATTGGTGAAACGGGTTACTGAATAACTACTGGGTAAGTCCATGGAGGTTTTCCATAAGCCCCGGCGGGGCTGACGGGCGCAATGATACACCGCCTGACGGTTTTAAACGCTAAAAAATCGTGGCTGAAACAAGCGCTTGCGAGACAAAGCTGAGCGCTGTCCTGATCCTTCACACTGCGACGACTCATCCTGAAAAGAAAACACACCGACGGTAAAAAAACTGCCAGCTAGGCTTGATCAGGATCGTCATGGAGGACGCCGAATGCCATCGAAAACATCCCGATTCATGCTGACCACCCTGCTCTGCCTGCCCACCATCGGCAGCGCAACGACACTTCATCGCTGCGAAGCCTCTGATGGTAGCGTCACGTTCACCACATTGAGCTGCGCGAACGATGAGCACCTTTCATTGCAGGAAGTTCGCCCCTACTCGCCTGGCTCGACCGTGACACTGATACCCGAAGCCCGGCACGAAGAAATATCCGGTATGAATATCAGAAAGCGAGAAATGGCCGTCGTCGGGCGCACCCAGGACAAATGCGGAGACTTGATCGACGCGCGACAGAAACGCGAGGCGATCATCAATCAACGAATCATCGCCGGCATGAGCCAACAGGATGTTGAAAGCGCCTTGGGCAAACCCGACAAAGTGAGCATCCGTAATTCGGCAACGAGTTATCGTTACGACCTCAAGCGAGGCCGCAGTGCTCAAATCGATTTTGATGAGAAAGGATGTGTGACGGGAAAAGCCAAATTCCGGACAGCAAAAAGCCCGCGTTAAACGCGGGCTTTTCGGTATATGGTGCACTCGACAGGATTCGAACCTGTGACCGCTCGGTTCGTAGCCGAGTACTCTATCCAGCTGAGCTACGAGTGCAATTTGTGTTTTTAGACCAGACCACAACTGGCTGTAACCAAGTCATCTGCATTACTGCAACTAACTCTTAAATGGTGCACTCGACAGGATTCGAACCTGTGACCGCTCGGTTCGTAGCCGAGTACTCTATCCAGCTGAGCTACGAGTGCATTTTGTGTTTTTAGACCAGATCACAACTGGTTGAAGCCGAGTCATCTACATCGCTGCAATTGACTCTTAAATGGTGCACTCGACAGGATTCGAACCTGTGACCGCTCGGTTCGTAGCCGAGTACTCTATCCAGCTGAGCTACGAGTGCATTTGTTGCGCCGCATTATAGCCCGTCTAATCTCTATTCCAACCACTTTTTCTATAAATTTCAACAACTTACAGAAAAAGCCAGATTACAACGTACTAAGCAAATAATGGCGGAGAACGGGGGATTCGAACCCCCGACACCCTTTTGAGGTGTACTCCCTTAGCAGGGGAGCGCCTTCGGCCACTCGGCCAGCTCTCCGCAACACGGGGCGTATATTAACCACCTTCTTCCCCGTTTGCAAACATAAAAATCGATAAAAATTAATGGCTTGGTTCTTCGTCCTTCTCTTTCTTTATACGCAGATAGATTTCTTCACGGTGCACGGCCACCTCTTTCGGGGCGTTGACGCCGATACGCACTTGATTTCCTTTAACGCCGAGCACGGTCACGGTGATTTCGCCATCACCGATAATCAGGCTTTCTGCGCACCGACGAGTCAGAATCAGCATACCTTTCTCCTCACGCGAATCATTTCAGGGACAACAGTCTGCAAAAAAAAGGCACCCGACCTACAACCGGAGCGATCGTAGCCCTACATGCCTGAGTATTGACCAGCGCGAGCAAAAGAACAGTTCAGGGCTCACGCCATTCAAAAAATAAAGGGCGCGGTCAGACCGCGCCCTTCAGACAACGCATCACTCGCCCTGACGGGCCGGAGCGTCGAGTTCGAAAGCCGTGTGCAGGGCGCGCACGGCCAGTTCCAGGTACTTCTCTTCGATCACCACGGAAACCTTGATTTCCGAGGTCGAGATCATCTGGATGTTGATGCTTTCTTTTGCCAGGGATTCAAACATGCGGCTGGCCACGCCTGCGTGGGAACGCATGCCGACGCCGACGATCGAGACCTTGGCAATCTTGGTATCGCCCACCACTTCACGGGCACCGATCTCGCGAGCGGTGTTTTCCAGCACGGTTTGCGCGGACTGGTAGTCGTTGCGGTGCACGGTGAAGGTGAAGTCGGTGGTGTTATCGTGCGCGACGTTCTGCACGATCATGTCGACTTCGATGTTCGCGGCACTGATCGGGCCGAGAATCTTGAACGCCACGCCCGGGGTGTCTGGCACGCCACGGATGGTCAGCTTGGCTTCATCGCGGTTGAAAGCGATGCCGGAAATGATCGGCTGTTCCATGGTTTCCTCTTCATCAATAGTAATGAGGGTGCCCGGACCCTCCTTGAAGCTGTGCAGTACGCGCAGCGGAACGTTGTACTTGCCGGCGAATTCCACCGCACGGATCTGCAGCACCTTGGAACCGAGGCTGGCCATTTCCAGCATCTCTTCGAAGGTGATCTTGTCCAGACGCTGAGCAACCGATACCACACGCGGGTCAGTGGTGTAGACACCATCGACGTCGGTGTAGATCTGGCACTCGTCAGCCTTCAGCGCAGCGGCCAGCGCCACACCGGTGGTGTCGGAACCGCCACGACCCAGGGTCGTGATGTTGCCGTGCTCGTCGACGCCCTGGAAACCAGCGACCACCACCACGCGACCGGCTTTCAGGTCACCGCGAATCTTCTGGTCATCAATCTGCAAGATACGCGCTTTATTGTGCGCACTGTCCGTCAGAATCCGCACCTGGTTGCCGGTGTACGACACCGCCGGCACACCGCGCTTGATCAGCGCCATGGCCAACAGGGCGATCGTCACCTGCTCACCTGTGGAAACGATCACATCCAGTTCGCGCGGAACCGGTTGATCTTCGCCACTGATTTGCTTGGCCAGATCGATCAGACGGTTGGTTTCGCCGCTCATTGCAGACAGCACAACCACCAGGTCATCGCCGGCATCGCGGAATTTCTTAACCTTGTCGGCGACCTGCTCGATTCTCTCGACAGTGCCGACCGAGGTGCCTCCAAATTTCTGTACGATCAAAGCCATTTCAAAGCCGCCTCTGCCCATGAAGGGCGCCCAATAATCACTCGAACAGCCGCCGGGTCCGCCACTAGACTGCGGGCCCGACGGGCCGTCTTATAAACCCTGCTCGACGAATGGAACGGTCAGCGCCAGTGCGCCATCCAGTGCGCCGGCGTCGACACCGCCGCCCTGCGCCATGTCCGGACGACCACCGCCCTTCCCGCCCACTGCCGCAGCAGCCTGCTTCATCAAATCACCGGCTTTGAGTTGGCCAGTCAGGTCCTTGGTCACGCCTGCGACCAGTACGACCTTTTCCTCATGGACACTGCCGAGCAGGATCACTGCGCGGCCGAGTTTGTTTTTCAGCTGATCGACCAGCGCCAGCAGCGCCTTGCCGTCCTGACCATCCAGACGCACGGCCAGCACTTTCACGCCCTTGACGTCCACGGCCGAGGCCGACAGATCGTCGCCCGCGGCAGCAGCGGCCTTGGCCTGCAACTGCTCGAGCTGCTTTTCAAGCGCACGGTTGCGCTCCAGCACCGCCGACAGCTTGTCGATCAGGTTGTCGCGGCTGCCCTTGACCAGGCTGGCCGCTTCCTTGAGTTGTTCTTCAGCAGCGTTCAAGTAAGCCAGCGCCGCAGCGCCGGTGACCGCTTCGATACGACGCACACCCGATGCCACACCGCCTTCGCTGATGATTTTCAGCAGACCGATGTCACCGGTACGGTTGGCATGGATACCGCCGCACAGCTCGACGGAGAAATCACCGCCCATGCTCAGCACGCGCACGTTGTCGCCGTACTTCTCGCCGAACAGCGCCATCGCGCCTTTCTGCTTGGCGGTTTCGATGTCGGTTTCTTCGGTTTCAACGGCGGAGTTCTTGCGGATCTCGGCGTTGACGATGTCTTCCAGTGCCTTGATCTGCTCCGGCTTGATCGCTTCAAAGTGGCTGAAGTCGAAACGCAGGCGCTGACTGTCGACCAACGAACCTTTCTGTTGAACGTGGTCGCCCAGCACTTTGCGCAATGCAGCGTGCAGCAAGTGAGTGGCCGAGTGGTTCAGCGAAGTAGCGTGACGCACGTCGGCTTCGACGTGGGTTTCCACCGGTGCGCCAACGATCAGGCTGCCCGACGCCAGTACGCCGTGGTGCAGGAACGCGCCACCGGTCTTGGTGGTGTCGCGCACGTCGAAACGGCTGTTGCCGGCCTGCAGGTAACCGCAATCGCCGACCTGGCCGCCGGATTCGGCGTAGAAAGGGGTCTGGTTCAGAACCACAACGCCTTCCTGCCCTTCACTCAAGACGTCCACGGACTGGCCATCTTTATAGAGAGCAACGACTTTCGCCGAACCGCTGGTGGCGTGATAACCGGTGAACTCGGTATCGACGTCAACCTTGACCAGGCTGTTGTAGTCCAGACCGAACGAGCTGGCGGAACGTGCACGGACGCGCTGGGCTTCCATTTCACGCTCGAAACCGGCTTCGTCGATGGTCAGGCTACGCTCGCGGGCGATGTCCGCGGTCAGGTCCATCGGGAAACCGTAGGTGTCGTAGAGTTTGAACACCACGTCGCCCGGCACCACGTCGCCTTTGAGCTCGGCCAGATCCTGCTCAAGGATTTTCAGGCCCTGTTCCAGGGTTTTGGCGAATTGCTCTTCTTCGGCTTTCAGTACGCGCTCGATGTGCGCCTGCTGGGATTTCAGTTCCGGGAACGCTTCGCCCATCTCGGCCACGAGTGCGGCAACGATCTGGTAGAAGAAGCTGCCCTTGGCGCCCAGCTTGTTGCCGTGACGGCAGGCGCGACGGATGATCCGGCGCAGCACATAACCGCGACCCTCGTTGGACGGCAACACGCCGTCGGCAATCAGGAAGCCGCAGGAACGGATGTGGTCAGCCACGACTTTCAGCGATGCCTGAGCGTCGTTGGTGCAGCCGATCGCCTTGGCCGATGCGGCCAGCAGGCTCTGGAACAGGTCGATTTCATAGTTCGAGTGAACGTGCTGCAGCACGGCACTGATCCGCTCAAGACCCATGCCGGTGTCCACCGACGGGGCTGGCAGCGGGTGCAACACGCCATCGGCGGTGCGGTTGAACTGCATGAATACGTTGTTCCAGATTTCGATGTAACGGTCGCCGTCTTCTTCCGGCGAGCCCGGTGGGCCGCCCCAGATGTCGGCGCCGTGATCGTAGAAAATCTCGGTGCAAGGACCGCACGGGCCGGTATCACCCATGGTCCAGAAGTTGTCGGACGCGTAAGGCGCGCCTTTGTTGTCGCCGATGCGCACCATGCGCTCGGCCGGCACACCGACTTCCTTGGTCCAGATGTCGTAGGCCTCGTCATCGCTGGCGTAGACGGTGACCCACAGTTTTTCCTTCGGCAGGTTCAGCCACTTCTCGGAGGTCAGGAAGTTCCAGGCGTAGGTGATGGCATCACGCTTGAAGTAGTCGCCGAAGCTGAAGTTGCCCAGCATTTCGAAGAAGGTGTGGTGACGGGCGGTGTAACCGACGTTTTCCAGGTCGTTGTGCTTGCCGCCGGCGCGCACGCATTTCTGGCTGGAGACGGCGCGGGTGTAGGCGCGCTTTTCCTGGCCCAGGAAGCAGTCCTTGAACTGGTTCATCCCCGCGTTGGTGAACAGCAGGGTTGGGTCGTTGCCCGGAATCAAAGAGCTGGAGGCTACACGGGTGTGGCCTTGCTCTTCGAAGAAGCGAAGGAAGGCTTCACGGATTTCTGCGCTTTTCATTAGGTTCTTCCACGGAGGCTGCGGCCAAAGGCCTGTACGAAACGTCAACAGACGAAACGACGGCAAAGGGCCGCATTATATCGGCCCTGCGCGCGGGGTACAGCGTGTTTATACGATAGAAACGGTCAATTGGGCCGCTAACGCTGTCACTTGCGCGAAAACTCGACGAATGTCGCGATCACTTGCTCGATTTGCGAGCGATTGACGTCCATGTGCGTGACCATCCGCAGACGGGCGGCAGCGCTCAACTTGATCCCGCATTCGGCGGCAAATGCCTTGATCGCCTCGGCACGGTCGCCCATCTGCACGTAAACCATGTTGGTCTGCACCGGCTCGACACTGAAACCGGCCTCGCGCAAGCCTTCGGCCAGCAACTGTGCGTTGGCATGGTCATCGGCAAGACGCTCCACGTTGTGATCCAGCGCATACAGCCCCGCCGCCGCCAGCAGTCCGGCCTGACGCATGCCGCCACCGACCATTTTGCGCAGGCGCCGGGCCTTTGCAATCAACGCCGACGAACCGCACAGCACCGAACCGACCGGCGCGCCGAGGCCTTTGGACAGGCACACCGAGACCGAATCGAAATACTGGGTGATTTCCCGGGCATCGACCCCGAGCTTGACCGCCGCGTTGTACAGCCGCGCGCCGTCCAGATGCAGTTGCAGGCCGTTGTCCCGAGTGAACTGGCGGGCCCGGGCCAGATAGTCCAGCGGCAACACTTTGCCCTGCATGGTGTTTTCCAGCGCCAGCAGGCGCGTACGGGCGAAGTGGAAATCGTCGGGCTTGATCGCCGCGGCCACCTGATCCAGGTCCAGCGAGCCGTCGGCCTGCACTTCCAGCGGCTGTGGCTGAATCGAGCCGAGCACCGCTGCGCCGCCGCCTTCGTATTTATAGGTGTGTGCCTGTTGACCGACGATGTACTCGTCACCGCGCTCGCAGTGCGCCATCAAGCCCAGCAGGTTGCTCATGGTGCCGGTCGGGACGAACAGCGCGGCAGCAAAACCGAGCCGTTTTGCCAGTTCGGCTTCCAGACGATTGACCGTCGGATCTTCGCCATACACGTCGTCACCGGTGTCGGCGCGGGTCATCGCGTCGAGCATGGCGGGAGTCGGTTGAGTGACGGTGTCGCTGCGAAGATCGATAACGCTCATGAACCTGGCCTCAAGTCAGCAGGGGAAATCCCTTTTCGAAGAGGAATTACTGCGGGCATGGCGCGGATTAATCAACCCTTGCGCAAGGAAAAGTCGTTTTCACGCTTCGAATAATCCGATGGCAATCATCACAAAGGCGCAATGCACAGCCCGGCAATCTGTGTTAAAAACGCTGCGCCGTCCGATAAAGGGCGGCGAAACGTTCTCAGGGCGGGGTGCAATTCCCCACCGGCGGTAATTGCGCGCAATGTGCATAGCCCGCGAGCGCTTGGTGACGGACACGGCATAAGCCGTGAGCGGCAGCAAGGTCAGCAGACCCGGTGTGATTCCGGGGCCGACGGTCACAGTCCGGATGAAGAGAGAACGGGATTGACGCCAAAGGGCCGTCCGCCGTGTTCGCGCGAGCGTGCGTACCCTTGAATCCCTTTCGATTCATAACGCCCTGTTTTTCACACAAACAGGAGTCAGAACATGCAACCCACCGCTATCGACAGCAAAAGCAAACACACCCACGGCGAGCGCGTCGCGTTCATCCAGGCCTGCTGGCACAAGGAAATCGTCGACCAGAGCCGTAAAGGCTTCCTCGCCGAAATGATCGCTCAGGGTTATCAGGAATCGGACATCGATTTCTTCGAAGTCGGCGGCGCCTTTGAAATGCCTCTGCACGCCAAGCTGCTGGCCAAGACCGGTCGTTATGCCGGTATCGTTGCCGCCGCGCTGGTGGTGGACGGCGGAATCTACCGTCACGAGTTCGTTGCCCAGTCGGTGGTCAGCGGCCTGATGCAGGTTCAACTGGAAACCGAAGTGCCGGTGTTCTCGGTGTCGCTGACCCCGCACCACTTCCATGCCGGCGAAGAACACCAGAAGTTCTTCTTCGAGCATTTCGTGCACAAGGGTCAGGAAGCGGCGAAGACCTGCGCCGATACGTTGCAGAAAGTGCGTGCATTGCGCCGCACCGAGCCGCGTGCTGTAGCGGTCTGATGCAATAACGATCTCCCCCGCGCGCTGCGTGGGGGAGATTTCAGTGTCAGGCAAGACTTTCGTCAGTGGTCGGCACGATCAGAATACCCGCCCGCAGGCCGTTCTTGACCTTGGGGTTGGGGAAGATGATCCGCGCGCCCTGCTCTTCGATGATCCAGCGGGTATTGGCCAGGTCTTCGGCCAGCACATAACCCACATCCAGTTCGGAAAAGTTTTCGATGTCCGCCGGCAGGTTCAGGCGGAACGCATCGCTGTGCTTGATGATTTCCCGGGCCACGCTGAACAGTTGCAGACCATCCAGCCCCTGCTCGGCCATCTCCGGTTCGGTGCCTTCGATGATCTGCTTCAGGCGGGTTTCCAGCAGCGACACATTGACCCCGGCGTTCTGCCCGAATGGCCGCGCCTTGCCCAGTTCCAGCGTGAAGGACTCGGCCCCCAGCTTGTCGTAGGTGTAAGAGCTGAACACGATCGACGGCTTGTTCTGCAACAGCACCGCCTCCATGCCGGCGGCGCGCAGGCGGGCCAGCTCAAGACGGGAATGCTGGCGACCTTCCTTCCACGGATAAAGGGCGAACTGCTCGATCTTCGAACCGCGAATCGCGGTGTGCAGGTCGTAGTGCAGGCGCTGACGATCAGGAAGACTGAAGAAACTCGCCGCCAGACGTTCCAGCTCGCAGGCGCGCAGGGCTTCGGAACCGCTGCTTTGTTCGTGACGGCCGTTGAACAACCGATTGACGTCCTGCTCGACGAAACGCTCGCCCTTGCGAATCGCTTCCGGGTTGCCGAACAGGAACAGAATGCGTGCGCGCGGCTTCAGATCGCCGCGGGCGATGTCATGCAGCAACCGGTCGAGCAATTCGATCGGTGCCGTTTCGTTGCCGTGGATGCCTGCAGACAGCAGCAGGTCCAGGCCATTGTCGCGCGCTTCGGGTGGCCGGACTTCCAGCGCACCCTCGCTCAACCAGCGCATGCGCACGCCTTCGACAGTCAGTTGAGTCTTCTCCGCCGGTTCACGGCCGGCGAGGGTCAGTTCAAGCAGTTTGCCGAGGGCGAGCATAGAGCGGTTTCCTTAGTGGTCGTGATTGCAATCCGGGCCGTGCACGTGGCCGTCATCGTCGCCGAGGTCAGCCGGTTCCATCTCCAGTTGCAGACTTACCAGATTAGTCGCCAATGGGCGCAACAGCAGGTTGGCGTACTCTTCGTCGCCCTCTTCGACGTCCACGCCGATCAACAGTTGGCCGCGGCCGTCCTGCTGGATCCACAGCTCTTTGCCTTGCCACATGACCGCGACGCGGGTGCAGGAAGTTTGCAGTTGCGTGCCGTCAGTGTCTTCAAGGATCAGCTGCAGGGAATCGCTCATGTTTTACGCTCTCTTGGGGAGATGGAACCGTGCGCCGCGACGAGGCGGCGCATCGGTCATCAATTGATCTGGAATGGATAAACCGCGCCCAGTTTAAGGATTTGCGTCAGTTCATCCAGTGCCGTCCGGCATTCAAGCAGCAATTGCGGATCCGCCAGATCGCTTTCGGTCAGGCGGTCGCGGTAGTGCTTTTCAACCCATGCGGTCAACGAACCGTACAACGGGGCAGTCATGATAACCCCTGGGTTGACGGCCGCCAGCTCGGTTTCGTTGAGCGCGACGCGCAGTCGCAGGCACGCCGGGCCACCACCGTTCTGCATGCTTTGCTTGAGGTCGAAGACTTTCACTTCGCGGATCAGGCCGCCGGAGCTGGTCAGGCCTTGCAGGTAATTCCACACGCGCTCGTTGCCACGGCACTCTTCCGGCACGATCAGCAGCATCGAACCGTCAGGACGCGACAGCAACTGGCTGTTGAACAGGTAGGAACGCACCGCGTCGTCCACGGTGACCGCCGAACGCGGCACGCAGACCGACTGGAACTTGCCGCCGACCTTGGCCAGTTTGGCTTGCAGTTCAGCCAGCATCTGATCGGTGTCGAGGAACGCGTCCTCGTGATAGAACAGCACCTCGCCGTTGCCCACCGCGATCACGTCGTTGTGGAACACGCCCTGATCGATAACGGCGGGATTCTGTTGCGCGTAGACCACGCCGTCGTCACGCAGACCGTGCAAACGAGCGACCGCTTGCGACGCTTCGAGGGTCTGACGCGCCGGGTATTTCTGCGGCGCCGGGTAGCGGGTGTCGAACGCACTGCGACCGAACACGAAGAACTCGACACCGGCATCGCCGTACTCACGGCAGAAACGCGTGTGGTTGGCTGCGCCTTCGTCACCGAACTGCGCCACTGCCGGCAACGCGGCGTGGTGAGCAAAGTGTTGCTGGTTGGCGAACATCGCGCCCAGCACGCGACTGGTGGTCGGGTGCTCGATGCTGCGGTGGTATTTGCAGTTCAGGTTGGCGGCGGTGAAATGCACGCGACCGTCAGCGGTGTCGGCACTCGGGCTGACCGTGGCGGCGTTGGCCACCCACATGCTCGACGCCGAGCAGCTGGCGACCAGCAACGGCATCGCTTCTTTGGCGGCGCGCTCGATCACCTGAGCGTCGGTACCGCTGAAACCCAGACGGCGCAGAGCAGCCACGTCCGGACGCTCCTGCGGTGCGAGAACGCCCTGCTGAAAGCCCATTTCCATCAGCGCTTTCATTTTCGCCAGACCTTGCAGCGCCGCTTCCTTCGGGTTCGAGGATTGCTGGCTGTTGCTCTGGGACGCAACGTTGCCGTAGGACAGACCACCGTAGTTATGGGTCGGCCCCACTAGACCGTCAAAATTGACTTCATAGGATTTCATCAGCGAGGCTCCACGAGAATCTGTTGTTATAGGCTTCAGTAACTATTCTTTGAGACCGCGGCGCGGCCATCGCTGGCAAGCCAGATCCCACAGGGATCTCATCGCCCTTGTGGGAGCTGGCTTGCCAGCGATGGGCATCACGCCATCTTCACGCCAGGCGTCAGGGCCGCCGGCAACACCAGGCTCGGGGTTTCCAGCGAGGCCACCGGGTACGCGCAGTAATCCGCCGCGTAGTAGGCGCTGGCGCGGTGGTTGCCCGAAGCGCCGACACCGCCGAACGGTGCGCTGCTTGCAGCACCGGTCAGTTGCTTGTTCCAGTTGACGATCCCGGCACGGCTTTCCAACCAGAACTGCTGGTAGCGCTCTTCGGAATCCGACAGCAGACCTGCGGCCAGGCCAAACGCAGTGTCGTTGGCTTCGGCAATCGCCGCCGCGAAATCGGCGTAGCGGATCACCTGCAGCAACGGGCCGAACAGTTCTTCATCGGAACGCTCGGCAACCGCCGTCACATCAACGATGCCCGGGGTCAGCAGTGCCGATTGCGCCTGTGGCTGAGTCATCGCCAGCAACGACACAGCGCCGTTGGCCAGCAGATGCGCCTGGGCATCCATCAACGCTTTCGCCGCGCCAAGGGAAACCACCGAACCCATGAACGGTGCCGGCTGCTGATCGAACGCACCGACCTCGATGGTCGAGCTGACTTCCACCAGACGCTTGAGCAGGCTGTCGCCCCACGCGCCTTCCGGCACCAGCAGACGACGGGCACAGGTGCAGCGCTGACCGGCGGAAATGAACGCCGATTGAATAATCGTGTACACCGCAGCATCAATATCGGCGACCTGATCGACCACCAGCGGGTTGTTGCCGCCCATTTCCAGCGCAAGAATCTTGTCCGGACGACCGGCGAACTGCTGGTGCAGGTGATTGCCGGTACGGCTCGAGCCGGTAAAGAACAGACCGTCGATGCCCGGGTTCGCCGCCAGAGCGATACCGGTTTCGCGGGCGCCTTGCAGCAGGTTCAGCACGCCGGCCGGCAGACCGGCTTCAATCCAGCACTTGACCGTCAACTCGGCGACTTTCGGGGTCAGCTCGCTTGGTTTGAACAGCACGCTGTTACCGGCCAGCAGCGCCGGCACGATGTGGCCGTTCGGCAAATGGCCGGGGAAGTTGTAAGGGCCGAACACCGCGACCACGCCGTGGGGCTTGTGGCGCAACACGGCGGTGGCGTCGCCCAACGGGCCGCTCTTCTCGCCGGTACGTTCGCGGTAGCTCTGCACCGAGATCGCAATCTTGTTGACCATGCTGGTGACTTCGGTCGCGGCTTCCCACAACGGTTTGCCGGTTTCCTCACCGATGGTGCGGGCCAGTTCGTCAGCATGGTTTTTCAGCGCAGCGGCGAATGCTTCGAGCACGCTGATGCGATCTTCCAGGGTACGCCGGGCCCAGCCCGGGAACGCCTGACGCGCAGCCTGCACGGCCGACTCGACCTGAGCGGCGGTGGCGCCCTCCCCCGACCACAGCACTTGCTGGGTCACCGGGTTCAGCGATTGAAAGGCCTCGCCCTGACCGGCCAGCCACTCACCTGCGATGTATAGCGAATTCATTATTTCGACTCCCGGGCAGCGGACAACGCTACGGCGCGCACCTGATCGCCAGCGTTGAGTTGAAGACGTTTGGCGGTCAGCGGATCGACCACCAGGGTGCCGGCGGCCAGACGGGCCGGCGCAGCCGTGATGCGGCAGTCTTCGCGTTTGCGGTTATGGATGATGAACGGCGTGGCGTCGTCGCCCGGCGTGCCGATAGCCAGCACCAGCGCTTCGCTGTCACGCACCGCGCGGATCTTGCTGGTCTCGCACTCGATGGCGGGGCCGGCGTCGAAGATGTCGACGTAACCCTGATAGCTGAAGCCTTCGCTCTTGAGCATTGCCAGCGCCGGCTCGGTGTCCGGGTGAACCTGACCGATAACGTTGCGCGCGTCCGGCGACAGGAAGCAGGTGTACAGCGGGAATTTCGGCATCAGTTCGGCGATGAACGCCTTGTTGCCGACACCGGTCAGGTAATCGGCCTGGCTGAATTCCATCTTGAAGAAGTGACGGCCCAGGCTTTCCCAGAACGGCGAACGGCCGGCGTCATCCGACACGCCGCGCATCTCGGCGATGATCTTGTTGCCGAACAGTTCCGGGAATTCGGCGATGAACAGCATCCGCGCCTTGGACAACATACGGCCGTTGAGGCCGGTGCGGTAGTCAGCGTGCAGGAACAGCGAGCACAGCTCGGAGTTGCCGGTCAGGTCGTTGGCCAGGAACAGCGTCGGGATCTCGCGATAGATGTTCAATTCCTGCGAGGCGCTGACGGTCAGGCCGACGCGGAAGTTGTACCAAGGCTCGCGCAGACCGACCGCGCCGGCGATGGCGGAAATCCCCACCACGCGACCGTTGTCGTCTTCGAGCACGAACAGGTAATCCGCGTCGCCACGACCGGCTTCACCGCGAAAGGTCTTCTCGGCCCAGCCAACCCGGTGGGTCAGGCGCTCTTCGTTGGCCGGCAAGGTGGTCAGGCCGGTGCCGGTGCTGCGGGCCAGGTCGATCAGAGCGGACAAATCGCTGCTGCGTACGGGACGAACAATCATGCTATCTCCTCAAACGGGCCGCCGTGGCCACCCGTGAAACTCGCTAAGGCGTTAAACCGCCACCAGGCGCACGCTGGCACCTTCACCGACGCCCAGGGCTTCGGCCGCTTCCAGATCCAGGGTCACCGGTTTGCCCGGCGCGTAATCCAGCTCGAGCAATACCGCGCGGTAATCCTGCAACTGGGCGTTGGCCACCAGATACTGGCGACCGGCACCTTTGACCGGCTCGCCGAGCTTCACCGGCACCACACGGCTCTGGGCGATCGAACGGATCCCCGAGACACGCGCATGCAGGGTCGGGCCACCGTCGAAGATGTCGATGTAGTGATCGGTCTCGAAGCCTTCGCGCATCAGGATGTCGAAGGTGATCTGCGCACGCG
This sequence comes from Pseudomonas sp. B7, assembly GCF_016735645.1. Classification (NCBI taxonomy): domain Bacteria; kingdom Pseudomonadati; phylum Pseudomonadota; class Gammaproteobacteria; order Pseudomonadales; family Pseudomonadaceae; genus Pseudomonas; species Pseudomonas sp. B7. The sequence goes on from NZ_JAERRE010000001.1 coordinate 447,370, forward strand.
GGTGTACCTGGCCCATCGCTTCCTGAGCGGAGTCCGGCAGCAGCGGCACGTAGATCGGGTAATGCGGCATCAGCTCGGCGAGGAACGTCCGGCTTTTCAGGCCACACAGACGTTCGGCCTCGGCGTAGTTCAAATCGAAGAAGTTGCGACCGATGGCGTCCCAGAATGGCGAGTCGCCGTTTTCATCGCTATAGCCGACGATCTCGGTTACCACTGAATCGGCGAACCGCTCCGGATGGCTGGCGACGAACAGCAGACGGCCACGGGAGTTGAGCTCGGCCCACGGCGACCCCACCAGCTCGCGCTGCACGTAGAAACTGGTCAGCAAGCTGTTGCCGGTCAGGTCGTGGCATTGCGAGAGCACGTGGATCTTGTTGTGGATCTTCAGCTCGCGGGAGGCGTGCACGAAGGTCTCGTTGCGAAAGCTGTAGAACGGCTCGGAGTAACCGGCCGACGCGACGATCGCCGAGCAGCCCACCAGCTTGCCGGTGGCGGTGTCTTCGAGGACGAAGAAGTAACTTTCTTCGCCGTTGAAGCTCACTTCGGCGGCAAACGAGGCTTCGCTCGCAGCGATTTTGTCGCTCAGGCGTTCAACGTCATCCGGCAAGGAAGTGACACCAATCGGGCTGTCCGCAGCCAGACGCTGTACCTCGCCCAGATCAGCCATTTGCGCGGGGCGCATCACCAGCATGGTGTCACTCCTTTCTCTACTTCAGGTCGGCGAAAGCGCCGACTCGGGAAAAAAATGCCGGGCAGGCCCGGCACAGGAAAATGGTCCCGGCACCTGTCGATGACGACAGACGCCGGGCGGTCTTGCATGAATCAGGCTTGGGTCAATTTCGCCGCAGCACGCTCGAAACGATCCAGACCGGCGTCGATGTCTGCGTCTTCCACCACCAGGCTCGGGGCGAAACGGATCACGTCCGGACCCGCCTGCAGAATCATCAGGCCTTCTTGTTCAGCGGCGTTGAAGATGTCCTTGGCCTTGCCTTTCCAGGCGTCGCTCAGCACGCAACCGATCAGCAGACCGAGACCACGCACCTGGGTGAACAGGCCGTACTTCTCACCGATCTGTTGCAGGCGGGTCTTGAACTTGTCGTGCTTGGCATGGACGCCGTTCAGCACCTCAGGGGTGTTGATCACGTCGATCACCGCTTCGGCCACGGCACACGCCAGCGGGTTGCCGCCATAAGTGGTGCCGTGAGTGCCGACGACCAGATGCTTGGCCAGCGCTTCGGTGGTCAGCATCGCCGCGATCGGGAAACCGCCGCCCAGGCTCTTGGCGCTGGTCAGGATGTCCGGGGTCACGCCGTAATGCTGGTAGGCGAACAGGTTGCCGGTACGGCCCATGCCAGTCTGCACTTCGTCGAACACCAGCAGCGCGTTGTTGGCGTCGCACAATTCACGGGCGCCTTGCAGGTAAGCCAGCTCGGCCGGCAGCACGCCGCCCTCGCCCTGGATCGGTTCCAGAACGACCGCGCAGGTCTTGTCCGAAACAGCGGCTTTCAGCGCCGCCAGATCGTTGTACGGTACGTGGGTGATGCCGGTGATTTTCGGACCGAAACCGTCGGAGTACTTCGACTGGCCACCAACGTTCACGGTGAACAGAGTACGGCCGTGGAAGCTGTTGAGCGCGGCGATGATTTCGTATTTCTCGGTGCCGAAACGGTCGAACGCGACACGACGGGCCAGCTTGAAGGCGGCCTCGTTGGCTTCGGCGCCGGAGTTGCAGAAGAACACGCGCTCGGCAAAGGTGGCGTCGATCAGCTTGTGCGCCAGGCGCAGGGCCGGTTCGTTGGTGAACACGTTGGACACGTGCCACAGCTTGTTCGCTTGCTCGGTCAAGGCACCGACCAGCGCCGGGTGCGCATGGCCCAATACGTTGACGGCGATGCCGCCGGCGAAGTCGATCAGCTCGCGGCCGGCCTGATCCCAGACGCGGGACCCGGCGCCACGCACCGGAATGAAAGCGGCAGGCGCGTAGTTGGGAACCATAACCTGGTCGAAATCGGCGCGTTGTACCGCAGCGTGCTCAACGGACATCGGAGTCTCCTGATGAGGGCCACCCGCCTGAAACTGGCGAGCGATGGGGGGATTGTAAGGACAGTTTTGTGCCCGGCCTTGCCGCCAAGCGACAACTTCTTATAGCGCAAACCCCGGATTTTCCCGGGTTTACGGCAATGCGACATATAGCGTCGCAAAGGCGCAGTTTAAACCGTCGCCAGCAATTGCAGCAGGCCTGAGAGGATATCAATTGCGGCAGCCGCCAATGTCATATCTATGTACCGCACTTTGTCGAAAGCAATTTGATTTGCTGGGCTCCTTTTCCGGATGCCGAAGGCAGGATCACCATGCAATCTCCGATCAATCGGGCCAGCGCCACGGCCGACACCGACGACCGACACAACCCGCCCTCTCATTATCAACCGCTCGTCAACGCCATGCCCTCATGGCTGGGCAATGCCTCGGACAAAAGGCGCGAGGCACTGAAGAACAATCGCAAGACACTTCCCGACACCCTCAAGACTGCACCGCAGGCGGATCACGACGAATTGAGAGCCGCGATCGCCAACCACATGTCAGCTCAGAACACCGTGGATCAGAGGCTCGAACGCGTGCAGGACGCCAGCGCGTTTGCAACACCGCTGCTTGCGCAAGCGTTGAAGTCCCGGTTCGGCGTGGAAGTGGATGTCAAGGAAACCTTCCTGCGCCTCTACATACCGGTGACCGTGTCCGGCTTTGCGATCAAAACCGGCGCCCGGGTCTGGACCGTATCGCTGGTAGAGGCGGCGCTGCACAATTTCGAAGAGAAGGAAACACGGCAAGGGGCTTACGAAAGTGGCTCGTCCTTTATTTCCAGACCGACTGCGACAGGGCAGTTCGAGCCGCTGCCGCAGGTCAACGGCAAAATCACTATCCCGGCCTTCACCAGCCTTTGCCGGGAGCTGGACATCGGCGCCCGCTACAAAAACTACCTTGAAGACAGCCTCGGTTTCACCAGTCCGGTCGCCGCCGCGGTGTTATCCCGCGAGGTCAAGGACAGTCAGAAAGCCGCACTGAGGGCCGCCCTCCAACTGGCACGGATGAACCAGGACATCGGAGAGTTATATTTTCGACTGATCGGTGGCTTGCTCGATGGTCTGGAAGGCATGCGGATCGACCGCCAACCGCTGCGCTGTCACGACTTGACGATGATGTCGGCCACACTGACCGGCATCGTGATATTCACCCCGGATCTGGAACAGGCCAGGGCCTCGACCCGGGTGGTTGCTTACATACCCGATGATCCCGAGCACCCCATCAAGGAATACGCCTCGCCCGTCGAAATGGAGAAGGAACTGACCCGCCAATTGCGCGCCCCCGACTATCAGCATTTCTTCAGCCGTTTCGTACTCCATGAACAACGTGGTCATTTCTTCAGCGAACTGAACCGGCGACTGAGCAAGGTGACATGGCACAAGCCTGAGGCGGGAAGCCCGCTGCCTGCCTGGCGAGACACCCCTGTAAACAAGCCGAAACTGCAACTTGCCGTCACGCCCATCACCACAGAACTATGGGAACACCTCTACCAGGGCAAGCTGAACAAGATCCTCAATGACGCAGCGACTATCGCCGTATCAACGGCCACGACGGACGCTAACGCCCGCTGGGCGCTCTGGGACTCCTTCGTCAACGTGGCGTCATCGATTCTCGAGATCGCCTCCTTCGTCCTGATGCCGTTCGTACCGTTTCTCGGAGAAATCATGATGGCCTACATGGCCTACCAATTTCTCGACGAAGCCTTCGAGTGGATTGTCGACTGGGCCGAAGGGCAGATTACAGAGGCCGCCGAGCATTTTTTCACCGCATTGGAATCATTGATTCAGCTGGGAGCCTTCGCCCTCGGTGGCGGGATTGCCCTGGCAGAACTTCCAAAAATACTGCCGGCAGAAGTCATGTCATTCATTGACCGGTTCCAGCCCGTCAAACTGCGCAATGGCAAAACCCTCTACTGGAAACCGGATCTGAAACCTTACGAGCGCCAGGTCAAGCCACCCGAAGGGACCGGGCCCGACCGCCAGGGCCTGCATCACTATCAGGGCGAAAGCCTGCTGCCACTCGAGCAGACGCATTACCTCGTCAGTCCGCATGAACATCCCGGCAAACTCTACATCGAACACCCCGCACGGGCAGATGCCTACCGTCCCATCGTGCGCCATAACGGCGAAGGCGCCTTTCATACCGAGCTTGAACGACCGCTTGAATGGGACGCCCCTACCGTATTGCAACGGATCGGTCACAGCGTCGAGTCGTTCCCTGCGGTGCGACGTGAGCAGATCCTCAAGGTCAGCGGTTATTCGCAAGACGCACTGCGCAAAATGCACGTCAACCAGGAGCGCTTGCCCCCCCTGCTGGCTGACAGCATTCAGCGCTGCCGGATTGATCAGGACCTGCAGGACTTCATCGACCGGATGGCCAGCGACCGCCCCGAGGATTATTCAGGTGCGGATCCGCTGCTCCAGCTCCGGCTTATCGCAGAGCAAACGCCCTGGCCGCAGCGCAAGACATTGCGTTTCATCAACGCTCAAGGTGAGATTGCATGGCAATCCTCTGCCGACGAACAGCTTCCTATGACTGAGATTCGACAGGACAGCCTCTCCGATGGCGACGTCCTCAAGACGCTGCTGCAAACGCTCAGCGAGCCGGAAATCAATACGCTGCTGGGAGAGGATTTCGCAGAGATGCACGCTATCGAAGCGCGCACGCGCAAGCTCAGAGCCAGACTGGCGCAGATCGCCCGAGAGCAGCGCACTTCGCTTTTCGAGCAACGCTACCAGGCGCTCCAACAGCGCGACGAGCCCTTGATCAGGCGTGCGGCCCTGCATGAGCCGCAGCTGCCTGCCAGGGTGACTGAAGAGTTGCTGAACACGGCCACCGGTTCGGAACTGGTGATGATCAGCAAAGGACAATGGCCCGAACGGCAACAGGCGCTGGCAGAACATGCCAGGCAGGAACTGCGCGTCACTCGCGCCTTCGAAGGGTTGTTGCTGGATTCTGTGCGCAATCCTGATACCGATACGCTGGCGCTGCACAGCCTGCAACGATTGCCAGGCTGGTCCGCAGACGTACGCCTTGAAGTGCGCGGTCAAGATCCCCAGGGACAGCTGATCGACAGCACCGGCCCGGTCGATGCCGCCATTCAGAAGGTGCTGGTACGCAAATCCGATGGGCTCTGGCAGCCGTACGACGAGCAGGGACTGCAACTGCACGGCTCCACCGATTTCTACACTGCCGTCCTGCAAGCCCTGCCGGACGCGCAAAGAAACGCCTTGAACCTGCAGATCGGCGAGGGGGAAAAACTCAGACAAGCCATCATTGACAATCCGCTGCCACGTACCGAACTGCGGCTGGCGATCACGCCCGACCCCGTGCCGCCCCCCGTCATGGATACCTTGCGGTTGCTGGGCACGGACGGTTACTCACGCAACCCGCCACCGGCGCTGCGAGCACCTCGCACGCTGGACAACCGGATCAGGCAGATCTACCCGAGAATGCCTGAAGTCGAACGAATCGCCATGGCGCAGCGCCTGGCCAACCATCCGAACGGCGCGATCGCCGAACTGTCCCGGCTTCAACTGGAATACGCGCAACTCGACAGCGATCTCAATCAATGGCTGTTCGACCTACCGGAGATCAACCCGGCTGATGGCCTCCGTCGAACGGATGACCAACAGATGGCCGCCATCCGTGATCGCCAGACGTTCGCCAACGACCTGCGTAGTTGCTGGCGCAGAGAGATGCATGGCCCGCATGGTTACCAGATGCGTTTTTCACAGCCGATCGTGGGTGACCTTCCTGCCCTGACGGCCGACTTTTCCCACGTCGACAATCTGGAACTGATCGGCAGCGGCGAGCCCGGTGCCCTTGACCACTTCCTCGAAAGTTTTTCGGGACTTGTACGCATGGACCTGCGCGACTTCGACCTGCACAATCTGCCGCCGCGCCTGACAACGCTCGCAGGTCTGAAACAGCTGACACTGCAAAACTGTGGCGTCGTCCTGACACCGGAAAACCGGTCGATCATGTCGAGCCTCAACGGGCTGACCGCGCTGGATCTGGAAGGCAATCCACTGGGCGCGACGTTCGACTTCACCTTCATGCCGAACCTGACGCATCTGAACCTTTCCAGTACCGGCCTCTCCGAAATCCCCAGCGGCGTCCTGGATCACCCACGCCTGACCAGCGCATGGCTTACCGATAACCAGATCACCACACTGCCCGATGCCTTGTTCGAACAGCCGGCTGCTTCCACCGCAGGGTACGATTTTTTCGGCAACCCGCTTTCTGCTGCGACCCGTGAAAACGTGAAGATCTACTTCAACCGGACCGGCAGCGATCTGGGCGTTCGTCCCGAGCAAACGGATATAAACCGGATCAAGGCACTGTTTCCCGACCTGAATGACCGTCAATCCAGCGAACTGATTTACAGCCTGCCCGGCTCGCTGTTACAGGGTCGGCTTCAACTGGATCGCTGGGAGAGCGAAATAACCCGGCTGACCAGCGAGCTGGCCACATGGGCGCGGGACACACCCAATCGTGATCCGTCCACGGGTGAAATGCTGACCCCCAACGAACATTTCAATCAGTTTTATGAGCGAGAAGTTTTCGCCGGAAGAATTGAGCGGCTGTGGCGTCACCGCTCGTCGGCACATCCGCTGACGAGAGCGGATGTGTTATCGGCGCAAGCCAATTTCATCGGTGACATGCCGAAGCTGTCGGCGGATTTCAGCCACATCACCGCACTGTCGCTCAACGGGAACAAACAAATACGTGCCACCTCACCCTTTCTGCGTAGCTTTCCCCGGTTGAAACGCCTGATCCTGCATGACTTTGCACTTGAACAACTGCCACAGTCCCTGGCGGCCCTGCCCGTGCTCGATACCCTGGTTCTCAACAACTGCGGCGTGACCTTGACTGGCGAGCTGCAGCTTGCACTGGCGGGGATGCGCGAGCTTGAATCACTCGAACTGCCCAACAACCCGCTGGGCAGTGCGCCCGACGCAGGCAGTCTGCCAGCGCTCATGTATCTGGACCTCTCTCGCACAGGCATCAGCGATGTTCCTCCCGGATTGGCCGGCCATCCGAGATTGAAAACGGCCATTGTCAGTGATAACCGGATCAGCGAGTTGCCCGAGGCGCTCTTTGACCTGCCCGCCGAAGCCAGCGCAGGATTCGATTTCTCCGGCAATCCGTTGACCGCCGACACACTGGAACGGATCAAACGTTACTCGCGCGACACCGGCATGGATTTCGGCGTGATCGCCAAACAGGCTGACATCGATGCCACCCAGGCGCTGTTTCCCGACCTGGACGGCGAAGAGGCCAGCGAGGTGTTTTACGGGTTACCCGGTGACCTGGAACACGGACGCCGCCAGCTCAGGCACTGGAAAGCCGAGCTCGAGCAACTCACCGCCGATCTGTCGCAATGGAAAATGGCAGTGCCCCACGAGCATCCTTTCAGCCATCAACCCCTCTCACCACGGGAGTTCCTCGCCGAACATTCGGCACGAACAGCGTTTGCCGAACAGTTGCAAACCCTGTGGCGCTCACGAATGCCGGAAAACCCCAGGCAGCGGGGCGATTCACTGGTAGCACGTGTGACATTCATCGGCGAACTGCCCACCCTGACGACCGACTTCAGCCACATCCGCGAAGTCTCACTCACAGGGCATGACGCTCTCGGCAACGTCGACGGTTTCCTGCAACCCTTCAACACCTTGCGCCACCTGGAACTGCACGATTTCAACCTGGGCCAGAACCCGCTGACGTCCATGCGCATGCCTTCACTGCAGCGCCTGGTTCTGGAGCATTGTGGATTGACGCTGACCCCGCAAAGCCGCACATCCCTGTCGTCTCTTGAAGATCTTCGGTATTTGAATCTGAGCCGAAACCCGCTGGGCGCCCACCCGCCCCTCGAAGCGCTGCCAGCCCTGGTGCAACTGCGCATGATCGATACCGGGATTTCGAGCCTGCCCGACGGTTTGCTCGGTCATCCACGACTGCTCGTCGCCATGCTCGAACGCAACCGGATCCGCGATCTGCCCGACATCCTTTTCGATATTTCCGCCCGCCCACCCAAGCAACTCAGCCTCGCCGACAACCCGTTGTCATCCGCCACGCGCGAACGCATCAAGCTCTGTTACCAGCAGTTCAGGCAGCACTTCGGCGTTTCAATGCCTCGAGAAGACCTCGAGCGGATCCGTGAGCTGTTTCCATCCCTGAGCGATGATGACGCCAATCGAGTGCTGTACCTGCTGCCGGGAACTCTCGACTTCGGTCGATTACAGATCGAGCGCTGGGAGACCGAACTGCGGCAGCTTGAAGGCGACCTCGAAAAATGGGTGACCGACGTCCCTGATCGTTATCCGGCAAGCGGCATCGAGCTGACCGCCAGTGATCGATCCGCAGAGCATGCCAGTCGCAGGATGTTCCGACAGGAGATCGAATCGTTCTGGCGCGAAAGGTCTCGCGAACACCCCGAGAGGCGAAGCACGGTGCTCAACCTCAATCCGGCCTTCATCGGTGACCTGCCGGACTTGAGTGCCGACTTTTCTCATGTGACAACGCTATCGATCACCGGCAATGCTCAGCTACGGGCAGGCACAGGCTTCCTGCGAGGGTTCACCGGCCTCGACTCGCTCGAATTGCGTGATCTGGCATTGACCGAAGTGCCACCCGCACTGACCGCAATGCCGGATCTTCAGCAACTGGTGCTGAGCAACTGCGGGGTCGTACTGGATGACAAGGGCAGCGCTACGCTGGCGTCACTGAAGCAACTGGTCAGACTCGATCTTTACAGCAATCCGCTGGGCCGGCTGCCGGATATCCGCGGCCTGCCGGAACTGGAATTTCTCGATCTGTCGAACACCGGGATTACCCGGCTGCCATCGAGTTTGCTGGATCCTCCCTGGCTGGAAACCGCCATCCTCAGCGGCAATCGCGTGACCGAACTGCCCGCCGAGCTTTTCGATTTGCCTGCCTCCGCCAGCAACGGCATTGACCTGGGCGACAATCCGCTGGACGCGGCCACCCGCGAGCGCATCAAGGATTACTTCCGCCGAACCGGGGAAGACCTTGGCGTGCTGGCCGAGCCGTCGGACATCGCACGCGTCCAGACGCTCTACCCGGCCCTGAGCGATAAACAGGCCAGTAATTTCATCTATCACCTCGAAGGCACACTGGCCGATGGCCGGATCGAGCTGGCACGCCGGGAAGCCGAACTCGAGCAATTGCTGGGTGATCTTGCCGCCTGGGAAAACGACATACCCGATCATCCGGTGACCGGGCTGCCACTCCCCCCGGACCAGCGCCTGATGCAAGAGCAAATCAGAACGGCATTGCGAGAAGCATTGCTGACTTGCTGGCGCAAAACCCCGGTCGAAGGAGCAGACGCCAGTGACCACCAGTTTGCGTTCAGGCTGCCGATCATGGGGGAGTTGCCAACACTGACCGCCGACTTCGGCCACGTTTCGGATCTCTATCTGGTCAGCACCAGTAATCACTCGCCGCGGATCGGTCGATTCCTCGAGGCCTTTACCCACCTTGAAAGCGTCGATATTCAAGGTTACGACCTGCCCTCCATCCCCGAAGCCGTGTTCCGGATGAAGCGACTCACCACCTTGAGCCTGCCGACCTGCAATCTCACGTTATCGCCGCAGGACGTGGCCGGGCTGGCGAGTCTGGACCAACTTGATCTGCTGCATCTGCACAATAACCCGCTCGGACTGACACCTGACCTCAGCAATTTGCAGAACCTCACCGACCTGGACCTGAGCACCACGGGCATCAGGGAAATCCCCAAGGGTGTACTGGAGAACTTCAACTGGATGGAAGTGGATCTGTCGGGCAATGAAATCACTGAAATGCCCGATGCACTCATGGAGGTGCCTGCCCACGTCGGCGATCGCTACGACCTGTACGGCAATCCCTTCTCCGCCCAGGCCATGCAGCGAATTCGGGCTTACTACCAGGAAACGGGGATGACCCTGAACGTTGACGACGTCATGGAACATCCACAGGTGCAAACTCGCCCCAGTGCCGAAATCGAAGATTGAAGGACATCTGAAACGCCAGCGCCATGGGGTCGATCTCCATGGCGCAGGGGCTAACCGGTCAACCGCGCTCTGGCGGCACCGACGACAGTTCGAAAGGACTGCTGCTGCGCCGCTGGTTGCGGTCTTCCCGCGGCGTGGCGCCGAAGAAGTTGCGGTAGGCGCTGGAGAAATGCGGCCCCGACGAGAATCCGCACGACAGGCCGATCTGGATGATCGACTTGCTGGTCTGCATCAACATCTGCCGGGCCTTGTTCAGGCGCAGTTCCAGGTAGTACTGGCTCGGCACGCGGTTGAGGTATTGCTTGAAGATCCGCTCCAGCTGCCGACGGGACACGCACACGTGCTGGGCGATTTCGTCGGTGGTCAGCGGCTCTTCGATGTTGGCTTCCATCAGCAGCACCGCCTGGGTGAGCTTTGGATGGCTGGAGCCGAGACGGTTCTGCAACGGAATGCGCTGACGCTCGCCGCCTTCGCGAATGCGCTCGACCACCAGTTCTTCGGAGACCGCACCGGCCAGTTCCGCACCGTGATCGCGAGCCAAAACTGCCAGCAACAGATCGAGCACCGACATGCCGCCGCACGCGGTCAGGCGATCTCGATCCCAGTCGAACAAATGGCTGGTGGCGATGACTTTCGGGAAGCGTTCGGCGAAATCGTCCTGCCAGCGCCAGTGCACCGCCGCGCGGTAACCGTCGAGCAGACCGAGTTGCGCCAGCGGATACACACCGGCCGACAGACCGCCGATCACACAACCGGCGCGCACCAGTTGCTTGAGTGCGCTGCTGAGTGCCGGCGCCAACGTGGTCGGTGGCTCATCGGCGAGCAGGAACAGTTTCTGGAAGTTTTCGAGCTTGCCGGCCCAGGGTTCGCCGGGCAGTTGCCATTCACCCTCGGCCGGTGCTTCGGCCTGCAGGAAGGACAACTCGTAAACCACGTCCGGATGCACACGCTGGGCAACACGCAAGGCCTCCTCTGCCAGCGCCAAAGTCAGAGCTTTAGTGCTGGGCCAAATCAGGAAACCAATTCGATGGGCAGTCATGGCGGGCGATCCGAAACGTAAACAGAGGGAAAAACCGAAATCGGCTGCAACCAAATTAGACCATCTGGCGCGCTGCGCAGCATGACCTAATCTGGTGCATAACGGGAGCGATTACTTGAGGCTGCCCGAGAGGAATTGTTGCAAACGTTCCGATTGCGGATTGACCAGCACTTCACGCGGGTTACCGCTTTCTTCGACGACACCTTTGTGCAGGAACACCAGCTGGTTCGACACTTCACGGGCGAAGCCCATTTCGTGGGTCACCACCACCATGGTCCGGCCTTCCTGAGCGAGGGCCTGCATGACTTTCAGCACGTCGCCGACCAGTTCCGGGTCGAGGGCCGAAGTCGGCTCGTCGAACAGCATCACTTCCGGTTCCATCGCCAGCGCACGGGCGATTGCCACACGCTGTTGTTCGCCACCAGACATGTGCCCCGGGAACGCATCCTTACGATGAGCCACGCCGACCTTGTTCAGGTAGTGCTCGGCTTTCTCGCGAGCTTCGGCCTTGGACACGCCCAACACGTGAACCGGCGCTTCCATGATGTTTTCCAGCGCGGTCATGTGCGACCACAGGTTGAAGTGCTGGAACACCATCGACAGGCGCGAACGCATGCGCTGCAGCTGTTTCGGATCAGCGGCTTTCAGCGCGCCGTCCTTGTTCGCCACCAGTTTCAGCTCTTCGTTGTTGAGCAGGATCTTGCCCGCGTGCGGCTGCTCGAGCAGGTTGATGCAGCGCAGGAAAGTACTTTTGCCGGAGCCACTGGAGCCGATGATGCTGATCACATCGCCGGCGGCCGCTTTCAGGGAAACGCCCTTGAGCACTTCGTGACTGCCATAGCGTTTATGCAGGTCTTGGACTTCAAGTTTGTACATGCGGTCGGTTCTCACAAAAACAGTCAGTCGTTGAGCAAAGGGCCGTCGCGCAGCGCATCGCGCCCCGCCACTTTGGCCAGCCAGAAACCGGGTTGGGCGTAACGCAGCCGCTCAATGGCAAACAGCACCCCGGACGTACCAGCACACACCGTGCTGACCCGATCCGACAGCGGATCGATCACTTCGAAAATCTTGTCACCGGCTTCAACCCACTCGCCGGGCTTGCGCAGAAAACTCACCACACCGGGATGCGGCGGCAGGAGCATTTCGGTGCCTTCGAACGGCATGCCTTCGCATGGTTCGTGCGCCGCGCTCGGCCACTCGCCACGGATCAGGCCCTGCTCGGCGAGGAACGCCAGAATGCCTTCAGCCCAGGCTTCGGCCTGCGCCGGCGTGGTGTCAGCCTGACCGCCGAGTTCGACGGTGGTTGCCAGGCACGCCAGTGGAATTTGCGCGTCCGGGAACAGACGCGACAGACGCAGCCACGGCAGCGAACAGGCTTCGTCGAACGAGCTGCCGCCGGAATCTTCCGCCAGCAAGCCGACCTTCACGTCCAGGTGCGCAGCGAGCGAACGCCACTGCGGCCAGTGCTGCGGCAAGGCGTACATGTGCAGCGCGGCCTCGCAGTCGCAATGCAGATCCAGCACCACATCGGCTGTGGCGGCGTGTTGCAGCAGGATGCGCTGCATGCCTTGCAACTGGCTACTCGCTTCAGGCAATTCGGCCAGATGGTCGGCCATCGCCTGACGGATCAGACGGATGTTGGCGTGCGGATCATCACCGAGTTGTCCTTCCAGCCTGGCGGCCACGGGGGCGCTGAGCTCGACGAAATCACGGTTGAAATTCTTGCCGCTGCCGGCCTCGAAACGGCCCTGGTGGTTGCCTTGCAGCAACTGGCCAAGACCCAGCGGGTTGGCCACCGGCACCAGCTCGATGACGCCGTTGAGCAGGCCCTTGGCTTCGAGTTCGCCGAGGCGTTTTTTCAGTTCCCAGGCGGTGCGCATGCCGGGCAGTTCGTCAGCATGGAGGCTGGCCTGGATGTAGGCCTTGCGCCCACCACTGCGCTCTCTATTTCCAAAGCTGAACACCGAAATCCGGCGCTCGCTGCCCAGGTGGCTCCACGGCAGAACGTGGTCGATGCGTTCCATATCAGTGCTTCCTCGGGGCCAGGTAGCTCAGCCAGCGACGCTCGGCCAGCTTGAACAGGCGCACCAGAATGAAGGTCAGGCACAGGTAGAACACGCCGGCGGTGATGTACGCCTCGAACGGCAGGTAGAACTGCGCGTTGACGGTGCGGGCCGCGCCGGTGATGTCGATCAGGGTCACGATGGACGCCAGACTGGTGGTCTGCAGCATCATGATCACTTCGTTGCTGTACTGCGGCAGCGCCCGGCGCAGGGCCGATGGCAGCAGGATGCGCTTGTACATTTTGACGCGCGACATCCCCATGGCCTTGGCCGCTTCGATCTCGCCGTTCGGCGTGGCCTTGAGGCTGCCGGCGATGATTTCGGCGGTGTAGGCGCTGGTGTTGATCGCGAACGCCAGGCACGCACAGAACGTTGCGCTGGACAGCCACGGCCAGAGGAAGCTCTCGCGCACCGCTTCGAACTGGGCCAGACCGTAGTAGATCAGGAACAGTTGAACCAGCATCGGCGTGCCGCGAATCACGTAGGTGTAGAGCCAGGCTGCGCCATTGACCACAGCGTTCTTGGATACGCGCATCAGCCCCAGCGGCAGGGCCGCGAGCAGACCGAAGAACAGCGACAGCGCGAGCAACTTGAGGGTCGTGACCAGACCGCCGAAGTACAGCGGCAGGGCCTCCCAAATGACGTTGTAGTCGAAGATCATAGATCAGCCGCCCTTACGCCTACCGAGTAGCGCTTCTCAAGGTGACGCAGCGCCAGCAACGAGACACTGGTGATCACCAGGTACATCGCCGCCACTGCGAGGAAGAAGGTGAAAGGCTCGCGGGTGGCGTCGGCCGCCTGCTTGGCCTTGAACATCATGTCTTGCAGACCGACCACGGAAATCAGCGCGGTGGCCTTGGTCAACACCAGCCAGTTGTTGGTGAAGCCCGGAATCGCCAGACGAATCATCTGCGGCACCAGCACCCGGAAGAACACCTGGAAGCTGCTCATGCCGTACGCCATGCCGGCCTCGGCCTGACCTTTGGGGATCGCCATGAACGCGCCGCGGAAGGTTTCCGACAGGTACGCACCGAAGATGAAGCCGAGGGTGCCGATACCGGCGGCCAGCGGGTTCAGGTCGATGTAGTCGTCATAGCCGAGCATAGGCGCAACGCGGTTGAGCAGGTCCTGACCGCCGTAGAAGATCAGCAGGATCAGCACCAGGTCGGGAATCCCGCGAATCACCGTGGAATACAGATCGCCCAGCCACGCCAGCCAGCGCACCGGCGACAGGCGCAACGCGACGCCGATCAGCCCGAGAACGATGGCCAGGGCCATGGACGACAAGGCGAGCTGAAGCGTCAGCCAAGCGCCATCGAGGATGACAGCCCCGTAGCCTTTCAACATGATTCAGGTCCTCGAAAGTTGGGATGAAAAAATGGCGCAAACCGCAGAGATCCTGTTGCTTGCGCCATTTCGGACGGGTCGAGCGACGTCTTTACTTGCCGTAAATGTCGAAGTCGAAGTACTTGTCCTGGATTGCCTTGTACTTGCCGTTCTCGCGGATGGCCGCGATGGCGGTGTTGATCTTGTCTTTCAGGGCGTCGCCCTTGCGTACCGCGATGCCTACGCCGTCGCCGAAGTATTTGACGTCGGTGAACGCCGGACCCACGAACGCGAAGCCTTTGCCGGCGTCGGTTTTCAGGAAGCCGTCATTCAACAGCGTAGCGTCCGCCACGGTGCCGTCGAGGCGGCCGGCGGCCACGTCGAGGTAGATTTCGTTCTGCGAACCATAAGGCTTGATCTCGGCACCCAGCGGGGCCAGGACTTCGCGGGCGAAACGCTCGTGGATCGAACCACGTTGCACGCCGATGTTCTTGCCCTTGAGCTCAGCCAGACCTTCGCTGACCTGAGTGCCTTCCTTCATCACGAGGCGGGCCGGGGTGTTGTAGTACTTGTTGGTGAAGTCCACGGACTTCTTGCGGTCGTCAGTGATCGACATGGACGACAGGATCGCGTCGATCTTGCGCACTTTCAGTGCCGGGATCAGACCGTCGAACTCTTGCTCGACCCACTGGCACTTGACCTTCATCTCTTCGCACAGCGCGTTGCCGATGTCGTAGTCGAAACCGACGATGCTGCCGTCCGGCGCTTTGGAGGCGAATGGAGGGTAAGCCGCTTCGATACCGATTTTCAGAGGCTTTTCATCGGCGAATGTCGGCAGGGACAGCACGGACAGTGCCAGGGCGCCAAGCAGCACAAGTTTCTTCATCTTGGGACTCCATCGGTAAAGGGCAAAAACGGCAGAGTGAGCGACAGCCCAATATGCGAATGGGTGTAACGAAATCGGTTGCTGCGTGCGTGGGACAATTCCAGTCAAAACCGCGAAGGCTTCAACGCAAGCCACGACGAGCGAGTGATCGGCATTCTAACGACAGGCCCGAAGCCGATATTTCTTCAATGCGACAACTAATTACAGATGCACTGAGAAACCCGCTTGAGCACATTGACAGCCCTGCAATTTCATGCAAGAGCGAAAGACAGTGAACCGATCTATGCTGCAAATTGCGGGCCTATTATTCGCAAACCCTTCTAATCCGGCAAGCGCGGGGTTGTGTCTTATTTTTCACCGGGGGTTTTGAGGCCCAAAAACGGGGCAATGCGTTTCCGGACGCCCCGTTGCGGAGCGGGCGGTTACACATTCAGTTACTTGAAGGCGGACGGGTAACAGTGGGAATTGCCTGACGGACGAAACCGATAATTATTGGAAAACAAAAAGCCCCGCCCGGCACAATGCCGGGCGGGGCTTTTCAGCCTTCAGACCCGCCGCTTACGCGACGTTCATGGTCTTGTGCGTATCGATCAGATGCTGCACCACACCCGGATCCGCCAGGGTGGAGATGTCGCCCAACCCTTCGTATTCGGCGGTAGCGATCTTGCGCAGGATGCGGCGCATGATCTTGCCCGAACGAGTCTTCGGCAGCCCCGGCGCCCACTGGATCACGTCCGGCGAAGCGATCGGCCCGATCTCCTTGCGCACCCAGTTTTTCAGTTCCAGGCGCAGTTGCTCGCTCGGCTCTTCGCCATTTTTCAGGGTGACATAGACATAAATGCCCTGCCCCTTGATGTCGTGCGGCACACCGACCACCGCCGCTTCGGCGACTTTCGGGTGAGCGACCATCGCGCTTTCGATCTCGGCAGTACCCATGCGGTGGCCGGAGACGTTGAGCACGTCGTCCACGCGACCGGTGATCCAGTAGTAACCGTCGGCATCGCGACGGGCGCCGTCACCGGTGAAGTACATGCCACGGAAGGTCTTGAAGTAGGTGTCGACGAAACGGTCGTGGTCGCCGTACAAGGTGCGCGCCTGACCCGGCCACGAATCGAGAATCACCAGATTGCCTTCGGCCTCGCCCTCAATGATGTTGCCGAGGTTGTCCACCAGCGCCGGCACCACGCCGAAGAACGGACGTGCGGCCGAACCTGGCTTGAGCGCATGGGCGCCCGGCAGCGGGCTCATCATGTTGCCGCCGGTTTCGGTCTGCCACCAGGTATCGACGATCGGGCAACGGGACTTGCCGACATTCTTGTAGTACCAGTCCCAGGCTTCCGGGTTGATCGGCTCGCCCACCGAACCGAGCAGACGCAGGCTGCTGCCGTCCGCGCCTTCAACAGCGGCGGTGCCGGAAGCCATCATCGCGCGGATCGCGGTCGGTGCGGTGTAGAGGATGTTGACCTTGTGCTTGTCGACGATCTTCGCCACCCGGGTGATGTCCGGATAGTTCGGCACGCCTTCGAAGAGCAGCGTGGTCGCGCCGTTGGCCAGCGGGCCGTAGACGATGTAGGAGTGACCGGTGACCCAGCCGACGTCGGCGGTGCACCAGTAGATTTCACCCGGACGGTAGTCGAACACGCGCTCGTGAGTCATGGCCGCGTACAACAGATAGCCGCCGGTGGTGTGCTGCACGCCCTTCGGCTTGCCGGTGGAGCCGGAGGTATAAAGGATGAACAGTGCTTCTTCGGCGCCCATCTCTTTCGGCGCGCAAACGGTGCCCGCCACTTTCATCAGGTCTTCGTACCAGATGTCACGATGCTGGTTCCACTTGATGTCGCCGCCGGTGCGCTTGCACACGATGACTTTCTGGATGCTGCTGGTTTCCGGGTTGGTCAGGGCGTCGTCGACGTTGGCCTTGAGGGAAATCTTCTTGCCGGCACGGATGCCTTCGTCAGCGGTGATCACCACTTTCGAGCGGCAGTCGATGATGCGACCGGCCAGGGCTTCCGGCGAGAAGCCGCCGAACACCACCGAGTGAATCGCGCCGATCCGGGTGCAGGCCAGCATGGCGACCACGGCTTCGGGGATCATCGGCATATAAATGGTCACCACGTCGCCGCGGTGTACGTCCTGGCCACGCAGGGCGTTGGCGAGCTTGCACACTTGTTCGTGCAGCTCGCGGTAGGTGATGTTGCGGCTTTCGGAAGGGTCGTCGCCTTCCCAGATGATGGCGACCTGATCGCCGCGCTCGGCCAGATGGCGGTCGAGGCAGTTGTAGGAAACGTTCAGGGTGCCGTCTGCAAACCACTTGATGTCGACATGGTGATCGTCGAACGAAGTCTGTTTCACCGTGGTGAAAGGCTTGATCCAGTCGAGGCGCTTGGCTTGTTCGCGCCAGAAGCCGTCAGGGTTGACGACCGACTGTTGGTACATGGCTTTGTAGGTCGCCTCATCGGTCAGCGTATTGGCCAGAACCTCGGGACGAACGGGATACAGGGAAGCCGCACTCATCTTTCCTACCTCGGTGTAATAGTTGTTTTTGTATGACCCTGTTGTAGCCGGGGCGCCCGTATAGAACCATTCGACGATGGTAGTAACAAGCCCCTACAAAACATCCTGAAATGCCCGAACCACTTCCGAAGCAAACCCCGCAACCCTTGTGGGAGCTGGCTTGCCAGCGATTCAGACGCCTCGTTTTCCCGGGAAAGCCGTAGCACCGGCAACACGCTCTCCACGGATTGTTACCAAATCTGCCAAAGGTGTTTATCAAAACCGGGTCTGTTTACCCCTGCCCCGCCTCCCTAAAATTCACCTCGCCGACAAGGCAAAGCGATTAACAAGGTTACAGCCCCCACGAAGGCCGTTAATCCAGCTCTGAAGTAACAAACCAAACGATGAAGTTCCACACGCAACCCCAAAAAGGTTGCGTGACCCCACTCGACCTCAAGAAGGTAAATTTCAAATGAAAGCTTTATTGGTTCTGGCCCTCAGCAGTCTGTGCGCAACCGCCATGGCAGACGAGGTTCCGACTGATGTCGCACAGCAACAACCGGCTATCGAGGAATACACTTACTCCACTCACCTGGACATCGCCAAAGTTGTATCGATGAGCGAAGTTCCGAATGTCTGCGAAGTTGTTCCGGCGAAAATGGAGTACGACGACTCCAAAGGTCAGCGTCACATCCTGCGTTACAGCATCATGGGTAACGGCTGCACCAATTGATGCGTTGAGACTGCACCGAATCGGATCACTCAGCGCAACATCGAGGGTCGATTCCAGCCCGGCTTCGGTCGGGCTCAGTTGTGTTTGAAGCGGCGCAAAAGGGTTGCAAAACACAAGATATAGTGAAAAACGCGGTTTTTTGCTCGTTTTTTGAGCAATCAATCACACGCCAAAAAATTAATGAAAAAATTTTCTCCGGGGCCAATCCCGGCGAAAGCCCTGTAAACCCTCGCTCCGATCGAAATCACCCGCGCGCTCGACCGCCCTGCGCTGTTTCGCCCTCCCCCACGCCCGTGTTTTTTTCCCTATAATGCCGCCCTAATCGGGTCAGCAATATTCCCTTACAGGGATCAAAGCCATTCTGAAGCCCCGCAGCAGCGACAACGCTGACCTGCGCCCGTCAGAGGCTCTCGGAAACCCGTAAAAATTTTCTGTTTATTGCCTGCGTAGCACCGCTGCAAAAAACGACATCCAACGCGGCCTGTACGGCCGTGTGAAAAACCAACCAATCAGTTTTCACACGGGCACAGGCCCTCACGCAGGAGACGACACGTCATGCTGAGCTGGGACGAATTCGACAAAGAAGACAGTGAAGTAGCAGCAGTGAAAGGCGCCAACGCCGGCCACGCTAGCGAAGCCAACATGGACCGCCTCGACAGCGCCGGCGGTGCCGCCGCCCTCGAAGCCCGCGCCGTGACCGCCGAAGACTCGGCCGCCGTGGCCCGCGCCAAGGCTGCACTGGATTCCCTCGACGTCGCCGAAGGCCTCGCCGAACTCGAAGGCTCCGCCGCCCGTGTCGCCGTTGACGAAAAGCGCATGATCAACTGCCGCGCCGACCTCAACCAGCTCGTGCCATTCAAGTACGACTGGGCCTGGCAGAAATACCTGGACGGCTGCGCAAACCACTGGATGCCGCAAGAAGTCAACATGACCGCCGACATCGCCCTCTGGAAAAACCCGGAAGGCCTGACCGACGACGAGCGCCGCATCGTGATGCGCAACCTCGGCTTCTTCTCCACCGCCGACTCCCTGGTTGCCAACAACCTGGCCCTGGCCGTGTACCGCCTGATCACCAACCCGGAATGCCGCCAGTACATCCTGCGCCAGGCCTTCGAAGAGGCGATCCACACCCACGCCTACCAGTACTGCATCGAATCGCTGGGCATGGATGAAGGCGAGATCTTCAACATGTACCACGAGATCCCGTCGGTCGCGAAAAAAGCCGCCTGGGGCCTGAAATACACCCGCGCCATCTCCGACCCGGAATTCAACACCGGCACCGTAGAGACCGACAAAGAACTGCTGCGCAACCTGATCGCCTACTACTGCGTTCTGGAAGGCATCTTCTTCTACTGCGGCTTCACCCAGATCCTCTCCATGGGCCGCCGCAACAAAATGACCGGCGTCGCCGAGCAGTTCCAGTACATCCTGCGCGACGAATCCATGCACCTGAACTTCGGCATCGACGTGATCAACCAGATCAAAATCGAAAACCCACACCTGTGGGATGCTGAAATGAAGGAAGAAGCTTCGCAGATGATCCTGCAAGGCACTCAGCTGGAAATCGAATACGCGCGTGACACCATGCCTCGCGGCGTACTGGGCATGAACGCGGCGATGATGGAGGACTACCTGAAGTTCATCGCTAACCGTCGTCTGTCGCAGATCGGTTTGAAGGAAGAGTACCCAGGGACGACTAACCCGTTCCCTTGGATGAGCGAGATCATGGACTTGAAGAAAGAGAAGAATTTCTTTGAGACTCGTGTGATCGAATACCAAACTGGTGGTGCGCTTAGCTGGGACTAATGGTCTCGCTCGCCACGATTTGACGATTGCTGCTTGAGTCGTCGAATTGAGAAAGCAAAAAGCCCCGATTTGATCGGGGCTTTTTTATGGGCGGCTGGTAGTCCTTTTCCATCCCTACATTGCAGCGCTCAATCTCCTACAGCACTTACAGCCGCTTCGCATTGAAGCCAACTGCAAGCACCTCTAAGCTCAATTGCAGGTGCCTAAGAAACACCCAACGTAGAAAGCTTGATCAGTCACACAGACGCATATGCCGTCAGTGGAGCTGCCTCGCTCGTTGGGATTTCTTAAGTCCACTCTACGTTGGGGCCAGGCCCTCCAAAATTCTGAACGTAGAGGTAATGGATATGCCCGATCCTTTTTCTGTAACAGTCTTCTCCCGTCACAACCTCGCACTACACGCCCTTCTACTCGAAAACCAAACGTGGTTCTGCGCCCGCGATGTCGGCCGCTTGATGGGGTTCCATCTGTGCGAACGCATGGTCAACAAGCTAGATAAGGATCAACGTCGCGTTTTGTGGATTGAGTATTTTCGGCAACCCGAAAAGCAATTGATGCTCAGCGAATCAGGTGTGTATGCGCTGCTTGTGTACCACTACGTTCCGGGGAACCGGTTGTTGCGAGAGTGGTTGACTCTGCAAGTGGTGCCGGCCTTGCGCGATGCAGAGCACTCAGGACATTCGGAACGACCGATGTTGAGTTTGTTGGATTGGCCGGAGATGTCGTTGAGCTTGCTTCATTGGCAGGATGAAGGCTGGATTCGACTGCGGGATATGCCTTATCTGCTGAACGATCAGACGCAACGACGGACACCGGGGAAGCCTTGGTGGAGAAAGGTTGTGCAGGTGTTTCAGGCTTCAAAGCATTCGATGGGCTAGTGATGGTGGTCGTAGGACCTTGCAAGATCCGTCGATATTTTCTGTAGGAATTTTCGTAGACAGCTGTGGTGGCCACTCAGTATCGTCCGAGGGTTTTCAACCCTCGGCGACTGTATGGACACTTCGAAAGAAAAAACTGGCTGGAGTGATGAGGAGCTAGAAGCTTCTGTAGACGCTTATCTAAAAATGCTGGTTCTTGAACAACAAAATCAGCCATTCAATAAAGCGGACGAGAATCGACTCTTGCGAAAAGGCCCGCTGAGCAAACGCAGTGCCTCGTCAGTCGAGTACCGCATGCAGAACATCTCTGCTGTGATGGATTTATTGGGACTGCCGAGAATTACAGGCTATGTTTCGGCGAAGAATCTCGGCTCCGGTGTCATTACGCGTATCAAAGAGATCCTGGCTAAAAAAGACATGGAAGCGATACGAAACAGCTCACGAAGAGGCACTCAGCTGACTCGATTCCGGCTGATCGAACCTTCCGCACCTGAATTGAATGATGCGCCCCCGGGTGTACTCAACCCGAAGCAGACTAGCGCGACGGTAGTTAGGCTTTCGCGCAAATTAAATGTGAAAAAATGGGTTCTGAAACGTTCTCAAGGTATTTGCGAAGGGTGTGGCCAAAAAGCGCCATTCCAAGATGCTGATGGCAAACCTTTTCTTGAAGTTCATCATCTGAAACATCTCGTTAACGGGGGGACAGACCGTACGAGCAACGCAGTAGCCCTCTGCCCGAACTGCCATCGACGTTGCCATTACTCGAGCGACAAAGAAGAGTTCACTGCTAAGTTTTATAGGAGCGTCGAGGGGTTAGAGGCTGAATAGCTACAAGGTATTTGGCAGTCAGCCAGTTAGAACGCGTTCACCCAGTTGTCCGTTTTGGGGCAGCTTCACAACCCATCGGGGATAATACCCCTCCCCCCACTCAAGGACCCGAGCCCCACCATGAAATTCGACCTCGCCTACTGCCTCAGCCTCGACGACAAACTGTCGATCTATGACGTTCGCGATCTCAATTTCGATGAGACGGTGGCGTTCGATTCTGCGAAGGAACATTTCCAGTGCCCCAACGACGCCTGTCGTTCGGCGTTCGATGCGTCCAACGAGTTGGGTACGTTCAACGCCAAGAACGTGAATTACGTGCGCACGCCGCACTTCAAGAATCTGCCCGGTACGCAGCATGTGGCGGGTTGTCCGTATGTGAGTTTGAAGACGTCGGCGTCGGGGGTTGAGGCGGCGGATGGGGAATTGGATGACGGGCGGGAGGAGCATTTTCCGTCGGAGTTGTTGCTGACACGCCGTGAGTATGTGCGCAAGCCTGCCGCGCCTGCGGGGGCGGCGGATGTGTTACGGGATGATCCGGTGCGGGTGGCGACTTCCCCTTCAAAAGAAGCGCAGAGTCGTGAGACTGCGCCGGACAAGACCAGTGTCTTCGCCCATCCCGTGGAGTGTTTCGTTTCGAACTTCGCGGACAAGGATTTGCTCAAGCGCATGCCGTTGAAGATTGGCGAACATACGGCGCCGTACAGTTCGTTCTTCAAGAAGATCGAGTACTTGATGGACAACAAGGGGCTGATTTATTGGGGTCGGATCAAGAAGATCGAGGACTTTCACAGCGCCAGTTTCCGGATCGATTTCGAGGACAAGGTCTGGTTCAAGAAGCCGGAGGACAGCAAGAAGAAGCCTTATCCGGTCAGTGTCTATCTCAACAAAAAGCTGATCGACAACTACCGCAAGCGCAAGGCGTTTCTGGAAGAGATCAAGCACGCGATCGACAGCGACAAGGAGTTGTTCTGCTTCTTTTATGGCGTGACGCCGGAGTTGAAGCAGGTGCCGGGCAAGAAGAACCCCGAAAAGCCTTTCGAGGTTTTCAATGCCAATATCGAGAATCTGGATCACTTCATCATTCGTGAAGCGCCGGGTCTGGCGTGATGGTTAGCCCTGGGGCAGTTGCAGTTTGACTGCGCCGGGGTGTTGGTTGACGACTGAGTACGGCAGGATGCTCCAGTCGACGAATCCGCACACTGCCGCGACATGGGGATACGACGGATCAAACTTGATGCCCTGCTCCGTGAAGTACCACCCCATGAATTGCCAGGGATCGCTCTCATCGTAATGACAGTCGTTATCGCCCTCTGCGGTGACAGTCATTTGCCGGGGGTACAGTTTCAGCAACTGTGCGACCAGCCAGGGCGCCAACTCTGTAGTCCGGTATTTCGACCAGGCATCAGAAGAACCAGGTGAGCCCGCATTGAAATCATCGTGTTGTTCATAGTGCAGCGGTTGACCTTGCCCTACCCACAAGACGTCCTCGAGCGTCAGTGTCTGACCGGTTGTGGTATCGAAGTTGAGCGCGTCGTTGCTTTGGTCCGGGTAGGCGCCGCCACAGTAATAATCCGTTGAAATCCGCACACTCATTACCGAAGGCGTCATCCACAGAGGTTGGCCGGATTGAGAGTAATCACCCGAGCAACTGAAATACGCCATTACCTCCCCCCACAATCGGCCCATCAATTGTTGGTTGATGCGTTGAAGCACTTGCGGGGAATAACCGGACACCACTTCAAAAAGCGAAGCTTGTGATTTGGGCTCGCTCCACCATTGCAGTGTGTAGCCCATGAAAGTTTCGGTTTTGCCCTTTTGCAGTTTCATCCCTTGCAACCGCAGATACTCGTAAGGGGCCTTTTCACGCAGGCTGACGATATAAGGCAATGAGTCGATGGGGGCTTGCGGAATCATTGCGGGCTGCAACTCAACTTTGAGGGTTTTCCCGGCCGGATTACTCCACTCACCGGACCAATTGCTCCCGATCGCCTGTAAACGAAGCGTTGGACGGGAGTCTCCGTCCATCATCGAGCCTTCGCTGAGTTCGAGCGTGTCCCCATCCCTGGAACCTTCGAGTTTCAGATCCTTGCGGTACTTCTGGTAGAAGTAACGCCCCTCTCCCGTTCGGGTATTCATCTCCAGAACGATCGCCGTCTTGCCCAGCGTTCCCGTGTAAACCTGCGTAGCGTTTTCCGCCCATGCCAGAGGATGGAAAAAAATGGCGAGTACCAAAATGCCAGAAAGGCGCAGCAATCCGTGAAACATCAATTCGTCCTTGAGCAAGCGGGCAAAGTCCGCAAAAAGTGATCGCGGATTATGTCGATGTTGTAACGGGGAATCGAGCTTCGTCGGGATCAACTCACGCACATACTGATCATCACAATCACCAGCAACCCGATATAAACCCAAGCATGCACCCGATCCGCTATCCGCCCGATCCACGGCGTAGCCAGTCGAATCCCCAGCATCGAGCCCAGCGTCAGCACCGCAAACGCCAGCAGATCCACATATCCGACAAACCATGGCCCGAGTTCTGTCTCGCTGCCCCCCGCCAACAACATGTAAGTCAGCGTCCCCGCCAATGCCACGGGCACGCTCAACGGATTGGCCATCGAAGTCGCCTGAGACATGCTCAACCCGCAACGCCGCAATAACGGCACGGTCATGACGCTTCCTCCTACGCCGAGAAAGGTTGCGATGGCGCCGATGCCTACACCGCCGCCGGACGTTTCCACCGTTCCCAGTCGCCGTGGGATAACGCCTTCGGATTGCGTAAGAAAGCCGCGTCGCAGCAGGCAGTCGACAATCGTCACTCCGAGGTAGGCGATGAAGGCATAACGAATGACTTCGCCGCTGACCCACACCGCTGCGATTGCGCCAACGATAGCGCCCAATCCGATGAATCCGCCCAAGGGCCACAGGTAATCACGGATGAGGTTGCCGGCGCGGCGGTGTTTGTCGGTGGCGACCAGTGCGTTGACGATCATCACGCAGGTCGAGGTGGCGACAGCGATGTGCATGGCGGATTGGCTGATCGGGTCGTCGGCGCCGTGGCTCGCGGTGAGCATGCGGTACAGCAGTGGCACGACGACGAAGCCGCCACCGAAACCGAAGAGCACGGCAGTGACGCCGGTCAGGCAGCCGAAGAGTGTCAGCAGGAGGAAGAACATGGCGCGTCGTCCGTTGATGGGGGAGCCGTCGACGATAGAGCCGCTGCGCTTGGCCTGCTTCAGCAAGTCAGCCAATAATGTTTGCGTTTACGCCAACTGCTGGGTGCCGCTCGATGCGCAATGTTTCGATCAATCTGCTGGATGACACGCCGCGCCCGGTGGTGGCGATCGGTACGGATTATTCCCACGGCTATCTGTTGCCACGTCATACGCATCGGCGGGCGCAATTGTTGTACGGCGCGACCGGGGTGATGCAGGTCAGCACGCATGACGGCAACTGGGTGGTGCCGCCGCAGCGGGCGGTGTGGATTCCGCCGGGGGTGGCGCATGAGGTGTTGATGCTGGGGGTCAGCACGCGCAGTTTGTATATCGAACCGGGGGCGGTGGATCTGGGTGAGCGTTGTCAGGTGATCAGTGTCTCGCCGTTGATACGGCATTTGCTGATGGAAGCCGTGGAGTTGCCGCTGACCTATGACCTGACCGGGCGCGACGGCGTGCTGATCGATCTGTTGCTGCATGAATTGGTGCGCAGTGCACCGTTACCGTTGCATATCCCGCTGCCGTCTGACGGACGACTGCTCGAACTGTGTCAGACCTTTCTGCATCAGCCGAATGCCCACCAATCGCCCCAGCATTGGGCCGATCAGCTGCACGTAAGCTTGCGCACCTTCAACAGATTGTTTCGTCTACAGACCGGCCTGAGTTTCAGTCAATGGCGCCAGCGCGCCTGCGTGGTATTGGCACTGGCACGGCTGGCGGCGGGTGAAGCAGTGACGCGGATTGCCCTGGATTTCGGCTATGACAGCCCGGCGGCGTTCTCGACGATGTTCCGCCGGATCCTCGGTCAGGCACCGTCCGTCTGGTTGGAGGCGGCGAACTAGGGCAAATCAAAAAATGCGTTTGATCCCGGCCGAAAACAACTGTACAAAAACACAGTACATTTTCCATCAGCACTCTCGAGCCCGGAGCACACCATGGCCTCTTCAGCGATGAACCTCATCCTCGAACGTATCGCCCTTTTCCAGTTCACCCCGACCCATTGCGCCCAGGCCAGAGGGATGTTGGGCTGGAGCGTTGAACAGTTGTCGCGAGAGGCCAAGGTTTCAGTAGACGACATTCAGCGATTCGAAGCGCAGCAGGACGTGGCGGATGCGGTGCGGCTGGCGTTGACCTATCGGTTTGAGGCGCAGGGGTTGGTGTTCTTCCCGGGGTTTGCGCCGGGGCGTGGGGGGAATGTCGGAGGTGCGATACCCACGTCGGTTGATCGCGAAACTTATGCAATGGCTGATTGAAAAGACCCGTTGAGGTCGGCCCACACGCGGAAGGAACTCGAAATTGATTGGAATCGAAGAAAGCAGAGGGAACATCTACGAGGATCTAGAGATACCAAACGCCAATGAGATGAGGATCAAATCACAGCTTTCCTCAAAGATCGGTGAAATCATCAAAGCGCGTCATCTCACTCAATCTCAAGCTTCTGAAATCTTGGGGTTATCACAACCCAAGCTATCCGAAATGCTGAGAGGAAAATTCCGCGGCATCAGTGAGGCCAAGATGATGGAATGCCTTTCCCACCTCGGCCGAGATGTGCAGATTGTGGTCAAACCGGCCCCCCGCTCTCGCAAAGAGGGCCGAATTGAGGTGGTGTTCGCTTGATACGGCAGTGCTTGAAATAGTCGAAGACAACGCACTGCCAACAAGGTGTTTACTCCTTGAACCCCGGATGACGCAATTCCATCGAAGCCTGTTCGTAGCTGTACGCCATGGCAAACAAATGTGGCTCGCTCCACTGCTGGCCGTAGAAGGTCACGGAGGTCGGCGTGGCGTCATCGTTCATGCCCGAGGGCAAGGTGATTGCCGGGTAGCCTGCGGTGGCGGCGGAGAACTGGGAAAAGCCGTCCGCTTCGGCGAACAGGGCATCCAGATTGTGCTCACGCACCTGCTCATCGATAGCGTCCTTGAAGTTCTGGCTGATGGTGGTAATCAGTGCGCTCGCCTCCTGGTGGGAAAGCGCCGACGCGTTGATGGTCTCGAGCGTCTGCTGGCCATGTTGCTCCTCACCGGGATTGGCCAGGTTGAAGTCGATCAGAGCCTGCAAGGAGTCGACCGGCAAGCCTTGGCGGCTGGCGAGATATTCGGGCAGCTCATGCTTCATCGCGCCCATCAGGCCGTTAACGTAGTCATCGATGTCCGGCAGACGCACAGTCAGCGGGACCAGCGTAGCGCCCTGCTCTTCCAGGGTGGCCATCGCGGCAAGCATCTCCAGACTCGGGTTCAGTACCGTAGCGTGGGTTCCAGTGTATGCAATCGGATAACCGATCCGTTTGCCTTGCAGGGCTTCACTGGAAAGCAATGCGGTGTAGTCGACGCCAGTGGGCGCGTCAGCAGTGGCGCTATCCGAGGCGTCAACGCCTTGTATGACGTTGAACAACAGCGCGGCATCCCGCACGGTTCGGGTCATTGTGCCCGGCGTGTCTTGCAAGCGGGTGATTGGCACGATGCCGGCGCGGCTGAACAATCCGAGCGACGGTTTGACGCCAACCACACCATTGGCCGACGCCGGGCAACTGATCGAGCCGTTGGTTTCAGTTCCCATGGCCAGTGGAGCGAGCCCTGCGGCAACCGCTGCCGCCGAACCTGAACTGGAACCACAAGTACTTTCGCTGAGGACATGAGGATTTTTCCCCTGACCACCGCGCCCGCTCCACCCCAAGGGCAGTGACAAGTCCCGCATTCCCGACCACTCGCTCATGTTGGCCTTGCCCAGCAGGATGGCGCCGGCATCGCGCAATTGTTTGACCGTGAACGCATCCTGAGCCGCCGGCTGCCCGATCATGGCCAACGAACCGGCACCGGTTTGCATGCTGTCGGCAGTATCGAAGTTGTCCTTCAACAGGACCGGGATTCCGTGCAGCGGGCCACGGAGGTTGCCTTGCGCACGCTCTTCATCCAGCGCGGTCGCGATGTCGAGAGCCTGGGGGTTTATTTCGATGATGGCATTGAGGGTCGGGCCTTGCTTGTCCAGATCCGCAATGCGTGTGATGAGGTGTTGAACCAGCGCGACCGAGGTCAGTTCGTTGCTGGCCATCATTGCACTCAGCTCGCTGGCGCTTGCGTATTCAAGTGGCGCACTGGAGGACGCTGCGAGGGCGACGCTACTGTTCAGCGAAAGCAGGATGGCCGGCGCCAGCGCATTCATGCTGCGTTTAAAGCGGAATTTCATTTTCTAATCCTTGTTTAAGCCAATCACGAGTGAGTCATTTCACTCGCGACCAAGCCTACCGAAGCCGCAGGAAACGGCTGTCAGCAACAAGAACCAGTGCCGGTAGGAAAACTCACCCAGCCTTGTAGCCGCTACAAGCAACACGCCCTTTTTCTGACATCTCTTGTTCCATTTCCAACCACCACGCGTCCCCACGTTGCGGTTGCATCAGGTTAAAAGCCTCGCCCATTCTCGGCGTGGTGATCGACACGCTGCGTTCCCATGCCAGCGCAAGAATGCGGTCGAACGGCTCATGCCAGGCGTGCATCGCCAGATCGAACGTGCCGTTGTGGATCGGGAACAGCCAGCGGCCCTTGAGGTCGAGGTGAGCCTGCAATGTTTCTTCAGGTTGCATGTGCACGTGAGGCCATTCGACGTTGTAGGCGCCGGTCTCCATCAGCGTCAGGTCGAACGGTCCGTACTCTTCACCAATGCGTTTAAACCCGTCGAAGTAGCCGCTGTCGCCGCTGAAGAAGATGCGTTTGTCACCGTCGATGATGACCCAGGATGCCCACAGCGTCTGGTTGCTATCGAACAGGCCCCGACCGGAAAAGTGCTGCGACGGGGTGGCGATGAAGCGGATGCCGGCGACTTCGGTGCCCTGCCACCAGTCGAACTGGCGGATCTTGCTGCCATCGATGCCCCATTTGATCAGGGTGTCACCGACGCCCAGCGGGGTCAGGAACACATTGACCTTGTCCGCCAGTTTCAGCACCGCTTCATAGTCGAGGTGGTCATAGTGGTTGTGCGACAGGATCACCGCTTCGATCGGCGGCAATTCATCGATGCTGATCGGTGGCTGGTGAAAGCGTTTCGGCCCGGCCCATTGCACCGGCGAGGCACGCTCGGCGAACACCGGATCGGTGATCCAGAATTTGTCTTGCAGCTTGAGCAGCAAGGTCGAATGGCCGAGGCGATAAACACTGTGGTTGGGTGCCGCGATCAGGTCGGCGCGGGTCATTGGCTGCACTGGGATGGCCGACGCAGGACGGGTGTTGCGCGGCTTGTGGAAGATCATGTTCCACATGATGCGCAGCATCTTGCGCAAACCTTCGCGCTGCACCGGCGCGTGGTTGCGGAAAGTCCCTTCGGCCTGGCGCGAAGCTTCAGGTGCTGGACTAACCGCGGGAGAATTTGATTTGGCCATGACTGAATGACTCCGGAAACGCCGCGCAATTCACGGTTTTCCACGGTGGGACGATAATGGCCAAGGCACGCACGCATCAGCCGGACATCTGTTTTTAGGTTGCACCGATTAACCCAGCATTACACTGATCGGTGTAGTTTCTAGGTTGCAACAAACCGGATGACAAGTAAACTGCCGAGTGTAATTTAACCTTTTCCTGCCGAATCGAATTTATGACAGCTCCCCAGCGCCTCACCGACCGTAAACGCGAAGCCATCATCCAGGCCGCGATCGCCGAATTCCGTACCAACGGTTTCGAGGTCACCAGCATGGACAAGATTGCGGCCACTGCCGGGGTGTCAAAGCGTACGGTGTACAACCATTTTCCGAGCAAGGAAGAGCTGTTCGCCGAAATTCTCAACCAGTTGTGGGCACGGATCAGCACCGAGCAAACCGTCTCGTATCAGCCCGATCAGCCATTGCGCGATCAATTGCGAACCATGCTGCTGGCCAAACTGCAGATGATGGCGGACGACAATTTCATGAATCTGGCCCGCGTTGCCATCGCGGCGGCGATCCACTCGCCGGAGCGCGCGCAGAACATGGTGGCGCGCATGGGCGAACGTGAGGAAAGCGTGACGGTGTGGATTCGCGCCGCCCAGGCGGATGGTCGATTGAAACCGGTCGATCCGGCGTTCGCCGCCCATCAAGTGCAAGGGCTGCTGAAAACCTTTGCCTTCTGGCCACAGATCTCCCTGGGCCAACCCTCGCTCGACAGCACAGCGCAAAATGCCGTGGTCGACTCTGCACTCGACATGTTCCTGACCTGCTATCAGCTCTAGCTCAGGCCTGCGCCATGGTAAATGGCTCGCAAGGACACTGAATTTTCCCGCTGGAATAAATGACAATGTCTGTCATTGGCCGATGAACGGTCTGTCTGAAGAATTACACTGCAAAGTGTTTCAGAATGAATCTGGCGTAGAACATCATGGAAAACCAACGCGGCAAAGGTTTGTCATTCGCCAGGCGCATTTACTTGCCACGGTCCATCGGATTGGGCATCGGTTTCTTCAGTGTCGGTGCCGCGCTGTATCCGTTGAACATGCCGGGCTGGCTCTGGGCGCTGTTGCTGTTCAACGGTTTTCTCTGGCCGCATGTGGCCTATCAATGCTCGACCCGCTCGGCTTTCCCCTATCGCGCTGAACGCCGCAACCTGCTCTATGACTCGGTGTGCGGCGGTTTCTGGACCGCGTGTTTCCAGTTCAACCCGCTGACAACCGTGACCATTCTGTCGATGATGACCATGAACAACGTGGCCGCCGGTGGCGTGCGCCTGTTCTGGCTGGGCGCCCTCGCCCAGGTGATCGGCGTGCTGCTGGGCTGGTCAGTGTTCGGGGTCCATTTCACCCTGACGGCCACGCAGACTCAGGTCTGGGCCTGCCTGCCGATGCTGACCCTTTATCCGCTGGCTTTGGGAATGGTTTGCTACCGGTTGGCGATCAAACTCGCCGAACACAAACGCACCCTGAGCGCCCTGAGCCGTACTGACAGCCTGACCGGACTGCTCAACCACGGCGCCTGGAAAGACCTGTTGCACCTCAAGTTCCAACAGTGCCGCCAGCACAATTCCCAAGCCATCCTGGCGCTGATCGACATCGATCATTTCAAGTCGATCAACGACAGTTACGGGCACATCGTCGGCGACGCGGTGCTGCGGCAGTTAAGCCATGAGCTGAAATTCGTACTCGACGAAAGCAAGCTGGCCGGGCGTTACGGTGGCGATGAATTCTGCGTGATCCTGCCCAACCTGCCCCTGAGCAAGGCTGAAGCGCTGATGGAGCAACTGCGTCAGGCACTGGATCGATACCGCCATCCCGACGTTTCCGAGCTGCGGGTCAGCCTGAGTATCGGGCTTGCTCGCTATCAAACCTCTTACGCCGATGCCCTTGAGTGGTTCGAAGATTCCGACAAGGCGTTGTACACGGCCAAGCACACGGGACGTAACACAATCAGCGTAGCGTTGACCCGATCACCCGCCTGAAAAAACTTGTACAAAACTGAGAAAAATCGATTTCTTGTACAAGTTTATAAAGTTTTGTATAAGTTAATCCGCCAGCCAGGATGCTGGCACACTGCTTCCAGCCATCGAGATATCTGGCTGGCTGACGCGGAAACAGGGACCCCACCTTCAGCCCTATTTCCAGAGTGCCACGAGCATGATTTTCAATCGTCACAAGACCGTCCTCGTCGATCTTCAAAACACCATCAACCAACAAGCCGGCCTGTTGGAAGCGATCAACCGCTCCATGGCAGTGATCGAATTCGATGTCGACGGTATCGTTCTGCGCGCCAACGACAACTTCCTGAAAACCATGGGTTACACCCGCGAACAGGTGGTCGGGCAGCCCCATCGTCATTTCTGTTCTCCAGAGTTTGCCCGTGGCAATCAGTACACCGAGTTGTGGTCGCGATTGAAAAGCGGCCAGTTCCAGTCCGGCACCTTTGAACGCATCGACAGTCAGGGCCGTCCGATCTGGCTCGAAGCCAGCTATAACCCGATCAAGGACGACTCGGGCCGCGTAGTGAAAGTGGTCAAGTACGCGATGGATGTCACCGCCAAAGTGCAGCAGGAAAGCGAAGCCAATGCGAAATTGCAGGCGATCGACCGCGCCATGGCGGTGATCGAATTCGATCTCGACGGCAATATTCTCACCGCCAATCAGAATTTCCTGACGCGCATGGGTTACACCCTTGCCGAACTCAAAGGCAAACATCACCGCTTGTTCTGCCCCGCGCAACTGGTCAACAGCAGCGCCTACCAGGATTTCTGGCGCCGGTTGAATCAGGGCGAACTGTTTCAGGGCCAGTTCGAACGCGTCGACAAACGCGGTCAGACCGTGTGGCTTGAAGCCAATTACAACCCGGTCTACGACGCCGCCGGCCGCTTGTGCAAAGTGGTGAAGTTCGCGTCGGACGTGACCGCCCGGGTCGAACAGCACGAGCAGGATGCGCGCAGTGCCAGCGCGGCCTATCACATCTCGGTGGCCACCCGAAAAGTCGCCGAGCAAGGTACGCAAGTGATTCAGCAAGCCGCCAGTGAAATGCGCGAGATTGCCGACGACATTGCCGAATCCTCAACCCTCATCGCGCAGCTCGGCGAACGCTCCGAGCAGATCACTGCCATCGTCAACACCATCCGCGCGATTGCCGATCAGACCAATCTTTTGGCCCTGAACGCTGCAATCGAAGCCGCCCGAGCCGGTGAGCAGGGTCGCGGTTTTGCCGTGGTGGCCGATGAAGTGCGGCAGCTGGCAGCGCGCACCAGCGGCTCCACTGCGGAAATTTCCAACATGATCAGCCTGATCCAGACCGAAACCCGTCAGGCGATCAAGAGCATG
Source organism: Pseudomonas sp. B7 (assembly GCF_016735645.1). Taxonomy (NCBI): domain Bacteria; kingdom Pseudomonadati; phylum Pseudomonadota; class Gammaproteobacteria; order Pseudomonadales; family Pseudomonadaceae; genus Pseudomonas; species Pseudomonas sp. B7. The sequence goes on from NZ_JAERRE010000001.1 coordinate 480,472, forward strand.
GACGGCACCCGAGGGCGTGCGGCGCAAGGTGTGGAGCTGGCGGATCAGGCCGGTACGGTGATTCTGCAGATTCGGGACGGCGCCAGCGAGGCGGTGGAAGCGGTGAGCATGTTTGCCAACGAGCGTGCGCCGGGATAAGGCCAACACGGGCGACGCAGGGCTATAGTGACTCAACGTCCCAAGCCCTGCCGAGTCCGTCATGACCACCGAAAAAACCGAATCATCCACCGCCCCTGTCGATCACCTGCGCTTTCATCGCCCCCACGCCCACCTCAACACAACCTTCGGTAACGACAAATTCGCCTTGCGGGCCGAGGCGTTTGCGCGTTTTTTCGGCACGCCAACCTTTCTCGGCGCGCAGACGCTGATCGTGGTGCTGTGGATCAGTCTCAACATCTTTGGCGTGACCCATTTCGACGTTTATCCGTTCATCCTCTTGAACCTGGCTTTCAGCCTCCAGTCCGCCTACGCCGCGCCGCTGATTCTGTTGGCACAGACTCGTCAGGCTGCACGCGACAAAGCGCAATCGGACGCTGACGCGCAACATCGCGAAGCCCTGGCCGTGGCCAACAGCGAACGCCAGGCGCAAGCGGCGAAGAACACCGCGCAACTGCTTGAGCTGCTGGAGCAGAACACCCGACTCACAGAGATGACCAAGAACCTGACCGAGCGCATCGAAGGCCTGACCCGCGAACTGCACGATCACATGCGCCAGACCCAGCAGGGCTGATCACGAAACCCTCAGCGCCCGCCCCAGTTCATCGAACAGCGTGACCACCGAGCGCAACGCGCGGCAGTCCGGGCGGGTCAGCAGCCACAGCGCGGTGTCATAACCGTGCAGTGGTTCGCTCAGGGCCAGCAGCCCCTCATTGATGAGAAAGTCCGGCAACGCCGCTACGCCCAGTCCGGCGCGGACCAACTCCGTGACAGACAGCATGCTGTTGCAGCGATAGTTGGGAGTCACCCCCGGCAACTGCTGGCGGCGCCAGGCGACGGTCGGGTGATCGGGCAAAAAGTCGTCCGGGGCGATCCAGGTCAGCGCCGCCAGATCGGCCGCTTCAACCTTTTGTAGATAACGCTGACTGGCGCAGACCCGGTAGGAAATCTTCGCCAGCTCCCGTCCGACCAGATGCTCCGGTGGTGTGCGCGTCAGGCGCAGGGCGATGTCGGCATCGCGGCGGCTGAGGTTGGCGAAATCATTGGAGGTGCTCAGTTCGATGCTCAGCGCCGGGTAGTTCGGCATGAACTGCGCCAGCGCCGGCAGCAGCAGACCTTGCAGCACGGAGTCGGTACAAGTCAGGCGCACCGTGCCGCTGACCACTTCACCGCCCTGCTCCACGCCGATTCGCGCCGCTTCCAAAGCTTGCTCGGCGCGTTCGGCCTGCTCGGCCAGGGTCTGCGCGAGGCTGGTGGGCAGGTAACCGGCGCGGCTTTTTTCGAACAGTTGCTGGCCGAGTGATGCTTCCAGTCGGCGCACGGCGCGAAACACCGTCGACACATCGACCTTCATCAGCTGTGCGGCCCGGGCCAGAGAGCCGCCGCGCACTAAAGCGAGGATCAGGGCCAGATCCGGGAAATCGAGTCGGTATTGCGTGGTTGCATTGATCACTTGGGCAAACGCCGATTTAGAGTGCGTGAACGCCAATCTATAGTGAGCTTCATCCCTCAACAAGCACAGTGAGTACTCATGGAATCCAGAGCCCTGCGCATCGCCCTGATCGGTGACTTCGACCCGCAAGTTACTGCCCACCAAGCCATCCCGGTCGCCCTCGGAATGGCGGCGGAACACCTTCGCCGTCCGGTCGATTTCGAATGGTTGGCCACCGACCGAATCCTGCCCGAGACACCGCTGGAACCTTTCGACGGCTTCTGGTGTGTCCCGGCCAGCCCTTATATAAGCGAAGTCGGTGCCTTGCGAGCCATCCGCTTTGCCCGCGAGCGGCAGCGCCCTTTCCTCGGCACCTGCGGCGGTTTTCAACATGCCGTGCTGGAGTTTTCCCGCCACGTGCTGGGCTGGACCGATGCCGAGCACGGCGAAACCTCGCCAGACGCCAGCCGCGCGGTACTCACGCCGCTGACCTGCTCGCTGGTGGAAGCGGTGGACAGCATTCATCTGGTGCACGGTTCGTTGATCGCAAGTGCGTACGAAACGTCGGAAATTCGTGAAGGCTATCGCTGCCGCTACGGTGTGAATCCGCAATTCGAACGGGAGTTGCTGACCCATGACCTGCACGCCGTGGGTCACGATTCGTCAGGCGACTTGCGCGCCATTGAACTGAAAAACCATGTGTTCTTCGTCGCCACACTGTTCCAGCCGGAACGCGCAGCGCTCAAGGGGCAATTGCCGCCACTGGTGCGGGCGTTTGTCGAAGCCTGTGTCGAGGCGCGGGCATGATCGCCGAAACACCGAAAGCGCCGTACTACGCAGTGATCTTCACTTCAAACCGCACCGATGGTGATCAGGGCTACGCTGAAGCCGCTGAACGCATGCTGGAACTGGCGCGCGAGCAACCGGGTTTTCTCGGTGTCGAGTCGGCTCGCGGCGCGGACGGGCTCGGAATTACGGTTTCATATTGGCAAAGTGAAGCGGCGATCCTGGCGTGGAAACATCATCCCGAGCACCAGGCGATTCGTGAACGCGGACGTTCGACCTGGTACTCGGGTTTTCATACGCGGGTGTGCAAAGTGGAACGCGATTATCGATTCGGATGATCAGCCCTTCACCAGACTACGCACCGCCTCAATCTCCGGCACTTCGCGCTTATTCATATAAACGCGCAGCGGCTCGGTGATGTTGATCCGGTCATCGATGTTCTGGTCCAGCAGCAACTGGATCAGTTCGCGCTTGAGGGTCATGGTCTGTTCAGTGGCCGGTGCCCAGACGAATTCGCTGCACGGAATGATGCCGTCATCGGCCACGTCCATGCCGAACGAGTCTTCGCTGAAACGCACGATGTACTGGCCGGTCTTGCGGTTGAGGCCGACAAAGCCATTGAGGTCGTCGGCGGCCTGGCAGATGAGTTGCGATGTGATGCGCATGGTAAACCTCACAAGAGTGATCGAAGGTTTACACGCAGGGCATAGAGGCGCGCCCTCTGCCGGGGCGGTTGCCGTGGCCAAGCGTACTGCAAACGAACGCACAAAAGTGCGCAAATTTTCGCTTTCAGTACGTTTATGTCGGTCTCGCGATAGCAGGTTTTCGTTTGAGTTGCTAAAAGGTACATCTTCGAAAATACCTGCGAAAGGACCTCGACATGCCCGCCACGTTCACCAAAAGCGCACTGCTGCTGAGCCTGCTGCTCGGCCTCGGCCAGACCCACGCCGCCAGCCAGCCAAGCCCTGTTGCGCTCGCTGCCTCCGAGGGCATTCCGCACCCGGCGGTGATCGCCCATCGTGGCGCGTCCTTCGATGCCCCGGAATCCACCGCCGCCTCCTACAAACTGGCCCGCGACCTGGGCGCCGACTACCTGGAAATGGACTTGCAGCGCAGCAAGGACGGCGTGCTGTTCGCCCTGCACGACGACAACCTGCAACGCACCACCGACGTCGCTACCAAGTTCCCGGAGCGCAAGGACAGCCCGGCCAATGCCTTCACCATGGCCGAACTGAAAACCCTCGACGCCGGCAGCTGGTACAACGCCAAGTACCCCGATCGCGCGCGTCCGTCCTATGTCGGTCTGAAGATTCTGACACTCGACGAAATCATCGACATCGCCCAGGCCAATCCGAAGCACAAGCCGGGCCTGTACATCGAAACCAAGGAGCCGAAGCTGTTCCCGGGGATCGAGCATGACCTGAAGGAAAAACTCCAGGCCCGTGGCTGGCTGGTTCCGGCCGGCGCCAAACCGGCTAAAAACGCCGCCAGCGTCGGCGAAAGCAACGGCAAGGTGATCCTGCAAACCTTCGAGAAGAGCAGCCTTGAAATGCTGCAAAAGGAAATGCCGCAGGTGCCGAAGATCCTGTTGCTGTGGGTGGGTGAAGGCAGCATCGAGCCGAAATCCAAAGTGACCTTTGCCGAATCCGGCGAGAAGGACAAGAACGCGTTCTACGGCAAGCAAGAGCCGAAATCCGAAGCCGAATTCAAGCAATGGATCGACTACGCCAAGGCTCAGGGTGCAATCGGCACCGGCCCTTCGGCGAAGCTGACCCACGGCGGCGATCAGAGCTATTCGGATCTGGTGCAGCCATGGATGAACAAGTACACCCACGACAAGGGTCTGCTGGTCCATGTCTATACCGTGGATGAGCCGGTGGACTTCGAAAAAGTCATGGCCGCTGGTGTCGACGGCATCTTCACCAACCGCGCCAGCGAGCTGCTGAAGTTCTACAAACGCCCGGCCGCCGCCAGTGTGGATCAGGTGTTGAAGAACAACGGCTTCTGATCTGTAAATCAGGGCGTCAGTATCGCGAGCAGGCTCGCTCCCTCGGGGAGTCCGGCCTGCTCGCTGCGTTTTAAGGGTGAGTTAAGTTGCGGCCATTAACCTGAACTCACTTAAACGAATCACCCAAAGGAATAACCGATGAAAACTTTGACTGCCCTGTTTACCGCTGCCGCCCTGACCCTCACCGCTGGCCTGGCCCAGGCTGACGTTCGCGTTGACCAGATCCCGCAACTGGTCAAGGAGGGCAAGATCAAGTCGTTGGAGTCGATGAACGAACAAGCGCTGAAACTACATCCGGGCGCGACCATCACTGACACGGATCTGGATAACCACTTCAATGGTTATGAGTACGAAGTTGAGTTGCGTACTGCTGATGGCAAGGAGTTCGATGTGGACTTCGATGCGACCACCGGCAAGGTGCTGAGCGACAAGCAAGACACTTGATTGGTTGATAAAACAAAGCCGCATGACTTTTGGGTTGTGCGGCTTTTTTGTGTCTGGTGTCTGGCTGAAACCATGTTTCGTCAGTCAGCCCCTACCCCCTCACCCCAGCCCTCCCGAAACGTCGGACCGCCCCCAAGGGGGCGAGGGGGAAGGGGAGCCGATCTCCATGGGTTTCTAAACCTGAGTTCGACACAAGATTTTCAGGTCGGCGTAACTCGAACATTCAACTCCGTCAGTCCCCTCTCCCTCCGGGAGAGGGCTAGGGTGAGGGGAAAAGGCTTCACGCGGAGGTACTGACCAGCGAACCCGACGTACTCGAATCCGAATCCTGCAAAGCCGCCAACAACGCCGCCGTCGCCGTCTGCAACGAAGCCGATGTCGTCGCGATCTGCGACTGCGCCGCCGCAACATCCGCCGCCTTGGCATCCTGGCTTTCCTGCTTCGCCTGAGCCGCTTGCAGCGCCTGTTGTTCTTCCTGCAATTGCTTCTGCAGCTCGGCAATCTGCTTGCGCAGTTCTTTCACGGTGTCCGATTCATCGCTGCTGGAACTGCTGTCCCCCGCCGGCGCCGCGCCACCGCCCGCCGCCACTTGGCTGGTGTCGGCTTTCACGCCGGTGCTGGCCGCCGCGGTGGTCGAGGTGTCGTCACCGGTGTCGGCAATCGAGGTTTTGCTGGTGGGCGTGGTAACGGTCTGATTGATCGAAACAGACGTGATGCTGACCATGGGAAATCTCCAATGCCGGTTATGGATAACCGGGCATCGGCGGCGGTCTGCACCCATTGAGATCGACTGTGTACCGACTCGGTATCCGAACCGGTACACAGTCACTGGCCGGTCAGACGCTCAGGCGAGCGGTGACGTCGTTCAGTTGGCCGGACAGGCCGTGCAGGTTCTGGCTGGCGCTCTCGGTGCGCTGCACGTTGTCGAGGTTGGTGCTGGCGATCGAGGTGATCTCGGTCAGGTTGCGCGAGATGTCTTCGGCCACCGAAGTCTGCTCTTCGGCCGCCGTGGCGATCTGACGGTTCATGTCGCGAATCGCTTCCACCGCGTGGGTGATGCGCTCAAGCATGGCGCCGGCCTGGGTCACTTGCTCGACGCTTTCATCGCTGCGGGTCTGGCCGCTGTCGATGGCCTGGGCCGCGTCCACCGCACCGGTCTGCACGCTGTGGATGATCTGGTTGATCTCGATGATCGACTCCGCCGTACGCTGCGCGAGGTTGCGCACCTCATCGGCGACCACTGCAAAACCACGCCCGGCCTCACCCGCGCGGGCCGCTTCGATGGCGGCGTTGAGCGCCAGCAGGTTGGTCTGCTCGGCGATCCCGCGAATCACTTCCAGCACTTTGCCGATGCGACCGCTGTCGGCTTCCAGACGACGGATGACCGTGGCGGTGTTGGCGATTTCGCCGCGCATCTGGGTGATGCTGTGGATGGTGCTCTGCATGACCTTCTCGCCCTGCTGCGCGGACTGGTCAGCATCGTCGGCCGCACGCGCAGCGTCGGCCGCATGACGGGCGACTTCCTGGGCAGTGGCGGACATTTCGTTCATCGCCGTGGCCACCTGATCGGTGCGGTTGAACTGCTCGTTGGTGCCGCCGGCCATCAGCGTGGCGATGGCGTTCAACTCGCCGCTGGCGCTGTCCAGATCCTTGGCGCTGCGTTGCAGGTGATTGAAGGTTTCGGCGAGGAAATCGCGCAGGGTGTTGGCCGCGGCGGCCAGGTTGCCCAGCTCGTCCTGACGGTCACTGGCCACGCGCTCGACCAGACGGCCCTTGCTCAGTTGAGTGACGTAGTCGATCAGTTTGCTGATCGGCTCGACCAGGTTGCGGTTGACCAGCCACAGGCTCAGCAAACCGATCAGCAGACCGGACGCGAGCATCACCAGCAGACCCAGCCACACGGTGCGATCGGCACTGGCGCTGATCTGCGCCGATTGCTCGGTGCCCTGCTTGCGCAGCTCGGCGACCAGTTCGCTCATCTGGTCGCTGGCGGCACGGTCGACGCCTTTGACAGCAGCGTCGCCCGCAGTCGGATCGGCACCGGCGGCGACGTAGGCATCACGGCCCTTCTGATACGCAGCGCCGAGCAAACGATGTTCTTCGCGCAGGCGTTCGATACGGGTTTTCAGCGCAGGCTCGAGGCCTTTCTGGTTGGCCAGCTCACCGAGGATGCTCTGCACATCGCGCTGACGGTCTTCGAACTGGCCCCAGTACTTGGTCAGATCCGCCGGTTGCTTGCCGCGCAGCAGAACGTTTTTCCACTCCTGAACCTGCACCTTGAATTGCAGGTTGGCTTCATCGATCAGTTGCGAGGTGTGCAACGGACCTGCAATCAATTGACTGTAGTTCTGCACGCCGTTGGACAGGAAATGAAAGCAGGCCAGCGCGATCAACAGCATCGCCAGCAGGCTGCCGCTCAGCAGGGCGAGAATTTGCGCTCTCAGGGATTTTTGCAGCATCACAGGTACTCAGGACAGGGATGAGGCACGCCCGGTAAGACGTGAATTGGTGCCGGACATCCGTGTCGGCGGACCTTGGCTCATGGCCGAAGGCGCGCAACCTAACGCATGCGTGATCGGCGTGCCAGCGCCCTTCTTGAGAAAAATCCGACCGCCGGTAACGCGTTGATTTGACATCATTTTGCTGTCACACAAGCGTCATGTGACATTGCGATGATGCGGCTCAGGTGAATCTGCAAATCCCGCGACAGACGCCTCCTCGCAGCGAGCCTTCATGAACCACAGCCTCGATATCAGTCATCGTGATCCTGACCTGTTCGGCCTGCTTTACGGCTTTCGCTTTCGCCCTGGCGAACGCGGGCGCGAGGTGGATTCGGCGACCGCCCTGCGCTGCCTGCAAGACGACAGCGAGGGCGATGAGTTTCTCTGGTTGCACCTGAACCTGGCTCATGCCGCGTGCGAGCGCTGGATGAAAAGCCATCTGCAACTGCCCGAAGAGTTTTTCGAAGCGCTGCACGAAGGTTCGCGCTCGACCCGCATCGAGCATGTCGATTCGGCGTTGCTGGCGGTGGTCAACGACGTGGTGTTCAACCTCAGCAGCATGGTGTCGTCGGACGTGTCGACGCTGTGGGTTTGCGTACGCAGCAAACTGATCGTCAGTGCGCGTCTGCAACCGCTGCATTCGGTGGACAAGCTGCGTTCTTCGGTGAAGGCCGGTGAGTGCTTTCGCTCGCCGTCGGAACTGCTGGTGCACCTACTGCGCGATCAGGGCGAAGTGCTGACCCAGATCGTGCGCAAGACCAGCATGAGCGTCGATCAGGTCGAGGACGAATTGCTGTCCTCGCGACTGTCGACCAACCGCGCCGAACTCGGCGCCAACCGGCGGGTGCTGGTGCGCCTGCAACGACTGCTGGCGCTGGAACCGGGTTCGCTGTTGCGCCTGCTCAACCGGCCGCCACCGTGGTTGCAGAAGGACGACGTGAAGGAGCTGCGCAAGTCCACCGAGGAGTTCGCGCTGATCATCAACGACCTGACCGCCCTAGGCGAGCGGATCAAGCTGCTGCAGGAAGAGATCGCCGCCAACCTCAACGAACAGAGCAACCGTACGCTGTTCACCCTGACCGTGGTCACGGTGCTGGCGCTGCCGATCAACATCATTGCCGGGTTCTTCGGCATGAACGTCGGCGGCGTGCCGCTGGCCACTGATCCGGAGGGGTTCTGGATTCTGGTAGCGCTGGTGGCGACGTTTACCGTGATCGCCGGACGCTGGGCGTTTCGCAAGCGGCGGGATTATTAAGACCAGCGGCGCGGCTAATCCGCCAAACACTGATCTGTCGCAGCGTCTCTGTAATATTTAGCAACGATCATGGGCGACACTCCTTCCCTCGCTCAGGTTTGTCCGCCCATGGCTACTCCCTCCCTGACCGTCAGCCCGGCCTCCGCTGCCAGCGGCAGGCCGGCGCTCGACAAAAAAACCGGCCCCTTTACTTACGTGGTGTTTTTCGCCGTGCTGGCCATGGGGATGCTGTTCACCGCCTACAGTCTGATGCATGACATGCACGAACTCGGCACGGTGGTCACCACCTGGACGCCGTTCCTGCTGCTCGGCGTGGCGCTGTTGATTGCACTGGGTTTTGAATTCGTCAACGGCTTCCATGACACCGCCAACGCCGTGGCCACGGTGATCTACACCCACTCGCTGCCGCCGAATGTGGCCGTGGTGTGGTCGGGATTCTTCAACTTCCTCGGGGTACTGCTTTCAAGCGGTGCGGTAGCGTTCGGCATTATCGCCCTGCTGCCGGTGGAACTGATTCTGCAAGTGGGTTCGTCCGCCGGTTTCGCGATGATCTTCGCCCTGCTGATCGCGGCGATCCTGTGGAACCTCGGCACCTGGTGGCTGGGCCTGCCGGCCTCGTCGTCGCACACCCTGATCGGTTCGATCATCGGCGTCGGCGTGGCCAACGCGTTGATGCATGGTCGCGACGGCACCAGCGGTGTGGACTGGGCCCAGGCGACCAAGATCGGTTACGCACTGCTGCTGTCGCCGCTGGTGGGTTTCGGTTGTGCGGCGCTGTTGCTGCTGGCGTTGCGCGCGTTCGTGAAGAACCGTTCGCTGTACAAGGCACCGGAAGGCAATACCCCGCCGCCGTGGTGGATTCGTGGTTTGCTGATCCTGACCTGCACCGGCGTGTCCTTCGCTCACGGTTCCAACGACGGCCAGAAAGGCATGGGCCTGATCATGCTGATTCTGGTCGGCACCCTGCCGATGGCTTATGCGCTGAATCGCACCATGCCGGAAGAACAGTCGCTGCAATTCGCCGCCGTCGCCCAAGTGACCCAGCAAGCATTGGTGAAAAGTGCGCCACTGCCGACAGCGGCCGATCCACGCGCCGTGCTCTCGGATTACATGCGCAGCAAGGAAGCCACGCCGCAACTGATCCCCGCCCTCGCCTCGCTGACCGGACACATCGGTGAAGAAGTCAAAGGCTACGGCTCGCTGGCGAAAGTCCCGGCCGAGGCCATGGGTAACGTGCGTAACGACATGTACCTGGCCAGCGAAACCATTCGCCTGATGGACAAGAACAAGGTCGGCAGCTTCGACGCCGACACCAGCGGCAAGCTGCAACTGTTCAAACAGCAGATCGACAACGCCACGCGGTTCATTCCGCTGTGGGTGAAGATCGCCGTGGCGATTGCCTTGGGGCTGGGCACCATGGTCGGCTGGAAGCGGATCGTGGTCACGGTCGGCGAAAAGATCGGCAAGACCCACCTGACCTACGCCCAGGGCGCCTCGGCGGAAACCGTGGCGATGCTGACCATCGGCGCCGCCGACATGTTCGGCTTGCCGGTCTCGACCACCCATGTGTTGTCCTCGGGCGTGGCCGGGACCATGGTCGCCAACGGTGGCGGCTTGCAGATGAAGACCATCCGCAATCTGCTGATGGCATGGGTGCTGACCTTGCCGGCGGCGATTGTGCTGTCGGGCAGCCTGTATTGGCTGTTTACCCAGATCTTCTGATCCATCCCAATCCCTGTGAGAGCCCTTGCTCCCACAGGGGTTTGCGGCAGTAATCACAGCGTCGAACGAATCAACTCCCCCAGCCAGTCCATGAACACCCGCACCCGCAACGGCAGATGACGCTGCCTCGCGTACAACAGTGAAATGCCCATCGCCGGCGCGGTGTACTGCGGCAGCACGGTGACGATCTCGCCGCTGTCCAGATAGGTGTTCATGCCGGTTCGCGGCACCTGGATCAGACCAAACCCGCCAAGGCACGCCGACTCGTAGGCATCGGTACTGTTGACCGTCACACTGCCGGGCATCGGCACCCGGTGCACCTGTCCGTCCTGCTCGTAGACAAACCCTTCCGAACGCGAACCCAGCACACCGACGTAGTGCACCAACCGATGCTGCGCCAGATCTTCCAAGGTCTGCGGCACGCCGTAGCGCTCCAGGTACGCGGGGCTGGCGCAGTTGATCATGCTGAAGTCCCCCAGGTGCCGCGCCACCACCGACTGATCCGGCTGCGCGCCGATGCGCACCACGCAATCGAAGCCTTCGGCGAGCAGGTCGACCCGGCGATCGGTGCTGCTGATTTCCAGCTCCAGGTTCGGATGGCGCGCCATGAATTCCGGCAGCTTGGGCATGATCAGCCGCCGCGCCAGAATGTTCGGCATGTCAATCCGGATCCGCCCGGTCAGCGACGCTTCGTCCTGACGGAACAGGTTTTCGATTTCGTCCATGTGCGACAGCAGATCCTTGCTCCGCTCATACAGCGCGAGGCCGTCCTGAGTGGGCTGGACCTTGCGCGTGGTGCGTTGCAGCAGGCGCGTGCCGAGCAGATTTTCCAGCGCCTGCACCTGCTCGGAGACCGTCGAACGCGGCAGCCCGAGACTCTCTCCCGCCATCGTGAAACTCGACAATTCGCTGACCCGGACGAAGGTGCGCAGCAGTTCCAGTTTGTTCATGTGCCACCCATTGATTGTTCGGACAATCCGACCAGTGATTCCGGTTTCAGTCTGTTTATCACCTCATGGCGGATAAATAAACTTTGCCCCATCAACCGTCATCGCCATTGAGGAAAACCCATGAACCGCAAAATCGCATTGATCACAGGTGCCAGCCGTGGCCTGGGCAAGAACGCCGCCCTGCACCTCGCCGCGCAAGGCGTGGACATCATCGGCACCTACAACAGCCGCGCCGATGAAGCCCAGGCGCTGGTGCAGGAACTGGAAGCACTCGGCGCCAACGCCGTGATGCTGCAACTGGATGTCGGGCGCAGCGAAGGTTTTGCCGAGTTCGCCGTGCGGGTCGAGCAGGCGCTGCAACAACTTGAACGTCCGCGCTTCGATTTCCTGATCAACAACGCCGGGATTGGCGTGCATGCCTCCTTCGCCGACACCACGCCGGAACAGTTCGACCTGCTGATGAACGTGCAGTTGAAAGGGCCGTTCTTCCTGACTCAGCAATTGCTGCCGCTGATCAACGATGGCGGGCGGATCATCAACATCTCCAGCGGTCTGGCCCGTTTCACCCTGCCGGGTTATGCCGCTTACGCTGCGATGAAAGGCGCGATGGAAGTGCTGACCCGTTATCAGGCCAAGGAGCTGGGCGCGCGGCAGATCGCCGTGAATATCCTGGCACCGGGGGCCATCGAAACCGACTTCGGCGGCGGCGCGGTGCGCGACAATTCGGCACTGAACGCCATGGTCGCCAGCAACACCGCCCTGGGCCGTGCCGGGCAGCCGGATGACATTGGTGGCGCACTGGCGCTGCTGCTGTCGCCGGGGGCGCAGTGGATCAACGGTCAGCGGATTGAAGCGTCGGGCGGGATGTTTCTCTAAACCCTGCAAAAATCCCGGACAAAAAAAATCGCAGCCCTCACAGGCGGCGATTTTTTGTTTTCAGCTCTGGCAGACGCTCCGCATCACCAGTCGCTCGCGCACCACGTCATAACCCCAGTGGTAGACGTAGGTGTACGGCAGGAAGAACAGCAGCACGCCGATGTCGAGCAGGAACGCCTGCCACAGGCTGACCGACAGCCACCAGGCAATCAGCGGCACGCCCATCACGATCAACCCGCCTTCGAACAGCAGCGCGTGCGCCACTCGCACCCAGGCATTGTGGGCGATGTTCCAGCGCTTGAGCATGCGGTCGAAGAAGCCGTTGAACACCACGTTCCAGCCCAGGGCCAGCATCGCGATGGCGATAGTGACGGCGCCCATTTCGACCAGCGGTTTGCCCATGATCCACGCCAGCAGCGGGGTACAGATCAGGATCGCCAGCAGTTCGAAACCGATGGCCTGGAAGATACGTTCAGTGATGGATTTGTTGGCAGTCATGGCCGAAGTCCTCTGTGAAGATGGTTGCCATGATCCAGCACCACACCGATACTTCATAACCAATAACCATCGATCAAGGCGATAGTTCATGGCATCTCAGGAAGTGTTGCTGGCATTTGTCCAGGCGGCGACTCAAGGCTCGTTTTCGGCGGCAGCGCGCAAACTCGGGCGCAGTCAGTCGACAGTGAGTGCGGCGGTGGCCAGTCTTGAGATTGATCTGGATTTGATCCTGTTCGACCGCAGCAGCCGCAAGCCGACGCTAACCCCGGCCGGGCACGTGATGCTGCAACGGGCCGAGGCGATTCTGTCCGCCACCAGCCGACTGGAAATGACCGCCCGGCAACTGGCCCAGGGCGTCGAGCCGAAACTCACGGTGGCGATTTCCGACACTTATCAGTCCGACCGTTTCGAAGCGGCGCTGGTGGGTTTCGAGCAGCGTTACCCGGATCTGGAGCTGGAATGCCTGATCGCTGAATGCGATGACCTGGTCGAACTGGTGCAGCGCGGTCGGGCGCATCTGGCATTCGCCGAGATGCAGGACAACTACCCGCCGGACCTCGCGACCGCGACCGTCGCCGAACGCACTGAAATCGCCCTGTTCGTGGGCCGTGGGCATCCGTTGGCGACGCAGGAATCCATCGATCAAACGGTCCTTGAACAGCATCGCGAGCTGCGCCTGGCCACCATCGTCAATCCCTATGACAGTCGCGGCAAAGGCCGGGTGTGGTCGGCGCCGAGTTATCTGATGCTGCTGGAAATGGCTGAAAAAGGTTTCGGCTGGGCGCCGCTGCCGCGCTGGCTGGTGGAGCGTTTCGGCAATGACTTGCTGGTGGAACTGAAGGTGCGCGGCTGGCCGAAACCGGTGTTCGTCGATGCCCTATGGTCGCGGCTGTACCCGCCGGGGCCGGCGGGGAGCTGGTTGCTGAGCAAGATGCTGGAATAGCTCAGGCCGCCTCGATCGCTGCCGGGCGATTGACCTGAAAATACGCGTGCAACCCGCGCATCGTCGGCAACTCCAGCGCCTGCGCCGCGTAACACAATCCCACTCGCCGGGTCGGCGCCGGCAGGTGCAACGCACGCACGACGATGCGCTCATGCCCGCTGACCAGCGACTGCGGCAACATGGCCACACCGACACCTGCCGCCACCATGTGCAACGCCTGTTGCAGTGAACCGGCATGCCCCGCCACCGCTTCCGGCGAACGTCCGTACAGCGCCATCAAGCGCTGATGGGACGGATGCTGCGGGCAGGTGATCCAGTCCTCAATCGGCGCCCAGCCCTCTTGCGCGTTGGCCATCGGATGATCGAGGGGCAGCGCCATCACATAGGATTCTTCCCACAGCGGCAGGAACAGTTCGTCTTCGCAGCACATTTCCTCGACGGCCAATCGACCATCGCCATGGCAGCCCTCCTCCAGGGTCAGCAACAGATTGGGCAACGCCTGATGGGCCATCCGGACGAAGGCTTCAATGTGGCTGGCGGCGATGTCGCCTTCGATGCCGAGAGTCAGCGGCGCACGATTTTCGCGGCCGCGAAACATCCGGCTCAGTGCCTCGGATTCGGCCACCATCCGCCGCGCCTGCGGGTAGAGAAGACGCGCTTCGTCGCTAACCTCCACACCACGGGGCTGACGTACGAACAGCGTCGCACCGAGTTCTTCTTCCAGCTGTTTGATGGTCACCGACAACGTGGGCTGACTGATGAACAGCCGTTGCGCGGCAGCGGTGATGTTGCGTTCTTCGAACACCGCGAGGAAGGCTTTGAGATGGCGGATATCCATAGGAGATTCCGATAGCAGACAGAGGAATAAGGCATTTTTCAGCCTCCAGCGGGCTAAATATACTGCGCCGCGAATCTGGTTATTTGTTTTTCTTATCTCAGGAGTTCAACCATGAGCAAGCCATTGATCATCATCACCGGCGCCAGCTCGGGCATCGGCGAAGCCACCGCCCGCCGCTTGAGCGCGGCCGGCCATCCGCTGCTGTTGCTGGCCCGGCGCATCGAACGCCTGGAAGCACTGGCCCTGCCGAACACTCTCAGCCGCCGCGTCGACATCACCGACCGCGCCGCATTGCTGGCCGCTGTTGCCGAGGCGGAAGCGCAGTTCGGTCCGGCCGATGCGCTGATCAACAACGCCGGGGTGATGCTGCTGGGCGAGATGAGCAAACAGGATCCGGCGCAGTGGGACCAGATGCTCGACGTCAACGTGAAAGGTCTGCTCAACGGCGTGCACGCGGTGGTCGCCGGGATGATCAAGCGCAAGCACGGCACGATCATCAACGTCAGCTCGGTGGCCGGGCGCAAGACCTTCCCCAACCATGTGGCCTATGTCGGGACCAAGTTTGCGGTGCATGGGCTGTCGGAGAATCTGCGTGAAGAGCTGTCGCCGCATAACGTGCGGGTGACCACGATTGCGCCGGGTGCGGTGGAAACCGAGTTGCTGAGCCACACCACGGATGAGGCGATCAAGACCGGTTATCAGGCGTGGAAGCAGGACATGGGTGGCACGGTGTTGAGCGCCGAGGATGTGGCGACGGCGATTGCCTATGCGTATGGGCAGCCGCAGGGGGTTTGTATTCGCGAGATTGTGATGGCTGCGACTCGGCAGCAGGCCTAAAAGCTAAAGGCGAAAGGCAAAATCAAAAGCGCCCTCACCCTAACCCTCTCCCGGAGGGAGAGGGAACTGACCGAGGTGTCTTACGTCATACATCGACCTGAAAGATCTGGTCGATTATGGATTCACAGCGAACCGCTCAGGTCGGCGTATATCCCCAATATCCCCGGATCGGTCCCCTCTCCCTCCGGGAGAGGGCTAGGGTGAGGGCAAGCGATCCAAAGCCGAAAGCCGCCCCTCGATAAACCGCCGCTCCGGCTCCTGCCGCGTCAACTCCAGTGCCCGTGAATAGGCCACCCGCGCCTCCTCAACCCGTCCCAACTGCCGACAAAACTCCGCCCGCGCCGAATGCGCCAGGTGGTAATCCTGCAAATCCCCCCGATCCAGAATCCCCTCGATCAAGGTCAACCCGGCCAACGCCCCATCACGCTTGGACACCGCCACCGCCCGGTTCAACTCGATCACCGGCGACGGCACCGCCCGCAGCAACACGTCATACAGCCCGACGATCTGCGCCCAGTCCGTCTCCCCCGCCGTCGGCGCTTCGGCGTGCACCGCCGCTATCGCCGCTTGCAGGCAGTACGGCCCGAAACGTCCCGTGGTCAGCGCTTTTTCCACCAGATCGCAGCCTTCGGCAATCAACTCGGCATTCCACAATCCGCGATCCTGATCATCCAGCAGAATCAGTTCTCCATCCGGCGTCGACCGCGCCGAGCGCCGCGATTCATGCAGCAGCATCAACGCCAGCAACCCCATGACCTCTGGATCCGGCAACAACTCCAGCAACAACCGCCCGAGACGAATCGCCTCACGAGTCAAATCCTCGCGGGTCACCTGAGCGCCGCCGGATGCCGAGTAGCCTTCGTTGAACACCAGATAAATCACCCGCAACACGCTGTCGAGGCGCTCGGGCAGTTCGCTGAGGGCTGGAACTTGATAAGGGATTTTCGCATCGCGAATCTTGGCCTTGGCGCGCACGATGCGCTGGGCAATCGCCGCCGGGGCCGAGAGGAATGCCCGGGCGATTTCCTCGGTGGTGAGGTCGCAGACTTCACGCAGTGTCAGCGGCACTTGCGCATCCGCCGCCAGCGCCGGGTGGCAGCAGGTGAAGATCAGGCGCAGGCGATCGTCTTCCACGTCTTCAGCGTCCCATTCGGACTGTTCCAGTTCTTCCAGTTGCGCCAGCAATAACGGCTGCGAGGCCTTGAACCGTGCGCGACGGCGCAACACATCGATCGCCTTGAAGCGCCCGGTGGACACCAGCCAGGTCCGCGGATTGTCCGGCACGCCGTCGCGCTGCCAGCGCTCGACCGCGACGAAGAACGCCTCGTGCAAGGCTTCTTCGGCGAGGTCGAAATCGCCGAGCAGGCGGATCAGGGTCGCGAGGATCCGCCGCGAGTCTTCGCGATAGACCTGCTCGACCCGCGCCCTGACCTCAGACATTCAACTGGCGCACGGGACGCACTTCGACGCTGCCGACCCGGGCCGCCGGAATGTTCCCGGCGACCTGAATCGCTTCGTTGAGATCCCGCGCGTCGATCAGGTAGAAACCGGCCAACTGCTCCTTGGTCTCGGCGAACGGGCCGTCGGTGATCGACAGTTTGCCGTTGCGCATCCGTACCGTGGTGGCGGTCTGCACCGACTCCAGCGCTTCGGCGGCGACCATCCGGCCGCTGCCCTGGATCGACTCGGCGTAGGCCCAGCACTCGGCATCTTCCGGGCTGTCGGGCGACGAATGCAGCAGGCGCTCATCGCTGTAGACCAGGCATAAATACTTCATGGCGTTCTCCTGAATCGGACGGTTCAACTATGGCTGAAGATCAGGGTTTCACATCGAACAGGGTCGCGCCGCTCATCGGGTCGAACGGTGCCGACCAGTGTTCGTGGGCGATCTTCCACGCTCCGCCGACCTGCCGGTAGCAGGCGGTGACGCGCATCCAGCAACTCTGGGTTTCACCCTTTTCATTGGTCCCGCCGCAGTTGGCGACCCAGTGGGCGAAGGCGATGTTGTCGCCTGTTTCGATCGCGATTTCGTGGAACTCGAAGATGTGCGGGCCGGGGCACATTTCCATGCAATCCACCCAGTGCGCGCGGTAGGCCGGTTTGCCCTTGAATTGCAGGGCCTTGATCGCATCGAACGAGAGGATGTCGTCGGCGTACAGCGCCATGACTTTCTCGACGTCCTTGGTCATGACGGCTTCGCGGTAGGTGTTGATCAGGGTCTGGATATCGCTTTGTGCGCTCATGGTGTTCTCCGTGATTTTTGTTGTGAAGACACCCTTGGTCGTTCGGCGATTTGCCGGATCGACAGCTGAAACAAAAAAATTCCAGCGAACGCAAAGTCGCTAGAATCCGAGGCTCATCTTTGTAGGAAAAAGGAAATTCCCTTGTCAGCCAAACTCGTGCCGTACGAGAGCCTTAACGCCTTGCAGCGTCAGCAAGTCGAAGCGATTGAAATCCACGCCGAGCAGATCAAGTTCTCCGGCGATATCCACGGCGCCTTGCATACGCTGTTGTCGAAACCCGGCCCCGGCGTAAAAGGTTTTGCCCTGCTGGCCGAAGACGTGCCGGTGGCCTTCCTGCTGCTCAAACGCCCACCGGTGTTACCGGAATGGGCCGATGAACACAGCGCCACCCTGCATGCATTGCAGGTCGATCACCGCGCCCAAGGCAAGGGTTACGGCAGGGCCTGCCTGCTGGCGTTGCCTGACGCTGCGCGCCAGGCCTGGCCGGAGATCAAAGGGCTGGAGCTGTCAGTGGACGCCGACAACGACGCCGCGATTGCGCTGTACGCCAAGTACGGCTTCGTCGACAGCGGCGAAGCGTACAAGGGCCGCATCGGCTACGAGCGGCGCATGGGGCTGTTCTTCTAATTGTCGGGGGAGCAACGATGATCGATTCAATCGAAGCGCTGGAAGCCATCTACGGCTTGCCCCACGAACGGGCGGTGCGCAAACAGATCGGTTTTCTCAACGAGGACTATCAGGCGATGGTCCGGGTCTCGCCGCTGGTGATTGTCAGCTCGGTCGGCGCCGATGGCATCGACGGTTCTCCGCGCGGCGATGCGCCAGGGTTTGTGCGGATCATTGACGAGCGCACGCTTGCCCTGCCGGATCGTCCGGGCAACAACCGCATCGATACCTTGCGCAACGTGTTGCACGATCCGCGGGTATCGCTGCTGTTCATCATTCCGGGGATCGGCGAGACGTTGCGGGTCAACGGCACGGCGACCATCAGCGCTGACCCCGAGTTACTGGAAAGCTTCGCGGTGAACGGCAAACCGGCGCGCACGGTGCTGCTGGTGACGGTGGAGGCGGCGTTCTTTCATTGCTCCAAGGCATTCGTACGTTCGGATGCGTGGAATCCGCAAACTCATCTGCCGCGCTCGGCGCTGCCGACGGCGGGTGCGTTTCACAAGCGGCTGAATGATGGGCAGTTTGATGCCGAGGCCTATGATCGCGAGGCCCCGGCCAGAGTGCACGACAGTCTTTATTAAGAAAACATCTCAGCCAAGCTCCTACAGATTCTGCGGAAACTATCTGTAGGAGTTAACTTAAATAAAAAGAATTTTCCTTCACCAAAAACACTCTCGCCCTTCAACAACTTGTAGGGCTCTTCTGATTCTGGATCCAAACATTGACGGAAGACTCGAGTAAAAACTAGGCTTTCTTCTTCATGAGCGAGGTTTACAGAAAATTTAAACACACAGGACATCCAATATGGAAACCTTAATAAAAACATCAAAATCCTCAATTTCGGAGAACAACGTAACAATATTGGATGGGAAATTATCATTACCAAAAAGCTATTTACTCGATAAAGCACACTTGGAGCACACAAGCACTCTGATTGTTTCAGGCTCTTTAATTGAGGGGATCGGAACAATTCATTCTGACATCGACTGCATTATCATTTGCGAAAAACGTCCAAAAGCGCAAAACATGAAACACATCGAACATGCGTTTGTTACCGATATTAATTATCGCCACATCACTAAAGATGAAGAAGTCCACAATACAACAGACTTCTACGGTGATACCAGCATTCACATTGATGCCGACTATGTAACATACTCAGAAATAGATAATATATTTTTCAAAATTGAACAAACATTTGAAGAAATTGCCTCCGACCAACGTTTTCTTTACGCCCCTGCTTTGACGAACACAGAAAACAATGTAATCCATAGACTAATAATCGGGCATGCTCTGAATAACGATGAAAAATTCTTTAAACTTAAATCAAGAATCCCCGTAGAGAAACATATCTACTTAGCTCACCGAGAGAAACTTCCAGTATTTTATGCTTTCCAGGATGTTCAAGGTTGCTGGCAATCAGAAAATTTATGGATGGGTTGCGAGATAGCTAGAGACATGATGTTTAAAACCGCGATGAGTTTCACCTACCTTACGGGCACAACAAACAAGCATTACAAGTGGGTATACTCAAACATGTACCGCATTGAAGGATTTGATGAGATCAAGAATAAATTCTTCACACTAGCCAGACAAGGCGCCAGCACAAGAGACGAATGCAGGTCGTACATTCAAGAAACCCTCCAATATATGGATCTGCTATTTCTAGAAATTGAAAAAATTCTAAATAGCTCAAAAATTTATCCAACTGCAGAACAGTCTCTTGCCGCCCTCGACAATGAATTCAATGAGCGCAAGCAGACCACGCACAAAGTTTCAAAGTCCGAATACTATTTCAGAAAAAAATACTTTGCCGCAAAGGACACTCCGCCGCTTTTGAGTTTACTGAAAGAGTGGGAATAAAGAGCTTCTACAACACTATGCTTGTTAATTGGTGCTACTTGCTGGCGGCCCGCTTATGGAAATTTACAAAATAGCAATTCCGCTCATATTCTCTAGATTGGGCGACATGACAGCTTCACTGATCTACTTTTCCTTCGCTGGCCATTTTATTGTTGACTCACTTGATTCCGCTTCATTTGCCTTGGCATCAATATCATTTATTACTGTCATCGGTATCGGATTTTTTTCTCCAACACTGATTAAGATAGCAGGATCAAATGATCTGAACACAAACAACATAAAATCCGAAATAACAATATCACTCAGGCTTTCGATTTTATTTGGAGTCTTGATCATATGTATAATTTTTTTTGTGCACAAAATCGCACTCACGCCAATCACAAACCTAACCAACACGGAAGACATCCAAGCACTGTTGCTGATATCCCTATCAATTCCAGCCATATATCTACAGGTTACAATATTCAATTTTTTTAATGGAGTTCAAAAAACACACTATGAAGTAATTTATACGTGGACATTGAATATTTGCCTCACTTCCGCCTGCATAGTCTTGATTAACACGAACTCGGCAATCACGCTACCTGACTTCATACTCATATATTCTTGCTTACGATGTGCTTTCGCAACTCTCGCACTCTTCTACTTCAACTCTAAAATCCACCTTTACATCAACAACTCTCAAAAATCCATACAAATACCGAAAGAACAGTATCTTAAGTATATAGCTCGAGGCTTGCCAATGGCCTTATGCTTTGGAGGTGAAAGCTTTCTATTTTTCATCTTATCATTCATTTCAAAAAACTTAGGTGAAAACAATTTATCCGCCTACCAAGCATCACTACACTTTATAAGCATCATATATATGATATCAATTGGAATAGGGAATGCGACGGGGCTTATCGCCGCCCGTCACTTTACCAGGAGGGATTTAGGTTCACTAAAAAAAACTTATATCCAAGGTCTAAAATCAGGCCTGTTAACACTAGCGCCCTTTTTGCTAGCCAGTGTCCTTTGGAAAGAAAACATTTCCATGACCTATACATCAGATTCAACGATCAGGAAACTAATTGAAACCAATACTCTTTACTCGATTCCTTTTTTAACTTTTGAGTTCGTCTATGTTTTAACCAGGACGATTTTGAGAAGCATGGACGATTTCTGGGCTCCCACACTTTTAACCATTCTGACGTTGAACACTTTTGGCATCGCCCTTTGCGCAATTCTTCTAAATTTTTACCGCAACATACATTCTATATTTATAACCTTAACAATCTGTTCATTCATTCTGATGCTGACAATGTTTTGGCGATTAACATTTTTATTGAAAATACACAGCAGCCAGCCAATAGGTAAACTTTAGATACTTGATCGCGTTTTTACTAATTGACAACGCAAGTTAAAACACCTAACCGATTGCATTTTCGTGAGACTCCAAACATGAATCATGCTAGCGCGTTACCTTTGTTCTACAACTCGCACTTAAATTCCACGACCATTATTAGCGAACATCACGCATGGAGAACTCTGACCGGTTTACAAACCAGTGATTATTACGCTTACCGCAAAGCGCTAATGAGCGGGTGCCATCTCCAGAGAGCCTCCTTTGAACTCCGCCATCCGGAAGTCATGGTTTGCGACTTGAGCAACCTCGACCCAATTTATGATGG
Organism: Pseudomonas sp. B7; assembly: GCF_016735645.1. Lineage (NCBI taxonomy): Bacteria > Pseudomonadati > Pseudomonadota > Gammaproteobacteria > Pseudomonadales > Pseudomonadaceae > Pseudomonas > Pseudomonas sp. B7. The sequence goes on from NZ_JAERRE010000001.1 coordinate 502,163, forward strand.
CATGTCAGACGAAGAGGTAATACGAATATGGGAGTACTTAAACTCAAGGACAACCCAATTACAATCATCTGACATTTGCAAGATAAAGGGAGATGGTCTCTCACCAGAACTAGCCGTTTCAGGACCTTCCAAAACCAAACTATTAGATTTCAAGAGCGACCTGATTAAAGAAGCACTCGCGACATCCCACCAGCCCTTCTCCTGCGTAAAGCCAACGAATAGGGGCCTTACAAAAACCAGACTGCTAATAGATACTGATAATGAAACCTTGGATTTCCACAATAAATTCTGCGCTTTCTACAGCAAATACATTTCTTATGAACACTGGGATAGCAGTCTTGCTCTCAATACCAGATACATCTATGACGACCACTCTATCTGGCTGAAAATCAAAAACATATCAAAAAATAAGCTCTTTTTATTGTCAGCCGGCCTACCGCTTGCACTTGGATATTTGGCAGCTACCAAAGATACAGATATATTTTTCTCTGAAATTCATCGCCAAAATGACCCGAGCCTTTTAACTAGAGATGAAAATTTTCTAGACATATTCCCTCATACAACTTCGTCGAATGATTCATGGCTGATTATAGACAAGGCCTATACCGGTGGAAGCCTCAGGCAAGCGGCGAACATGATCAGAAAGAAACTTGGTTATAATTTCGAAGTTAAAACACTAGCACTTCCCCCCAAAACGTTCAGCGCCTTTATGAGTGCAGACTACGCCGTTTACGCAGGAAAACTATTCGACGTAAAAGTCTACGCATCTAAACTCAACCGGAAAAACTGGCATACGCAATTAATATCTGAGAAGTCGGTATGAGAGCTCTATTCAAGCGCGAATACATTCCAGAACTGGAAGTAAGTCTTTATGAAGCCAGAAAGCAGTTGCGGCGCTATTGGGCCGGCACATTGTCCAGCCTTCCAGATTTTAACAAAACCAATGCAGACCAGCATTTCAACCAAACACAATACGACATAGATTGCCAGAACATACTCTTTAGTTGCCTGTCAAAATCTCGTATCAAAATGACAATTTACTCAGAAGAAAGCACTTCACCAATAAAACTTGGAGACCAAGGTGACCTTTACGCTCTTATTGACCCCCTAGATGGCACACACAATGCGCTTATGGGTTTCCCGAACTACACATCTAGTGTTGCCATCTATCATGGTAATGAGTACGTATTTGGATGGATTTACGACATCTCTAGAGATTTAGTCTATACCGCTTCACTTGGTGAAGGAGCGTATCTTCAGTCCGCAATAATTGTAAAACGGTTAAACACACGAAAAACCGAATCATTAGAACAAATGCGACTTTCATTTCACCGTCCTCGTGGCAGTAAAGAAAGACATAAAATAGAACGGCTTTTATGGTCAGCGGACAAAGTTCGTGTTTACTCTTGCTCTTCGCTGGAAATCTGCCTGATTGCTGCTGGGGTTCTTGATGCGTTTATTGATATCGGCTCACCTGGACATGAGAGAAGCTGTGATATTGCGGCGGCAGAACTTATTTTGAGAGAGTCAGGCGGAGCATTATTCGATGAAAAAGGTCACTCAAGGCATTGCTTACCGCCATCCATAGAAGCCCTGAAGGATAATGGAACATTGATTGCTTTATCTTCAGAAGATCTAATAAAAATATTTTTGTAGTGCAATTAACTGGAAGCCGAATCATGCTATTCGATACAGTAAAATTGAAACTCGCCCTACTGGCTAACGGCGTTAATTTCAGCCGGGATTTCTTAGAGCATTTCCAAACAGAGGTGAATCATATTGAAAAAAGACGTGCATACGGAACAGGTGACAGCGTCATAATCAACCCAACGATCCGAACCCCACAAGAAATTGTTCTTGATGGCGATATCATTACTGCCGCCAACTACAACCCACACTCAAAATACAAAATCATCTTAGAGCGAAACGCTCCCGCACTAAGCCACAATAAAAACATCATTAAAATTACTTTTCCAGCCAGGCCTAAATCTTACGGAAAAATTTTAAGTAATGGCGAGTTATTTGAAAAACATCTGACTATATACGGAAACTCTACGCTTGGAATTTTCTCCCCCGGCCATTGCTACTACTTCAATGACGGTCATGAATGTAAATTTTGCTCTCTGGGTTCAGCTCGAGAAAGCCTGTCAGATCATAGAATGCGAATTAAAGGTGACATTGCTGGAGAAGCAGTAGCGATGGCTGTCAAAGATGAGAGTAGCCGATACCGTAGGGTATTATTAAACGGAGGTACAATCCGTAACTACGACAAAGGGTATGGGATGCATATCGATTTGCTGAATAGAGTAAAAGAAAAGAATGCGCATAACCACTTGGACTACCACTTGATTTCTATGCCACCCAAAGACTTCCGTCTTTTCGAAAAATTCAAGTCTGTCGGCAATAATATGTCAATGAGCCTGGAAGTATTCGACCCTGGCCTTTTTTCAGAAGTATGCCCAGGCAAATCTCGTGACTACACTCGGGATCGGTTCCTCGAAGCTTTTGAAGCCGCTGTAGAAACTCTCGGGCGCGGCAACGTATATGCCGGATTCGTTGCCGGAATGGAGCCATTAGAGTCAATCATAGAGGGTATCGAATACTTTGGTCAGATGGGCGTAGTTCCAGCAGTGGCAGCATTTCACCCAGATGCTGGCTCGCAATACAGTGCGAGAGAACGACCTTCCGTAGAGTTTCTGAGTGCAATTGGTAAAAAGATGTCAGAAATTTATCAAAGAGAAGGATTTCGACCATTGATAGAGGGTAGCGGTAGAAACTCTCTAGATACTGAGGCTTACCTAGGAGCGTTCGTATGAACTACACCTCTGAGCAAGGAATATTTATCGCATTTGAAGGAACGGATGGTGCAGGAAAGTCGACTATCGCAAGAGCAACATACGAAATCCTCTCCCACTCTAATATAGATTTGCACTACGTCGACAAAAACCGCCCACCCGTTTCTTCAGGATATACCGAATTTCACATGTCACGACTCCGGGAAGTTCTTTGGGACTATCCGGACAACGCCCCTCTTGAGCAATTAGGCGACAAACACTGGATGAGCCTTATAACGGCATGGTTTCAAGCGACAGACCATGCTGCTATATCTCCAATAGTTAGCTCTGGCGAAAATTGCATCGCAGATGGCTGGTACCACAAATACCTAGCGCGCTTCTTGCTTAAAAGTACAGATTTAGCAGAAGAAGCCCTAACAGTATTCTCAACAATTAGAAAGCCAGACTTCGTGATTTTTCTCGATGTTGACCCGGCTCTCGCGGCACAAAGAAAGGGATCGTTCCGTCTTAGCGAGAGCGGAGCTTATGACGGTGGCAATGAGGATCGCCTTAAAAGTTTCATTGCATATCAGAACCGAGTCCGATCCAGTTATGAGCGCTGTGGTTTGGCAAATTGGGTGGTGATTGACACCACCGATTTAAGTGAAGAGGCAGTACTTGATAGAGCGGTAGGCGCGGTACAAAAAATCCTTATTAAAAACTAGCAATCCCGCCTGCCAGGGTGAGTGCATGACACGTACAAATGAGTAACCAATCTCCCACAGGGGTTTAGCGTTGGCTCACAGAGTGAAGATCATCTCGTGCCACGCCATCCCGCCGTGGTCGGACTCGGACGGTTTGATGTAGGCAAAACCGAACCCGGCGTACAGCGGGATGTGCCGCTCTTTGCACATCAGGTGAATCGTCGCCTTGCCCTGCTCGCGCATGCGGTCGATGAATTCGCCGAGCAGACGCTTGGCCAGACCCAGGCCCTGATAGTCCGGGTGCACCACCACCGACATGATCACCACGTTCGGCCCGGCCGGGTCGTGGCCGATCAGTTCCTTGAACGCCTCGTCGGACATCTGCACGTCAAACGCTGCGCCGGAGTTGATGAAGCCGGCCACCTGCCCGCCCATCTCGGCGACGATGAAACCGTCCGGCCAGGTGGCGATGCGCGTGGCGATCTTTTCGCGGGTCGCGGCTTCGTCGCCCTCATAGGCGAGGGTTTCGATGGCGTAGCAGCGGTCCAGGTCGGCGGCGGTGACGTGGCGGATGAGGGTGTTCATGGCGACTCGAAATCAGAGGAAACAAGGCGGCCAAGGATAAAGGAATAAGGTGTTCATATCGATCCGCACGGGGGGCGTAAAGCCTGCGTATAAGCGCTTTTCTTCGGATTCGGAACGGTCTATTTCTGAGCCCTGACTCTTATCACCCGAGGAGGGAACCGTTTATGAGCAGCGTGGAAATCGGTTTGTTGATGGTGTTGGGCATCAGCTTCTTCGGCTTCATTACCCTGGGCATCGACCTGTTGCGGGCACGACGGATCAAGGGCAAGTAAAGATCGACCGGCAGCGCGAAGCGGGTTCGCGCTGCCGGTTATTCATCAGGGTTTCTTTTCGACCGGGACGCAGATTTCCAGCTTGCCGGTATTGAGCTTCGGGTTGAAATCGGCGCTGTAGCGTTCCAGCTCCGGGGCGTTGAGGCCCTTGTATTCGGAGGCTGGCAGCCAGGTTTTGTAGATGTAATCAATGGTCTGCGGCAACTGATCCAGCGAACCCTTGTGTTCGAACACCGCGTACTGGCGCGGGAGGATTTCGATCCACGGATACTTCTCCTGCGGGAAGTCATCCAGCTTGCGGATTTCGACCCCGGCCATGTAATCGAAACCACCGTTGCCGTCGAAATTGCTGCAAACGCCGTAGGTCACTTCGCCCTTCTGCCCCGGAATATGTCCGATGTGCGGGATCAGTTTTTCCCACAGTGCAGAGATGTCCTGAACGGTCTCTTTGGTGAAGCGATCGCGAAATCCTGCAATCAGCAGGAAGTGTCCATGTTCGAAGCGAGGTTCAGCCACTTCGACGCGTTTTTGCTCATCCATGACTCGACTCCTTGAACGAAAAAAGTGGGTTCGGCTGGGAGTATAGAAGCCAAACCCGATTCGCACATTTACAGCGTATGCAGGGCCTCGGCGGCGCCGGAACCGACGAACTCGTTATAACCGGATACGATCACGTAGACCGCGAAATAGCAGAAGATCGCTGCCGATGCCATGTAGGAATAGCGCAGCAGTTTGTCGCCCAGCAACTTGCCGCCATGGCTCGCGGCGAAGCACAGACCCGCCGACCACAACAGCCCGGCACACAGGAAACCGCCGAGAAACAGCGTCGAGCTCAAAGGACCGCCGCCACCGGAGCGGGCGATCAACGTGCCGCCCACGGCCGCGAACCAGAGGATGGCGCTCGGCGACGACATGGCCAGAAAAATCCCACGAAAGAATTCCCTGCGATGGGAGTTCTGGCCCACTTCGGCGGTCGCCGCCAATTGCGCTTCGTGGTGGATCGCCGAATAGATCATCTTCGCCGCGAAGTAGATCAACAGCGCCGAACCGCCGATCCACAGCACCCAGCGCACGGTTTCGTATTGCAGCAGAACGGTCATTCCGGCCAGCGCCAGCACCGCGTAGATCAGGTCGCCGACACAGGTGCCAAGGCCCAGGGCGAAGCCCTGAAAATAGCCGCGCTGCATGGCCAGGGTGATCATCGCGATGTTGGCCACGCCGATGTCCAGGCACAGCGAAAGGCTCAGCAAGAAGCCGCTGGTGAATTCCATTAACCGATTTCCTTGGGAAAAATTTGTTTACAAAGGCGCTGGACAGTCTGCCATCGCTGCCCTTATCGTCCGCCACAGGTCACCGCAGTGACCAGCGTCGCTCGGACGGTTCCGGGCGCTTACGTTATCCGAGGCAACAATGGCTGAACAAGGTTCGCCGCGCCGCTTTGCGCGCATAGATCGACTCCCCCCTTACGTTTTCAACATCACCGCCGAGCTGAAGATGGCTGCCCGACGTCGCGGCGAAGACATCATCGACTTGAGCATGGGCAACCCCGACGGCGCCACGCCGCCGCACATCGTTGAAAAACTGGTGCAGGTTGCACAACGCGAAGACACCCACGGTTACTCCACGTCCAAGGGCATTCCGCGCCTGCGCCGGGCGATTTCTAACTGGTACAAGGAACGCTACGAGGTCGAGATCGACCCGGAAAGCGAAGCCATCGTCACCATCGGTTCCAAGGAAGGCCTGGCGCACCTGATGCTGGCGACCCTGGATCAGGGCGACACCGTGCTGGTGCCGAACCCGAGCTACCCGATTCACATCTACGGTGCCGTGATTGCCGGCGCCCAGGTGCGGTCGGTGCCGCTGGTGCCGGGCGTGGACTTCTTCGCCGAGCTGGAGCGGGCGATTCGCGGCTCGATCCCGAAACCGAAGATGATGATCCTCGGCTTCCCGTCGAACCCGACCGCGCAGTGCGTGGAGCTGGACTTCTTCGAACGGGTGATCGCCCTCGCCAAACAGTACGACGTGCTGGTGGTGCACGACCTGGCTTACGCCGACATCGTCTACGACGGCTGGAAAGCCCCGTCGATCATGCAGGTGCCGGGCGCCAAGGACATCGCGGTGGAGTTTTTCACCCTGTCCAAGAGCTACAACATGGCGGGCTGGCGCATCGGTTTCATGGTCGGCAACCCGGAACTGGTCAGCGCCCTGGCGCGGATCAAGAGCTACCACGACTACGGCACGTTCACCCCGCTGCAGGTGGCCGCGATTGCTGCGCTGGAAGGTGATCAGCAGTGCGTGCGCGACATCGCCGAGCAATATCGCCAGCGCCGCAATGTGCTGGTCAAAGGCCTGCATGAACTGGGCTGGATGGTCGAGAACCCGAAAGCCTCGATGTACGTGTGGGCGAAGATTCCCGAAGCCTACGCGCACCTCGGCTCGCTGGAGTTCGCCAAGAAGCTGCTGGCCGAGGCCAAGGTCTGCGTCTCGCCAGGTGTCGGCTTTGGCGAGTACGGCGACGATCACGTGCGCTTCGCGCTGATCGAAAACCAGGACCGGATTCGCCAGGCGGTACGCGGGATTCGCGGAATGTTCCGGGCGGATGCTCTGGGCACCAAGTAACTCGCGAATTGCACCCACAAAAAAACCGCATCACTGCGGTTTTTTTGTGTCTGCATCTTCTTGAACGAAGAGAGTCTTAAACGAACAGCGACAACAACAGAATAAAGCCCAGACCCACCACCGACAGGATGGTTTCCATCGCCGTCCAGGTCTTGAAGGTCTCGGCCACGGTCATGTTGAAGTACTGCTTCACCAGCCAGAAACCGGCGTCGTTGACGTGGGACAGGATCAGCGAACCGGCACCGGTGGCCAGCACCAGCAGCTCACGGTTCACGCCCGGGATCATCCCCACCACCGGCACCACGATGCCCGCGCCAGTGATGGTCGCCACAGTAGCCGAACCCGTCGCGATGCGGATCACCGCCGCCACCAGCCACGCCAGCAGGATCGGCGAGATCTGCGCGCTGACCGCCATGTGGCCGATCACGTCGCCCACGCCGCTGGTCACCAGCATCTGCTTGAAGCCACCGCCGGCGCCGATGATCAGAATGATTGCCGCGGTCGGCGCCAGGCTCGCGTCCAGCCATTTGAGCATCTGCTGAGAACCGATGCCCTGCTTGTGACCGAAGGTGTACAGCGACAGCAGCAATGCCAGCAGCAGTGCCGAGATCGGGTGACCGATCATGTCCATCCAGGTGCGGAAGAAATGACCGTCCGGCAGGGCCACGTCAGCGAAGGTTTTCAGCAGCATCAGGAACACCGGCAGCAGCACGGTGACCAGGGTGATGCTGAAGCTCGGCAGGTTGGCCGAATCGTTTTCACGGGCCAGTTGATCGACCAGTTCCTGGTTCGGCGTACCGGGAATGTGCTTGGCGATGAACGTACCGAAGATCGGGCCGGCGATGATGGCGGTCGGCAGCGCGACGATCAGACCGTACAGAATGGTCTTGCCGATGTCGGCACCGAACACGCCGATGGCCAGCAGCGGGCCCGGGTGCGGCGGCACCAAGCCGTGCACGGCGGACAGACCGGCGAGCAGCGGGATACCGATCTTGATGATCGACACACCGGTGCGGCGAGCGACGATGAACACCAGCGGAATCAGCAACACGAAGCCGATTTCGAAGAACAGCGGAATGCCCACCAGGAACGCGGCGAACATCATCGCCCACTGCACCTTGTCCTTGCCGAAGGCGCGGATCAGGGTCTGGGCGATCTGATCGGCACCACCGGATTCGGCCATCATCTTGCCGAGCATCGTGCCCAGGGCGAGGATGATGCCGACAAAACCGAGCACGCCACCGAAGCCGTCCTGGAACGCCTTGATGATCGTGCCGATCGGCATGCCGGACGTCAGGCCAAGGAACGCGGCGGCGATGGTCAGGGCAATGAAGGGGTGAATCTTGAACTTGGTGATCAGGACGATGAGTCCGATCACCGTAACCACTGCATCGAGCAGCAGGTAGGCGTCATGGGACATGCCAAACATGAGGGGGTGTCTCCTGGTTTGTTGTTGTTATTAAAGCGGGTTAATCAGAAGTCGAAAGGACAGCGCTGTCTTCACAATCACACTCATACCGCCTGTTTCAGGCCATGGGCCTGCCACCAGACGTGGGCTTGCGCCGCCAGTTCTTCAACGCTGTGGATCGAAGCATTCAGGGCCAGGGTCAACGGCTCGCCCTTGGGCGATTCGAGGGTGGCGAACTGGCTTTCGATCAAGGTGGCCGGCATGAAGTGGCCCGGACGGTGGGACACACGTTCGGCGGCCACTTCAGGCGTCAATTCGAGGAACACGAAGCCCAGGCCCGGCAAGGCGCTGCGCAGCACTTCGCGATAACTGTGCTTGAGGGCCGAGCAAGTCAGCACCGGGCGTTCGCCCAGGGCATCGACGCGACGCAGTTCATCGCACAGGCTGTCGAGCCAGCCGGCACGGTCTTCGTCGTTCAGGGGGATCCCCGCGCTCATCTTTTCGATGTTCGCGGCCGGATGGAAAGTATCGCCTTCAATGGCAGTGGCGCCGCTCAATTGGCACAGGGCCTCGCTGACGCACGTCTTGCCGCAACCGGCAACGCCCATGATGACCAGGGCGGTGATGGGATGATTCATGTAACACCTCAGCGCGCAGACAGCGCTACCTTTGCTAGCTATGACTCTAGTGCACAGGCAGAAGTTGCCGACGCCTTCTTGTCGTTTTTTTGGGTTGCAGCAGGTTTTGTCCGTACGCCAAAAAGCGAGGATCAGGCAGGACCTCGCTTACGCATTTGCAGCTGCATAAGGACAGCGCTACCTTAGTGCCTTGATTTTTGTTTGGCAAGCCGCCCGATGACCACCCCTAAAAACGATAAAAACACCCGCACCACCGGCCGTCCCACCCTTAATGAAGTCGCCCGTCTGGCCGGCGTCAGCCCGATTACCGCCTCCCGCGCCCTGCGTGGGGTCAGCACGGTCGCCACCGAATTGGTGGAAAAAGTCCAGAAAGCCGCGCTGGAACTCAACTATGTGGTTAACCCCGCCGCCCGCGCTCTGGCCTCGGCCCAGAGCCATTCGGTGGTGGTTCTGGTGCCTTCGCTGTCCAACTTGCTGTTCATCGACACCCTGGAAGCCATTCATCGGGTACTGACGCCCAAAGGTTTCGAGGTGCTGATCGGCAACTTCCACTATTCCCGCGATGAAGAAGAAAACCTGCTGCGCAACTACATGGCCTATCAGCCACGCGGCTTGCTGCTGACCGGCTTTGACCGCACCGAAAGTTCGCGGCGGATGATCGAGGCCAGCAATATTCCCTGCGTGTACATGATGGAACTGGACAGCGCCGCCGGGGTGAACTGTGTCGGCTTCTCCCAGCTCAGCGCCGGGGAAACGGCTGCCGAACATTTGCTGTCCCGTGGCCGCAAGCGTCTGGCGTACATCGGCGCGCAACTCGATCAGCGCACCCTGCTGCGCGGTGAAGGCTTTCGCAAGGCGTTGCAGAAGGCCGGTCGCTACGACCCGGATCTGGAAGTGCTGACCCCGCGTTCATCGTCCGTGGGCCTGGGTGGCGAGTTGTTCCTGCAATTGCTGGCGGCGCATCCGGATGTCGATGCGATCTTCTTCGGCAACGACGACCTGGCTCAGGGCGCCTTGCTCGAAGCGCTGCGCAACGGGATCAGGATCCCCGAGCAAGTAGCGATCCTCGGCTTCAACGACCTGCCGATGTCGGAGCACATGGTGCCGCGCCTGAGCAGCATCAATACGCCCCGCGAAGCGATCGGCAAGCGTGCGGCGGAGCAGATGCTGACACTGATGGCCGGCAACAGCGTGGCGCGGCCGGTCGAAGACATGGGCTTCGAGCTGAAGATTCGCGAGAGCACCTGACTCAACCGCCCAGCAACTCCACCAGAGCCAGCGCGCCCTTCTGCAGCGGCTGGCTCTTGAGCCACACCGCGTGCACCGGCAGCACCAGGCCGTTTTCGATGTTGCGGAAATTCAGCCGTTTCAGTCGTCCGCTATCGAGCCACGGCTGCACCACCGACAGCGGAAAATTGCCCCAGCCCAACCCCGCCTCGACCATTTCCAGCGCCGTCTCCAGGTTGTCGGTGCGCCAGTGGGACTCGGCCACCAGTGGCCGGGTTTCGCTGATCGGCAAATCGCGACTGCCAACCACGATCTGCCGCACATGCACCAGATCCTCGAGAAACAGATCCTGCCCCTGCAACAACGGGCTATCCGCCGCCAGCGTGGCGATCATTCGTTCGCTGCCGACAAACTGAAACCGTTCCAGCACATTCACGCTCAACCCGGCGAACGCCAGACACACGCTGACCCGGCCACTGTGAAGCATTGCCAGCACATCATCCTGCGGCGCAGTCAGCACTTCGATGTCGAGCAGCGGATGGCGCTCGCTGAGGTCCTTGATCGCCGCCAACAACCGTCGACGGTCAATGTCCGCCGCCACGCCAATCGACAATTTGCTCTCCAGCCCCAGCGATAACTGCACCGCATGCACCTGCAATTGCTTGAGCTGATCGGCGATCAGCCGCGCGTGTGGCACCAGCGACAGCGCCATCGCCGTGGGTTGCGGTTCGCGGTGACTGCGGTCGAACAACGCATAACCGAGTTCGGCCTCGAGATTGCCGATCGCCATGCTCACCGCCGACGGGACTTTGCCCAACGCCCTTGCAGCGGCGGAAAACGAGCCGCGCTCGATCACGGCGAGAAACAGCTCGATGCTTTCGCTGTTGAAATTCACTTCATTTACCTATCAATAAAACTGAAAGCTTCTGACTTTTTCTGTCACCGCCATTGAAGCTATCTTTCGTCACCTTCGCCAGCCCCGTTGGCCACAAGTCGCAAGAAAGAGGCAATTCCCATGCAAGGCGTCAAACGCAAACTGGTCTATGTGTCGCTCTATGAAGTGATCGGCATGACCTTCTCGGCCCTCGGCCTGGCCTTGTTGTCCGGCACCTCGCCCGGCAGCACCGGCCCGCTGGCGGTGATCATTACCAGCATCGCCGTGACCTGGAACTTCATCTACACCTCGCTGTTCGAGCGCTGGGAAAGCCGCCAGGTGTCGCGCACCCGCACGGTGAAACGGCGCATCGCCCACGCCGTCGGGTTCCAGCTGACGCTGATCGTGTTCCTGATTCCGCTGATCGCGTGGTGGATGAACATCAGTCTGGTGCAAGCCTTTTTGCTGGATCTGGCACTGATTGTGTTCATCCCTTGCTACACCTTCGCGTTCAACTGGCTGTTCGATAAGGTGTTCGGCCTTCCGGCATCGGCATTGCCGGATCCGCAGCCTGCGACATAAATCGTTAATTGGTAAGCGGATATTGCAAGAAATCGTCGGTTTTACCTCGCCAACCGCCGATATAAACAATCCTTGATTTCCGATAGCAGGCTAAGCTTTTCCATCAATAAAAAATGGATCAGCCCATGACTGCACACGCCCCCGCCGCGCAACGCGACGGCATCGACCCCATACGCGCCGCACAGATTTCCGCCCGCATCGACCGCCTCCCGGCAGTCGCCACGATCTGGCGGCTGGTGGCGCTGCTGTCGATCGGTGGTTTCTTCGAACTCTACGACCTGTTCCAGACCGCCTATATCAGCCCCGGCCTGATCCGCGATGGCATCTTCGCCACCGGCAATCAGGGCGTGTTCGGTTTCTCCGATCAGGCCGCGTTCGCCTCGGCGACGTTCCTCGGACTGTTTCTCGGCGCCAGTCTGCTGAGCCCGATGGCGGATCGCTTCGGGCGGCGGGCGATCTTCACTTTCGCGCTGGTCTGGTACACCGTCGCCACAGTTTTAATGGGCGTACAGAGTTCAGCGCTGGGGATCATCTGCATGCGTTTTCTGGTGGGTATCGGCCTCGGCATCGAACTGGTGACCATCGACGCCTACCTCTCGGAACTGGTGCCCAAGCGCATGCGCAGTTCGGCGTTTGCCTTCGCGTTTTTCGTGCAGTTCCTGTCGGTGCCGGCGGTGGCGCTGATGTCCTGGTGGCTGGTGCCGCAGGCGCCGTTCGGCATCAGTGGCTGGCGTTGGGTGGTGTTGGCGAGCGCGGTGTTTGCGCTGTTCATCTGGTGGCTGCGCAAACGTCTGCCGGAGTCGCCGCGCTGGCTGGCGCAGCATGGCCGCTTCGATGAGGCGAACCGGATTCTCGACGGCATCGAGGCGCGTTGTGAGAAGGATCACCGTCAGCCACTGGATGCGCCGGAAGCAGTAGCCGTCGATGTCGAGGGCAAGGGCCGTTTCGCCGATATCTGGCAGCCACCGTACCGGCGCCGCGCGCTGATGCTGATTGTCTTCCACATCTTCCAGGCGATCGGTTTCTTCGGCTTCGGCAACTGGCTGCCAGCGCTGCTTTCCGGTCAGGGTGTCAGCGTCACCCACAGTCTGATGTACGCGTTCATCATCACCCTCGCCTACCCGCTCGGGCCGTTGCTGTTCGTCAAATTCGCCAACCGCTTCGAGAACAAGTGGCAGATCGTCGGCTCGGCCCTCGGCGCCATGACTTTCGGCACCCTGTTCGCGTTGCAGACCAGCGCCGTCGGCCTGATCTTCTGCGGTGTGATGATCACCTTCTGCAACGCCTGGCTGAGCTTCAGTTACCACTCCTATCAGAGCGAACTGTTCCCCACCAACATCCGCGCTCGGGCCGTCGGGTTCTGCTATTCGTTCAGTCGTTTGTCGACGGTGTTCAGCAGCCTGTTGATCGGTCTGTTCCTCGACCACTTCGGGACACCGGGCGTGTTGGCGTTCATCGTCGCCAGCATGTTGATCGTGATGCTGACCATCGGCTGTTTCGGTCCTCGCACCCGAAACCTGGCGCTGGAAAACATCGCCCATCGCTGACGGACAACGGTCATCCTCTGCCGCCCTCCGGCAAGGGATGACCGCTTTGCCGGTTCACCAAAAACCACAAGCCATTGAAATAAAAGAACTTATTAGATGGGCATGGTAATTGCTCCCTAGGACTGACAGTCATTACCTACAGGTCCTTTCATCATGTTGGTCAGTGCAAAACAACAGCAAATCATTCACCTGCCCAAGCCGCTGAATGACGATGCAACCGCCACCGCTGCGGCCGGCCTGCAAGGCGGTCTGCATGGCGCAATGCTGCAGACCCTGCAAAACCAGGCCCAGGCGCAAACCGCCGAAGCCACCGCCAAAGTGCAGGAATCGGCTACCCAACTGGCGACCCAGCAAGTCAGCGAAGCCGCGCGCATCAGCGACAACGTCGACGAAGCGTTCGCCAAGACCCGCGTCGCCCTGCAAACCTCCGATACTTCGCCGAGCAAATCCACAGGCTCATCGGCCCTGGATGAATTCAAGGACTACATGAGCAAAACGCCGGAACAGCGTCTGCGTGACAGTATCCTCAAGGAAATGGGCCTGACCGAAGACGACATCAAAGCGATGCCGCCGGAGAAACAACTGGCAATCGGCAAAGAGATCGCCGAGCGTCTACAGGACAAGATCAAGCTGGCCGAAGCCGAAAAACAGAACAAGCAAGACGCCAACTCGACGAAGATCAGCGACCAGTCGGCGGACAAGTTCCTCGCTTCGCTCTAAGACGATCCCTTCCCTCAGCAGAGTCTCACTCGAGACTCTGACCTCACCGTCCGGTTACCGCTAGTCGATTTCTTACTCCCGAGAGTCGATACCTGTAAGTTCTGACAGTTGTCCTGGATTTTCTCTGCCTCCAACATGGCTCATGCAAGCGTTCAGTTTGCATTTCAAAAGGAGAACTTCATGACCACTAAAGGTAATGCCATAGGCTTGTTATCAATCAAGATAGCCAAGAACGGCGAACCATCACAAACGATGTCGACACCGTTCATTACGCTTGACCTCAAAAGTAACAATTTGAGTATCGGTGGCTACAATATCGAGCCCGAAGGACTGGAAGGTGCACAAATTGATATTCATGAACAACACATCCAACCTGGCACCTATTTCTTTACAGAAGATTTTAGAGTTGCCGGCTTTTATACTCCACGAATGCAAAATTCCTGGAATGGTGACGTGGGAGGTGAAATCACCTTGATTGAGGTCGACCTCACGAAAAAATTCGTCAGAGGCACTGCCAAATTCAAAGCAGTTAGCAAGTACGACGACTCATACGCCGAAGTTGACTTCAATTTTTCTTTAACAGGTGCACAGTAACCACAAAAAATCTGCCCCTCAAAAATGAGGGGCAACCGTGCAGTTGCTACTCGAGTTTCAACGTCTCATTGAACTGACTGATCGCATCCACCACATGCCGCGAGCCCTGCTGAATCTCCCGAATCGCATCCCCCGCCTCGTTCGCCAGTTCCACCCCGAGCCCGGTGCGGCTCAGGCTCGACTGCATGCTCGACACTGCGCTCAGTGACAGCTCATGGTTCTTGCGCACCACGTCGACGATCTCCACGGTCGCCTGGCTGGTTCGCGCCGCGAGGCTGCGCACCTCGTCCGCCACCACCGCAAAACCACGCCCGTGCTCACCCGCCCTTGCCGCTTCGATCGCCGCGTTGAGCGCCAGCAGGTTGGTCTGGTCGGCAATCCCGCGAATGGTCTGGACGATGGTGCCGATGATGTCCGACTGCTTGCTGACCGCATCGATGCTCAGCGCCGCTTCGTTGAGGTCGCGGGAAATGTCCTGAATGATCTGCACCGTTTGCTGCACGACCTGTGAGCCTTTTTGCGCGCAGGCGTCGTTTTGTACAGAGGTGCTGTGGGCCGATTCCGCAGCGGTCTGCAAGGTGGTCATCTGGTGGGTGATGTCACTGGCGAACTTCACCACTTTGTACAACCGGCCTTTGGCATCGAACAACGGGTTATACGAGGCTTCGAGGTAAACGGTCTGCCCCGACTTGTTCTTGCGTTCGAAGCGGTGCGAGTGATATTCGCCGCGATTGAGCGAGGCCCAGAACGCCTTGTACTGCGCGGACTCGGCCTCGACCCGGTGACAGAACAGACTGTGATGATGGCCGACGATTTCGTTGAGCGAGTACTGCATGGTCTTGAGGAAGTTGTCGTTGGCCGTGATCACATTGCCTTCCGGGGTGAACTCGATCACCGCCATCGAACGGCCGATGGCGGCCAGCATGCTTTCTTCTTCTTTTTCCTTGTTCACTCGCGCGGTGATGTCCGCCGCCACTTTGATCACACTGCGGACCTGTTTGTCCGGGCCATACACCGGCATGTAACTGGCTTCGAGCCAGATTTCCCGACCGCTTTTGTTCAAGCGCAGGAAAGTCCCGCTGATGGGTTCGCCACGGGCCAGGTCACGCCACAACTTGGCGTATTCCTCGCTGCGATAAAATTCTTCTTCACAAAAAATCCGGTGATGTTTGCCACGCACTTCTTCGGCGCTGTAGCCCATGGTCTTGCAGAAGTTGTCATTGGCATCCAGCACGATGCCCTCGGGGGTGAATTCGATCATTGCCATCGAACGGCTGATCGCCGCCAGCTTGGCGTTGGCTTCGGTCAGGGCACAGCTGAAACGTTCGATTTCCTGCAGATCAGCCTTGTGATGTAGGTTGAACATGTCTCGATCACCTTCCGCGCGTTCTTTTGATTTGATGAAAGTTCAGGTCTTTCAGAATCCACCACTACGTTCCACAGAACAGGCACACGCCTTCCTCCACGGGAGGAAGTTGTCAGGTGATAAACGATGATTAATCGGAGAGTCCATGCGACGACGCTCTAATCAAGGCATCCTTTTCTTGATAGCCCGGTAATGGGCCATTCCTAACATGCAGAAGAACTTCCATTTAAAAAACAGCTCCCTGTCGGTCAAGTGTCGGTGCCTTGGATTGCGCACTCTGGCAGCTTTGAGATCGGTAACCACTAGCGGTCGAAACGCATTGGATGGCGTTCGGCATAGTTAGTTATGAATGAGCATAGACAGCGCGAATGCTTGCGCAAGGCCACTAGTCGGCCAGTAATGAGGGAATTCGGACAGGAAGCGGACGAGAAACGGTTCAGCGGCGTGGGCGTTGATTGCCATTGCGACCGACTCGCAATGGCAACTTTTGAAACGACACCAATATCGGAAAAGAACTACAGACTCCCACTAACCTTGTTCGCCACATCATCCGGCACCCAAGGCTTCCACACTTGCGGTTGATCGCGCAGAAACGCTTCGGCGACCTGGCGTGGCTGCTGGCGCTTCTCGCTCATCCCGGCCAGGGTCTGGTTCAGCAGATCAATCGGCAAATCGACTTTCTCAAAGAACGTCACCAGTTCCGGATACTGCGCTTTGAACGGCGCCGAAACGCCAATCGCCAGGCTCGCCGGCATCGAGCGGGTGCCTCTCGGATTGGGGTTGTTGGCATCGGCCAGGGTTTTCCAGGCTTCGGCGTCGAACGGCGGCTCTTCCAGCTTCACCAGTTTGAAGCGACCGAGCAGCGGCGTCGGCGACCAGTAGTAGAACAGCACCGGTTTGCCGCGCTTGATCGACGACGCCACCTCGGCATCCAGCGCCGCGCCGGAGCCGGTGCGGAAGTTGACGAAGCTGTCGTTCAGCGCATACGCCTTGAGCTTCTGGCTGTTGACGATTTCCGAGGTCCAGCCGGTCGGACTGTTGAGGAAACGCCCACGGCTCGGGTCTTCCGGGTCCTTGAACACATCCTTGTAGCGCGGCAGGTCGGCCACCGATTTCAGCTCCGGCGCCAGCGGTTTGATCCCGCGCTCGGGGTCACCCTTGATCACGTATTCCGGCACCCACCAACCTTCGGTGGCGCCCTTCACCGTGTCGCCGAGGCCGAACACCTTGCCCTCGGCGGCAGCCTTGACCCACGCCGGACTGCGCCCGGCCCACTCTTCGCCGATCACCTGAATATCGTTTTTCGCCAGCGCCGCTTCCAGGCTGACGGTGCTGCCCGGTAGCGTATCGGTCGGGTAGCCGTAGCCTTTCTCGACGATCAGGCGCAGCACTTCGGTGATGAAACTCCCGCTTTCCCAAGTGATGTCGCCGAAGTGGATCGGCGCGGTTTTTTCCGCTGCCACCACGTGGCCGGCCGTCAGGGTCAGGGCCAGCAGCGAACTGCCGAGCAGGGTTTTGAGCGATCTCATGCGAACCTCTTGTTCTGGGAGGAAATCAGGGTTTGGTTGGCGCTGTGGCGATTGCACAGAGCCTGGGAACGGGTCATGTACTGGCTCACCGAACGCTGGGAGATGCCCAGTTCGGCAGCGATTTGCGGGTAGGTCAGGCCGTCGATGCGCGCCAGCAGAAAGGTCGAGCGCACCTTGCCCGGCAGGCGCTGGAGCGTCCGATCCAGGTGTTTGAGACTCTGCGACAGGTCGGCGAGCTCTTCAGGAGACGGGGGGTGATCGAGGTCGCCCTGTTGCAATTGATGCAGATGCCGACGCTCCAGATCGCCCCGCCGCCAGCGCTCGTACAGCAGGCGTTGAGCAATGGTGGTGAGCAACGCGCGGGGTTCGCGGATGGCGGTCAGGCCCGGCGCTTCGAGCAATTGCGCAAAGGTTTCGGCGGCTATGTCTTCAGCGGTGGCCGCATCATTCGATTGCCGACGCAGACGTGTGCACAACCACTGGTAATGGTCGCGAAACAACGTGTTCACATGATTGCGATGGGATGAGTCGGCGCCGGACATGGGGGCTCCTTGGTCAAGGGTCGCTGAATGTCCGGTCGTCCGGTGGCGCGATCCTAGCAAGGTGCCTTATGCGTTAAAAATACTTAAAAAGAATTTTTATATTCCATTAACGAATTACAAGAAGCCGCTAGCGCAGGCGGCCATAACCCAGCTCTTCGGCCTCGCGCTGGTAATCCAGCAGGACGAGGTAATCGCTTTCGCTGGCGGGCAGGACTTCGGGCAAACCGAGGATGCGAGCCACATCGGGCAGGTCTTGAAGGCTGCTATTCATCGCCCGGCGCAAGTGTTCAATCTGCTCGTCCGTCGTGCTGGCGGCGGTGATAAAGGGCAAGGTCGGGCTGAACGCACTGCGCGCCACCACCCGTAATCCGCTGACCTCTGCGGCGGCGTATTGCGCCAGGTACGCAAAGGTCACGCTGTCGATGGCCGCCAGATCGGCACGGTCTTCACGCAACCAGCGCAGGCTTTCGCGGTGACCACCACTGATGCCGACCGTGGCGAAAAACTGCCCGTCCCGGTGCAACGGCGCCAGACGCTGACGCAACAGGTTCATGCCGCTGTTGGAGTCGTCGCTGTTGATCACCCCGCGACTGTCGAAAAATGCCGCCAGACTGCGGCGCGAATCATCGGCGCGGGCGAGGATCAGGCTGCAATGGTTGCCGGCGCTGGCGTCCGGCAATTCGTAGCGCGGACGGCCGACAATCCTCACCTGACCACGCAGCGCGGTCATCAGCGGATAGCCGCAGGTCTGGGTCAGCAGCAACTCGGGTGAACGCCAGAGTTCCAGCAGCGACAGGCCTTCGGCATCGAGCCGCGAATGGCCCAGGTGTTCGAGAATCCGCGCCAGCCATTGCTCGTTCGCCGCGCGGATCGGCTCGGGTGCGATGTACATCAACAACTCTGCGTAACCTGACGTCATGCTCGCCTCAAATAAACGGATGCTGCGGGCTGTCGATCGGCTTGATGCCGTGCCGGCGCCACAGTTGCCCATAACCTTGCACCAGAAATCCGCCACTGCGCGCCACCCATTGCTCCCGGCGCATGCGGTAGGCCTCGGGCAAGTCGTACCACGAAAGCTTCGGCAGGTCGTGATGCACCAGATGGAAATTCAGGTTCAGGAACAGCCAGCGCCACGGCCATCCGGCTTCGTTGAGCACCGTACGCTGCTCCGGTTGCGTATGCGGCCGATGTTCATAGTAGGAGCGAACCATCGCGATCGACAGCGCCGGCACGCTGATCAAAAACAGGTAATGCCACACCGACAACACGCTGTAGCGGGCGATGAAAAACAGCATCAGCACGGTCAGGGCGCCGTGGGTCAGCCACATCAGCCAGGCCTGGCGCTCGCCGCTTTTCAGACGTTGCAATTCCTCACCGGCCAGCGTCAGCAATGCCAGCGGTGCGCCAAGAATGAAGCGGCCCAATACGGTCTTGTTCAGCCAGTGCAGGCTGCGTTCGAACAGCGAACTGCCCTGCCAGCGTTCGGCACTCAGGTAACGGCTTTCGGGATCGACGCCGGGAATCGTCAGGTCTTCGTCGCGATGGTGCTGCAAATGGCTGTCGCGATAGAGCGTGTACGGATACCACACCGCGAATGGCGCATAGCCGAGGAGTTTGTTGACGAAGGTCCAGCGCGTCGGATGTCCGTGGAGCAATTCGTGCTGCACCGACAGCCACAGCACCAGCAGCGGAATCAGCAGCAGCGTGCTCCACCAGACGCCGAGCCGTTCGCTGCCCAGCACAATCGCAAACCAGCCGACGTACACGCCGATCAGCAGCAGCCAGGTCGGCCACTCGGTGCGCGCGGTGAAGCGCTGACGCAGGGTTTCGATCTGTTGGCGATGGGCATCGTCAAAATAGTGGGGCATGGCGTGGCTCGGAACGAGGGTCTGATCGTTCTGTGCAACACCGGCGGGAAATCTTGCAGATTATTTTTGCGAGCTGTTTTCAAGGACAGGACAGGAGCCCGGATCCGGGCTCCCGTACAGCGCGATCAATGGCCAAAAATGTCGACTTTTTTCGCCCTTTTTTCGTGGCGCTTTTCGATGGCGGTCTTGGCCGGTTTCTTCTTCGCGGCTTTTTTCGAATCCATACCTTTGGACATGATGCGTACTCCACTCAGAGGGGATGTGAGATCAGGTATACACCTATCCCGGCGGGCACGTTGTTTTATAATCCGCAGCTTTTGCACCGGCAGTCCGATTCATGACCGACATCCGTTACAGCCAGCTCGACGACCTGTCCTGGCCCTTGATGAACAAGTTCTACCGCCAGCATCAATCGTCGATGAAAGCGGTGCGCGAGGCGCAATGGTGGGTGGCGCGGCGGGAGGAAATCGTGGCGGCGCTGTGCCTGCGGCCGGTGTTCGGCGGGCATTGGCTGACCGGGTTGTTCGTTGATCCGGCCTGCCGCGAACAGGGCATCGCTGCGCAATTGATCGCGGCGGCGGTGAAAGATGTGGAGGCGCCGGTGTGGCTGTTCTGCCATCCGGACTTGCGTGGATTCTACGAGCGGCGCGGCTTCACCTTCGACCCCGCCCTGCCCCAGGCCATGGCCGAGCGCTTGAGCCGTTATGCGCGGAGCAAACCGATGATTGCCATGGAGCTGGCGCCGCGCACGGACTAGTCAGTCGTCGGCGTTGGGATCGAGGTCCGGAAACATCACTTCGGTGAAACCGAACTTGCTGAAATCGGTAATGCGCGACGGGTACAGCCGCCCGATCAGGTGATCGCATTCGTGCTGCACCACCCGCGCATGGAACCCCGAGGCCACACGCACAATCGGCTCGCCTTTGGGATCGACGCCCTCGTAACGGATCTGCTGATAACGATCCACCGCGCCCCGCAGGCCGGGCACCGACAGGCAACCTTCGAAGCCCTCTTCCATCAGCGGGCTGAGCGGCGTGATCAGCGGGTTGATCAGGATCGTCTGCGGCACGGCTTCGGCGTCCGGGTAGCGTTCGCTGTGCTCGAAACCGAAGATCACCAATTGCAGGTCGACGCCGATCTGCGGCGCGGCCAGGCCGACACCGCCGACACTTTCCATGGTCTGGAACATGTCGTCGATCAGTTGCCACAGCTCGGGACTGTCGAGCATTTCAGCGGGCACTGGCGGGGCGATGCGCAGCAGGCGTTCGTCGCCCATCTTCAGGATTTCACGGATCATGGTCAGACTTCGTCAGTGTTCGGCTTGAGCGAATGATCGCGCCCGAGGCCGGAAACGTGTTGTTTGGGATGTTCATCGAGTTCGCCGGGGACTTTCTCGCCCGAATCCTTGCCCTCGCTGGACATATGTTCGATGACCGCATTCATCTCCGCGCCGAGCAACAACACGGCGGAGGAAATATAGAAATACAGCAACAGCACGATGATCGCACCGATGCTGCCATACATGGCGTTGTAGTTGGCGAACGTCTTGACGTAAAACGCGAAGCCCAGGGACGCGATGATCCACACCACCACCGCCAACACCGAGCCGGGGGTGATGAAGCGGAATTCCTGTTTGACGTCGGGCATCACGTAGTAGATCAGCGCCACGGCCACCATCATCAGGATCACGATCACCGGCCAGCGGGCGATGGTCCACAAGGTAACGATGACTTCTTCCAACCCGACCTGCGCGGCGATCCAGCCCATCACCTGCGGGCCGAGCACCATCAGCGCAGCGGCCACCAGCAACATGCCGGCGATGCCCACGGTGTAGATGACAGACAGCGGAAAACGCTTCCACAGAGGCCGGCCCTCGACCACATCGTAGGCGGCGTTCATCGCGCTCATCATCAGGCGCACGCCGGCAGACGCGGTGTACAGGGCGATGACGATACCCACCGAAAGCAGGCCGCCCTTGGATTGCTGCAGTTGATCGATCACCGGGTTGACCTGCTCCAGCGCCTGGGGCGGCAACACCAGTTCCGATTGCAGGCGCAGCCAGGAGAAGAAGTCCGGCAGGTGCAGGAAACCGATCAGGGCAATCAGGAACAGAATGAACGGGAACAGCGAGAACAGCATCTGGTAGGCCAATGCCGAGGCATAGGTCGACATCTCGTCGTCGACGAATTCGGTGATCGTGCGCACCATCACCCGGTGCAGGGGCAGACCTTTCATGTCGGGAAAAATCATTCGCGTCTCCTTTCGCCGCAAAACAGGTTGAAGTCGTGGCGACTCAGGGGCCGTTTTTCTCTCATCAAAGTAGCTTACTTGGCGACTTTGAAACACTGTGTTCCGTGACCGCATGTGAGCGGGATACGAAAACGGCCATCCTTGGATGGCCGCTTCGCTGTTTCGTTCAAGGCCTGATCAAGCCTTGTCGACGCCTTTCTTGATCGCGTCCTTGGCTTTGCCCACCGCTTGCTGGGCCTCGCCTTTCTTCTCTTGCAATTTGCCTTCGGCTTGCAGTTTGGTGTTGTCGGTGGCTTTGCCGACACCCTGCTTGACGTTGCCGACCGCTTCGTTGGCCATGCCTTTCACTTTATCGCTCGTGCTACCCATGGTGATTCTCCTTGGAACATTAACGGGGAAAGTCAGTACGTAATGATTGACTGGCCCGGTTTGCGCCAAGTTTCATTTATTTTCAGGGTTTCATTTCGTCGCGACGTGCAGGTTGGGCTTTATGTTTGCGAGCGTTGCCCCGAGAATGCCCACCACAAGGGCGCCAGGCGCCACAGAACCGATCCCGCAGGAATGTTATGAAACTCGATAAAAAGCAGGCCATCGCCCGTCGCAACCAGGAACTGGGCGGTGCCGTGCTCGGCACCAACAACTGCCACTTCGCCGAACTGAACCGCAACCGCAACATCTGGTGGTTCGACTTGCCGGTGTCGCGCCTGGCCATCGGTCAGTACGAGTGGATTCACCTGTTGATGCACACCCCGGCCACCGACGAACTGCTGCACCTGAAAGTGCCGACCGTGTTCCTGCGCGAGAAACTCGAAGGCCTGGTGATCCGCAACGAAGGCAAGCGCAAGGCCGCCCTGAGCCTGGAACTGAGCGCCGACAAGGACTCGTACCTGCAGGACATGCGCCCGGCGGGGACCAATGTGAACTTCGCGCCGTTCCGCCAGTAAGCGTTCAAGCCCTGCACCAACAAAAAACCCCGCATCTGCGGGGCTTTTTGTTTTATGCGGCGCTCTTCGCCTTGATCTTCTTCAGCTCTTCGTCGCGAAGTTCGCGGCGCAGGATCTTGCCGACGTTGGTGGTCGGCAGCGCATCGCGGAATTCCACCGAACGCGGCACCTTGTAGCCGGTGACGTTGGCGCGCATGTGCTCCATCACCTGCTCCTTGGTCAGCGTGACGCCCGGTTTGGCGACGATGAAGATTTTGATCGCCTCGCCGGATTTTTCGTCCGGAACGCCGATGGCCGCGCACTGCAACACGCCGGGCAGGGCCGCCAGCACGTCTTCCAGCTCGTTCGGGTACACGTTGAAACCGGAGACCAGGATCATGTCTTTCTTGCGATCGACAATGCGCATGTAGCCGTCCGGCTGGATCAACGCGATGTCACCGGTTTTCAACCAGCCTTCGCTGTCGAGCATTTCATCGGTGGCTTCCTGACGCTGCCAGTAGCCCTTCATCACTTGCGGGCCCTTGACGCACAGCTCGCCGATTTCGCCCAGCGGCTGCTCGACACCGGCATCGTCGATGACTTTGCACAGGGTCGACGGTACCGGAATGCCGATGGTGCCGATCTGGATGTTCTGGATCGGGTTGACCGTGGCCACCGGGCTGGTTTCGGTCATGCCGTACCCTTCGCAGATCGGGCAACCGGTGACCGCTTTCCAGCGCTCGGCTGCGGCCAGTTGCAGGGCCATGCCGCCGGACAAGGTGACTTTCAGCGCCGAGAAGTCCAGCTTGCGGAAACCTTCGTTGTTGCACAGGGCCACGAACAGGGTGTTGAGGCCGACGAAGCCGCTGAACTTCCACTTCGACAGTTCCTTGACCATCGCCGGCAGGTCGCGCGGGTTGCTGATCAGGATGTTGTGGTTGCCGATCAGCATCATCGCCATGCAATGAAAGGTGAACGCATAGATGTGATACAGCGGCAGCGGCGTGATCAGGATCTCGCAACCTTCATTGAGGTTGGAGCCCATCAGCGCCTTGCACTGCAGCATGTTGGCGACGAGGTTGCGATGGGTGAGCATCGCGCCCTTGGCCACGCCGGTGGTGCCGCCAGTGTATTGCAGCACCGCGACGTCGCCGCTGTCCGGGTTGGCTTCGGCAACCGGCTGGCCCTGACCCTTGCTCAGCACGTCGTTGAACTTGACGGCTTTTGGCAGGTGATAGGCCGGCACCATCTTCTTCACGTACTTGATGACGCTGTTGATCAGCAGACGCTTGATCGGCGGCAGCAGGTCGGCGACTTCGGTGACGATGACGTGTTTGACACCGGTTTTCGGCACCACGGTTTCGGCCAGATGCGCCATGTTCGCCAGGCATACCAGCGCCTTGGCACCGGAGTCGTTGAATTGGTGTTCCATTTCCCGCGCGGTGTACAGCGGGTTGGTGTTGACCACGATCAGCCCGGCACGGATGGCACCGAAGACGGCAACCGGGTACTGCAACACGTTGGGCAGTTGCACGGCGATTCGATCACCGGGCTGCAAATCGGTATGCTGTTGCAGATAAGCGGCAAACGCACCGGACAATTCGTACAGTTCACCGTAGGTGAGGGTCTTGCCCAGGTTGCTGAACGCCGGTTTGTCGGCGAAGCGTTGGCAGGATTGCTTCAACACTGCCTGAATATTCGGGTACTCGTCTGGATTGATGTCGGCAGCAATTCCAGCGGGGTACTTATCCTTCCAAAAGTCTTCGATCATGGAAGCCCACTCCTCAGCAACGCGAATTCAGCACCGCATTTGATGCGATTATTATTGGTGTTTGTTTATTGGTGAGTCTGGCTTTTTACAAGGCCGAGAAGTCACAAAGCGCGCCGAGAGTAGCAGCTTTGCCAAGGGTCGACCAGAGCCAAAAGCGGCCCACATGGTCACTTTAATGACTCAAGAACTATTGGCAGTCATTTTAGAGCAAAAATCCTATAACACCTTGAAAGTCCCGGTTTTCGGGGGCTTGAAACGCGAGCGGGCTCGCTCCCACAGGGTCACCAGTGAACCTGGGGGGAGCGAGCCCGCTTCGGGCGGCGATCCGACGATTGCGCTTGGCGCAGTCTGTTTATGCGATATCGCGCAACTCCCGCCGCAGAATTTTCCCGACAGGCGTCATCGGCAACGACTCGCGCAGCACGATATGTTTCGGCACCTTGTACGCCGTGAAATTCTCTTTGCAGTAAGCCTTCAGTTCTTCCAGGCTCACGCCGGTTTCCCGCGCCACCACAAACAGCTTCACTGCCTCGCCTGAGCGCTCGTCCGGCACCCCGATCACCGCGCAGTTGGCGACTTTCGGGTGGGCCATCACCACGTCTTCGATCTCGTTCGGGTACACGTTGAAACCGGAGACAATGATCATGTCTTTCTTGCGGTCGACGATGCGCACGAACCCGTCCGGGTCAATGACTGCAATGTCGCCGGACTTGAACCAGCCCTCGGCATCCAGCACTTCGGCGGTGGCCTCGGGCTTGTTCCAGTAGCCCTTCATGATCTGCGGGCCCTTGATGCACAGTTCGCCACGCTCGCCCAGCGGCTGCTCGACGCCGTCGTCGTTGATGACTTTCAACAAGGTGCCCGGCACCGGCAGGCCGACCGTTCCGATCCGCGACAGCTCGCCGTACGGATTGGTGCAGGCCACCGGCGAGGTTTCAGTCAGCCCATAGCCTTCGGTGATCCGGCAACCGGTGATCTGCTCCCAACGCTCGGCGGTGGCCTTGACCAGCGCGGTGCCGCCGGAGTTGGTGAGCTTGAGGGTGGAGAAATCCAAGGTCTTGAAGTCCGGATGATCCATCAACGCGACAAACAGCGTGTTGAGCCCCAGCAGCGCCGAAAACTTCCAGTTCTTCAGCTCCTTGATGAAGCCGCCGATGTCACGCGGGTTGGTGATCAATACGTTGTGGTTGCCCGACACCATCATGCACATGCAATTCGCGGTGAAGGCATAGATGTGGTACAGCGGCAGCGGCGCGATCATTACCTCCTGCCCTTCGCGCAGCAGCGGCTGGCCGTCGCTGCCGAACTGGCCGAGACAGGCGCGCACCTGTTGCATGTTCGCCACCAGATTGCCGTGGGTCAGCATTGCGCCCTTGGCCAGGCCGGTGGTGCCGCCGGTGTATTGCAGCACGGCGATGTCATCCAGGCCGACCTTCAGCGGCTTGATGCCCAGGCCCCGGCCCATGCGCAACGCGCTCTTGAAGGAAATCGCCTGGGGCAGCGAGTACGCCGGGACCATTTTCTTCACTTTGCTGACCACGGTGTTGACCAGCCAGCCCTTGGCGGTGGGCATCAGGTCGCCCATCTTCGCTTCGATCAGGTACTGAATGTCGGTGTCCGGCAGCACTTCCTGGACCTTCTGACCGAACATGTTCAGGTACACCAGCGCCCGGGCACCGGAGTCCTTGAACTGGTGACGCATCTCCCGCGCGGTGTACAGCGGGTTGGTGTTGACCACGATCAGCCCGGCGCGCAGAGCACCGAACACGGCAATCGGATAATGCAGGACGTTGGGCATCTGCACCGCGATGCGATCCCCCGGCACCAGGTCGGTGTGGGCTTGCAGATAACCGGCGAAGGCGGCGCTCTGGCGCTCCAGCTCGGCGTAGGTCAGGGTCACGCCCATGTTGCTGAACGCCGGGCGATCAGCGAATTTCTTGCAGGAACGCTCGAACACCTCGATCACCGACTTGAACTCACCCGCGTCGATGTCCAGGGGTACGCCCGCCGGGCGTTTGTCATTCCAGAAATCAGGTTGCATTGTTCTTGTCCTCTTTACCTGAGCCGATCCGGGGCCGCTTCGCTGTCATTTCTTTCTGTCCCTGAAAAAGCCGAGAGCAAAAAGCGGGGCTTCACGGACACTAGCAGCTATGGTCAATCAGGCAAATATGGGCAAGGTCGTCATTGATCGTGTGAATCTTCCTGCCGTGGCGTGAGCTGATCGGACGCGCTATACAATGCAACCTCTGCACGACGCTTGAGCAAAAACAGGCCGCAAAAGGAATCGCCATGATCCACGACACCTTCTGGCTGGACGCGAGTGACCGCAGCCGCCTCTTCGTCAACCATTGGCTGCCGAACGCGCCGCTGAAAGCGGTGATTCTGCTGGCCCATGGCATGGCCGAACACAGCGGTCGCTATGCACGGCTGGCAGAGGCGTTCTGCGCTGAAGGCTACGGTGTGTACGCACCCGATCAACGCGGCCATGGCAAGACGGCCGATCATGGGACGCTCGGGCACTTCGCTGACGACGACGGCTGGTGCAAGGTGGTTGGGGATCTCGCGAGTCTCAACCAGTTCCTCGGCCAACGTCATTCGGGCGTGCCGATCGTGCTGCTCGGGCACAGCATGGGCAGTTACATTGCCCAGGCTTATCTGCTGCATCACAGCGCCAGCCTGCACGGCGCGATTCTCAGCGGCTCGAATTTCCAGCCGGTCGCGCTGTACCGCGCGGCCCGGCAGATCGCCCGGTTCGAAAAGCTGCGCCAGGGCGCCAAGGGCCGCAGCGCACTGATCGAGTGGCTGTCATTTGGCTCGTTCAACAATAAATTCAAACCGGCGCGCACCGCGTTTGACTGGCTCAGTCGCGACCCGGTCGAGGTCGACAAGTACGCCACCGACCCGTTGTGTGGCTTTCGTTGCACCAATCAGTTGTGGATCGACCTGCTCGGCGGGTTGCAGCAAATCAGCAAAGCGTCCAATCTCGCCCAGATTGATCCGGGCCTGCCGCTGCTGGTGATTGGCGGCGAATGTGATCCGGTGAGCGAAGGCAAGCGTCTGACTGATCTGGCCAACGCCCTGCGCGCAGCCGGCAGCCAGAACCTGCAACTCAAGATCTACCCGCAAGCCCGGCACGAATTGTTCAACGAGAGCAACCGCGACGAAGTGACCGCCGATGTGCTGGCCTGGATCAAACAGGCCCTGAGCCATCGCCGGCCACACCGCAGCGAATAATTTTTTTTGTGGATTCATTTCATCCGTCACAGGAATTCAGACCCATGACCCAGGTTACCAACATCCCTTACGAAGCCCTCGAAGTGGGCCAGACCGCGAGCTACAGCAAGACTGTCGAAGAACGCGACATTCAGCTGTTCGCCGCGATGTCCGGTGACCATAACCCGGTGCACCTGGACGCCGAGTTCGCCGCCGCCAGCATGTTCAAGGAGCGCATCGCCCACGGCATGTTCAGCGGCGCGCTGATCAGTGCCGCAGTGGCTTGCGAGCTGCCTGGACCGGGCACCATTTATATCGGCCAGCAGATGAGCTTCCAGAAGCCGGTGAAGATCGGCGACACCCTGACCGTGCGCCTGGAAATCCTTGAGAAACTGCCGAAATTCCGCGTGCGCATCGCCACTCGCGTATTCAATCAGCGCGATGAGCTGGTGGTGGACGGCGAGGCCGAGATCCTGGCGCCGCGCAAGCAACAGACCGTTACCCTGCCGACGCTGCCGGCCATCAGCATCGGTTGATCGCCCTCGCCCTCGATCAAATCCGGGCACAAAAAAACGCCAGACCAGCTGGCGTTTTTTGTGGGCTTCGAACGCTTACGAGCGTGCGCGAGCCTGGTTACGCAGCGCCTTCACCTGGTCGTGATTGCGTTGCACACCGTGGTACTGGCGTTCGACCAGGTCACGAATGCCGACCAGATTGTGTTTGTTGATCTTCTCGATCGCTTCACGATAAGCCTTCAGGGCGTGGTCTTCACCGCGCTCGGCTTCGTTGAGCACCGCTTCTTCGTCCTTGCCGGTGAACATCGCTTTGACGTCGACCCAGCGACGGTGCAGATCACCGCTGACACTGGTCGAGGTTTCCGGATCGCCACCCATCGAACGCACGGCGGCTTGCAACTCGGCCGCAGCGGTTGCGCAATCGGCGGAGCGTTTCACGAACAGGGTTTTCAGCTCTGGGTGCTTGATGTCCTCAGCGCAGGTCTTGAACCCTTCCTGACCGTCCTTGCTGGTTTCGATCAGGTCGTTGAGGACGGAGATGGCTTCTTTATTCATGTCAGTCATTTTTCAATTCCTTGCGTGGGTGAAAGATGCAAGGAGTGTTGCAGTGGTCGTGCCAGCTTCACTAAAAGAATTTAATCTTTGATTTTCAATAACTTACAAATAATCCAGAAATCTGTATGCCTGTTATTTGCATGATCTGTCATTTGGCCTGCATGCAGAATGCCTGTATTTTCCGAAGTGTTTTCAAAGCCAGACGATTCCAACGATGAACCCTGAAAAGCTCGAACTGCTGATCACCCGCGAAATGCCCTTCGGCAAATACAAGGGCCGGATCATTGCCGACCTGCCGGGCCCGTACCTGAACTGGTTTGCCCGGGAAGGATTTCCCCATGGCGAACTGGGCGGGCTGTTGGCGTTGATGCAGGAAATCGATCACAACGGCCTGTCGGAACTGCTCGAACCGCTGCGCGCCAAACACGGCAAACCTGCCCCGCGCCACTGAGGCGTCACCCTGATCCGAGTCGAGTCGACCATGCCCGATAACACCCGCCGCGCCCGAGACGAAGCTTTCTGGCAAACCTTCGCCGACCGTTACGACCGCCACCCCGGCCCGGTGAATCTGGAGAACGGCTATTTCGGGCGCATGTCGCGCACCGTGGTCGAGGAGTACCAGCGCAACATCGAGCTGATCAACAACAGCAACTCGATCTACGTGCGACAGCGTTTCGAGCAGCACGACAGCCTCGACATCCGTGCGCAACTGGCAGAGCTGATCGGCGTGCGCGCGCAAAGTGTGGCCTTCACCCACAACGCCACTGCCGGCCTGCAATCGCTGATCCGCAACTATAACCGCCTGCAACCTGGCGACCAGGTGCTGATCTGCGATCTGGAGTACGACACGGTCAAGGGCGCGATGCGCTGGCTGGCACAGCATCGCGGGGTCGAGGTGATCGAGATCGAGCACGCCCACCCCGCCAGCTTCGACAGCCTGCTGGCCACGTACCGCGAAGCCTTCATCCGCCATCCAAAGCTCAAGCTGATGGCCCTTACTCACGTCACTCACCGTACCGGGCTGGTGATGCCGGTGCAGGCCATTGCCGCGCTGGCCAAGGAACATGGGGTCGATATCATCCTTGATGGTGCCCATGCCCTTGGCCAGATCGAGTTCGATCTCGAAGCGCTGGGGATCGCCTTCGCCGGGTACAACCTGCACAAGTGGATCGGCTCGCCGCTGACTCTCGGTTTTCTCTACATAGCTCCACAGCGCCTGGCCGACATCGACCCGGACATGGGCGAGATGCATTTTTCGGCGGGCGATATCCGCTCACGCACGCCCTACAGCACGCCGAACATTCCGGCACTGATGACCCTGCCTTTGGTGTTCGAGGAACACCGCTCACTGGGTGGCGCGGCCGCCAAGGGCGCGCGGGTGAACTACCTGCGCAACCTTTGGGTGAGTGCCGTACGCAACCTGCCGGGCATTGAAGTCATGACCCCGGACGATCCTCGCCTGTATTGCGGCATCACCTCGATGCGTTTTACCCGGCATGCCGACCAGCAGGCGATGGTCGAACGCCTGCTCAACGACTACAACCTGTTCACTGTCGTGCGCAACGGCGCTGCCTGCGGGCCGTGCATCCGTGTCACGCCGTCGCTGACCACGACGGCGGCGGAGATTCAGCAGCTGGTTCTGGCGTTGAATGAACTGCGTTAAACCGTGTACTTGTCGAAGTCCTCGGGCTTGATCTGCGACGACACCGCAAAGGTGTCGATGCCGATCGTGAGGTGGCCGAAGTACCCGTCCTCGTGTGAATCACGACCGATCGGCCACACCGTCAGGGTCGACTCTTCGCCGCCCATGTTGGCGTAGTAGGCATCGTCGTTGTTGCACACCGGCAGCGAACTGCGCCCGCGGTAGGCCTTGGCATTGAGCACGCCGCGGGAAACCACCTCCGGAAAATACAGCTGCCCGACCCAGGCCACATTGCGCTCCTCCAGGTATTCGTTGCCGGCGACGATGCGCACCGCCACGTGAACATGCAGGGTGCGACCGGCGTAGAAACCCGGATAGATCGTGGTGAAGCGCACCCTGCCCTTGTGGTCGCTGAACTGACCGCCGCGCAAATAAGTGTCGTCGTCGGTTCGCGGGATCGAGCCGATATCCTCAACGTCGACTTCCAGATCCGGGTTCACCCGGCTCCAGCCGGAATAGGCGCCGCGTGCGTTGCAGTGCCAGATATCCACCAGCGCACCGCTGACCGGCTCGGCGGTCATGGCATCGACGATGGTCAGGCGCAGCAGCAACGGCAGGCCTTCGGCGCCTTCGCTGATGTTGCGACGCAGCAGCTTGGGATTGCGGAAATATGGCCCGGCGACTTGCTCGGGGGCCAGTTGATAAACCGTTGGAGCTGAAGGCTGGTGATCCATGACGCGCTCTCTCTTCCATAAGATGAACGCAGGTTAACGCCACACGCGCAGCCAGGTGCGGTAACTATGTATCTCGAGATAACGAAGGTTTTCGGGCAAAAAAAAACGGTGCACCGACCAAGCGCACCGTAAAGCCGTAGAACACACAACGAAGTGTCAGTTGAAGATCAGTCCAGCAGCGCCAGAGCCTCGGCAGTGCATTCCTGAATGCGGGCCCAGTCGCCGTTCTTGATCCACTCAGGATCGAGCATCCAGCTACCGCCCACGCACATGACGTTTTTCAGCGCCATATAGCTCTTGATGTTGGCAGGGCCGACGCCGCCAGTCGGGCAGAATTTCACTTCGCCGAACGGGCCGCCGAGGGCCTTGATGGCCGCCACGCCGCCGCTCACTTCCGCCGGGAACAGTTTGAAGCGGCGATAACCCAGGCCATAGCCTTCCATGATGCCGGAGGCATTGCTGATGCCCGGCAGCAGCGGGATCGGGCTCTCGACGCTGGCTTCCAGCAGGTCACGGGTGATGCCCGGGGTGACGATGAACTGCGAACCGGCAGCTTCAGCCGCGGCCAGCATATTGCGGTCGAGCACGGTGCCGGCACCGGTCACCAGCTCCGGGCGCTGTTCGCGCAGGATCTGGATCGCCTTGAGGCCGAACTGCGAACGCAGGGTCACTTCCAGCGCGGTCAGACCGCCGGCGGCCAGGGCGTCGGCCAGCGGCAGCACGTCCTGTTCGCGGGCGATGGTGATCACCGGCAGGATCCGCGCCTTGGCGCAGAGGCTGTCGATCAGGGCAACTTTGTCCGCCATGGAAACGGTCGGGGATGGGGTTTTCATAGCGGCTGTTCCTTGGCTCATGGGCACCAGTAAATCTCTAACGTAGGTTGCAGAAACGCGCGAACCGGCATGGCGGCGACGTCGTTGGATGCCAGTGCGGCATTCAGGGTGGTCAGTTTCGACTGACCGGAAATCGACAGAATCTTGTGCCTCGCCGACGCCAGCAGTGCACGGCTCATGGTCAGGCGTTGACGCGGCACACTCGGCGCGAGCATCGGCCAGCAGCGACGGGTGCCGTCGGCTTGCAGGGCTTCGGCCAGGTTCGGGCTGTCCGGGAACAACGAGGCGGTGTGACCGTCATCGCCCATGCCCAACACCAGCACGTCGATGGGCGGCAACTCGGCGAGCAAACGATCGGCCTGCTCCGCAGCCTGCTCGACATTGGCCGCCGTGCTGTAGAGGCTGAGGAACTGCGCCTTGGCCGCCGGGCCCTTGAGCAGATACTGCTTGAGCAGACCGGCGTTGCTGTCGGCGTGTTCGACCGGCACCCAGCGTTCGTCGGCGAGGGTCACGACGACCTTCGACCAGTCCAGTTCCTGCTTGGCCAGGTGCTGGAAAAACGCCACCGGACTACGGCCGCCGGACACCACCAGCACGGCGTTGCCGCGTGCCGCCAACGCTTCGCTCAATTGCTTGGCGACATTCAGCGCCAGGCCTTCGGCGAGCAGCACCGGGCTCTTGAATTCATGGGCATTCACGCCCTCGGGCAGTTTCACATCAGATATCGCCATACCACGACCTCCCGTCCCGCGTGATCAATGCAATGGAGCTCATCGGCCCCCACGACCCGGCCGCATACGGCTTGGGCGCGTCACCGGACTTTTTCCACCCGGCGATCAGCTGGTCACACCATTTCCACGCGGCTTCGATTTCATCTTTACGGACAAACAGGTTCTGATTGCCGTTCATCACTTCCAGCAACAACCGCTCGTAGGCATCGGGGATCCGGGCGCTGCGCCAGGTGTCGGAAAAATTCAGTTGCAGCGGACCGCTGCGCAGTTGCATGCCCTTGTCCAGGCCTTGCTCCTTGGTCATCACGCGCAAGGAAATACCTTCGTCCGGTTGCAGGCGGATGATCAGTTTGTTGCTGATCTGCAGGCGCTGCTCGGGGGCGAAGATGTAGTGCGACGGTTCCTTGAAGTGGATGACGATCTGCGACAGTTTCTGCGGCATACGCTTGCCGGTACGCAGGTAGAACGGCACCCCGGCCCAGCGCCAGTTGCGGATGTCGGCACGCAGGGCGACAAAGGTTTCGGTGTCGCTCTGGGCGTTGGAATTCGGCTCTTCGAGGTAGCCCGGCACGGACTTGCCTTCGCTGTGCCCGGCGATGTACTGGCCGCGCACCACTTGCGTGGTCAGGCCTTCCGGACTGATCGGCGCCAAGGCCTTGAGCACCTTGACCTTCTCGTCGCGGATGCTGTCGGCGGACAGGTCGGCCGGCGGGTCCATGGCGATCAGGCAGAGCAGTTGCAGCAGGTGGTTCTGGATCATGTCCCGCAGCTGGCCGGCCTTGTCGAAGTACCCCCAGCGGCCTTCGATACCGACCTTCTCGGCCACGGTAATTTCCACGTGGGAGATGTAGTTCTGGTTCCACTGGGTTTCGAACAGACTGTTGGCGAAACGCAGGGCGATCAGGTTCTGAACGGTTTCTTTGCCCAGGTAGTGGTCGATGCGGTAGGTGCGGTTCTCCGGGAAGAACTGCGCCACGGCGTCGTTGACCTTGCGCGAGGATTCGAGGTCGGAGCCGATCGGTTTTTCCAGTACCACGCGGGTGTTTTCCGCCAGACCGACGTTCGCCAGGTTCTCGCAGATCGCGCCGTACACCGCCGCCGGGGTGGCGAAGTAGGCAATTATGCGTTGCGTGCTGCCGGCCAGTTCGGCCAGCGCCATGTAATCTTCAGCCTTGAGGAAGTCGACGTGCAGGTAGGTCAGGCGCGCCAGAAAGCGCTCGGCCACGGCCTCGTCCAGTTCCTTGCCCACGTAACGGCGCAGCTCGGCGGCGATGAACGCCAGGTGCTGCTGCTCGGTGCCCGCCTCACGGGCCAGTGCGATAATGCGCGTATCCTCGTGCAGCAGGCCGGCGCCATCCAGGTGATAAAGGGCAGGAAACAGCTTGCGCAGGGCCAGATCGCCCAAGGCGCCGAACAAGGCGAAGGTGCACGGTTCAACCGTAATCGAAGGCATGATGTTTGTTCTTTTATCAAGTTAAGCTACAAATACCTTTTTTCAAGGCATCACTCAAGGGAAAATGTAGTAATAACCACAACATTTTCGCAAAATACAGATTCCGAGTGGTGGTCGGTCGGAGCCATCAGTAGGATAGGCCACCGTCACGGGCCACATCAAAGGCCCAATTTGCATAGCCGCGCGCTTATCGGCGCCGGTGAATCTAGGAATTCTTATGGACCGCGTGCGAAATTTACTGGAACAGATCCAGAGTCGCCTTGAAGAGCTGAACAAGGCCGAACGCAAAGTCGCCGAAGTGATCCTGCTCAACCCACAGCAGGCCACCCGCTTCAGCATCGCCGCCCTCGCCCAGGCGGCGTCGGTCAGTGAACCGACGGTCAACCGTTTCTGCCGTTCGTTCGGTGTCAGCGGCTACCCCGAACTCAAGCTGCAACTGGCCCAGAGTCTGGCCAGCGGCGCGGCGTATGTCAGCCGTGCAGTAGAAGCCGACGACAATCCCGAGGCTTACACGCAGAAGATTTTCGGCAGTGCGATCGCGTCTTTGGACAGCGCCTGCCAGGCGCTGGACCCGAACCTGATCAGCCGCGCCGTCGACCTGTTGATCCAGGCCCGGCAGATCCACTTCTTCGGCCTCGGTGCTTCGGCTCCGGTGGCTTTGGATGCACAGCACAAGTTCTTCCGCTTCAACCTGGCGGTCACCGCCCACGCCGATGTGCTGATGCAACGGATGATTGCCTCGGTGGCGCACACCGGCGAGCTGTTCGTGATCATTTCCTACACCGGGCGCACCCGCGAGCTGGTGGAAGTGGCGCGCATCGCCCGCGAGAACGGCGCTTCGGTGCTCGGCCTGACGGCAGAGAATTCGCCGCTGGCCAAGGCCAGTACGCTGAGCCTGAATATTCCGCTGCCGGAAGACACTGACATCTATATGCCGATGACTTCGCGGATCATTCAGTTGACCGTGCTGGATGTGCTGGCGACGGGGATGACGTTGCGTCGCGGGGTGGATTTCCAGCCGCATCTGCGCAAGATCAAAGAGAGCTTGAATGCGAGCCGGTATCCGGTGGGTGACGAGTTCAACTAACTAGAGATCAAAAGCCCCTCACCCCAGCCCTCTCCCGGAGGGAGAGGGGGCCGACCGAGGTGTCTTGCGCTAGACATCGACCTGAACGACCGAGTTGATTATGGATTCCGGTCACCGCGACCTCTGGCTTGGCCAAGCCAAGATCACCGCCGCAGTCGCAGGTCGATGTACATAGCCAATCCAACTCGGTCAGTCCCCTCTCCCCCCGGGAGAGGGTTAGGGTGAGGGCAGCGGTCTAACTGACACACTCAAACCCCAGCCCAAGCCTGCAAACTCAAATGCGCCTTCTCCCCCGGCGCCAGATGCAGGCTGTCGGTGCCACCCGCCGCCGCTTCAACACAGACAAACTCCGAGATCTCATCCCAGCTCACGCCCAACAGCGGCCGCGCCCCCGGATGCCACACCACCGTGTCCGCGCTGTCACCGGTATCGATGCACAACTCGCGCTGCCAGGCGTGATCCTTGAGCTGCAGTTCGCCGTCGTGCTGGAACACCCGCTGACAGCCACCATCGACCCGCAACTCACCTTCCTGCTGGCAAACCTCACGGTTCAACTGGTCGTATCCCTGCGCGCCCTCGAGCCCAGACAGCGCTATCTCACTCACGTCGCCAATACGCCAGTACGCGTGCAAAGCCTGGCTCAACTGGCACGGCATGTCGTCCTGATGCTCGGTGCTCAGGCGCAATTCCATGCGTTCGCCCAGGTGCGCGTGCAGATCCACCTGCCAGTCGCACAGTTGCAATTGCCAATGCAGGCGCACGCCATCATCGCTGGTGCTGCTGTCGAGCAGTTTCCAGTCGAGCAATCGCGCCCAGCCATGGGACGGCCACGCGTTTTCGCTCGGGTGACGGCCATACCACGGCCAGCAAACCGGCACGCCGCCGCGAATCGCGCCGACATGCGGCCACTTCGCCGCGCACCACAGCCACGGTTTTTGCCCGCGCGGCTGAAAGTGCAGCAACTGCGCGCCCTGACGACTGAACACCGCCTGACACAGCGGATGATCGATCACCAGCACATCGCGCATCTGATAGCGCTCCCAGGCGAA
This sequence comes from Pseudomonas sp. B7, assembly GCF_016735645.1. Taxonomy (NCBI): domain Bacteria; kingdom Pseudomonadati; phylum Pseudomonadota; class Gammaproteobacteria; order Pseudomonadales; family Pseudomonadaceae; genus Pseudomonas; species Pseudomonas sp. B7. Next base: position 538,768 of record NZ_JAERRE010000001.1, read on the forward strand.
CACCGGTCGTTCGCGCAGGGATTTGAAGAAGCGTTGCAGCGGATGCTCATGCATGGGCCACGGTTCCAGATTCAACTTTCATGGGCTGCGACACCCCTGTCCAAAAAAAAGCGGACAGCCTTGGCTGTCCGCAAATATGCGCACATAGAGAGGAGCTTATCGCAGACGCGTCAGAACGTAGACTGAATTTTCAGGCCAGCGACCAAAGCGTTATCCACTTCATCCACACCGCCAGGATGAGTGATGTATTGCAGGTTGGGGCGTACGGTCAGCCAGTTGGTCACATGGAAGCCGTAGTTGATCTCGTAGTTGTATTCGGTTTCACGAATCGGCGCGAACACCGGATTGTCGTAGTCCGAAACACCGTTGGAGACGTTGAGCAGTTCGGCGTTTTTCTTCACGTCATCGTTGACGTGAATACGCGCAGCACCAATACCGAAGTCATCCTTCGGACGCGCATCGAACAGGCCTTTGTACACAAACATCACGGACTGGTAGTTGTCGATGAAGTTGGTGTCCTTGTCGTGGAACGTAGCGTTGGCAGCAATGCTCAGACCACGGCTCTTGTCACCGTTGTGGCTGGTGAGTTGCTGCTGTGCAACGAACCAGTAACCGTGCTTGCTGCTGTGGGTACGGTAGGCATCACCGGTGGTCGCAGCGTCGAAACCGTTGACGTCTTCGCGAACGTCGTCGGCATCGGCCGTGCTCTTGTAGTAACCGACACGGTATTCGCCCGGCAGGCCGTTCGGGTTAGGCGACCAGACCAGTTCCACTGGCAACACGGTGCCTTTGGTGCCGCTGCCGCTCAACTTGAAGCCGTTGCCGTGTTCCAGCTGCGACGGGTTCTGGTTGTACGCACCGATCTGCGCGTAGAGCTCGTCGTTGATGTTGTACTTGACGCGAATCGCCGCCTGGCTGACTGGCCAGTTGTACCAGATGTTGGTCGCCCAGTTACCCACTTGCGAACCGCAGAACGCCAGGTTCTGGAACTCGCACGGGAAGGTGTTGAAGTCTTCGCCTTCGCCGAAGTAACCGGCCTTGACGTCGAGCTTGTTGTCGAAGAACTGGTGTTTGATCCACAACTGGGTCAGACGCACCATGTGGCCACGACCGTAGACTTCCTGCGAGGAGCTGAGTGTGCCAGCACGCGGATCGCCAACACGGTCGTTGGAAATGTTTTCGCCATTACGGTTGGTCAGCTGGATCTTGGCCTGAGTGTTGTCCCAGCCCCACAGTTTCTGCAGGTCCAGCGCCACGCCCAGACCGAACTGGTCGGAGTAACGCGCCGTCTTGTCGTTGTTGTAGCCGCCGTGCAGGTTGCCGCCCACCTCACCGACGTAGTCCATCTTGATGTCGATACCCTGCTCGATCAGCTTGGTACGTTCGCCACCCCAGTCCCCGGTCATCCACTCCGAATCGGAGCTGAACGCGTCAGCCGCGTGGACGCTGCCGGCCAGCATCATTGCCGCAACCGCTGACAACTGGCCGATTCGCTGAGCGTTGTTGTTCTTCTTCATCCCTACATCCTCGTTTTATTGTTATTAACTGTTCTTCTTATCTAACGCGGTTTACATCTGATGCGGTGCGCGACAGGCCACGCACCGCGTGCTCCCTGCGGAAACGGGCGAGCCCGCTCCCGCATTTGTTGATCAGCGACCCTTGAACTGGGCCACGTTGGCGCTGTGCGACTCGGTTTTCGGCAGGCCCGCACCCCCCAGGCGCTCGCCGGACTTGGCATCGAACAGCAGCACTTTCGACGGATCGAATTGCAGGGTCAGGGTCTCACCCACCTGCGGCGCCACATCCGGCGCCAGACGGCAGCAGACCTTGGTGTCGTTGAGGTTGACGAACACCAGGGTGTCCGGACCGGTCGGCTCGGTGACCTGCACTTCAGCCTTGATGCTCGGCAAGCCATTGCCCTCGCCATTGGCCAGGACAATCTGCTCCGGGCGCAGGCCGAGGATCACTTCGCGGTCTTCGAGACCGGCGTCCTGCATCGCCATCGGCAATTCGCAACGGGCCTGGCCGCTGTCGAGCAGCGCCACCAGACGGCCGTCCTTGCGTTGCAGGCGCAGCGGGATGAAGTTCATCGGCGGCGAACCGATGAAGCTCGCCACGAACAGGTTGGCCGGGTCGTTGTAGATCTCTTTCGGCGTACCGAACTGCTGGATGATCCCGTCCTTCATCACCGCCACTTTGTCGCCCAGGGTCATCGCTTCGATCTGGTCGTGGGTCACGTAGACCGTGGTGGTTTTCAGGCGCTGGTGCATCAGTTTCATTTCGGTGCGCATCTCGACGCGCAGCTTAGCGTCGAGGTTGGACAGCGGTTCGTCAAACAGGTAGATCTTCGGTCGACGCGCCAGCGCACGGCCCATCGCCACGCGCTGTTGCTGACCGCCGGAGAGCTGGCCCGGCTTGCGATTGAGCAGGTGCTCGATCTGCAACAGCTTGGCCACGCGGGCGACTTCTTCGTCGATCGCCGACTGGCTCATCTTGCGGATCTTCAGACCGAACTCGATGTTCTCGCGCACGCTCATGGTCGGGTACAGCGCGTAGGACTGGAACACCATGGCGATGTCGCGATCCTTGGGGCTCATGCCGCTGACGTCCTGGTCACCGATCATGATCGCGCCGCCGGTGATGGTTTCCAGGCCGGCGATGCAGTTCATCAGGGTCGACTTGCCGCAGCCCGAAGGCCCGACGAGGATCAGGAACTCACCGTCCTTGATCGACAGTTCGATGTTCTTCAGGGTGTCCGGCAGGCCGGCACCGTAGGTCTTGTTTACATTGCGAAGTTCGAGCGTAGCCATGATTACCCCTTGACTGCGCCGGCCGTCAGCCCGCGCACGAAATACTTGCCTGCGACCACATAGACCAGCAGGGTCGGCAGCCCGGCGATCATCGCCGCCGCCATGTCCACGTTGTATTCCTTGGCCCCGGTGCTGGTGTTGACCAGGTTGTTCAGCGCCACCGTGATCGGTTGCGAATCACCGCTGGAGAACACCACGCCGAACAGGAAGTCGTTCCAGATCTGGGTGAACTGCCAGATCAGGCAGACCATGATGATCGGCGTCGACATCGGCAGGATGATCTGGCGGAAGATGGTGAAGAAGCCCGCGCCATCGAGGCGCGCCGCCTTGATCAGCGCATCCGGAATGCTCACGTAGTAGTTACGGAAGAACAGCGTGGTGAACGCCAGACCGTAGACCACATGGATGAACACAAGGCCGGTGGTGGTACTCGCCAGGCCCATCTTGCCGAGGGTGAACGACGCCGGCAGCAACACCGTCTGGAACGGCAGGAAGCAGCCGAACAACAGCAGACCGAAGAACAGCTGCGAACCGCGGAAGCGCCAGAACGACAGTACGTAACCGTTCAACGCACCGATGGCGGTGGAGATGATCACGGCCGGAACGGTGATCTTGATCGAGTTCCAGAAGTAGCCGTCAACGGTCGCCCAGGCTTTCACCCAGCCGATGCCGCTGACCACGGTCGGCCAGCTCAGCAGGTTGCCGGTGGAGATGTCTTCCGGGGTCTTGAAGCTGGTCAGCAGCATGACCACCAGCGGTACCAGATACAGCAGGACCGCGAGGATCAGCACCGCGTAGATCGCGATGCGACTCAGGCTGATGGCGGGTTTCGAAGCGAGACTAGTCATGACGCTTGGTCCTCAGCTCGGAGTACAGGTAAGGCACGATGATCGCGAGGATCGCACCGAGCATCAGGATTGCACTGGCCGAACCCATGCCCATTTGTCCACGGCTGAAGGTGAACGAGTACATGAACATCGCCGGCAAATCGGAGGAATAACCCGGGCCGCCGGCCGTCATGGCCGCTACCAGGTCGAAGCTCTTGATCGCGATGTGCGCCAGGATCATCACCGCACTGAAGAACACCGGACGCAGGCTTGGCAGCACCACTTTCCAGTAGATGCGCGGCATGCTCGCGCCGTCGATCTGGGCGGCACGGATGATCGACTGATCAACGCCACGCAGACCGGCGAGGAACATCGCCATGATAAAGCCCGAAGCTTGCCAGACCGCCGCGATCACCAGGCAATACACCACGCGATCCGGGTCGATCAGCCAGTCGAGACGGAAGCCTTCCCAGCCCCAGTCCCGCAGCAATTTGTCCAGGCCCATGCCCGGGTTGAGCAGCCATTTCCACGCGGTACCGGTGACGATCATCGAGAGCGCCATCGGGTACAGGTAAATGGTGCGGATAAAGCCCTCGCGACGGATCCGCTGGTCGAGGAACACTGCCAGCAATACGCCGATCACCAGGGTGATACCGATGAACATGCCGCCGAACACGGCCAGGTTCTTGCTCGCCACCCACCAGCGGTCGTTGTCGAACAGGCGCTCGTATTGCGCCAGGCCTGCCCATTTGTAGTTCGGCAGGAAGGTCGACGTGGTGAACGACAGGACAAACGTCCAGAGGATATAGCCATAGAAGCCCACCAGAACGATGAACATGCTCGGCGCCAGCACCAGTTTCGGTAGCCAGCGCTGCAATGCGTCGAACGGCGAGGCCTTGCTGAACACAGCAACAGAACTCATGGGAAGATCCAGTAAAGAAAATGAAGGACCGCTGCAAACTGCAGGCTTCAGGCCGATGCGCGACCTGAAGCTTGCAGCTGCTCTACGCTGACGTTACTTGGCAGCCTTGATGGCGGTGCCGAGTTTCTTCGCAGCGTCGGCCGGGTCGGCTTTCGGGTCGTTGATGTAGTTGGTCACGACATCAAAGAACGCACCCTGCACGGCCAGCGTGGTCGCCATGTTGTGCGCCATGCTTGGCTGCAAGCCACCGTTCTTGGCGTCTGCCAGGAAGTCTTTGGCAGCGGTCTGCGCGCAGGAGTCGAAACCGTACTTGCCCATGTCGGCGAGCATGTCGTTACGCACCGGGATCGAGCCCTTGTTGATGCTGAAGACTTTCTGGAAGTTTTCACCCAGCACGACTTTGGCGATGTCCTGCTGACCGGCCGCGGTGCCCGCGTCCTTCTGCTTGAACACGGCCAGGGAGTCGATGTTGTAGGTGAACGCCTTGTCGGTGCCCGGGAACGCTACGCACTCGTAGTCCTTGCCGGCGACTTTCTTGGCGGCGGTCCATTCGGACTTGGCCCAGTCACCCATGATCTGCATGCCGGCCTTGCCGTTGATGACCTTGGCCGCTTCCAGGTTCCAGTCCTGGCCTTTGCCGTCCTGGTCCATGTAGGTCGCGACTTTCTTCAGCTCGGTCAGGGCCTTGACCATTTCCGGGCCGGTCAGGGCAGCGTTGTCCAGGTCGACCAGGGCTTTCTTGTAACCATCAACACCCATCACCGACAGCACGACCGCTTCGAACACGGTGCTGTCCTGCCATGGCTGACCGCCGTGGGCCAGCGGAATGAAGCCCGCCGCTTTCAGCTTGTCGCCGGCGGCGTAGAATTCTTCGAGGGTGGTCGGGGCTTTTTCGATACCGGCTTTCTTGAAGACTTCCGGGTTGATCCACAGCCAGTTCACGCGGTGAATGTTCACCGGTACGGCTACGTAATCACCTTCGAACTTCACGGTGTCGGAGACTTTCTTGTCGAGCAGGCTGTCCCACTTCTCGGACTTGGAAACGTCTTTCAGGACGTCAGTGTCGAGCAGACCGGTCGACGCCCATTCCTGGATGTCCGGGCCTTTGATCTGGGCAACGCCCGGCGGGTTGCCGGCTACCGCGCGGCTTTTCAGCACGGTCATGGCAGTCGCACCGCCACCGCCGGCGACAGCGCCGTCTTTCCAGGTGAAACCGTCTTTCTCGACTTGTGCCTTGAGCACATCGACGGCAGCTTTTTCGCCACCGGACGTCCACCAATGCACGACTTCCACCGAACCTTTGGATTCGGCAGCGGAAACACTCAGGGGCAGCACAGCGAGCGGGAACAGGGAGGCGACAGAAATGACAGTAGCGAGGCGAGAAATCGCATTCATCTGAGATGTACCTTTCTTGTTGTTATGCATGCAAGTCTGGTGCTTGCGCTGCACACGAGTTTAAACAGAGCGTTTCCCCCCGCAGGTAACGAAGGGACGCGCGAATGTCACCACATGGTTACACAGGAACGCTTCGAGACAGGTGTGCCAGAGCACTGGCCATGCTCGGCGCCAGCGGCAGACGCGGAATCAGCACGGCCTGCCAGGCGTGGTACAGATCCGGTTTGCCCGCCCAGATATCGGCGCTCGGGCGGTTTTGCGGGTCAAGTTCGTGATGCCAGCTGCCGTCGCAGCGGTCGATGAAATACGTTTCGCAAAATTCCCAGAACAGGCGATACCAGGTTTCGTACTGCGCATCGCCGGTGCGTTTGAGCAAGGCACTGGCGGCAGCGCTGGCCTCGGCGTGGGTCCAGTGCAGGCGATGGCGCACCACGGCTTTGTTGTTCCAGTCGAGGGTATAAACGATGCCCGGCGCACCGTCGACGTCCCAGCCATGGCGGCAGTTTTGTTCGAACAGCTTTTGCGCGTCGGTGGCCAGCCAGCCGGGGGTGAGCATGCCAGCCTGGACCCGCGCGGCTTCGAGGTGCAGCAACAGCCGCGCCCACTCGAAACCGTGCCCCGGCGTGGTGCCGTAGGGACGGAAACCGTCGGCGGGATTGTCATGGTTGTAGTCGCGCAGCGGCTGCCAGTTGCGGTCGAAATGCTCGATCACCAGGTAATCGTTGGCAGCGGCGTGCCCGTGAATCACCCGCTCGACGATGCGCTGCGCACGCACCAGCCAGCGCGGGTCGTCGGTGACATCGGCCAAAGCGAGGAACGCTTCGGTGGCGTGCATGTTGCTGTTGGCGCCGCGATAGGCTTCCTCTTCGCGCCAGTCGCGATTGAAGAACTCGCGCATGGCGCCCTCTTCTTCGCTCCAGAAATACGTGTCGATGATGTCGATGGCGTCATCCAGCAACGCCTGCGCGCCGGGACGCTGGGCGACCACAGCGGAACTGGCCGCGAGCGCGACGAAAGCATGCAGATAGGCGTTCTTGCCGGTGTTGCCATCACGGTGTTCGGCGACGGCGAACCAGCCACCGTGCAGCGCATCACGCAACGGGCCGCGCAGGGCCGCAATGCCGTGATCGACCAGCTCGGCGAATCCCGGCAGGCCCTGAATGTGGGCCATGGCGAAGCTGTGGGTCATGCGCGCGGTGTTCATGGTTTCGGCTTGCGCGCCGGCCTGAAGCTGGCCGCGCTCATCGAGATTGCCAAAGCCCTCGGGCAACCGTGAAGCCTTGGCGAACGCCAGCAGGCGCAGGCCTTCATCGGCGAGCCATTGCTGGTGGGCAGGGGCGTTCAGCCAACTGCTGAAGCCCGGATTGAAGTGATCCATGGGTGGCCTTTTTTGTTGTTATGACTGCGGGCAGTCTAAACAACGGGCCGGGAGGGTCTTGTAACGAAGGGGGCGGGTTTTGTCACCGAGCGGTGACAATCAGATCAATCCGCCGAACGCGGCAATTGCAGGGTCACGCGTAATCCACCCTCACGCAGATTCTGCAACGTCACCTCCCCCCCATGGCTATGAGCAATGTTGCGGGCGATCCCCAACCCCAGCCCGTAACCCTGCTGCTGTCCCGCCAAGCGGAAGTGCGGCTCGAACACCTGCTCCAGCCGCTGCTCCGGCACGCCCGGCCCTTCATCGTCGACATGCAGCACGAATGCGCTTTCGTCGTCATCGATGTGCAGGTGCGCGTTCTGGCCGTACTTCAACGCGTTGTCGATCAGGTTGCCGATGCAGCGCTTGAGCGCCAATGGCTTGCCCGGATACGCCGCCAGCGCCCGCCCCTGCTGGGTCACGCGGCCATTGCCGTTGGGCGCCAGATACGGTTCCACCAGGCAGTCGAGTACATGATTGAGATCCACCGGCTCGATGTTTTCGTGGATGTCGGTGTCCTTCACGCATTGCAGCGCGCCTTTGACCAGCAGCTCCAGTTCGTCCAGATCGCGGCCGAACTTGGTTTGCAGCTTCTCGTCTTCCAGCAGTTCGACCCGAAGGCGCAGTCGCGTAATCGGTGTACGCAAGTCATGGGAAATCGCGCTGAACAACTGACTACGCTCGGTCAGGTAACGGCTGATGCGTTCGCGCATGGTGTTGAAGGCGCGGCCCACTTCGACCACTTCACTGCCGCCGCCCTCGGCCACCGGCTCGACGTCGGCGCCCAGCGACAAATCCCGCGCGGCTCGCGCCAGACGCTTTAGCGGCCGGCTCTGCCAGTGCACCAGCAGACCGATGAACAACAACAGAAAACCACTGGTGAAGACGATGAACCACACTTGCTGGGTCGGCAGACCCTGTTCTTCAAGACTGGTGTAGGGTTCGGGCAGCAGCGAGGCGATGTACAGCCATTCACCCGGCGCCAATTGAATCTGGGTCACCAGCACCGGTGGATTCACCGGTTCCAGGGTCAACGCGTAATGCGCCCACGAACGCGGCAACTCATCAAGTTTCAACCCGGCGTTGAAGATCCGTAAGTCATCGGGGCTGACGAAGGTCACCAGAATGTCGGTGTCCTGGCCCAGCGACTGGCGCAGCACTTCATCCACCGCTTTCAGCACCGCGGCCTTGCGCGGCGTCACCGGCAACACCTCCATGCCCAGCGGTTTGTCATTCAGTGTCACCACAAAACGCGTGCCGCCCATGCTGCGCAATTGGTCGAGCACCAGCGGCCGATAAGCCACCGGCAACGAGCGGAAATAACTGACGCTGGCGGTCATCGAATGGGCGAGGCTGCGGGCGCTGGTGACCAGGCCTTCGAGCTGGGTCGCGCGCAATTGGGACACCCAGATCACGCTGGACAGCGTCTGGGCGAACAACACCGCGAGCAACGTCAGCAGCAGCATCCGCCCGAGCAGCGAACGCGGCATCGGCACTTTGCGCGCGGTGGTGCGCAGGAACTCAGTGACCATTGCCGGCAACCACATTGGCTGCCAGTTGGTAGCCGCTGCCACGCACGGTGCGGATCAGGCGCGGCGGTTTTTCGGTGTCGCGCAGACGCTGGCGCAAACGGCTGACGGCCATGTCGACGATGCGGTCGAGGGGCATCAGGTCGCGGCCACGGGTGGCGTTGCCGATGGTGTCGCGGTCGAGGATTTCCTGGGGATGATCAAGAAACAGTTTCAACAGGGCGAAGTCGGCGCCGGACAGAATCACCTCCTCGCCGTCGGCGTGAAACAGCCGATGGCTGACCATGTCCAGCCGCCATTCATCGAACGCCAGCACTTCACTGCCGCCGCGTTCCTGGCCGAATTGGGCGCGGCGCAGCAGGGCCTTGATCCGGGCCTGCAGTTCGCGGGGGCTGAAAGGTTTGCCGAGGTAATCGTCGGCGCCGAGCTCCAGGCCGATGACCCGGTCGGCTTCGTCGGAACTGGCGGTGAGCATGATGATCGGCACCTGGGCCTGACGCGGATGCTGGCGCACCCAGCGGCACAGGCTGAAGCCATCTTCATCCGGCAGCATCACATCGAGGATCACCAGATCGCTCGGCGCCTCGTTAAGCGCCTGACGAAAACCGGCGCCATCCGCCGTGGCCCGTACCTGAAAACCCGCGCGGGTCAGGTAGGTTTCCAGCAACTCGCGTATCTCCTGGTCGTCATCGACCAACAAAATCGACTTGTTGACTGAGCTCACTTCGAAGGCATCCTTGTTGTTGGAATTGGGCGGATTATGCCTGATGTGTCGAGGGTTCCCACGCCCGGCGTGGGAATGATCATTGACCGGATTGTTCGAGCGCCACTCCTGCACCGACGAGCCCCGAGTACGGCGCCGTCACCAGCCACACCGGAATCCCCTTGAAGTAATCGCTCATGCAGCCCTTGTCGGCAAAACTGCGGGCGAAACCGCTTTCGAGGAAGAAATCGGCAAAACGCGGAATCACGCCGCCCACGATGTACACCCCGCCACGGCCGCCCGTTGTCAGCACGTTGTTGCCGGCCACGCGACCGAGCCAGCAGCAGAACTGCTCCAGCACTTCCAGGGCAATCGGGTCGCCTGCAAGCCCCGCCGCAGTGATGGCTTCCGGCGTATCGAGTTTCGGTTCATGACCATCCACCGCGCAGATCGCCCGGTAGACCCGCGGCAAGCCGCCGCCGCTCAACGCGGTTTCCGCGCTGACGTGGCCGATTTCGTTGTGGATGTGCTGCCAGAGCTGGGTTTCACGCGGACTGCTCAGCGGCAGATCGACATGACCGCCCTCGCCCGGCAACGCGGCAAACCGCCCTTCACCGAGATCGAGCAAGGTGCCGACGCCCAGGCCAGTGCCAGGGCCGATCACTACCGCCGGGCGCAATGGCTCCGGCGTGCCTTCGCAGACCACGCGGAATTCGCCGGGTTGCAAACGGGTCATGCCCAGCGCCATCGCCGAGAAGTCGTTGATCAGCAACAACTGATCGACCTGCAAGGTCTGGCAGAACGCCTTGCGGCTCAGGCGCCAGTGGTTGTTGGTGAACTTGAACTCATCGCCGCTCACCGGCCCCGCCACCGACAGACACACCGAACCGATGGCGCCCGGCGCCAGACCGAGCCTGCTGAGGTAGAGGCTGATCGCCTCTTCCGGGCTGGCATGGTCGGCCGTGGCCAGCACCTGAACCGATTCGAGCTGCTGATCTTTCCACAACGCGAACCGCGCGTTGGTGCCTCCGATGTCACCGACCAAAGCCAGTTTCAATTAAGCGTCTCCAGGGCAGAAGTGAAGGCGCTGGCGCCCTGCTCCGCCGAGCTGAAGGCCAAACGCATGAAGCCAAACAGTTCGCGACCGCTGCCGATGTTGTTGCCCAACAGGCCTTTGGCGGGTTCGCGCGCTGCGAATTCGGCAGCGTCCACCTTGAGTTCCAAAGTGCCTTTGACGCCATCGACGCGGATGATATCGCCCTCTTGCACGCGCGCCAAAGCGCCGCCGACATAAGCCTCGGGGCTGACGTGAATCGCCGCCGGGATTTTCCCCGAAGCGCCGGACATGCGCCCGTCTGTCACCAACGCCACCTTGAAGCCTCGATCCTGCAGCACGCCGAGGAACGGCGTCATCTTGTGCAGTTCCGGCATGCCGTTGGAGCGCGGGCCCTGGAAGCGCATCACCGCGACAAAATCCTTCTCCAGCAAACCGGCCTTGAAGGCGTCGGCCAGATCCTGCTGATCCTGGAACACCATGGCCGGCGCTTCGACGATCTGGTTTTCCAGCGCGACGGCGGACACTTTCATCACGCCGCGACCGAGGTTGCCCTCCATCACGCGCAAGCCGCCCTCTGCCGAGAACGCACGGGCCACCGGGCGCAGGATGTTTTCGTCGAGGCTGTCGGTCGGGCCTTCGCGCCACACCAACTTGCCGTTATCGAGGAACGGCTCCTTGGTGTACTGGCTCAGGCCGTGGCCGAGCACGGTGTTGACGTCTTCGTGCAACAGGCCGGCTTCGAGCAGTTCGCGGATCAGGAACGACATGCCGCCCGCCGCCTGGAAGTGGTTGATGTCAGCCTTGCCGTTCGGATATACGTGGCTCAGGGTCGGCACGACTTCGGAGAGGTCGGCCATGTCCTGCCAGGTCAGTTGAATGCCTGCCGCCATGGCGATGGCCGGCATATGCAGGGTGTGGTTGGTCGAGCCGCCGGTGGCGTGCAGCGCGACGATCGAGTTGACCAGCGCCTTCTCGTCGACGATTTCGCCGATCGGCAGGAAGTTGCCATTCTGTTTGGTCAGGCGCGTGACCTGATGCGCGGCTTCGCGAGTCAGGGCCTCACGCAGCGGCGTGTTCGGGTTGACGAACGATGCGCCCGGCAAGTGCAGGCCCATGACTTCCATCAGCAACTGGTTGGTGTTGGCGGTGCCGTAGAAGGTGCAGGTGCCGGGGCTGTGGTAGGACTTCATTTCCGATTCCAGCAGCTCTTCGCGGGTTGCCTTGCCTTCGGCGTACTTCTGCCGCACGTCGGCTTTTTCCTTGTTGGAAATCCCCGAGACCATCGGCCCGCCCGGGACGAAAATCGTCGGCAAGTGACCAAAACGCAGAGAGCCCATCATCAGGCCCGGCACGATCTTGTCGCAGATGCCGAGCATCAGCGCGCCGTCGAACATGTTGTGGGACAGCGCCACCGCCGTCGACATTGCGATCACTTCGCGGCTCGGCAGGCTTAGCTCCATGCCCGGCTCGCCCTGGGTCACGCCGTCGCACATGGCAGGCGTGCCGCCGGCGAACTGGCCGACCGAACCGATTTCGCGCAGGGCGTTCTTGATCTGTTCCGGGAAGACTTCGTACGGCTGGTGCGCCGAGAGCATGTCGTTATATGACGAAACAATCGCGATGTTGGCCGAGTTCATCATCCGCAGGCTGTGCTTGTCTTCGCTGCCACACCCGGCCACGCCGTGGGCGAAGTTGGCGCATTGCAGTTTGCCGCGCATCGGCCCGTCAGTTGCAGCGCCGCGAATCAGCGCAAGGTAAGCCTGACGCGTGGCGCGGCTGCGGGCGATAAGCCGTTCGGTGACCTCAAGAACGCGGGGATGCATGTGTAGAACTCCAGGCTAACGGATGTGGCGACCTGATTGTCTATGCTGATCAAAAGCCCGTTCGCGTGGGATGACGAACGGTTTTGTTGATCATTCGGACCAGTTGATTCAGGTCACTCGTTGTAGATAAAACAAAATATTGCCACTAAAAAGGCTTGTTTTCTATTTTTATGCGAATAATCTTGTAATTCCAACAACAAAACGACGGCGGCGCTGTTCAATGACTCTTCGAATCGCAATCAATGGTTTTGGCCGCATCGGCCGTAATGTCCTGCGCGCACTGTATACCCAAGGCTATCGTCAGGATTTGCAGATCGTCGCCATCAACGATCTGGGCGACAGCGCGATTAATGCGCATCTGCTCAAGTACGACACCGTTCATGGCACATTCGACGCCGAAGTGGCTCATGACAACGAGAGCCTGACCGTCAACGGCGACCGCATTTCGGTCAGCGCCATCCGCAACCCGGCCGACCTGCCATGGGCCGCGGAAAAGATTGATGTGGTGTTCGAATGCACCGGTCTGTTCACCGACCGGGCCAAAGCCGCTGCGCATATTACCGCCGGCGCACGCAAAGTGATTATCTCGGCCCCGGCCAAAGGCGCCGATGCCACCGTCGTTTACGGTGTGAACCACGACATTCTGCGCCAGTCGCACCAGATCATTTCCAACGCGTCGTGCACCACCAACTGCCTCGCGCCAGTCGCGCAAGTGCTGCACCGCGAGTTGGGCATCGAAAGCGGTCTGATGACCACCATTCATGCCTACACCAACGACCAGAACCTGACCGACGTCTATCACACCGACCCGTACCGAGCGCGCTCCGCCACCCAGAACATGATCCCGAGCAAGACCGGCGCTGCCGAAGCCGTGGGCCTGGTGCTGCCGGAACTGGCGGGCAAGCTGACCGGCATGGCCGTGCGCGTACCGGTGATCAATGTGTCACTGGTTGACCTGACCGTGCAGTTGAAGCGCGAAGCCTCGGCCGATGAAGTCAATGCACTGATGAAAGCCGCGAGCCAGCATTCGAAGATCCTTGGCTACAACACTCTGCCGCTGGTTTCGAGCGACTTCAACCACAACCCGCTGTCGTCGATCTTCGACGCCAACCACACCAAAGCCAGCGGCAAACTGCTGAAAGTACTTGCCTGGTACGACAACGAGTGGGGCTTCTCCAACCGCATGCTCGATAACTGCCTGGCGCTGTGCAACGCGGAATAAAACCGCTGCCGCCCTTTTGAGAGCGGGCAAAAGCTTTACCCACCTTTGACAAATCAACACTTGACCATTCGGGCGGATGATAAGCATTATCATTCGCTCGAAATGGATCAGGTCCTCCCGTGAGTCAATCACACTTCAATCACGTCTTCCTCGCCCAGCGCACCTCGCTGCTGCGGACCCTGGAACGGATGGTCAACAACCACAGCACCGCCGAAGACCTGTTGCAGGAAACCTACCTGCGCGTCACCCGGGCGCTGGGCGAACGGGCCATCGATCACCTTGAACCCTTTGTCTTCCAGACCGCGCGCAACCTGGCGCTGGACCATTTGCGTGCGCGCAAGATTCATTCACGCACCATGGTCGACGACGTGCCGCAGGACGTGGTGCACAGCGTCGCCGCCCCCGCCAGCAGCGCCGAAGACGCCGCCCACGCCGAACAATTGCTGGAGCGTCTGAACGTGAGCCTCGGTGAACTCAGCCCCCGCCAACAACAAATCTTCATCCTCAGCCGTCTGCACGGGCGCAGCTATCAGGAAATCGCCGAAGAACTGAGCGTCTCTCTCAGCACGGTGCAGAAAGAACTCAAACTGATCATGACCATCTGCATCGGTGTCGCCGAGCGTTTGAATGGCGACTGATGCCGTAGGGCTTTTCTGTAAACCTCAGGATCGACTGCACTGATCATCGGGCTTTGTTACCCTTGCCCGACTTTTACGCTTCACTAAAAAAACAGCCGTGCACAGACACTGCCGAGGAAACACCGTGACGGACACCCACCGCTCCCCTTCGCCTTCATCGGCGCAGGACGCCGCCAGCGCAATGGACCAGGCTCTGGACTGGCTCATCGTGCTCGGCAGTCCGGACGAGGAGCAGACCCGGCAATTCCATGCCTGGCTGGCGGCCGATCCGTTGAATGCCGAGGCGTTCGCCAGGGCCCAGGCAATCTGGGACGGCCCGCAGATCGCCCAGTGCGCGCAGAACCTCGCGGCCAAACCGAAGAAAGTCACCGTCCTCACACGTCTGCGCCCGCACTGGAAACCGCTGGCCACCGCCGCGGTGCTGCTGCTCGGGCTATTCAGTTTCAGCGACCTGCCGATGCGTCTGCAGGCCGATCACCTGACCGTGGTCGGCGAGCGTCAGCGCTTGCAGCTCGAGGACGGTTCGAAGGTCCTGCTCAACACTAACTCCGCCTTCTCCAGCACGATCAACGATCAGCAGCGGGTCGCGCGGCTGTATCAGGGCGAAGCATTTTTCGAGATTCCGGCCAGCCGCAGTCAGCCGCTGGAAATCGACGCCGGCCCGGTGAAAGCCAGCGTGCGCGACACCGCGTTCGCCGTACGTTATCTCGACGGCGTGGCGCAGGTGCGGGTGCAGCGTGGCGATGTCGATCTGCGTGCGACCCGTGATGATGCACGGGTGCGGCTGTCCGCCGGAGAAAGCATCCGCATCGGCCCGAACGGTTTCGACCACCCGGCCAAGGTCGACGCCGCTACCGATCTGGCGTGGGTGCAGGGTCGGCTGATCTTCGAGAACTGCCCGCTGAACCAGGTGCTGGCGGAACTGCGCCGCTACTATCCGGGCTTCATCATCAACACCAACGAACAGTTAGCCGACGTCGCCGTCACTGGCAATTACCGTCTCGACCAGCCGCTGGACGTGGTGCGTTCGCTCGCTCACATCACCTCGGCCAAGCTTCAGGAATTCCCAGCGCTGGTGATTCTGAACTAAATGAGAATTATTTTTACTCGATAGCCAAAGCTCGTTCGTCTCGTTATAGCCAATGCAATTGATTCGCATCTCGCGAGATCAATCAGCACCTATAAAGATTCGTGCGACACGGAGCGCTATCGATGTCCTCTCGCCTTACCCGCCAGACTTCTTCCCCTTCCCGCGTGCTGTCGCTGCTGACCGCCGCCATTCTGATGGCCGGCACCGCGCCGCTGATGGCCGCCACCGAACAGCCGACGCGCAACATGGGCGACTACTCGTTCGCCATTCCCCAGCAGCCGCTGGTGTCGGCGCTCAATGCGTTCACCGCGGTCACCGGCTGGCAGGTCGGTTTGCCGGCGGAACTGGGTCAGGATGTGTCGTCGCCGGGCGTGCGCGGTTCGCTGCCACCGGAAAAAGCCCTGGAGCGCCTGTTGGTGGGGACCAACCTGAGCTTCCGCAAACTGAGCAACAACAACGTCGTGCTGGAAAAACGCGCCAGCAGCGGCGCACTCAATCTTGATCAGGTGACCATCAGCGCCACCCGTCAGGAACAGTCGATCAACAGCGTGCCGGCCACCGTCACCGTACAGACCCGTCAGGATCTGGACCGCAACAACGTCAACACCATCAAGGATCTGGTGCGCTACGAGCCGGGCGTGTCCGTCGGCGGCGCCGGCCAGCGCGGCGGGATCAGCGGCTACAACATTCGCGGCATCGACGGCGACCGCATCCTGACTCAGGTCGACGGCGTCGAAGTGCCGGACGGTTTCTTCAATGGCCCTTACGCCAAGACCCAGCGCAATTACGTTGACCCGGAAATCGTCAAGCGCGTCGAAATCCTCCGTGGCCCAGCCTCGGTGCTGTACGGCAGCAACGCCATCGGCGGCGCGGTCAGCTACTACACCCTCGACCCGGACGACATCATCAAGCCCGGCAAAGACGTCGGCGCCCGCCTGAAAACCGGCTACAGCTCTGCCGACGAGAGCTGGCTGAAATCCGCCACCGTCGCCGGTCGCGCCGACCAGTTCGACGGCTTGCTGCACTACAGCCAGCGCGACGGTCATGAAACCGATTCCTACGGCAGCAACAACGGCACGGGCCTGGAACGCACCGCCGCCAACCCGGAAGACGTGAAAGCCACTAACGTGCTGGCCAAGATCGGCTGGAACTACAACGAAGGTTCGCGCCTGGGCCTGACCTACGAAAAGTACAAGGATGATCGCGACACCGATCAGAAAAGCGCCTACGGCGGCCCGTACTTCAACGGTGCTCCGACGATCCCGAACAGCGTGCTGCCCGGCGGCATGTACCAGTGGCGCACCGGCAACGACACCATCACCCGCGAGCGTTTCGGCCTGGAGCACAGCTTCGAGCTCGACAGCCTGCTGGCGGACAACGTGAAGTGGAGCCTCAACCACCAGACCGCCAAGACCGACCAGAGCACCGACGAGTTCTATTACCCGATCACTCGTAAAGTCCTGCGCACCCGCGACACGATCTACGAAGAAAAACAGTGGGTCTTCGACGCGCAACTGGACAAGGCATTCGCCATCGGTGACACCGATCACGTGCTGACCTACGGCACCACGATCAAGCAGCAGAAAGTCACCGGCTCGCGCAGCGGCGACGGCAAGTGCCTGGCGGTCGGTCGCGGCTGCACCGCCATCGGCGCTACCAGCGCAGCCGACGTGCTGAAAAAGTCCAGCGACTTCCCGGACCCGACCATCAACACCTACAGCCTGTTCGCCCAGGATCAGATCAGCTGGAACAACTGGACCTTCCTGCCGGGCCTGCGCTACGACTACACCCAGCTCAAGCCGCACATCACCCAGGAGTTCCTCAACACCGTGGCCGCCGACGGCAACGGCACGGTCAGCGACGAGAACAAGACCTGGCATAAAGTCTCGCCGAAATTCGGCCTGACCTACGCACTGACCGAAAACTACACCTGGTACGGTCAGTACGCCGAAGGCTTCCGCACCCCGACCGCGAAAGCGCTGTATGGGCGCTTCGAGAACAGCACCACCGGCTACAACGTGGCGCCGAACCCGGACCTGGAACCGGAAAAAAGCAAAAGCTATGAAACCGGCCTGCGCGGCAACTTCGAGCAAGGCTCGTTCGACGTGGCGGTGTTCTATAACAAGTACCGCGACTTCATCAACGAAGACGCCGTCACCCCTGGCTACGACGAGCTGACCTTCCAGTCAAGCAACATCAAGCACGCCACCATTAAGGGTGCCGAAGTCAAAGGTCGTCTGAACCTCGATTCCTTCGGCGCGCCGCAAGGCCTGTATACCCAGGGTTCGATCTCCTACGCCTACGGACGCAACAACGACAACGGCGAGCCGTTGAACAGCGTCAACCCGCTGACCGGCGTGTTCGGCCTCGGTTACGACCAGGACAACTACGGCGGCCTGCTGAGCTGGACCGTGGTCAAGAAGAAGGATCGCGTCGACGACAGCAACTTCAAATCGCCGGACGGGGTCAGCAGTCAGTTCAAGACTCCAGGCTTCGGCATTCTCGATCTGGCCGGTTATTACAAGGTCACCGACGACGTCACCGTCAGCGGCGGCATCTACAACCTGACCGACAAGAAATACTGGCTGTGGGATGACGTGCGCGGTTACGACAGCGTCGGCGAAGCCTCGGTGACGCAACCGGCCAACCTCGATCGCCTGACCCAGCCGGGTCGCAACTTCGCGATCAATCTGGTCTGGGATATCTGATCCGGATGACCTCACGGCGCGCGCATGGCCGCGCCGTGAGGTTTTTTTACTGTCCGGCGCTTGCCCGTACGTCTCGTTATCAAGCGCCTCTTCTTTTCAAGGACATCTCATGAGCACCCCGGAAAAAGCCCTGCGTTCGCAACGCCTGAACCAGATCACCCACGAGCCGCACAGCAAGCTCGATGCGCTGGTCAAGGCCCACGCGCCGTTCGAGACCCGCGCCAATTTCGCCCGTTTCGTGGTCGCGCAGTACCTGTTCCAGTCGGAGCTGGTGTCGCTGTACAACGATGCCGAACTGACCGCCATCGTCCCTGACCTGCCGACCCGCTGCCGCGCCGAAGCGGCAAAAGCCGACCTCGCCGACCTCGACACCGAAGTGCCTGCGCCAGTCGCCGGCGCGGTGAAAAACCCGAGCAAGGCCCGCGCCCTCGGCTGGATTTTCGTGTCCGAGGGTTCAAAGCTTGGCGCTGCGTTCCTGATCAAACGCGCGGTGGCGCTGGACCTGAGCGAAACCTTTGGCGCCCGTCATCTGGGCGAACCTGAAGGCGGTCGTGCCGAAGGCTGGAAGCGCTTTGTACGCACCCTCGATTCGCTGCAATTCAGCGCTGAAGAGGAAGCCGAAGTGGAGCAAGGCGCGATCGACGCGTTCAACCGCTTCACCGTGTTGCTGGAACAGGCTTACTCGACTGAAGCCGAACCGGCCTGATTGCTTAATTCCTGTGGAAGCCTGGCTTCCACAGGGAACTGCATAAGCCTGTAAGATTCCCATCCCGCTTCATAAGTCTCTCGCTGAGCCCATGCCCCAACCCGCCGCCTCCCGACTCGCCCGCCTGCTGTTCGGCCTGCTCGCCTATGTCAGCCTCGGCATCGGCCTGATCGCCATCGTCGTGCCCGGCCTGCCGACCACCGAGTTCATCCTGCTCGCTGCCTGGGCCGCGACCCGCAGTTCGCCGCGCCTGAGTGCCTGGCTGGAAAACCATCGTCTGTTCGGCCCGATCCTGAGCAACTGGCGCAACGGCAAGATCATCGCCCGCAAGGCCAAGGTCAGCGCCACCGTCAGCATGTTGCTGTGCGCCACGCTGATGCTGGTGATGCTCGATCACGGCTGGCCGATTTATCTGGCGATTGCAGGGATGACGATGGGCAACCTGTGGATCTGGTCACGACCGGAAGCGTTGCCGAAGATTTCCTGATTTTTCCCTTGTTTTAAGGGTATTTACCCGCGCAAACGTTTAGCCGCGACCGCTCGTCGGCTTGTGATTCATGCCTGTCCGCCCCGCGCCGATGAGCATTGAATGGCGCTGAATGGATTTGGCGAACCGGGCACCTTCCTGCCTCTTAGCCAACAGTTCATCCATTCGCGAGAACGTCCCATGTTCGACTCTCTGTCCATTCGCCTGAAAATCGTCCTGCTCTCCGGCCTGTGCCTGCTCGGTGTGGTCGCGCTGATCGTTGGCATCAATATTTACCAGACCAACCAGAACGACGAACTGGTCAGCACTTCCAGCAGCAAGATGCTCACCGCCAGTGTGCAGGACCTGCTGCAGGCCAAGGCGGCCGAACAGGCGGTGCAAGTGCAGAAAACCTTCGGCGAGAGCCTGCTGGTGATCACCGCCCTGGCCGACCAGGTCAAGGACATGCGCGTCATGGCTGCCAAGCGTTCGCTGGACGCCGGCGCCCTGCGTGAAGAGTTGAACCAGAGCCTGAAAACCGCCTTCGAACGCAACAGCAAGGTGCTTGGCATCTGGCTGGCGTTCGAACCCAACGGACTGGACGGCAAGGACAGCGAATTCGCCAACGATGCCGCGCGTCAGTCCAACGAGGCGGGGCGTTTCGCCAGTTACTGGAGCCGTGCTGCGGGTCCGTCGCTGAACACGATCATGGTCGAAGACGACATGAACAAGACCACCCTCAGCGTCAGCGGCACGCCTTACAACAGCTGGTACACCTGCCCTCGCGACAACAAGCGCACCTGCCTGCTTGATCCTTACGCCGACACCGTGGGCGGCAAGGAAATGCTCATGACCACCATTTCCGTACCGTTGCTGGTGGACGGCAAGGCCATCGGCGTGGTCGGCATCGACATTGCCCTGGATGCGCTGCAAGCGGCGGCCGTCAATTCCCAGCGTGAGCTGTTCAACAGTGCCGGACACATGCTGATCGTCTCCGGCAGCGGCGTGCTGGGCGCCTACAGCACCGACGCAACCAAAGTCGGCAAAGGCATCACCGAAACCCTCGGTGCCGAAGGCAAGGACATCTTGCAACTGCTGAGCGCCGGCACGCCGAAGATTCTCGAACAGGGCGACCTGATCCGCGCCGTGTACCCGGTCGATCCGATTGGCAACTCCCGGGCCTGGGGCGTGGTCATCGACCTGCCGAAACAAGTGCTGCTGGCCGACTCGGTCAAGCTCCAGGCAGTGCTCGACGACGCGCAGGAAACCGGCATGATTACCGCGTTGGCGGTGGCCGTGATCGCCGGCCTGATCGGTCTGCTGCTGATCTGGCTCACCGCCTCCGGCGTGACCCGCCCGATCAACAGCGTCGCCGAAATGCTGAAGAACATCGCCAGCGGCGAAGGCGACCTGACCCAGCGCCTGAACTACACCAAGAAAGACGAACTGGGCGAACTGGTGAACTGGTTCAACCGCTTCCTCGACAAGCTGCAACCGACCATCGCCCAGATCAAACAGAGCATCACCGAGGCCCGTGGCACCGCCGATCAATCGTCGGAAATCGCCCGCCAGACCAGCGAAGGCATGCAGGTGCAGTTCCGCGAGATCGATCAGGTGGCAACCGCCTCCAACGAGATGAGCGCCACCGCCCACGACGTGGCCAACAGCGCCTCGAATGCGGCCAACGCGGCGAAAGGCGCCGACCAGTCGGCCAAGGACGGCATGTCGATCATCGAGCGCAGCACCCGCGACATCAATCAACTGGCGGACGAAGTCAGCAAAGCGGTGACCGAAGTCGAAGAGCTGGCAGTCAACAGCGAGCAGATCGGTTCGGTGCTGGAAGTGATCCGCAGCATCGCTGAACAGACCAACCTGCTGGCACTGAACGCCGCGATCGAAGCGGCCCGTGCCGGTGAAAGCGGTCGTGGTTTTGCGGTGGTGGCCGACGAAGTCCGTAACCTCGCCAAGCGCACTCAGGATTCGGTGGAAGAAATCCGCGTGGTCATCGAACGCATCCAGACCGGCACCCGTGGCGTGGTCGCGACCATGCACTCGAGCCAGACCCAGGCTCACAACAACGCCGGGCAGATCCGCCAGGCCGTGGACGCCCTCGGCAAGATCAGCGACGCGGTCACCGTGATCAGCGACATGAACCTGCAGATCGCCAGCGCCGCCGAACAGCAGAGCGCGGTGGCCGAAGAGGTCAACCGCAACGTCTCGGCGATCCGCACCGTCACCGAAACCCTGACCGAACAGGCCACCGAATCGGCGGCGATCAGCAGCCAGCTCAACGCCCTGGCCAGCCAGCAGATGAAATTGATGGATCAGTTCCGCGTCTGATTTGATCTATGATCAGGCCCTCTTCCGGAGGGCCTTCGATGACTGATCTGCTCACGTCCATTCAAGCCGCACTCGGCTTGTCCCCCACGCCGATTCCGTTCACCGGCGAGGGCGCCCTGCCCTCGGCGTTTGCCGTTACTGACCTTGCCTGCGCGAGCATTGCCGCTGCCGGGCAGGCAGTCGCCGAACTCCTTCAGCAGCAGACCGGTCACTTGCCCGGCGTAGAAGTCGACCGTCGCCTCGCCTCGTTCTGGTTCGCCACCTCGCTACGACCCATCGGCTGGGAAGTGCCGCCGCTGTGGGATCCGGTGGCCGGCGACTATGCGACCAAAGACGGCTGGATCCGCCTGCACACCAACGCCCCGCATCACCGCGCCGCTGCTGAACGCGTGCTCGGCGCCTGTGCAGACCGCGCAGCGATGGCGGCGAAAGTCGCGCAATGGGCCAGTGCCGATCTGGAGCAAGCGGTGGTCGAGGCCAAGGGTTGTGCGGCTGAGATGCGCAGCTGGGAACAGTGGCAGAAACATCCCCAAGGGTTGGCGGTGAATGCCGAACCCTTGGTGCATTTCAGTGACGGGAAAGAAGAAAGTCATCAACCCTGGCAAGGCTCGGTGGCGCGGCCATTGGCCGGGCTCAAGGTGCTCGATCTGACCCGCGTACTGGCCGGCCCGACCGCCAGCCGCTTCCTCGCGGGGCTCGGCGCCAACGTGCTGCGCATCGACCCGCCGACCTGGAACGAACCCGGCGTGGTGCC
The DNA here is from genome assembly GCF_016735645.1 of Pseudomonas sp. B7. Classification (NCBI taxonomy): domain Bacteria; kingdom Pseudomonadati; phylum Pseudomonadota; class Gammaproteobacteria; order Pseudomonadales; family Pseudomonadaceae; genus Pseudomonas; species Pseudomonas sp. B7. The sequence goes on from NZ_JAERRE010000001.1 coordinate 561,178, forward strand.
GGAAGTGACCCTCGGCAAACGTTGTGCGCGACTGGATCTGCATGTGCCGGCAGATCGCACAGTGTTCGAAAGCCTGCTCAAGGATGCCGACATTCTGCTGCACGGCTATCGCGCCGACGCCCTTGAACATCTCGGCTTCGGCGTCGAACGCCGCCGACAACTGGCGCCGGGGCTGATCGACGTTTGCCTCAACGCCTACGGCTGGAGCGGCCCGTGGCAGAACCGTCGGGGCTTCGACAGTCTGGTGCAGATGAGCAGCGGAATCGCCGAGGCCGGGCAGCGCTGGAAGCAGGCGGACAAACCGACACCGCTGCCGGTGCAGGCGCTGGATCATGCGACGGGGTATCTGATGGCGGCGAGTGTGATTCGGTTGCTGGCTGAACGGTTACGCAGTGGTCGAGGTGGATCGGCGCGGTTGTCGCTGGCGCGGACGGCGAAGTTGTTGATTGAGCATGGACCGGGGACTGACCAGGCGTTGCTTCCGGAATATCCACAGGATCAGAGCTTGAGCTTGGAGCAGACACCATGGGGGCCGGCACATCGGCTTCAGGCGCCGCTGCGTATTGCTGGAACGCCGTTGCAGTGGACTTTGCCGGCAACTGAATTGGGTTCACATCGGGCGCAGTGGTGACCTCTCCACCGTTTTCGCGAGAAACCCGAGCATCGCCGGCCAGTCGTAAGGCCCCTGAAAGTCGAGCCGCAATCTCACAGGGACAACACGCCGCTGTACAACCCGTAGGCCGCAAGCCCGGCCCCGGCGATGACGCAGGTGAAAATCCCCTTCTCGAGCGTGGTGAACAACGGCTCGCCCTGCTCATGCTTGGCCTTGGCGAACAGGATCACGCCCGGCGCATACAACAGCGCCGACAGCAGCAGGTATTTCACCCCGCCGGCATACAACAGCCACACCGCGTAGCACAGCGCGATACCGCCGATCAGCAGATCCTTGGTACGTTCGGCGGAGGCATGTTCATAGGTCTCACCCCGTCCGCTGAGTAACACGGCGTAGGCTGCCGACCACAGATACGGCACCAGAATCATCGACGAGGCGAGGTAAATCAGGCTGGTGTAAGTACCGGCGGAAAACAGCGTGATCAGCAGGAAAATCTGGATCATCACGTTGGTCAGCCACAACGCATTGACCGGCACATGGTTGGCGTTTTCCTTTTTCAGGAACGCCGGCATCGTGTTGTCCTTGGCAGTGGCGAACAGGATCTCGGCGCACAACAGCGCCCACGACAACAACGCACCGAGCAATGAAATGGCCAGGCCCACGCTGATCAGCAGCGCACCACATGGCCCGACAATATGTTCCAGTACGGCGGCCAGCGACGGATTCTGCAAGGTCGCCAGTTCCGGCTGGCTCATGATCCCCAGCGACAACACATTGACCAGCACCAGCAGCGCCAGCACACCGATGAAACCGATCACCGTGGCACGGCCCACATCGGTGCGCTTCTCCGCCCGAGCCGAGTAAACGCTGGCGCCTTCGATACCGATGAACACGAACACCGTGACCAGCATCATGTTGCGCACCTGATCCATCACGCCACCGAAATTCGGGTTGCTGCGGCCCCATATGTCGCGGGTAAAAATATCGGCCTTGAACGCCACGGCGGCGATAACCACGAACATGATCAGCGGAATGATCTTGGCCACGGTGGTCAACTGATTGATCAGCGCGGCTTCCTTGATCCCGCGCATCACCAGAAAGTGCACGGCCCACAGCAACACCGAAGCGCAGCCAATCGCAATCGGCGTATTGCCCTGGCCGAATACCGGAAAGAAGTAGCCGAGGGTGCTGAACAGCAACACGAAATACCCGACGTTGCCCAGCCAGGCGCTGATCCAGTAACCCCACGCGGAAGAAAAGCCCATGTAATCGCCGAACCCGGCCTTGGCGTAGGCATACACGCCGGAGTCCAGTTCCGGCTTGCGATTGGCCAAAGTCTGGAACACGAACGCCAGGGTGAGCATGCCGATCGCCGTGATGCCCCAGCCGATCAGGATGGCGCCGGCATCGGCCCGGGCTGCCATGTTTTGCGGCAAGGAAAAAATCCCCCCGCCAATCATCGAACCCACCACCAGGGCGATCAGTGCGCCAAGGCGCAGTTTTTGCGTCGGTTGCGACATTCCAGCGTCTCCAGGTTCCCGAGGTCGGCATTGGCCGCCCATGGTCATGTAACCGGTATTAACCAAACGGTTAGAGCGTAAGTACGTTTATTGAATAACGCCAATCAACGTCTTTTATATATAGCGGATGGCACTAATGCCTAGCACGGATAGGCAATTTTGTGTGCGAATCCTGATAATTCGATTCTGTACTGGAAACAGAGGCGAAAAATTTGCCAAACCTTGAAAACGGACTAGCGTGATAACTCGAAAGTAATAGGAAAAGTTCCCAACTATATATGCCGAAAGCCTCTAGGACAGGCTTTACACGCAGAAGCCTTATGCCATCAGACGTTTCATAAGTCATTCATTAACAATGGAATGTGACCATGCACTGATCTAAGTCAGCTGTTTGAAAAGCCAACAGAACTACGCTGTGAACTCTTCTCTCCTGCAATGGAGTCATGCAATGTCTGAAGCTCCCGGAAAACTACGACTAGGTGCACTGGTCGCGTTGGTAGTCGGCTCAATGATCGGTGGCGGGATATTCTCTTTGCCACAAAACATGGCCGCCAGTGCCGATGTCGGCGCGGTACTGATTGGCTGGGCCATCACCGCTGTCGGCATGCTCACCCTCGCTTTCGTCTTCCAAACCCTGGCCAATCGCAAGCCTGACCTGGACGGCGGTGTCTACGCCTACGCCAAGGCCGGTTTCGGCGATTACATGGGTTTCTCTTCGGCCTGGGGTTACTGGATCAGTGCCTGGCTGGGCAACGTCGGTTACTTCGTTCTGCTGTTCAGCACTCTCGGGTATTTTTTTCCGATTTTTGGGGAGGGCAACACCGTTGCAGCCGTGATCGGCGCCTCTGTCCTGCTGTGGGGCGTGCACTTTCTGGTACTGCGCGGGATCAAGGAAGCGGCGTTCATCAACCTCGTGACCACCGTCGCCAAGGTCGTGCCGCTGCTGCTGTTCGTATTGATCGCGATCTTCGCCTTCAAACTGGACATCTTCACCGCCGATATCTGGGGCGTGAAAAACCCGGATCTGGGCAGCGTGATGAACCAGGTGCGCAACATGATGCTGGTCACCGTGTGGGTGTTCATCGGCATCGAAGGCGCGAGCATCTTCTCGGCCCGGGCGGAAAAACGTTCGGACGTCGGCAAGGCGACCGTGATCGGTTTCATCACCGTGCTGCTGTTCCTGGTGCTGGTGAACGTGCTGTCGCTGGGCATCATGACTCAGCCGGAACTGGCAAAACTGCAGAACCCGTCGATGGCCGCCGTGCTGGAACACGTGGTCGGTCACTGGGGCGCGGTGCTGATCAGCGTCGGTCTGATCATCTCGCTGCTGGGGGCGTTGCTGTCGTGGGTGCTGCTGTGTGCGGAGATCATGTTCGCCGCTGCCAAAGACCACACCATGCCGGAGTTCCTGCGCAAGGAAAACGCCAACCACGTGCCGGTCAACGCCCTGTGGCTGACCAACGCGATGGTGCAGCTGTTCCTGATCATCACTCTGTTTTCGGCCAGCACTTACCTGTCGCTGATCTACCTCGCCACTTCGATGATTCTGGTGCCGTACCTGTGGTCGGCGGCCTACGCCCTGCTGCTGGCGGTGCGCGGCGAAAGCTACGAAGGCTTCGCGGCCGAACGGCGCAAGGACCTGATCATCGGCGCCATCGCCCTGATCTATGCGGTGTGGCTGCTCTACGCCGGTGGCGTGAAGTACCTGCTGCTCTCGGCCCTGCTCTATGCCCCCGGCGCGATCCTGTTCGCCAAGGCCAAGCTCGAACTCAAACAACCGGTTTTCACCAACGTCGAGAAGCTGATTTTCGCCGCAGTGGTCGTGGGCGCCCTGGTGGCTGCCTACGGACTGTATGACGGCTTCCTGACTCTGTAATTGCCCAACGTTTTCACTCTGGAGGATCACCGAAATGACCACGGAAAAAGCTAAGTACGGCGTCCATTCCGAAGCCGGCAAACTGCGCAAAGTCATGGTTTGCTCCCCAGGTCTGGCCCATCAGCGGCTGACCCCGAACAACTGCGATGAACTGCTGTTCGACGACGTGCTGTGGGTCGCTCAGGCCAAGCGCGACCACTTCGACTTCGTGACCAAGATGCGTGAGCGCGGAATCGACGTGCTGGAAATGCACAACCTGCTGACCGACATCGTCGGCAACCCCGAAGCGCTGGACTGGATCCTCGAGCGCAAGGTCACCGCCGACTCGGTGGGCCTGGGCCTGATCAACGAAGTCAAATCCTGGCTGAAAAGCCTGGAGCCGCGACACATCGCCGAATTCCTGATTGGCGGCGTGTCCGCCGATGACCTGCCGGACAGCTTCGGTGGCAAGACCATCCAGATGTTCCGCGACTTCCTCGGCCACTCCAGTTTCATTCTGCCGCCGCTGCCGAACACCCAGTTCACCCGCGACACCACCTGCTGGATTTACGGTGGCGTGACGCTGAACCCGATGTACTGGCCGGCGCGTCGTCAGGAGACCTTGCTGACCACCGCCATCTACAAATTCCATCCGCAGTTCACCAACGCCGATTTCGAGATCTGGTACGGCGACCCGGACAAGGATCACGGCAGCTCGACCCTCGAAGGCGGCGACGTCATGCCAATCGGCAACGGCGTGGTGCTGATCGGTATGGGCGAGCGCTCGTCGCGTCAGGCCATCGGCCAACTGGCGCTGAACCTGTTCAAGAACAAGGCCGTGGAAAAAGTCATCGTCGCCGGCCTGCCGAAGTCTCGCGCCGCGATGCACCTCGATACCGTGTTCAGCTTCTGCGACCGCGACCTCGTCACGATCTTCCCGGAAGTGGTCAACCAGATCGTCGCCTTCACCCTGCGCCCTGACGAAAGCAAACAGGGCGGCATCGACATCCGTCGCGAAGAAGGCACGTTCCTCGACGTCGTGGCCAAAGCCCTCAACCTGCCGAAACTGCGCGTCGTCGAAACCGGCGGCAACAGCTTCGCCGCCGAACGCGAGCAATGGGACGACGGCAACAACGTGGTGGCCGTGGAGCCGGGCGTGGTCATCGGCTACGACCGCAACACTTACACCAACACCCTGCTGCGCAAGGCCGGGGTCGAGGTCATCACCATCAGCGCCGGCGAACTCGGTCGCGGCCGTGGCGGCGGCCACTGCATGACTTGCCCGATCATCCGCGACCCTATCGATTACTAAACGACCATCTCCCCGGCCGCACTGACCCTGTCGCGGCCGGGCCGATTACCGAATCCAAGGAGAATCATCATGGCGTTCAACATTCACAACCGTAACCTGCTCAGCCTGGAACACCACACCCCACGTGAGCTGCGCTACCTGCTCGACCTGTCCCGCGACCTGAAGCGCGCCAAGTACACCGGCACCGAGCAGCAACACCTGAAGGGCAACAACATCGCCCTGATCTTCGAAAAAACCTCGACCCGCACCCGCTGCGCGTTCGAAGTCGCCGCTTATGACCAGGGCGCCAACGTCACCTACATCGACCCGAACTCCTCGCAGATCGGCCACAAGGAAAGCATGAAGGACACCGCCCGCGTTCTGGGGCGCATGTACGACGCCATCGAGTACCGTGGCTTCAAGCAGGAAATCGTCGAAGAGCTGGCCAAGTTCGCCGGCGTACCGGTGTTCAACGGCCTGACCGATGAGTATCACCCAACGCAGATGATCGCCGACGTGCTGACCATGCGTGAGCACGCCGACAAGCCGATCCACGAGATCAGCTACGCCTACCTGGGCGACGCGCGCAACAACATGGGCAACTCGCTGCTGCTGATCGGCGCCAAACTCGGCATGGATGTGCGCATCTGCGCGCCGAAAGCCCTGTGGCCGCACGACGATCTGGTCGATCGCTGCAAAAAATACGCAGAGGAAAGCGGCGCCCGCATCACCCTGACCGAAGACCCGAAAGCGGCGGTCAAAGGCGTGGACTTCATCCACACCGACGTCTGGGTATCGATGGGCGAGCCGGTGGAAGCCTGGGCCGAGCGTATCCAGCAACTGCTGCCGTATCAGGTCAACGCCGAGCTGATGAAAGCCACCGGCAACCCGCGCACCAAGTTCATGCACTGCCTGCCGGCGTTCCACAACAGCGATACCAAGGTCGGCAAACAGATCGCCGAACAGTATCCGCACCTGGCCAACGGCATCGAAGTGACCGACGACGTGTTCGAGTCGCCGGCCTGCATCGCCTTCGAGCAAGCGGAAAACCGCATGCACACCATCAAGGCGATTCTGGTGTCGACCCTGGCTGATCTGTAAGCGTTGACCCTGACCTGCGGGCGTCGCCGAAGGCTGCGCCCGCAGGCTCACCGAATTCTGAAAGGACTGCATTATGCGTATCGTCGTAGCTCTGGGCGGTAACGCCCTGCTCCGCCGTGGTGAGCCGATGACCGCTGACAACCAGCGCGCCAACATCCGCATCGCCACCGAGCAAATCGCCAAGATCCACCCTGGCAACCAACTGGTCATCGCCCACGGCAATGGCCCGCAAGTCGGCCTGCTGTCGTTGCAGGCAGCGGCCTACACCTCTGTCACCCCTTACCCGCTGGACGTGCTCGGCGCCGAAACCGAAGGCATGATCGGCTACATCATCGAACAGGAACTGGGCAACCTGCTGGACTTCGAAGTCCCGTTCGCCACCCTGCTCACCCAGGTCGAAGTCGACGCCAACGACCCGGCTTTCAAGAATCCGACCAAACCGATCGGCCCGGTCTACGAGAAGGCCGAAGCAGAAAAACTCGCCGCTGAAAAAGGCTGGGCCATCGCCCCGGACGGCGACAAGTTCCGCCGTGTGGTGGCCAGCCCCCGGCCGAAACGCATCTTCGAAATCCGTCCGATCAAGTGGCTGCTGGACAAGGGCAGCATCGTGATCTGCGCCGGCGGTGGCGGCATCCCGACCATGTATGGCGCTCACGGCAAGCTGCAAGGCATCGAAGCGGTGATCGACAAGGACCTGTGCTCGGCGCTGCTGGCCGAACAACTGGAGGCGGACTTGCTGGTGATCGCCACCGACGTCAACGCGGCGTACATCGACTTCAAGAAACCCACCGAGAAAGCCATCGCCCAGGCCCACCCGGACGAACTCGAACGCCTGGGCTTCGCCGCCGGCTCCATGGGGCCGAAGGTGCAGGCAGCCTGTGAATTTGCGCGCCATACTGGCAAGGTCGCGGTGATCGGTTCGCTCTCGGACATCGAAGCCATCGTCCAGGGCACCGCCGGGACGCGAGTCAGCACGGCGACACCGGGCATCACCTACCGATAAAAAGAAACTCCGGGGGCAGACCTCAGGTCTGCCCTTCTCCCATGCCTTGAAAGGAGAAAACCATGGCCCAGTTCGAACCCGGTCATTTGCATATCGAGCGGCACGCGTTGACTGACGACGACGTCAATTACAACGTGCACCTCGACTATGAAGTGTTCACCGATCCTCAGAAAGGCAAAGGGATACAGTTCACCCTGCATGGCAGCATGCAGGGCAAAGAGGTCAACGAACCGTTCTTTCTGCCCAAGGAGGAAGCCTACAACTTCGCCCGCAACGTAACGCAGATTGCCGAAAAGTACGGCATTCCCAAGAGCCACAGCCAGATCGGCTCGGTGCACAAGCATTACGACCTGATGTTTGAGGACATCCGCATGAAGTTGAATATGAAATCCGGGGATCCGGTCAATCCCGAGCATTTCGAATAACCCCAAAAGCCCCCTCATCGGAACGCCGCCCGCCCAGCCCTCTCCCGGAGGGAGAGGGAGCTGACCGAGTTGCTTGCTCAAGGTACACCGACCTGAAATAGCGAGCCGAACTCAAGTTTTGAAAAGCCCCCAATCTGCTCCCTTTCCCCCTCTCCCCTCTGGGGAGAGGGCTGGGGTGAGGGGTGGATTTCGAGCACGACGCCATTCTCAAGATTTCACCCCAGTCCCCCATCAAGGCATACTTGCCACCCTCCGCACTCCAGAACCCAGAACCGCCCCATGCGTATCCACGTCAGCTTCATCGACCGCGTCGGCATCACCCAGGAAGTCCTGGCTATCCTCGGCGGGCGCAATCTCAATCTGGATGCGGTGGAAATGATCCCGCCCAACGTCTACATCGACGCCCCGACCTTGAGCCCGCAAGTGCTCGAAGAACTGAAAGATGCGCTGTTTCGCGTGCGTGGTGTAGAAGCAGTAACCGTGGTCGACATCCTCCCCGGCCAGCGTCGGCACTTGCAGCTCGACGCATTGCTCGCGGCGATGACCGACCCGGTGCTGGCACTGGACAGCGCCGGCAAGGTGCTGCTGGCCAACCCGGCACTGATCGCCCTGTACGGCCGCGAGCCGGCTGGCGAAAGCGTTTCGGAACTGTTCAACGATCCGGGCCTGCTCGAAACCCTGCTCGAACAAGGCTTCCGCCTGCCGCTGCGGGAAATCACCGTCAACGGCCAGACCCTGTTGCTGGACGCCACGCCGATCACCGACGCCGGCGCCCTGCTGACCCTGTATCAACCCAACCGCATCGGCGAACAACTCTCGGCGTTGCACCACGACCATGCCGAAGGCTTTGATGCGCTGCTCGGTGAATCGCCGCCAATCCGCACCCTCAAGGCTCGCGCCCAACGCGTCGCGGCCCTCGACGCGCCGCTGCTGATCCAGGGCGAAACCGGCACCGGCAAGGAACTGGTGGCCCGCGCCTGCCACGCCATCAGCGCCCGGCACAGTGCGCCATTCCTCGCACTGAACTGCGCGGCCCTGCCGGAGAACCTCGCCGAAAGCGAACTGTTCGGCTACGCCCCCGGCGCCTTCACCGGCGCACAACGCGGCGGCAAACCGGGGCTGATGGAGCTGGCCAACCAGGGCACGGTGTTCCTCGACGAAATCGGCGAGATGTCGCCGTACTTGCAGGCCAAACTGCTGCGCTTTCTCAACGACGGCAGCTTCCGTCGGGTTGGCGGTGACCGAGAGGTAAAGGTCAACGTGCGGATCCTCAGCGCCACCCACCGCGACCTGGAAAAAATGGTCAGCGAAGGCCTGTTCCGCGAAGACCTGTTCTACCGCCTCAACGTGCTCAACGTCGAAGTGCCGCCACTGCGTGAACGTGGTCAGGACATTCTGTTGCTGGCGCGCTATTTCATGCAGCAGGCCTGCGCGCAGATCCAGCGCCCGGTCTGCCGCCTGGCCCCGGGCACCTATCCGGCGCTGCTCGGTAACCGCTGGCCAGGCAACGTGCGGCAATTGCAGAACGTGATCTTCCGCGCCGCCGCCATTTGCGAAAGCAGCCTGGTGGACATCGGCGACCTCGACATCGCCGGCACCTCCGTGGCACGCCAGACCGACACCGACGTCGACAGCCTGGAAGAAGCGGTCGAAGCCTTCGAAAAATCGCTGCTGGAAAAGCTCTACGTCAGCTACCCCTCGACCCGCCAACTGGCCAGCCGCCTGCAGACCTCGCACACCGCAATTGCCCATCGGCTGCGCAAGTACGGGATTCCGGGCAAAGCCTGAGATCGCGCCAAAAACGACCTCCATCTGTACTGAAAGCGCTACAGCGGAACGATATCGCTACACCCTCCTCCGATCACCGCTGTGCAAGGCTTTGATCCGGTTCAGCTTTTTTCTTCGCCTCACGCTGTAGCGATTTCGCTACAGACAGCGCACTCGCGCTCGCCCTCAAATCAATCAAACTATTGATTTATAAAGATATTTTTACGTTGGCCGCGTTCTTGCTAAGTAACCGTTCATAAAATCAGGGCATTGCCGCCCGAGTATTCCACCGCGTCCACCAGACGAGTCTGGCCCCTAGGAGATTCCATGAGCGAGTTGCGTTTTACTGAAGATCACGAATGGCTGCGCGCCGAAGCCGATGGTTCTGTCACCGTTGGCATCACCGCTTTCGCGCAGAACGCCCTGGGCGACGTGGTGTTCGTGCAACTGCCTGAATTGCAGGCTTACGAGAAAGGCGCCGAAGCCGCCACCGTGGAATCGGTAAAAGCCGCCAGCGGCGTTTACATGCCACTGGACGGTGAAGTCCTGGCCACCAACCCGGCCCTGGAAGACAGCCCTGAACTGGTGAACGAAGATCCGCTGGGCGAAGGCTGGTTCTTCCGCTTCAAGCCAGCCGACGCGACCGCCGTCGCCAAGCTGCTGGATCAGGACGCCTACGACCGCCTGATCAAAGCCCAAGCCGAAGCCTGAGGAACCTGACATGACCCAAGTAAATCTCGGCACTGCCAACGAATTCATCGCCCGTCACATCGGCCCGCGCGCCGGTGACGAGCAAGCCATGCTCAACAGCCTCGGCTTCGACTCGCTCGAAGCCCTGAGCGCCAGCGTCATCCCGGAAAGCATCAAGGGCACCAGCGTGCTCGGTCTGGACGACGGCCTGAGCGAAGCCGATGCCCTGGCAATGATCAAAGGCATCGCCGGCAAGAATCAATTGTTCAAGACCTACATCGGCCAGGGTTACTACAACTGCCACACGCCGTCGCCGATCCTGCGCAACCTGCTGGAAAACCCGGCCTGGTACACCGCTTACACTCCGTACCAGCCAGAAATTTCTCAGGGCCGTCTCGAAGCGCTGCTGAACTTCCAGACCCTGATCAGCGACCTCACCGGCCTGCCGATCGCCAACGCTTCCCTGCTCGACGAAGCTACCGCCGCTGCCGAAGCCATGACCTTCTGCAAACGCCTGAGCAAGAACAAGGGCAGCCACCAGTTCTTCGCCTCGATCCACAGCCACACGCAAACTCTTGACGTGCTGCGCACCCGTGCCGAGCCACTGGGCATCGACGTGGTGGTGGGCGATGAGCGCGAACTGACCGACGTGACGCCGTTCTTCGGCGCACTGCTGCAATACCCGGCCAGCAACGGCGATGTGTTCGACTACCGCGAACTGACCGAACGCTTCCACGCTGCCAACGCACTGGTCGCCGTGGCCGCTGACCTGCTGGCCCTGACCCTGCTGACTCCGCCGGGCGAATTCGGCGCAGACGTGGCCATCGGCAGCGCGCAACGCTTCGGCGTGCCGCTGGGCTTCGGTGGCCCGCACGCGGCTTATTTCTCCACCAAAGATGCGTTCAAGCGCGACATGCCGGGCCGTCTGGTCGGTGTTTCGGTTGACCGCTTCGGCAAGCCGGCCCTGCGTCTGGCGATGCAGACCCGCGAGCAACACATCCGCCGCGAGAAAGCCACGTCGAACATCTGCACCGCACAAGTGCTGCTGGCCAACATCGCCAGCATGTATGCCGTGTATCACGGCCCGAAAGGCCTGACCCAGATCGCCAACCGCGTGCATCACCTGACCGCGATGCTGGCCAAGGGCCTGAGCGCACTGGGCGTGACCGTCGAACAAACCAGCTTCTTCGACACCCTGACCCTGGCCACCGGCGCACAAACCGCCGCGCTGCATGACAAGGCTCGCGCTCAACAGATCAACCTGCGTGTGATCGACGCTCAGCGTCTGGGCCTGTCGGTCGACGAAACCACCACCCAGGCCGACATCGAAACCCTGTGGGGCCTGTTCGCCGACGGCAAGACTCTGCCGGATTTCGCTGCGCTGGCCGCTGCCGCGCAAAGCACGATTCCGGCTTCGCTGGTTCGTCAGTCGCCGATCCTCAGCCACCCGGTGTTCAACCGCTATCACTCGGAAACCGAGCTGATGCGCTACCTGCGCAAACTGGCGGACAAGGATCTGGCGCTGGATCGCACCATGATCCCGCTGGGCTCGTGCACCATGAAACTCAACGCCGCCAGCGAAATGATCCCGGTGACCTGGGCCGAATTCGGCGCCCTGCACCCGTTCGCCCCGGCCGAGCAAAGCGCCGGTTACCAGCAACTGACCGACGAGCTGGAAGCAATGCTCTGCGCCGCCACCGGTTACGACTCGATCTCGCTGCAACCGAACGCTGGTTCCCAGGGTGAGTACGCAGGTCTGCTGGCGATTCGCGCCTATCACCAGAGCCGTGGCGAAGACCGTCGCGACATCTGCCTGATCCCGTCGTCCGCCCACGGCACCAACCCGGCGACCGCCAACATGGCCGGCATGCGCGTGGTCGTGACCGCGTGCGACGCCCGTGGCAACGTGGACATCGAAGACCTGCGCGCCAAGGCCATCGAGCACCGCGAACACCTCGCGGCGCTGATGATCACCTACCCGTCGACCCACGGCGTGTTCGAAGAAGGCATCCGCGAAATCTGCGGCATCATTCATGACAACGGCGGCCAGGTGTACATCGACGGCGCCAACATGAACGCGATGGTCGGCCTCTGCGCACCGGGCAAGTTCGGCGGCGACGTCTCGCACCTGAACCTGCACAAGACTTTCTGCATTCCGCACGGCGGTGGCGGCCCGGGCGTCGGCCCGATCGGCGTGAAATCGCACCTGACCCCGTTCCTGCCGGGCCACGGCCACATGGAACGCAAGGAAGGCGCGGTCTGCGCAGCACCGTTCGGCAGCGCGAGCATTCTGCCGATCACCTGGATGTACATTCGCATGATGGGTGGCGCAGGCCTGAAGCGCGCTTCGCAACTGGCGATCCTCAATGCCAACTACATCTCCCGTCGCCTGGAAGAGCACTACCCAGTGCTGTACACCGGCAGCAACGGTCTGGTGGCGCACGAGTGCATCCTCGATCTGCGTCCCTTGAAAGACAGTAGCGGCATCAGCGTCGATGACGTCGCCAAGCGTCTGATCGACTTCGGCTTCCACGCCCCGACCATGTCGTTCCCGGTGGCCGGCACGCTGATGATCGAGCCGACCGAAAGCGAATCCAAGGAAGAACTGGACCGCTTCTGTGACGCTATGATCCGCATCCGCGAAGAAATCCGCGCGGTGGAAAACGGCACGCTGGACAAGGACGACAACCCGCTGAAGAACGCTCCGCACACCGCAGGGGAACTGGTCGGCGAGTGGACTCACCCGTACAGCCGCGAACAAGCGGTGTACCCGGTGGCGTCGTTGATCGAAGGCAAGTACTGGCCGCCGGTCGGTCGCGTCGACAACGTGTTCGGCGACCGCAACCTGGTCTGCGCCTGCCCGTCGATCGAAAGCTACGCTTAAACGAATGAGGGGCAGGTAAACCTGCCCCGACTTCAGCTACACCACAGTTCCCCATGTGGGAGCGGGCTTGCTCGCTCCCACAAGGAAATGCATCAAGCCTGAAATCCCGCCAATTCCTATAACAAGAAACCGGAGAACAACCATGTCGTTAAGCGTGTTCGACCTGTTCAAGATTGGCATCGGCCCCTCCAGCTCCCACACCGTCGGCCCGATGCGCGCAGCTGCGCGCTTCGTGGAAGGTCTGCGCCGGGAAAACCTGTTGTCGGCCACCACCAGCGTCAGGGTCGAGTTGTATGGATCCCTCGGCGCCACGGGCAAGGGTCACGGCAGCGACAAGGCCGTGCTGCTGGGCCTGGAAGGTGAACACCCGGACACCGTGGATACTGAAACCGTCGCCGCCCGTCTCGCGGAGATTCGTGGCAACGGGCGTTTGATCCTGCTCGGTGAACACAGCATTGCGTTCAACGAGAAAGAACACCTGGCAATGATCCGCAAGCCGTTGGCCTATCACCCCAACGGCATGATCTTCCGCGCCTTCGATGCGGCGGGATTGCAGATCCGCAGCCGCGAGTACTACTCGGTCGGCGGTGGGTTTGTGGTCGACGAAGACGCGGCCGGCGCCGACCGGATCGTCGAAGACGCCACCCCGCTGACCTTCCCGTTCAAAAGTGCCAAGGACTTGCTCGGTCATTGCGCCACCTATGGTCTGTCGATCAGTCAGGTGATGCTGGCCAACGAAAGCGCCTGGCGCCCGGAGGCGGAAACCCGTGCCGGCCTGCTGAAAATCTGGCAAGTGATGCAGGACTGTGTGGCCGCCGGCTGTCGCAACGAAGGCATTCTGCCGGGTGGCCTCAAGGTCAAGCGGCGGGCGGCGGCGTTGCACCGGCAACTGTGCAAGAACCCGGAATCGTCGCTGCGCGATCCGCTGTCGGTGCTGGACTGGGTCAACCTCTACGCCCTCGCTGTCAACGAAGAAAACGCCAACGGCGGGCGCGTGGTCACGGCACCGACCAACGGCGCGGCGGGGATCATTCCTGCGGTGCTGCATTACTACATGCGCTTCATTCCCGGCGCGAACGATGACGGCGTGGTGCGTTTCCTGCTCACCGCCGCGGCCATCGGCATTCTGTACAAGGAAAACGCCTCGATTTCCGGTGCCGAAGTCGGCTGTCAGGGCGAGGTCGGCGTGGCCTGTTCGATGGCGGCCGGCGCGTTGTGCGAAGTCCTCGGCGGCAGCGTGCAACAAGTGGAAAACGCCGCCGAAATCGGCATGGAACACAACCTCGGCCTGACCTGCGACCCGATTGGCGGACTGGTGCAAGTGCCGTGCATCGAGCGCAACGCCATGGGTTCGGTCAAGGCGATCAACGCCGTGCGCATGGCCATGCGCGGAGACGGGCAGCACTTCGTCTCCCTCGACAAGGTCATCCGCACCATGCGCCAGACCGGCGCCGACATGAAAAGCAAATACAAGGAGACCGCCCGTGGCGGTCTGGCGGTCAACATTATCGAGTGCTGATCGCGCCATAAACTCGCTCTCCCTTTGGGAGAGAACACAAAACTGGCCCCCTCTCCCTCCGGGAGAGGGTTGGTGTGAATCAAGGAGTCACGCATGTCCACCGAACAACTGTCGAAAACCCCGCTGCACGCTCTGCACCTCGAACTCGGCGCCCGCATGGTGCCGTTCGCCGGCTACGACATGCCGGTGCAATACCCGCTGGGCGTGATGAAAGAACACCAGCACACCCGTGAGCAGGCCGGGCTGTTCGATGTCTCGCACATGGGCCAGATCCGCCTGACCGGCGCCAATGCCGCCAAAGCCCTGGAAACCCTGGTGCCGGTGGACATCATCGATCTGCCGGTGGGCATGCAGCGCTACGCGATGTTCACCAACGAAACCGGCGGTATTCTCGATGACCTGATGGTCGCCAATCTCGGCAACGACGAGCTGTTCCTGGTGGTCAACGCCGCGTGCAAGGACCAGGATCTGGCCCATCTGCAAAAACACATCGGCGACCAGTGCAAGATCGAGCAACTGTTCGAAGAACGCGCCCTGCTCGCCCTGCAAGGCCCCGCCGCCGTGACCGTGCTGGCACGCCTGGCACCGGAAGTGGCGAAAATGACTTTCATGCAATTCACTCGCGTGAAGCTGCTGGGCGTTGACTGCTTTGTCAGCCGTTCGGGCTACACCGGTGAAGACGGTTTCGAAATCTCGGTTCCGGCAGTCGACGCGGAAAAACTCGCCCGCGCCCTGCTGGCCGAACCGGAAGTCGCCGCCATCGGCCTCGGCGCCCGTGACTCGCTGCGCCTGGAAGCCGGCCTGTGCCTGTACGGCCACGACATGAACACCGAGACCACCCCGATCGAAGCCAGCCTGCTGTGGGCAATCTCCAAACCTCGGCGTGCCGATGGTGCGCGCGCCGGTGGTTTCCCGGGTGCGGAGCAAGTCTTCGCTCAACAGCAAAACGGCGTGTCGCGCAAACGCGTCGGCCTGCTGCCGCAAGAGCGTACGCCGGTCCGAGAAGGTGCAGAGATCGTCAACGAAGCGGGCGAGATCATCGGCAGCGTGTGCAGTGGCGGTTTCGGCCCGACCCTGGGTGGCCCGTTGGCCATGGGTTACCTGGACAGCGCCTACGTCGCACTCGATACGCCAGTCTGGGCGATTGTCCGTGGGAAAAAGGTGCCATTGCTTGTAAGCAAAATGCCATTTGTTCCACAACGCTACTATCGCGGTTGATTGACTGTTTCTATAAGTAACGCGATTGCGTTATGCGTGCACTAATGTGTAACGCAATCGCCATAAAACAGTGCACTCTGTTTACATTCGATTCGAATATGAACTTGGCTTATAACGTTCGAAAACAATTGAACAAGCTAATCGTATAAGCCGGACTAGTGAATCGACTAAGTGCCGGCAAGGGCAGGAAAACCGGGGCCTTCGCGGGGCTTGTTTTTCCTCCCGTAGTTGGCGTAGAGTTTGTCCACTGAGTTTGCATGGGTCAGCTTGGAATCGTGACCTGGGCAGTAGCCTACAAGTTAGCTACATCCCGTTCGACGTCTTCTTACTCTCCTGCAACCAGCCCCAGTACTCTTTCATGAGGAAGAGACTGTCATCAATTTTTGCGTCAAAGGAAATAAGAAATGTCCCAACGTCAGAGCGGTACCGTCAAGTGGTTTAACGACGAGAAAGGTTTTGGTTTTATCACTCCAGAAAGCGGTCCGGATCTGTTCGTGCATTTCCGCGCCATTCAGGGCAACGGCTTCAAGAGCCTGAAAGAAGGCCAGAAAGTGACCTTCGTTGCAGTGCAAGGCCAGAAAGGCATGCAAGCTGACGAAGTCATCGCAGAAGCCTGATTTTCTGTAACGAAAAAGCCCCTGATATTGATATCAGGGGCTTTTTTGTGGGCGCAAATCCGTAAAATGGCGCTTCACTTTCCGTCCAGAGGCTGCCATGTCGAAACACCTGCTCACGCCCCAGGGCAATTTCCCCGCCGTCGGCCTGGGCCGTCGTCTGGCAGCGATGTTCTATGACTTTCTGCTGTGCACCGCCCTGCTGATCGTGACCGGTGGCGTCTACAAGATGATCCAGGCCGCGATCATCGGTGAGGAGCGTCTGCGGGTTCTGACCGACGCCGGGCAGCTGGATGGCGATCCTCTCTACTCCACGGTGCTGCTGCTGGTGCTGTTTGGTTTCTTCGCCAAGTTCTGGACTCACGCCGGGCAGACGCTGGGCATGCAGGTCTGGGGCATTCGCGTGCAGAACGCTGATGGCACTGCAATCAGCCTGTGGCAGGCGTTGCTGCGGTTCATGGTGTCGATTGCATCGTGGCTCTGCCTGGGCCTGGGGTTCTTCTGGTCACTGTTCGACAAACAGAAACGCGCCTGGCATGACATCTACTCCGACACGCAGCTCGTGCGAATTCCGAAGAAAGCCAAATAATCCTCCAGATGCAAAAACGCCCCGATCCAATCGGGGCGTTTTTGTTTGCGTCGCAAGGTCAGGCGTTGCCGGCCAGTTTCATCCGCGCGGCTTGAGTGAAGTCGAGCATGCGCTTGAGCGGGCGGATCGCTTGAGGAATGAGAGCCGGGTCGACAAAGATCTCGTTCGAACCTTCCTTCAGGCACTTGAGCGTGCGCTCAAGGGTGTTCATGGCCATCCACGGGCAATGTGCGCAACTGCGGCATGCCGCGCCGTTACCGGCGGTTGGCGCTTCGATGAAGACCTTGTCCGGGCACAGCTGCTGCATCTTGTAGAAGATGCCGCGGTCGGTAGCGACGATCAAAGTCTTGTTCGGCAGCGATTGAGCGGCGGCAATCAACTGACTGGTGGAACCGACAGCGTCCGCCAACTCGATCACCGAGGTCGGCGACTCCGGATGCACCAGAATGGCGGCGTCCGGGTACAGCGCTTTCATGTCTTCCAGCTGCTTGGACTTGAATTCCTCGTGAACGATGCATGCACCATCCCAGAGCAGCATGTCGGCGCCGGTCTGACGCTGGATGTAGGTGCCCAGGTGCTTGTCCGGCCCCCAGATGATGGTTTCGCCGTTGTCCTTCAGGCTTTCGACGATTTCCAGTGCGCAGCTGGAGGTCACCACCCAGTCGGCCCGGGCTTTGACGGCGGCCGAGGTGTTGGCATACACCACCACGGTGCGCTCCGGATGTTGATCGCAGAACGCCGAGAACTCGTCCACCGGGCAACCCAGATCCAGCGAGCAGGTCGCTTCCAGGGTCGGCATCAGCACGCGCTTTTCAGGGTTGAGAATCTTCGCGGTCTCGCCCATGAATTTCACGCCGGCGACCACCACGGTCTTGGCCGGATGGGCGTTGCCGAAGCGGGCCATTTCCAGTGAATCGGAAACGCAACCGCCGGTCTCTTCGGCGAGGGCCTGGATGATCGGATCGCAATAAAAGTGGGCAACCAGCACCGCGTCCTGAGCCTTGAGCTCGGCGGCGATGGCGGAACGGTAATAAGCCTCTTCCTCGGCCGTCAGCGGTTTGGGCTGTTTGGCGTCGAGGTGGGCTTGTACCAGAAGGCGTTCGGAAATCTGCGTCATGTTCGCAAGACCTGCAGGCGCATTCGCGCGAAAGTCGAGTATACACCCGGCTCCGGACCGCTTGAGGGTACCGCCGGGAGAGTGAGTATTATCAGGCACGGACAGCATTGAAGCTGCGCAAGGCTACAGAATATCCCGTTGATACAAAAGATGATTCTGACCTGCGTCACGGCAGGAAGAAACGAAGGGAGAGATGCCCGAATCACAGGCAAAAAAAAACCCGGAAATCCTCACTTTAGTGGGCCTTCCGGATTTTCTAAACCGCCAAATATGGTGGGTCGTGTGGGATTCGAACCTACGACCAATTGGTTAAAAGCCAACTGCTCTACCAACTGAGCTAACGACCCGCTGTGTGGTGGCGCGTATAATACTGATTTTTAAGGACTATTCAACACCTAATTTGAAAAAAATCAAAAATAACGTGTCGGGTCGCTGATTCCGGCCGCCGCGAAGCCTTCTGCACGCAGTCGGCAGCTGTCGCATTTACCGCAAGCACGGCCGTCATCGTCAGCCTGATAGCAGGAAACGGTCAGCCCGTAATCAACGCCAAGCTTCACGCCCGCCTGGACGATCTGCGCCTTGCTCAAGTTCTGCAGCGGTGCCTGGATGCGGAAACCATTACCTTCGACGCCAGCCTTGGTCGCCAGATTGGCCATGCGCTCGAACGACTCGATGAACTCGGGACGGCAATCCGGGTAACCGGAGTAATCCACTGCGTTGACGCCGATAAAGATGTCACGGGCGCCGAGCACTTCAGCCCAGCCGAGAGCCAGCGACAGGAATACCGTGTTGCGTGCCGGCACGTAAGTCACCGGGATGCCTTCGCCCAGCTCTTCCGGGATGTCGATGCTGGTGTCGGTCAGGGCCGAGCCGCCCATGCCGTTCAGGTTCAGGCCGATCACCTTGTGCTCGACCACACCCAGATCGCGGGCAACGCGCGCAGCGGCATGCAGTTCGGCGTGGGAACGCTGACCGTAATCGAAACTCATGGTGTAGCAGGCGTAGCCTTCAGCGCGGGCCATGGCCACCACCGTAGCCGAGTCCAGACCACCCGACAGCAGGATTACCGCACGTTTTTGGCTAGTGTTCAGTTGTTCAGTCATCTCAGCGCCCCGGCTCATCATTCCATAGATATTTATGCAGCTGCAGTTGCAGGCGCACTGGCAGGTTATCCGCCACCACCCAGTCCGCCAGATCCCGAGCGTTCAGGTCGTGGTGACTTGGGGAAAACAGCACTTCACCTGCACGTCGCTCAAGACCGTACTGGATCAGCTTCGATACCGCCCAGTCATAGTCCTCCCGCGAGCAGATGACAAACTTCACCTGATCGTTGGGCGTCAGCAGTTCGATGTTCTCGTAACGGTTGCGATGGGCTTCTTTGGAGTCAGGCGTCTTCAGGTCGACCACCCTACTGACCCGTGGATCGACCGCCGAGATGTCGAGGGCGCCGCTGGTTTCCAGCGAGACTTCGTAGCCGGCATCGCACAACTGTTTGAGCAAAGGGATGGCATTGGGCTGTGCCAGCGGCTCACCGCCCGTGACACAGACGTAGCGCGGGCGAAAGCCGGCCACTTGCTCGAGGATGTCGTCGAGGGTGCGGATCGTGCCACCGCTGAATGCGTAGGCGCTGTCGCAGTATTGGCAACGCAATGGGCAACCGGTCAGGCGCACAAAAACAGTGGGCAGCCCGGCAGTCCGCGTTTCCCCCTGCAACGAGTAGAAAACTTCGGTGATTCTCAATGTGTCTTGCATAGTCGCCACGGGCGTAACAGCTAAACAGGCTGTCCGCCTCCGTCAGGCACCTCTGGCAACCCCGCCAACGCGTAGATCACCAGAAGCGTGTTTCATAAAAGGGCGTGAATTCTAACGAAAAAACCCGCGACAAGCGCGGGTTTCTTCCAAACGGGTCAAAGCTGTTACATGCGTTGCAGATCGCGCTGGGCCAACTGCGCGGCGGACGTGCCCGGATATTGGGACACCACCTGCTGCAGAATGCCCTTGACCTTGTCGGTATGACCGAGGCGGCGCTCTACGTCAGCCAGCTTGTACAGCGAATCCGGCACTTTGGCGTGCTTGGGATACAGCTGCGACACCTTGGCGAAAGCCTGACCTGCACCTTGCAGATCGCCTTTGGCCAGATTCACTTCGCCCAGCCAGTACTGGGCGTTGCCCGCGTATTGGCTGTTCGGGTATTTGCGCAGGAAAGCGGCAAACGCCTGGCTGGCCTTGTCGAAATCCTTGGCCTTGATCAGGTCGAAAGCTGCATCGTAATACAGCTTTTCCTTGGCCGGATCAGCCGGTTCGCCACCTGCGGCAGGTGCCTGGGCGGCCGCAGCAGCCCCGGCTCCAGCGGCGGCACCGGCAGCAGCACTTGCATCGCCACCGGCAGAAGAATTCTCGGGAGTCGCGGCTGGTGCAACGCCGGATCCTATGCGCCGATCAAGATCCTGGTATCGCTCCAGGGATTCCTGCTTCATGCGCGAAACTTGGTTCTGCAGTTCTTCGATCACGCCTTGCTGGCGCGCCAGTTGATCCTGCATTTGTTGCAGTTGGTTGAACAGCATGCCTTGTGCCGAGGCAGGGGCCGAAGCCGCTCCCCCGGCATAGGCGCCGTTCGTACCGTAACCTGCAGGCGGATAACTGCTCCCGCTATTGTTATAACCGGAGTTGTCATCGACCACAGGAACCGCAGCCCACGCCGCAAGCGGCGCGAGGCTGAGAGCCAGAACAGTTACAGCACGACGGCACGTTCGCATATCGAATTACTTACGCAGTTCGACGCGACGGTTTTGAGCCCAGGACTGCTCGTCGTTGCCGGTAGCAACTGGACGCTCTTCGCCGTAGGAAACCAGTTCCAGCTGAGCTGGGGAAACACCTTGCAGTACCAGGTAGCGCTGAACGGCTTTCGCACGACGCTCGCCCAGTGCCATGTTGTACTCACGAGTACCACGTTCGTCGGTGTTGCCTTCCAGAACAACGCGAGCGCCGTTTGCTTTCAGGTCTTTGGCGTGAACGTCCAGAGCGCGCATGGCTTCTGGCTTCAGGTCCGAGCTGTCGTATTCGAAGTAGAAGGTGGTGATTGCGCGCAGAGCAGCTTCTTCGCTCAGGGAACCGTCAACTGCACCAGTGTTTGCGCCGTAACCAGCGTTTGGATCAACAGCGCCTTCACCGGCGTTGTCGCCGCCTTTGGACGAGCAACCTACAGCTACAGCCATGGCCAGAGCCAGCGCAGCAAATTTACCAAACTTCAGCATTTCCATCGTGAAACTCCTAATGAACCCCAGTGTGTTAAGTAAAACGTAAAGCGCCGCGTCAGTTCAGGTAAGGGGACCAGGACGGTTCTCTGACTTCGCCTTGAGCGGTAGGAAGCGGGAGCCTCACGCGTCCATTAATGGACACGAGCATCAAGACTCCCCGGCCCTGCTGGCGGGTGGCGTAGATTACCATGGTGCCGTTGGGCGCAACAGTAGGCGACTCGTCCAGAGTGCTATCAGTGAGGATTTTTACACTTCCGCGCTGCAAATCCTGGGCCGCCACTTTGAAATTGGTGAAACCGTCCTGACGATGGATCATCACCAGGGTCTTTTCATCCGCCGAAAGCTTGGGGTTGGCGTTGTAGTTGCCTACGAACGTCACACGTTCGGCACCGCCGCCACCGGCGCTGGTCTTGTAGATCTGCGGCTTGCCGCCACGGTCGGAGGTGAAGTAGATGGTCGAACCATCCTTGCCCCAGTACGGTTCGGTGTTGATGCCAGGACCTGCGGTCACGCGGGTGATCTGACGCGAACCGAGGTTCATCACGTAGATGTCCGGGTTACCGTCCTTCGACAGCACGAACGCCAGGCGATTGCCGTCCGGCGACCAGGCTGGCGCGCCGTTCAGGCCTTCGAAGTTGGTGATCTGCTCGCGGCGACCGGTGTCGATGTTCTGCATGAAGATGCGCGGACGCTTCTGTTCGAACGACACGTAGGCGATACGCTTGCCGTCCGGTGCAAAACGCGGCGACAGGATCGGCTCGCGCGATTGCAGCAGGGTCACGGCGCGGGCGCCGTCATAGTCCGAACGCTGCAGGGTGTAACGGGTGTTCTTCTCGGAGAAACGCTCGGCCGTGACGTACAGCAGGCGAGTCGAGAATGCACCTTTGATGCCGGTCAGTTTTTCGAACGACTGATCGGAGATGTAGTGCGCCATGTCACGCAGCTGTTCGGTGGTACCGGACACACTGCCGTCAGCCACTTTCTGTTCGGTGGCGACGTTGAACAGAGCCCACTGCACCTGCAGACGGCCGCCGGCCGGCACGATGCTGCCGACCATCATGTATTGCGCGCCCACCGCCTTCCAGTCACGGAAGATGATTTCGCTCGGCTGGCTTGGCTGGCTGATCATGTTTTGCTTTGGAATCGGCGAGTAATAGCCCGAGTTGCGCAAATCGTTACCAATAATTTCAGCCATGTCATCCGGCAGAACAGCACCGCCCTGGAAACCGAACGGCACGACGGCGATCGGCGTTGCCCGATCGCTGCCGCTGGTGACCAGAATGTTCTTTTCATCCGCCATCGCGATCCCTGCCATGCAGCAGATCACGACCAGCATTCCTCGAAGAAGGTTTCTCACAAGGCTAGATCCTCAGGTGTGAATGTCATCTTGAATGAACGATACGGAGCGAAATCGCTCGGCTTCATTCCCTGCATTTCCGTCAAACGTCCAATATTCTTGACCGCTGCCACTGCCGACGCATCGAACGGACCGTCGCCACTGGACTTGGCCACGCTGACCGAAGTCACCGTACCGTCCGGCAACATGCCGATCTGCAGTACAACCGTCATGCCTTTGCGTGCCGAAGGTGGACGTGCCCAGCCTTCCGCTGCCCGCGCACGAATCAGGTCATCGAAACTGCCCGCGACTTCATCGCCCTGCTCATCGGCCAAGGCCTGCTGGCGCTGCGGCGTGTCGGAAAGCAAATCTGCCAGGGCCTGAGCCTTTTTGTCTTCGGCGGATTTACGTGCCGCGTCCTGCGCTTTCTTCTTCGCAGCATCGGCAGCAGCTTTCTTCTTCGCGTCTTCGGCGACTTTCTTCTTCGCCTCTTCAGCTTCAGCTTTCTTCTTGGCGTCTTCGGCGGCTTTCTTCTTCGCGTCTTCGACGATCTTCTTCTTGGCTTCTTCAGCGGCCGCTTTCTTGGCCTCTTCTTCAGCAGCCTTCTTGGCTTCTTCTTCGGCTTTCTTCTTGGCTATATCAGCCAATTGTTTCTCTTCTGCCTTCTTGGCTTCGGCGGCTTTCTTGGCGTCGTCGGCTTTCTTGGCTTCATCAGCCTTCTTCGCCTCGTCCGCTTTCTTCGCCTCATCGGCCTTCTTGGCTTCCTCGGCCTTTTGAGCCGCTTCTTCTTTCTTTTGTTCCGCAGCCTTCACCGCTTCCTGCTCGACCTTTTTCTGCTCCATCTGCTCGACTTCGGTCTGGCGTGCGGCGGATTTCTTCGCCTCACCCGCAATCTTCTGATTGGTCTGGGTGGTTGCCTGACTTTTCGATTTCAGCTGGTACAGGGTCGCCTGGACAATCGGCTTGGCCGGCGGCAGCTCCGGGGTCAGGGCGAAACTGACGAACAGCATGCCGAACACCAGCACGTGCAAGCCAATCGCCCAGACACTGGGCCAGAAGTAGCTTTCCGAGGCGGACGGCTCTCGCTGTTGCTGCATCAGGGGGCCTCGGTGATCAAGCCAACGTTACCGACCCCGGCTTTCTGCAACCCGCCCATGGCGCCCATGACGGAGCCATAATCGACGGACTTGTCGCCACGGATGAAGACCTGGGTACGCTTGCCGCCTTCAGTGCCGGCGCGAATGATCTTGGTCACCGCGTCGGTCATCTGTGGCAGGGTCATGGCCCGATCCTGCTGCTTCTCGGTGTCGACTTCGCTGCCAAGGTTCCAGTAGTAGGTCTTGTCCGACTTGATCGAAATGGTCAGCACCTGGGTGTTATTGTCCTGCGGCAAGGCTTCGCTGGAAACCTTGGGCAGATCCACTTTCACGCCCTGATTGAGCATCGGCGCAGTCACCATGAAGATGACCAGCAGCACCAGCATCACGTCGATGTAAGGCACTACGTTCATCTCGGCGACCGGCTTGCGCTTGTGTCGGGCTCGAGTGATTAAAGCCATCGGGAAATACCTGCTTATTCTTCGCTGGTGTGCACTTTGCGGTGCAGGATCGCCTGGAACTCATCGGCGAAGGTGTAGTAGCGGCTCAGCAAGGTTTCGCTGCGGGCAGAGAAACGGTTGTAAGCAATAACGGCCGGGATCGCGGCGAACAGACCGATCGCGGTGGCGATCAGGGCTTCGGCGATGCCGGGTGCGACGGTGGCCAGAGTGGCCTGCTGGGCGCTGGCCAGACCACGGAAGGAGTTCATGATCCCCCAGACGGTACCGAACAGACCGATGTACGGGCTGACGGAACCTACGGTGGCGAGGAACGGCAGGCTCTGCTCGAGTTTCTCTTCCTCACGGGAGATGGCGACACGCATGGCACGAGCCACACCTTCCATCACCGCTTCAGGGTCGACACCTGGCTGCTGACGCAGACGGGAGAATTCCTTGAAGCCGGCACGGAAAATCTGCTCGACGCCGGAATCCGGATCCGGGTTGCTGCCGGCCTGACGGTAGAGTTTGGACAGGTCGATACCCGACCAGAATCGCTCCTCGAAGCTCTCGAGGGCACGTCGACCGGCGCGTATCAGATTGCTGCGCTGAAAGATCATGATCCATGAGGTCACCGATGCGGCCACCAGAGTCAACATTACCAACTGCACCACGATGCTGGCATTGCTGACCAGGCTCCACATGGAGGAATGGTCGACGACGTTAGCTTCCACGCTTTATCTCCTGCTTTGAGTGTGTACCCGTGCCGACCGCGTCGGCAAAGGCCGCACGCAGGTCTTCGGGAAGGGCCCGGGGTTTCAAACTGTTAGTGCGCACACAGGCCACCAGAAACTGCCCTTCGCAGAGCAGCACATTATCCGTTGCCCGCCTGACCTGCTGTCGAAAGCGCAGGCTGGCACGGTTCAATTCGATTACATCAGCGCTTACCAGAAGCTCGTCATCCAGTCGCGCCGGCGCGTGATAACGCGCTTCGCTGGAATGCACGACGAACAACAGGTCCTCCCCTGCCAGCGCCGACTGGGCAAAGCCCAGCTCCCGGAGCCGCTCGGTTCGAGCCCGTTCCATAAACTTGAGGTAATTAACGTAATACACGATGCCGCCCGCATCGGTGTCCTCGTAATAAACGCGACAACGATGTGCGAACGGCTCAAGCCCGTTTTGCGCGCGCATACTCTAGTGCTTACTCCTCGGGTTGCCAATCCGGCCAGGCAACTGTTTTTCATTGTTAGAAGGCTTTACCGCAAAAGTACCGTCCTGTGACAGTACAAACGCTGAATAAATCGACAATAAATGTGTATCAATCGTCCACGGCATCGAGAAACTCGTCTACCACGGGCATTTCGCCCATTCGTGTCGGAATGTTTAAACCAAAATGCAGGTACGCGTGACGGGTAACCACCCTGCCCCGCGGCGTACGCATGATGTAGCCCTGCTGAATCAGGTACGGCTCGAGCACGTCTTCAATGGTGTGGCGCTCTTCGCTGATCGCCGCTGCCAGACTGTCGATGCCCACCGGACCACCGTCGAATTTCTCGATCATGGTCAACAGCAGACGTCGGTCCTGATGATCGAAACCGTGCTCGTCGACATCCAGCAGATTCAGCGCCAGATCCGCGACAGCCTTGGTGATGTGGCCCTTGGCCCGGACTTCAGCGAAATCCCGCACCCGACGCAGCAGTCGGTTGGCGATCCGCGGCGTACCACGAGCGCGGCGGGCAATCTCGAAAGATCCTTCCGGATCCAGCGGCAAACCGAGGATATTCGCCG
Source organism: Pseudomonas sp. B7 (assembly GCF_016735645.1). NCBI lineage: Bacteria > Pseudomonadati > Pseudomonadota > Gammaproteobacteria > Pseudomonadales > Pseudomonadaceae > Pseudomonas > Pseudomonas sp. B7. Next base: position 587,299 of record NZ_JAERRE010000001.1, read on the forward strand.
AACGGCTGACAATCGTCGCCAGGTCAGCGGTGCTGTAGAACTCGAGACGCTGGACGATGCCGAAACGGTCGCGCAACGGGTTGGTCAGCATACCCGCCCGCGTGGTCGCACCAACCAGGGTGAACGGCGGCAGATCGAGCTTGATCGAACGCGCCGCCGGACCTTCACCGATCATGATGTCGAGCTGGAAATCTTCCATGGCCGGGTACAGCACTTCTTCGACGATCGGCGACAGACGATGGATTTCATCGATGAACAGCACGTCGTGCGGCTCAAGATTGGTCAACAGCGCCGCCAGATCACCCGGACGTTCCAGCACCGGGCCGGAAGTGCTCTTGATCGACACACCCATTTCCTGAGCAATGATGTTCGCCAAGGTAGTTTTACCCAGCCCCGGCGGACCGAAGATCAGGGTGTGGTCGAGGGATTCGCTACGGCCACGGGCGGCCTGGATAAACAGTTCCATCTGCTCGCGAACGGTCGGCTGGCCGATGTACTCGGCCAGGCTGACGGGACGTATCGCCCGATCCTGGACTTCTTCGCGCTCACGCGGACTGTGCGTGGCGGCGATCAGACGATCAGCTTCAATCACTTAAATCATTCCCTTCAGGGCGCGTCGAATCATGTCTTCGCTGCTCAGGCCTTTCTCTTTGATCGCGGAAATCGCCTTGCTCGCTTCCTGTGGCTTGTAGCCCAGGGAAATCAGCGCGCTGACCGCATCGTTCTCGGCCGTATTGACTGGCGCCGGGCCGTCCGGCTGGTTCGGCACCAGCGCGAACATGGCCGGCGACGTTTCCCAGGCCTTGAAGCGATCCTTGAGCTCGACCAGCAGACGCTCGGCGGTTTTCTTGCCCACGCCCGGCACCTTAGTCAGCGCCGAGGTGTCCTGGGACTGTACGCAGCGGATCAGTTCGTCGACTTCCAGACTCGACATCAAGGCCAGGGCCAGTTTCGGCCCTACACCGTTGAGACGGATCAACTCGCGAAAAAAGTCTCGCTCACGCTTGCCGGCAAAACCATAGAGTAACTGTGCGTCTTCGCGTACGACCAAATGGGTGTGCAAGGTCAGCGGTTCACCGACCGACGGCAGACGATAAAGGGTGGTCATGGGCACTTCCAGCTCATACCCGAGGCCGTTTACATCCAGAATCAGGTGCGGCGGCTGTTTCTCAGCCAGAGTACCGCGCAAGCGTCCAATCACGTTTCAGATCCTTGAGCGTTGGCCAGCCGTGGGCTGGCGACCGACAGAGCATGGATTCACGGCCGACAACCCAGGCACGAAATCCACATTCCGTAAAAATGACTGCTGATGCTATCAGAGACGCAGGCGCCCGCCACGACTGCGTGCCGTTCCCAAGCCGTGCGGTAACAGACTGGAGCGGGTGTGGGCGTGACAAATGGCAATCGCCAGGGCATCCGATGCGTCGATTTGCGGTTTGCTGGTCAGCTTGAGCATGTGCATGACCATCATCTGCACCTGCTCTTTATTGGCAGCACCGGTTCCCACCACAGCCTGCTTGACCTGAGTGGCCGTGTACTCGGCGATCTCCAGGCTTTCTTCGGCGCCGGCAACGATAGCGGCCCCACGGGCCTGCCCGAGCTTGAGCGCCGAATCAGCGTTTTTCGCCATGAACACCTTTTCGATGCCCATGGTGACCGGGCCGTAGGTCTGGATGATTTCCCGCACGCCGCGGTAGACAATCTGCAACCGCTCATGCAGCTCGCCGGCACCGGTGCGGATACAACCCGAGGCGACGTAGATGCAACCGCCGCGTCCGGTATCGCGAACAATGCCGTAACCGGTAATGCGCGAACCGGGGTCGATACCAAGAATTAAAGTCATAAGCCTGCTGGTTCGAAAAAACACAAAAAACAAATGTGGGAGCTGGCTTGCCAGCGATGACGGTGTGTCAGGCACCATCATTAGCTGATGTGCCGACGCCATCGCTGGCAAGCCAGCTCCCACATTGAGCCTAGTCGCTCTTAACCGAGCTGAGCGGCCACGTCTTCCGGAATGTCCGCGTTGGAGTAGACGTTCTGCACGTCGTCCAGGTCTTCCAGCATGTCGATCAGCTTGAGCACCTTCTCGGCACCCTCCAGATCCAGTTCGGCGCTGGTGGTCGGCTGCATGACGATTTCCGCGTCATCACCCTTGAAACCGGCGGCTTCCAGGGCATTGCGTACCGCGTAGAAACTGGTGAACGAGGTGAACACGTCGATCGAGCCGTCTTCGTGGCTGACCACGTCGTCGGCATCGGCTTCCAGCGCCGCTTCCGTCAGCGCGTCTTCGTCCACGCCCGGGGCAAAGCTGATCTGGCCCTTGCGTTCGAACAGGTAGGCTACCGAACCGTCGGTACCGAGGTTGCCGCCACACTTGCTGAACGCGTGGCGAACAGCTGCTGCGGTGCGGTTGCGGTTATCGGTCATGCACTCGACCATCACCGCCACGCCGCCTGGGCCGTAACCTTCATAGGTCAGTTCTTCAACGTTGTCGGCTTCGGTCGCACCGGCGCCACGGGCCACGGCACGGTCGATGATGTCGCGACTCATGTTGGCGCCCAGCGCCTTGTCCAGCGCCAGACGCAGACGCGGGTTGGAGCCCGGATCACCGCCGCCCTGACGGGCCGCAACGGTCAGTTCGCGGATCCACTTGGTGAAGATCTTGCCTCTCTTGGCATCCTGGCGTTCTTTGCGGTGCTTGATGTTCGCCCACTTGGAATGACCTGCCATAACTCGCTCCGAATTCTCTTGAACAATGCCCGCCATGCAGGTGCATCGGCCAGCAAAAAAATCTTGTTTTCAATCACTGCAGAAAGAAAAAAGGCGCATCCGAAGATGCGCCTTCAGGCCCGTCTTACTCAGCCTTCGGCGTTTCGCGCAAACGAATGTGCAGTTCGCGCAATGCCTTCGCGTCCACGACACCCGGCGCCTGCGTCATCACGTCGGCAGCACTCTGGGTTTTCGGGAAGGCGATCACTTCACGGATCGACTGGGCGCCAGTCATCAGCATCACCAGACGGTCCAGACCGAAGGCAAGACCACCGTGTGGCGGTGCGCCGTATTTCAGGGCGTCGAGCAGGAAGCCGAACTTCTCTTCCTGTTCCGCTTCGTTGATGCCCAGCAGACGGAACACCGCCTGTTGCATCTCTTTACGGTGGATACGGATCGAACCGCCACCCAGTTCGGTGCCGTTCAGCACCATGTCGTAGGCACGGGACAGAGCGCCGGCCGGGTTGGCTTCCAGCTCTTCCGGCGAGCACTTCGGTGCGGTGAACGGGTGGTGCAGCGCGGAGAAGCTGCCGTCGTCGTTCTCTTCGAACATCGGGAAGTCGACAACCCACATCGGAGCCCATTCGCAGGTCAGCAGCTTCAGGTCGTGACCGAGCTTGATACGCAGCGCGCCCAGGGCTTCGCTGACGATCTTGGCCTTGTCGGCGCCGAAGAACACGATGTCGCCGTCGACTGCGCCAACGCGGTCGAGGATCACGTTCAGGTTGGCTTCCGGGATGTTTTTCACGATCGGCGATTGCAGACCTTCAACACCGGCAGCACGCTCGTTGACCTTGATGTACGCCAGACCCTTGGCACCGTAGATGCCGACGAACTTGGTGTAGTCGTCGATCTGCTTGCGCGGCATGCTCGCCCCGCCTGGAACGCGCAGCGCGGCGATACGGCATTTCGGGTCGTTGGCAGGGCCGCTGAAGACCTTGAAATCCACTTCTTTCAGTTGGTCGGCCACGTCTACCAGTTCCAGCGGGTTACGCAGGTCTGGTTTGTCGGAACCGTAACGGCGCATGGCTTCTTCGAACGTCATGTGCGGGAATTCGCCGAATTCCAGATCCAGCACTTCCTTGAACAGGTTGCGGATCATGCCTTCGGTCAGGCCCATGATGTCTTTTTCGTCGAGGAAGCTGGTCTCGATGTCGATCTGAGTGAACTCAGGCTGACGGTCGGCACGCAGGTCCTCGTCGCGGAAGCACTTGGCGATCTGGTAGTAACGGTCGAAGCCGGCGACCATCAGCAGTTGCTTGAACAGCTGTGGCGATTGCGGCAGCGCGAAGAACGAGCCGGCGTGGGTACGGCTCGGTACGAGGTAGTCGCGCGCGCCTTCCGGAGTGGCACGGGTCAGGATCGGCGTTTCGACGTCGAGGAAGCCGTTCTCGTCCAGATAGCGACGGATACTGGTGGTCATACGCGAGCGCAGACGCAGCTTCTCGGCCATCTCCGGACGACGCAGGTCCAGGAAGCGATAACGCAGGCGGGTTTCTTCGCCGACGTCGGAGAACTCGTTCAGCGGGAACGGCGGGGTTTCCGACTCGTTCAGCACTTCCAGTTCGTAGCCCAGCACTTCGATCATGCCCGACGCCATATTGGCGTTGGTGGCACCGGCCGGACGCAGACGCACCTTGCCGGTGATCTTCACGACGTATTCGCTGCGCACGCGATCGGCGGCGGCGAAGCTCTCGGCGCGATCCGGATCGAACACTACCTGGGCCAGACCGCCACGATCACGGATATCGAGGAAAATCACCCCGCCGTGGTCGCGACGACGGTGAACCCATCCGCAAAGGGTAATTTCCTGGCCTTCCAGGCTTTCGTTCAGTTGGCCGCAATAATGGCTGCGCATCATGGTAGTGGTTCGCTTCTCGTAATTCGAAATTCGGTGGAGATCCCGCTGCACTCAAGCACTGTGCAACCTGTGGAAACTCGCGCGTGTCGTTCGACCTGGGTTTGAACCCTAGTCAGATTTGTCGCCACCGGCCAGATTCTTCTTCGCGCCGGTCTTGAAATCGGTTTCGTACCAGCCGCTGCCGCTGAGGCGAAAGCCCGGCATCGACAGTTGCTTCTTGAGTTCCGGCGCCTGGCAGGCAGGGCAATCGACCAGTGGTGCGTCGCTGATCTTTTGAATGGCTTCCAACTGATGACCACAGGAAGCACATTGGTAATCGTACATCGGCATGGGGTTGTCTCGGCAATCAGATTGCCAGCACGCGCAGGGCTGTGCGGCGAAAGGGCGGGATTATATCCATTAAATGCGGCCTGTGCAGCCGGAAGACTGCACAGGCCGTCTCGTCAGTGACAACCCGCGTCGTGCATACCCGGAGAATCCCGCAGGCCATGCACCACACATACCACCCGCACCAGACCGCTAAAGTTTTTCACCCCGCCATGGCGCAGGTGCACTTCACGATCGACACGGGACAACAGCGTGCCGACCGAACAGCAATTGTCCTCGGCCATCCGGCCCAGAATGTTCCAGTAAACCTGCTCCAGCCGCATGCAGGTCGCGAAACCGTTCAAGCGTACCGATCGGGACAGCGGCCGGATCAACGCCATGTCGAACCCGCCGAGAAACGGCTCCCCGAACTTGTCCTGCTGCAAACCGACGGCAATGCCGCCTCGCCTGTCTCCACCTTCCATATCGCTGACACTCCTTTGTCATTCCTGCGCCTGTGATCAAGGCGATTTCCTGTGACCTCATTAAAAGCGCAGGTGCAAAGGCAGATCCAGATGACTTTTTGACCATCCACGTAGGATAAGCCAACGCGATACGGAGGATCGTGGAGCGGTGGGGCGTATTCCTTGTTTCCTACCGTCGCGAATGATTTTTCCGGAAAAAAAGAGAAAAGCGCACGAGCGAAGGATCCGTGCGCTTTCCGTCATCAAGCCTCGAGCAGCGCGCGCAACATCCACGCGGTTTTCTCATGAACCTGCATGCGCTGGGTCAGCAGGTCGGCGGTCGGTTCGTCACTGACCTTGTCCAGCAGAGGGAAAATCCCCCGCGCCGTGCGGGTGACCGCTTCCTGACCCTCGACCAATTGCTTGATCATGTCCTCGGCACTCGGCACGCCCTCCTCCTCTTTAATGGAAGACAGGCGCGCGTAGGTCGCGTACGCGCCCGGCGCCGGAAACCCCAGCGCCCGGATGCGTTCGGCGATCAAGTCCACTGCCAGGGCCAGTTCGTTGTATTGCTCCTCGAACATCAAATGCAGGGTCCGGAACATCGGTCCGGTGACGTTCCAGTGGAAGTTGTGGGTCTTCAGATACAACACGTAGGTGTCCGACAGCAGGCGCGAGAGCCCTTCGACGATGGATTTGCGGTCTTCTTCACTGATACCGATATCGATTGCCATGCTTACCCCCTAACGGCGATTGAATTCATCCAGCAGGTGTCGGTTCACTGTAGCAAGGCCACCCCTGCCCCGCAGCCCCCGTATGAACCCGATAGACGCGACAAATCGTCCGGTACCTGCCACTGGCCGGGGTAATTTGAGTAGCTGCAGGCTTTGCTGTTAAATAGGCAGTGTGTCGCTACGCCCCGTTTTCCGGGCCTGCGCATAGGCTGATGTCGTGCACGTGTCCAACGCCTCTTATTGTTCCGAAGCGAACCGTGCGCCTTCAGCTCTTCCTTGTGAGCCGTCATAACGTGAGTCAATAAAAATGTTGAAAATCGTCCACCTGCTAATGGGCGCAGCAGCCTTGCTGCTGTCCTTCATACCCAGCCTGAAGTCCGAAGCGGTACCTTACCTGCAACAACCCGATGCACTTTACCTGGCCTTTTTCGGCCTGCTGAACCTGATCCTTGCGCCAGTCATCCCTTACTGGAACAAAGGTCCGCGCCAGCATCTGCAAAATCTGGTCAGCGCCCTGCTGGTCCTGACTGTCGTCCTGCAAACCCTGACCCTGATCGCGCCGATGCCTGTCATCGCCGGCCAGCCAGCCGTGCTGTTCAGCCTGGTGATCGCACTGGTCGCCGTGGTTCTGCACCTGGCGGTCAGCTTCTATAAATCTTCACCGGCCGCCGCTACGCAAAGCTACGACATGAGCAACCGCGATACCGGCACCGTCAAGTGGTTCAACACCTCCAAGGGCTTCGGCTTTATCTCCCGGGATTCCGGCGATGATATTTTCGTGCACTTTCGCGCCATCCGTGGCGAAGGCCACCGCGTTCTGGTCGAAGGCCAGCGTGTGGAGTTCTCGGTGATGAACCGTGACAAGGGCCTGCAGGCCGAAGACGTGATCGCCGCCCTGCCGCGCCGCTGATCCACGTCCCGCAATAAAAAACCGCGAACAGCCTGGCTGTTCGCGGTTTTTTAATGAATGCGTTTTAACGGGAGCATGCCCGCGCACTTCTCAATAGTGTGGCGGCGGTGCGTCTTCTTCAAAAGAACCGAACTGCCCCACCATCTCTTCCTGGCGCTTGAGTACGGCTGCCATCTGCAATTGCAGACGCTCGACCACTCGCTGCTGCTCCACCAGCACATCGTTCAATGCCTGAATGGTGTCGTCCTGAAATGCCAGACGACTTTCCAGCTCGGTAACACGTTGTTCGAGGCTCATGACTCAGCCCTCCAGAAAGGTGAAATCTTCGTCCAGCACCAGGCGCAGGCGCTCGCGGATCGCGGCCACTTGCTCGGCGCTGTAAGGCTTGGCGGGGTGCTTGCCCCAGACCGGCGCCGGCCAGGCGGCGTCGTCCCGCTTACGCACGATCACATGCATATGCAACTGGCTGACCACGTTACCCAGGGTCGCCACATTCATCTTGTCGGCGTCGAAGGAATCCTTTAGCACCTCGGCCAATGCGGTGGTTTCCTGCCACAGGCGCTGCTGGTCGGCGACATCCAACTGAAACAACTCGCTGATATCGTCGCGGCGTGGCACCAGGATGAACCACGGGTAGTTGGCGTCATTGGACAACAGCAGTCGGCACAGCGGGAAATCGCCGATGGTCAGCGTGTCCTGTTGAAGTCGTGAATCTAAAGCAAACACTGCGCGCACTCCCGGCGAAATGACCTGTTTACAGCTTAGCGCCCTGCTTTGAAAGCAGTGCACCAAGCGACTGGACGGCAGCATACCTGCGATTGGAGCGACCTTCACGGCGAACAGGGTTGCGGCAAGAATTCCTCCACGCCCCGGGATGTGACATTTATGACTCATGCGCACCAGAACGGAACCGGGAGCGCGAACGAACCGAGCAATATGACCGCCTGACACCTGAGCCTCTACGTTCATCCAGCGACCCAACTGTATGAATTCAGTACAGCCATTGAAATTTTTTGCACCAAAACCGCACAGTGCGTCTACGCTCAGTGCGTCGGGCATCCGCCGAATACTCACTGACGGGGTGAACCGGTAACGTTTTTGGTTGTCGCGTAGCAAAACTCACGGAGCAACACCATGCGAAGGATGGCGTCAAGCCTGACTGACAGGCCCTCGAAGCCCCCGGTTTTATGAGGTTTTTACAGCGTCAGACGAGCGCTCTGAAAAAAACCGGAACAATTCAGCGGTTTGTGCACGCTTGTTGCATTCATACCCATATGGACTATAAGCGCATCACAAGAAGTGGATGCCTTGAGCCCAATAAAAACAGTGGCAGGGTTGCCCGATGGAGATTCAAGCGTTTTGCCAAGGGACTCTTTTTTACCGATGCTCAAGCCCTGTAAAACAGCGCTGAAGTTGTCAGTCCCATTGCATTTGGACTGTAAATTTGCGACATCTACCAAGCCGATTGCGACACGCTCGTAAAGAAGCTGAAAGGTTGAATGCGCAAGTATCGCCAACATGGTCGGCGTGATATAAGTTTGCGCCGACACAAAAAGAAAGAGCCGCCCAGATAATAAAACAGGTGGGACGGCAGTACTCTTCTAAAACCAAAGGAGCAAATCACGATGCGCGTGATGAAGTGGAGCATGATCGCACTGGCAGTTGCAGCAGCCGCCAGTACTCAGATGGCTACGGCCGCACCGTTCGTAAGTGACCAGGCAGAAGCCAAAGGCTTCGTTGAAGGCGCGAAAGCTGATTTGCTGATTCGCAACTATTACTTCAACCGTGACAACAAAGACGGTGCCCGTGACGTAAAAGACTGGACCCAGGGTATCTGGGGCAACTTCAGCTCCGGTTACACCCAAGGTACTGTTGGCGTCGGCGTTGATGCGTTCGGCTACCTGGCCATCAAACTGGACGGCGGTGCCGGCACCAGCGGCTCCGGCAACATGAGCCGCAGCAACGAGTTCAATGCAAACGGTTCCCGCGACCCTGACGACAGCCAAGGCAAAGCCGGCGCTGCCATCAAGTTCCGCGTATCGAAAACCGAGCTGAAAATCGGTGACATGCAGCCTAGCACCGCTCCGGTGTTCGCTGTCGGCGGCTCCCGTATCCTTCCGCAAACTGCCAGCGGTTTCCAACTGCAGAGCAGCGAGATCAAAGACCTTGACCTCGAAGCCGGTCACTTCTACTCGGCAACCAGCCAGGACCGCAACGCCCGTGAAGGTGGTCTGTACGCGACCTACGCTGGTGTTGAAGCCAACACCATCGACTACTTCGGTGGCAAGTACGGCATCACCGAAAACCTGAGCGCATCGCTCTACGGCGCCAAACTGGAAGACATCTGGAACCAGTACTACGCCAACGTGAACCTGACCACTCCATTTGGTGGTGACACTTCGCTGAACACCGACTTCAACATCTATCGCACCACCGACACCGGTAGCGCGAAAGCCGGTGACATCAGCAACACCGCGTTCTCCCTGGCCACCGCTCTCTCGTTCCTGAAAGCGCACACCATCACCCTGGCCTTCCAGAAGGTCAACGGCGACACTCCGTTCGACTACATCGGCGTGGGCAAGAACAACCGTGGCGGCGACTCGATCTTCCTCGCCAACTCCATCCAGTACTCTGACTTCAACGCCCCGGGCGAGAAGTCTGCCCAGATCCGTTACGACATCAAAATGGCCGAGTACGGCGTTCCAGGTCTGAGCTTCATGACCCGCTACGTTAAAGGCTGGGACATCGACGGTACCCACACTCCAGCAGGCAGCGCCTACGCTGGTCTGTATGGCGAAGATGGCAAACACAACGAAACCAACTTCGAAGCCAAATACGTAGTTCAGTCTGGCCCGGCCAAAGACCTGTCCTTCCGTATTCGCCAAGCCTGGCACTTCGCTAACGCCGACGAAGGTGAAGGCGATACCAAAGAGTTCCGTCTGATCGTCGACTACCCGCTGTCGCTTTTGTAATCGCACCGAGTTAGTTGCGGTAACAAAACAAAAAGGCCCATCTTCGGATGGGCCTTTTTTATTGCCTGTCACTTGTAATAGATGCCTGACCGATAAGTCAGGCAATTAATTAGCAACCTATCATTACACTGCCGATTCCTGAACCACACGAATCACTCGTTGCGGAAACGGGATATCAATTCCGGCAGTTTTTAAACGATCACGGGATTGTTCGTTAAACATGAACATCACATCCCAGTAATCCGCCGTTTTAACCCAGACGCGCAGGGAAACAGTGATCGAACTGTCACCCAGTGTCGAAATAACGGCCTGGGGTGCCGGATCCTGCAGAACACGATCATCCTTGGCCAGATCCAGCAGCACCTGACGGGCCTTTTGCAGATCGGCTTCGTAATCCACACCCACGTCGAACACAACCTTGCGGGTCGGCTGACGGTTGGTGTTGGTGATGATGCCGTTCGACAGATTGCCGTTTGGCACGATGATGGTCTTGTTGTCACCGGTGCGCAGCACGGTGTGAAAGATCTGGATGCTGTCGACGGTACCCGCCACACCCTGGGCTTCGATCCAGTCACCGATGCGGAACGGACGGAACAACAGAATCAGTACGCCGCCGGCGAAGTTCGCCAGGCTGCCCTGCAGCGCCAGACCGATGGCCAGGCCGGCCGCACCGATCGCCGCAACGAACGAAGTGGTCTCGACGCCGATCATCGACGCCACGCTGACAATCAGCAGCACCTTGAGAATGATGTTGGCCAGGCTGCTGATGAAACCTTGCAGCGCCAGGTCGGCATTGCGCAGGGCCAGCAGGCCGCCGAGCTTTTGCGTGACCTTGTTGATCAGCCACCAGCCAATGGCCAGGGTGATCACCGCCAGCAGCACACGGCTGCCGTATTCCATGATCATCGGAATCCACGCCTGGGATGCCTTGACCAGGTTGTCCACCTCAGCATTCAAATCCATCTTTCATCTCCTGATTGCCGGCTTCCCGGGCTGTAAAAACCAGCGGCAGAAAGACCGAACCGAACAGGGCTCAATCGTTTCTGCCGTTGCTTGGGCCTCGGACGCATTAAACGCCGAGAGGTTCCGACCGAAAAGCTTAGTCGCGGAAGTTGTTGAACTGCAGTGGCATGCCAAATTCCTTGGCACGCAGGGCCGCGATGGCTTCCTGCAGGTCGTCACGCTTCTTGCCGGTCACACGCACCTGCTCGCCCTGAATGGCGGCCTGCACCTTGAGCTTGGCTTCCTTGATGTGGCCGACGATCTTCTTCGCCAGTTCTTTGTCGATGCCTTCCTTGAGGACAGCGTCCTGCTTCATCAGCTTGCCCGAGGCGAAGGAGTCTTTGACTTCCAGGCACTGCACGTCGATCTTGCGCTTGACCAGGGCCAGCTTGAGGATCTCGATCATCGCTTCCAGCTGGAAATCGGCTTCAGCGGTCAGGTGGACGGTCAGATCCTTTTCCTTGTATTCGAAGCTGCCCTTGCCTTTCAGGTCATAACGACGATCGAGTTCCTTCACGGCGTTCTCGACCGCGTTGGTGAGTTCGTGTTTGTCCAGTTCGGATACCACGTCGAACGACGGCATGTAATCTCTCCAATAAAAAGGCGCGCTCGTACGGGACGCGGCGCGCTTGGCTTGCGGTTAAAATCGGGCTCATTATAACGGGTCTTTTCCCACCGACACGGCGAGCCTTGCATGCCTGTACCTTACCGAGTGAAAAACTGATGTCCACCCCCTGGCATGTCCTCGGCGCCGGAAGTCTCGGCACGCTCTGGGCCACGCGCCTGGCCCGGGCCGGCCTGCCGGTTCGGTTGATCCTGCGCGACATTGACCGCTTGCACGACTATGCAACGGCGGGCGGCCTGACCCTCGTCGAACAAGGCGTGGCCAGCAGTTACGCCATCCCCGGCGAAACCCCGGACAGCCCCGAACCGATCCGCCGCCTGCTCGTGGCGTGTAAGGCCTACGACGCCGAAGCGGCTGTGGCCGGACTTGCCCATCGCCTGGCACCGGACGCCGAGCTGATCCTCTTGCAGAACGGCCTCGGCAGCCAGGAAGCGGTCGCCGCGCGAGTCCCGCAGGCCCGCTGCATCAGCGCCTCCAGCACCGAAGGCGCCTTTCGCGACGGCGACTGGCGCGTGGTGTTCGCCGGCCACGGTTACACCTGGCTGGGGGACGCCGGTCATCCGGTAGCGCCGATCTGGCTGGACGATCTCGAGGCGGCGAAAATCCCCCATGAATGGAGCGCCGATATCCTCACTCGTCTGTGGCGCAAACTGGCACTCAACTGTGCAATCAATCCGCTGACGGTGCTGCACGACTGCCGCAACGGTGGCTTGCAGCAACATCACTGCGAAGTCGCCACGCTGTGCGGCGAACTGACCGAGCTGCTCGAACGCTGCGGGCAACCGGCGGCGGCGGACAACCTGCAACAGGAAGTGGAGCGGGTGATCCAGGCCACGGCGGCGAATTTCTCGTCCATGTATCAGGACGTGGCCAGCCAGCGCCGCACCGAGATCAGCTATTTGCTTGGGCATGCCTGCAAGGTTGCAGAGCGTCATCAGTTGAACCTGCCGCATCTCAAGCAGTTGCAGCAGCGCCTGACTGCCCATCTGCACAGTCTCGGATTGCCCGTCGACTGAGCAGCGGCTACGCTGGCCACTTGTTCCTTTGCTGCGATAAACCTGATGCCATTGCGCCAGCGTCTTGAAAACCTGCCGGTCGGCCAGAAACTGCTGGCCGCCCTGCTGGTGCTGTTGACCACCGTGTTGCTGGTCGCCAACCTGACCTTTATCAGCGCCGCCTATTACATTTCCCAGGAAAGCATGGCGCCCCAGGCGTTGCAGACCATCGGCCGGCTGGTGTCGAACCCGAGCCTGGTGGCCGAAGCCTTGCAATCGCCACAAAGCGCCGAGCGTCTGCTCAAGGAGCTCGACAGCTATTCTCCGCTGCGTGCAGCCGCTTTATATGACGGCAAAGGCGAACGTCTGGCGCAGTTGCAACACGGCGACAAACTCAACCTGCCGGAACGCTACCGGCACATCGAAGCCTGGCAACTGACCGAGTTTCGCAGCAATCAACTGATCACCCTGCCCCGCCCCGGCACCGCGCCGGGCCATCTGTTGCTGGTGGCCAGCAGCGAGCTGCCGGTGGCGTTCTATACCGGCACACTCACGGCCAGCCTGGGGATCCTGATTTTCAGTGTGCTGCTGTGGCTGGTCATCGCCCGGCAGATCAAGCGCCTGATCACCCGGCCGATTCATCAACTGGAAGAACTGTCCCGTCAGGTAACCCGCGAGGAGAACTATGCCCTGCGCGCCTCCCGGGGCAACCATGACGAAATCGGCAGCCTCGCCGAGGCGTTCAACACCATGCTTTCGCGCATCGAGGCGAGGGAGCAGCAACTCAAGCGTGCCCGCGATGATTCCCAGGCGGCTTACGATCAGGCCCAGGGGCTGGCCGAAGAAACCCGCCACACCAACCGCAAGCTGGAACTGGAAGTCCAGGTGCGCAGCAAGATCGAGAAGAAACTCACCGGGTTCCAGAACTACCTCAACAGCATCATCGACTCCATGCCCTCGGCGCTGATCGCCCTCGACGAACAGCTCTACGTCACGCAGTGGAACCAGGAGGCCAGCGCCCTTTCCGGTACACGACTGGACGAAGCGCTGAACCAGCCGATCTTCCTCGCGTTCGAGCCGCTCAAGCCATTCCTGCCGCAACTCAAGCAGACCGTCGAACAACACACGGTAGCGAAAATCGAGCGAGTGACCTGGTTCAAGGACGACGAGCCCAAACACTACGCCCTCACCTTCTACCCGCTGATGGGCGGCGCCGGGCGCGGCGTGGTGATCCGGATCGACGACATCACCCAGCGCCTGTCGCTGGAAGAAATGATGGTGCAGTCGGAGAAAATGCTGTCGGTCGGTGGCCTCGCCGCCGGCATGGCCCACGAGATCAATAACCCGCTGGGGGCGATCCTGCACAACGTGCAGAACATTCGCCGACGCCTGTCGCCGGACCTGCCGAAGAACCTCGAGCAGGCCGAGCAACTGGGCATCGAACTCGATACCGTGAACCGTTATCTGCAAGGCCGGGAAGTCCCGCAATTGCTCGACGGCATCCAGCAGGCCGGCGCCCGGGCGGCGAAAATCGTCACCCACATGCTCAGTTTCAGCCGTCGCAGCAACCGCCAGATGGCGCCGTGCGACCTGCCGGCGCTGATCGATCAAGCCGTGGAAATCGCCGGTAACGACTTCGACCTGGCCATCGGGTTCGACTTCAAGGGTCAGGCGATCATTCGCCAGTTCGACCCGGCGCTGGGCCCGGTGCCCGGCACTGCCAACGAACTGGAACAGGTGCTGCTGAACCTGCTGAAAAACGCCGCGCAGGCGATCCACCAGCGCGAAGATGACAGCGAGCCAGGGCGAATCACCTTGCGCACCCGGCTCAATCCGCCGTGGGCCGAGATTCAAGTCGAGGACAACGGCATCGGCATGAGCGAGAACGTGCGCAAGCGCACCTTCGAGCCGTTCTTCACCACCAAGGAAATCGGCCAGGGCACGGGCCTCGGGCTGTCGGTGTCGTACTTCATCATCACCAACAACCACAAAGGCCAGATGGAAGTGCAGTCGGCGCCGGGGCAAGGCACCTGCTTCACCCTGCGCCTGCCACTGGCGCAACCGGCGCCCATCGCCGCCGAAACCAATCAACTACCGAGGTAAACCATGGGCTCTCGCCTGTCGAAGATCTACACCCGCACCGGCGACAAGGGCGAAACCGGACTCGGCGACGGCCGCCGGGTGCCCAAGGATCACCCGCGCATCGAAGCCATTGGCGAGGTCGATACGCTGAACAGTCAGGTCGGTGTACTGCTGGCCGGATTGATCGCCGAGCGCGAAACCTGCCCCGGGCTGAATGAGCTGATCGATGTGTTGGCGCCCTGCCAGCACCGATTGTTCGATCTCGGTGGCGAGCTGGCGATGCCGGAATATCAGGCATTGAACGCAGCAGAAATCGAACGGCTGGAAGCCGCTATCGATGTCTGGAACGAGGAACTGGGGCCGCTGGAGAATTTCATTCTGCCGGGCGGTTCGATGCTGATTGCCCAGGCCCACGTCTGCCGCAGCCTGGCGCGCAGTGCCGAGCGGCGTTGTCAGCATTTGAATGCGATCGAACCGTTGGCCGGGGTTGGCCTGGCGTATATCAATCGCTTGTCGGATCTGTTGTTTGTGGCGGCCAGGCTGATCGCCCGGCGCCAGGGTATTGCCGAGATTCTGTGGCAACCGGCGGCGAAACCTTCGGATCAGTAGCGCCAGTCAGGCCCCCTTCGCGAGCCCGCTCGCGAAGGGGGCAGTCGCATCAATGCTAATTCAGGCCTCAGGCCTCAGGCCAGAACGCCCGAATCCCCGCGACACCCTGAGCCCCGGCATTCCATGCTTTTTCGCGCTCCGCCGGGCCGACTCCGCCCAACAGGAACACCGGTTTGCTGAAGCCTTCGATCAGCGTCGACGCCTGCTCCCAGCCCAACGGCTGTGCATCCGGGTGAGTCAGGGTCGGCTGCACCGGCGACAGAGTGACGAAATCCACGCCCATCTGCTCGGCCAGTGCCAGTTCTTCAGCGTTGTGGCAGGACGCTGCCAACCAGCGCTCCGCCGGTAACGGACGCCCCGCAGCGGCGTATTTGCGCAACTGCGCCGAGGTGATGTGCCAGCCGGCCGCCGGGAAATCCCCCAGCCACTCGAACGGGCCCTTGATCATCAACTGCGCCTTGCCGGCGCACAGGCCGACCGCATCGACCGCCAGATCGCGGTACTTCGGATCATAACCATTGGGCGCACGCAGCTGGATCAGCTTGATGCCACCGGCGATTGCCTTCTGGATACCGCGCAGCAAGGCCGGGGTTTCCAGGTCTTCCGGGGTGATCAGGTATTCGGCAGGCAGACGCGCCGCCGCCACGATCGGCTGGTTGGCCGCCGGGAATTCGTAATCCGTCAGCTCCCTGGCCGACACCCAGGCCAAGGGCTGACCTTCAGCGCCGTGGGGCTCACCGGTAAAACTCGAAACTTCCCAGACATCCAGCAACACCTGCTTGTCCGGGTAGTCATGACGCACCTTGATCAGCGGCCGAGCGGCGCCAACGACAATGCCCAACTCTTCGTGCAGCTCTCGGGCCAGCGCGGTTTGCACCGACTCATCGGCCTCGACCTTGCCACCGGGAAATTCCCAGAGGCCGCCTTGATGCTGGGTATCGGCACGACGGGCGATCAGAATCTTGCCACTGCCGTCACGAATGACGGCGGCGGCGACGTGTACACGTTTCACGACTGCAATTCCTCCAGTCCAGCCTTTTGCCAGGCCTTGAAGGCCGGCCATTGGTAGACGGTTTCAACATAGGCTTGATCGTCGGCCGGCAGCTTCACCTGATAGGTGCGCAGGCGTACGGCAATCGGCGCGAAGAACGCATCGGCCAGCGACACTCGACCAAACAGATAAGGCCCAGGCTCGGTCGCGACAGCGCGGCATTCGGCCCACAGCGCGAGCATGCGCTCGATGTCGACCTTCACCTCCGGCGGCACCGGATTGAGCGGCGCATCGTGGCTCAGGTTGAACGGCATGTGATTGCGCATGGCGAAGAAGCCGCTGTGCATCTGTGCGCAGGCGGATCGCGCCTGGGCACGGGCGGCGATATCGGTCGGCCAGAGTTGTTCGGAAGGAAACTGTTCGGCCAGGTATTCGGCAATCGCCAGAGAGTCGGCGATGGTGCCACGGGCGGTTTTCAGCAGCGGCACCTTAGCGGTCGGCGAGTGCGTGAGCAGCCGCTCGCGGGTGTCGGGCCTACCGAGCTTGACCAATTCTTCGGTGTAGGGTGCGCCGGTCAGTTCAAGCGCCAGCGCCGCGCGCAGGGACCAGGAGGAAAGCAGTTTGTCGCCGATGATCAGGTGAAGGCTCATGTTCGGGTCCTTTCATGGGACAGAAGAAAAGGAGGTCCGCAGACCTCCCTCTTCAGCAGGGATCAGGTGCGGTATTCGGCGTTGATCTTCACGTACTCGTGGGACAGGTCGGTGGTCCAGATGGTTTCGCTGCAATCGCCGCGACCCAGTTCGATACGGATGGTGATTTCTTCCTGCTGCATCACCGCCGAGCCCTGGGCTTCGGTGTAGGTCGCGGCGCGCGCGCCACGGCTGGCGATGCACACCTCGCCGAGGAACACGTCGATCTTGCTCACATCCAGGTCCGGCACGCCGGCACGGCCGACAGCGGCGAGGATGCGACCCCAGTTCGGGTCCGAGGCGAACAGCGCGGTCTTGATCAGCGGCGAGTGGGCCACGGTGTAGCCGACGTCCAGGCATTCCTGGTGATTGCCGCCGCCGTTGACTTCAACGGTCACGAACTTGGTCGCGCCTTCGCCGTCACGCACGATGGCCTGGGCCACGTCCATGCACACCTCAAACACGGCCTGTTTCAGCTTGGCGAACAGTTCGCCTTCGGCGCGGTTGATTTCCGGCAGTGCGGCCTTGCCGGTAGCGATCAGCATGCAGCAGTCGTTGGTCGAGGTGTCGCCGTCGATAGTGATGCGGTTGAACGACTTGTTGGCGCCGTCCAGCATCAGGTTTTGCAGCACGTCGCGAGAGACTTTGGCGTCGGTGGCGATGTAGCCGAGCATGGTCGCCATGTTCGGACGAATCATGCCTGCACCCTTGCTGATGCCGGTGACGGTGATGGTCACGCCGTCATGCTGGAACTGGCGGCTCGCGCCTTTTGGCAGTGTGTCGGTGGTCATGATGCCAGTGGCGGCAGCTTCCCAGTTGTTTTCCGACAGATCGTCCAGCGCGGCTTGCAAGGCGCCTTCGATCTTCTCGACCGGCAGCGGCTCGCCGATCACGCCGGTGGAGTACGGCAGAATCTGGCTGGCATCGACGCCGGTCAGCTCGGCCAGCTTCGCGGTCGTACGCTCGGCGGCGGCCAGGCCCGGCTCGCCGGTGCCCGCGTTGGCGTTGCCGGTGTTGGTCAACAGGTAGCGCACAGCGTTCTGCACGCGCTTCTTGGCCAGGATCACCGGCGCTGCACAGAAAGCGTTCAACGTAAACACGCCCGCCACGGTGGAACCTTCGGCGCAACGCATCACGACGACATCCTTGCGCCCCGGGCGTTTGATACCGGCCGAAGCAATACCGAGTTCAAAACCGGCAACCGGGTGCAACGTTGGCAAAGGACCAAGACCAACAGCCATGAATGCGCTCCTTACTCAATGATGTCAGCACCGCCAAGCGTAGTGACGGTGGTGTAAATGGCAAAACGCCGCGACGGCTGGTGCCGGTCGCGGCGCGGGTATTTCAGCGATTGAAACGGGGTTTACTGGATCTGCCCGTGGCAATGCTTGAATTTCTTGCCCGAACCGCAGTAGCACAGTTCGTTGCGGCCCAGCTTCTGCTCGTTGCGAACCGGCGCGGCAGCGAGGGCCACGTCGACCTCTTCACCGACCAGTTCCGGTTGCGCTTCCAGGCCAGGAGCCTCGGCGTGTTCGAACTGCATGCGCGCGGCCAGCGCTTCGGCTTCCTGACGCAGGCGTTGCTCTTCTTCGGCCGGATCTTCGCGGCGAACCTGAACGTGCGACAGCACACGGATCGAGTCGCGCTTGATCGAATCCAGCAGCTCGGAGAACAGCGTGAAGGACTCGCGCTTGTATTCCTGCTTCGGGTTCTTCTGCGCATAACCACGCAGGTGGATGCCGTGACGCAGATGATCCATGGTCGACAGGTGGTCTTTCCACAGGTCGTCCAGCACACGCAGCACGATCTGCTTCTCGAAGGAGCGCAGGGCTTCGGCGCCGGCCTGGTCTTCTTTTTCGTTGTACGCGGCGATCAGCTCGTTCATCAGCTTCTCACGCAGGGTTTCTTCGTACAGGTGATCGTCTTCGTCGAGCCATTGCTGGATCGGCAGCTTCACGCCGAAGTCGCTGGCGATCGACGCCTCCAGACCGGCCACGTCCCACTGCTCTGGCAGCGATTGCGGCGGAATGTGTGCGCTGACGGTGGCGTTCAGGACGTCCTGACGGAAATCAGCGATGGTTTCGCCGATGTTGTCCGCAGCCAGCAACGTGTTACGCATGTGATAGATCACTTTACGCTGTTCGTTGTTGACGTCGTCGAACTCGAGCAGTTGCTTGCGAATATCGAAGTTGCGGCCTTCAACCTTGCGCTGTGCCTTCTCGATGGCGTTGGTCACCATGCGGTGCTCGATCGCTTCACCGGACTGCATGCCCAGGGCTTTCATGAAGTTCTTCACCCGGTCAGAGGCGAAGATGCGCATCAGGCTGTCTTCCAGCGACAGGTAGAAGCGGCTGGAACCGGCGTCACCCTGACGGCCGGCACGGCCACGCAGCTGGTTGTCGATACGACGGGATTCGTGACGCTCGGACGCGATCACCTGCAGGCCGCCGGACTCCAGCACTTGCTGGTGACGCTTCTGCCAGTCGGCCTTGATCTGGGCGATCTGCTCAGGGGTCGGGTTTTCCAGCGACGCGACTTCAACTTCCCAGTTGCCGCCCAACAGGATGTCGGTACCACGACCGGCCATGTTGGTAGCGATGGTCAGTGCGCCCGGACGACCGGCCTGCGCGATGATTTCAGCTTCTTTTTCGTGGAACTTGGCGTTCAGAACCTTGTGTTCGATGCCTTCCTTCTCGAGCAATGCGGACATGTGCTCGGAGGTTTCGATGGTCGCAGTACCCACCAGCACCGGCCGGCCGGCGGCCATGCTTTCCTTGATGTCATTGACGATCGCCGCGTATTTCTCTTCGGCGGTCAGGAACACCAGGTCGTTGTAGTCCTTACGGGCCAACGGCTTGTTGGTCGGGATCACGACGACTTGCAGGCCATAGATCTGATGGAATTCGAACGCTTCGGTGTCCGCGGTACCGGTCATGCCGGACAACTTGTCGTACAGACGGAAGTAGTTCTGGAACGTGGTCGATGCCAGCGTCTGGCTCTCGGCCTGGATGTTCAGGTTTTCCTTGGCCTCGATGGCCTGGTGCAGGCCTTCGGACAGACGACGGCCGGGCATGGTACGACCGGTGTGTTCGTCGACCAGTACGACCTGACCGTCCTGCACGATGTATTCAACGTTGCGGTGGAACAGCTTGTGCGCACGCAGACCGGCGTAGACGTGAGTCAGCAGGCTCAGGTTGTGCGCCGAGTACAGGCTCTCGCCCTCGGCCAGCAGACCTATGCTGGTCAGCTGGTCTTCGATGAACTGGTGACCGGCTTCGTTGAGTTCCACCTGACGGGTCTTCTCGTCAACGGTGTAGTGGCCTTCCTGGGTGACTTCGCCTTCGACTTCTTCGACGTGCAGCTTGAGTTTCGGGATCAGCTTGTTGATCTCGATGTACAACCTGGAACTGTCCTCGGCCTGACCGGAAATGATCAGCGGGGTACGCGCTTCGTCGATGAGGATGGAGTCGACTTCGTCGATCACGGCAAAATTGAGTTCGCGCTGGAATTTCTCTTCCATGCTGAACGCCATGTTGTCGCGCAGGTAGTCGAAACCGAATTCGTTGTTGGTGCCGTAGGTGATGTCGGCGGCGTAGGCGGCGCGTTTCTCTTCCGGCGGCTGGAAAGGCGTCACGATGCCGACGCTCAGGCCGAGGAATTCATACAGCGGACGCATCCAGTTGGCGTCGCGGCGGGCCAGGTAATCGTTCACGGTCACAACGTGCACGCCCTTGCCGGACAGCGCGTTGAGGTAAACGCCCAGGGTACCCACCAGGGTCTTGCCTTCACCGGTGCGCATTTCGGCAATCTTGCCTTCGTGCAAGGTCATGCCGCCAATCAGCTGGACGTCGAAGTGGCGCATGCCCATGACCCGCTTGCCGGCTTCGCGGGCAACCGCAAAGGCTTCCGGCAACAGCTGATCAAGGGTCTCCCCCTTGGCAATGCGGTCTTTGAACTCTGCGGTCTTGGCGCGCAGTTGATCGTCCGAGAGGGCGACCATCTTCTCTTCGAAGGCATTGACGAGCTGCACCGTCTTGAGCATGCGTTTGACTTCACGCTCGTTCTTGCTTCCAAAAAGTTTCTTTAACAAAGGCGCAAACATATCGGCAGGATCTTCCACACTAAAGGGATGGAGGGCGGCCCCGTGAGTCGCCCGTGCAGCCCTCATGGCCGCATGCGAACGAGCATTCTACCCGGAAACGGTGGTGAGGAAAGTGGGGATATTCCACGATGCTGGCACTGCGCTTTGACGGGGCTCACTTAAAATAGGGGCGTTTTGCTCAACTTCAAGCCGTACAGCGAAGAAGTTAGTCGTTGATTTAATGGGCAAAGCAGGGACAAAAGCAATGGGCGAGTGAAATGGGTGCTATCTGCTACCATGGCGCCTCTGCAACTTCAGGTCCTAGATCATGGCATTTCGCCCTCTCACAGCCAGAGCGCCCGCCGTTCTGCTACGCGAAGCCAGGCCGTTGAAAGCCATCCTCGGTCACGCCCAGCGCCTGGCTCATCTGCAACGTCTGCTCGAAAGCCAACTGCAACCCGCCGCCCGTGAACACTGCCACGTCGCCAAGTGGCGCGAAGGCGAACTGTTGCTGATCGTCACCGACGGTCATTGGGCCACGCGTCTGCGCTATCAGCAGAAACGTCTGCAACGGCAACTGCAGATGTTCGACGAGTTCGCCAATCTGACGCGGATCAAGTTCGCCGTGCGGCCACCGACCCTCCAGCGCGAGGCGAACGGGCCGACGATCGATCTGTCGACGGATGCGGCGGCGACCATCCAGGCCACCGCCGACGGGATCAGCGATCCGAATCTGCGGGCAGCACTGGAACGACTGGCCGCCCACGCCAAACCCAAGGCCTGAGCCTTATTGATCAGCGGCGTTTGCTGCCACCGAGCAATGACCCCATCAGGCCGCGCACCAATTGTTTACCCAGCGAGTTCGCTGCCTGGCGCATCGCCGACTTGAGCGCCTGCCCCGCCGCCGTGCCGAGAAATTCTCCGGCCCTGTCCGCCAGGCTTGGCTCTTCAGCGGCCGGTTTGCCCGGCGCCGCTTCAGCCTCCGGCGCCAGCCCCTTGCGCCCCATCAGGATTTCATAGGCCGACTCGCGATCAATCGGTTTGTCATAACGGCCCTTGAACGGCGAACCGGCGATCAGCATTGTGCGCTCAGTCTCGGTCAACGGCCCGATCCGCGATTGCGGCGGCGCCACCAGCACCCGCTGCGCCATTTCCGGCGTGCCCTTTTCTTGCAAGGTGCCGACCAGGGCCTCGCCAATCCCGAGTTCGGTGAGCACCGACAATGTGTCGAACGCCGGATTCGGCCGGAAGCCATCCGCCACCGCCCGCAGGGATTTCTGCTCCTTGGCAGTAAATGCGCGCAGGCCGTGCTGGATCCGCAGCCCCAGTTGCGCCAGCACATCGTCCGGCAGATCGCCCGGCGACTGGGTGACGAAATACACGCCCACACCTTTCGAGCGAATCAGCCGCACCACTTGCTCAAGCCGCTCCTGCAATGCCTTGGGCGTGTCACCGAACAACAAATGCGCCTCATCGAAAAACAGCGCCAGCAACGGTTTGTCGGCATCGCCACGCTCAGGCAATTGCTCGAACAGTTCGGCCAGCAGCCACAGCAGGAACGTTGCATAGACCTTCGGCGCCTCATGCACCAGACGACTGGCATCCAGCAGATGAATGCGTCCGCGACCGTCGGCGGTCGGCTGCAGAATGTCTTCGAGTTGCAACGCCGGCTCGCCGAACAACGCCTCGGCGCCCTGCTGCTCCAGCGTCGCCAGACGCCGCAACAGCGCCTGACTGGAGCCGGTGGTGAACAGCGCCGCGTCTTCGCCCAGCAGTTGCGGATTGTCCTTGAGATGATTGAGCAGTGCCTTCAGATCCTTGAGATCCAGCAACAACAGGCCTTCGCGATCCGCCACCTTGAACGCTGCGTACAGCGCCGACTGCTGGCTGTCGGTCAGTTCCAGTAAGGCGCCGATCAGCAGCGGGCCCATTTCACTCAACGTAGTGCGCAGCGGATGACCGGACTGACCGTGGATGTCCCACAAGGTCACAGGATACGCCTGAGGCTTGTGATTGAGCCACGGCATGCCGGCGATGCGCTCGGCGATCTTGCCCTGAGGGTTGCCGGCAGCACCGAGGCCGCACAGGTCGCCCTTGACGTCGGCGGCGAACACCGCAACCCCGGCGTCGCTGAACGCCTCGGCCAGGCGCTGCAAGGTGACGGTCTTGCCGGTACCGGTAGCCCCGGCCACCAGTCCGTGACGGTTGGCCAGGCGCATGGCCTGAGCGATCGGTTGCCCGGCGAGGTCGGCGCCGATTACGAGTTGCGAGGAGTCAGGCATTTGGTCACCCAATGGTTAATCTTTGTCGATCATGGCCGATAGCTAAAGGTGACAGATGCGACTGACATCCGCATCGGAGATTTCCCTAAGGAGAAGCGGAAATACCTGCTTGTACTCATCAAGCCCACCTAGCGAGCATCTATAGAAGCACGCCCTGAATAATAAGACCTTAGCGGAACCCCAAGCCATGAACAAAAATCTGCGTTTCAGCCACAAAATTTTGCTTGCCGCCGCCCTCATCGTCATTGCCGCCTTCGCCTCGTTCACGCTGTACAACGACTGGTTGCAGCGCAATGCGATTCGCGAGGATCTGGACAATTACCTCAACGAGATGGGCGAGGTCACAGCCGACAATATCCAGACCTGGCTCAGCGGGCGCATCCTGCTGATCGAGAACGCTGCCCAGAATATCGCCATCAATCCCGAGCCTGCCGCCGTCGCCAGCCTGCTGGAACAGAAAGCCCTGACCTCGACCTTCATGGCGTCCTACCTCGGCGATGCCACCGGGCACTTCACCATCCGCCCGGACGCGAAGATGCCGGACGGTTTCGATCCGCGTGTTCGCCCTTGGTATAAAGGTGCCGAAAGCAGCAGCACCTCGACCCTGACCGAACCGTACATCGACGCGGCCACCGGCCAGACCATCATTTCCATCGCCACCGCCGCGAAGAAGGCCGGCCAGAGCGTCGGCGTGGTGGGCGGCGACCTGAGCCTGCAAACCCTGATCAACACCCTCAGCGCCCGGGATTTCTCCGGCATGGGCTACGCGTTCCTGGTCAGCGCCGACGGCAAGATCCTGGTGCATCCGGATAAAGCCCTGGTGATGAAGTCCCTGAAGGAAGCCTATCCGCAGGACACCCCGCGCATCAGCAGCGATTTCAGTGAAGTCACCGTCGACGGCAAGACCCGCATCGTCAACTTCACCCCGATCAAGGGCCTGCCGTCGGTGAACTGGTATATCGGCTTGTCGGTGGACAAGGACAAAGCCTTCTCGATGCTCAGCGAATTCCGCACCTCCGCCGTGATCGCGACCGTGATTGCCGTGGCGATCATCATCGCCCTGCTTGGCATGCTGATCCGCATTCTGATCCAGCCGCTGCACGTGATGACCCGCGCCATGGAAGACATTGCGGATGGCGAAGGCGACCTGACCAAACGCCTGACCATCCAGAACCAGGACGAGTTCGGCGTGCTCGGCACGGCGTTCAACCGTTTCGTCGAACGTATCCACGGCTCGATCCGCGAAGTGTCGTCGGCAACCGGCCAGGTCAACGAAGTCGCCCTGCGCGTGGTCGCGGCCTCCAACTCGTCGATGTACAACTCCGACCAGCAAGCCTCGCGCACCAACAGCGTGGCCGCCGCCATCAACCAACTCGGCGCCGCCGCCCAGGAAATCGCCCGCAACGCCGCGCAAGCCTCGACCCAGGCCAGCGACGCCCGTGGCCTGGCCGAAGACGGCCAGCAAGTGGTGGAACGCAGCATCAAGGCCATGAACCAGCTGTCGAGCATGCTCAGCGCGTCCAGCAGCAATATCGAATCGCTGAACAGCAAGACCGTGAACATCGGCCAGATCCTGGAAGTGATCACCAGCATTTCCCAGCAAACCAACCTGCTGGCGCTCAACGCCGCCATCGAAGCGGCCCGTGCCGGTGAAGCCGGTCGTGGTTTTGCGGTGGTGGCGGACGAAGTGCGCAACCTCGCCCACCGCACCCAGGAATCGGCGCAACAGGTGCAGACCATGATCGAGGAGCTGCAAGTCGGCGCCCGCGAATCCGTCAGCACCATGAGCGACAGCCAGCGCCACAGCCAGGACAGCGTAGAGATCGCCAACCTCGCCGGCGAGCGTTTGAACAGCGTGACTCAGCGCATTGGTGAAATCGACGGGATGAACCAGTCGGTGGCCACCGCGACCGAGGAACAGACTGCCGTGGTCGAGTCGATCAACGTGGATATCACCGAGATCAACACGCTGAACCAGGAAGGCGTCGAGAACTTGCAGGCGACGTTGCGGGCTTGCTCGGATCTGGAACAGCAGGCTTCGCGATTGAAGCAACTTGTTGGCAGCTTCCGCATTTAAAGCCGCTCTGCCGGTCGTCTTCGTCGTTCACAACTGTCCGACGAAGACGACCAACATCCCTCCGAAACCGGCCTTGCACCCCACCGCGAAACCCCGACCGAACATCTATTCTTGATAAAGGTCAACCAAGGGAGATCAACGCGGAGGGACGTTCACCGTGCATATCGCCGACATCACCATGTTCTACGCCCCGGCCAGCGGCGGCGTGCGCACCTATCTGGATGCCAAGCACCGTCGCCTGGGTGTGAAGCCCGGGATCCGCCACAGCCTGCTGATACCCGGCGCGCATTTCGGTGAAGATGATGGCGTCTACACGGTTCCCGCCCCCGCCCTGCCTTTCGGCAAGGGCTATCGGTTCCCCTTGCGACTGGCCCCTTGGCGAAACGTACTGCAGGATCTGCAACCCGATCTGATCGAAGTCGGCGACCCCTACCTCACCGCCTGGGCCGCGCTCGATGCACGGCGACAACTGGATGTACCGGTGATCGGCTTCTATCACTCCGACCTGCCGCTGCTGGTGGGCAACCGCATGGGCCACTGGGTCACGCCGAATGTCGATGCGTATGTGCGCAAGTTGTACGGCAATTTCGACCGGGTGCTCGCGCCCAGCCAGGTCATGGCCGACAAGCTCAGCGGGCTGGGCGTGCGTAATGTCTTCGTGCAACCGTTGGGCGTTGACCTTCAGACCTTCCACCCCGATGCCCACGACGCCGCGCTGCGTAGCGAACTGGGGATCGCCGAGGACTCGCGCCTGTTGATCTTCGCCGGCCGGGGCTCCAAGGAGAAAAACCTGCCGGTGCTGCTCGACTGCATGAAGCGCCTGGGCCCGCGTTATCACTTGCTGCTGGTCGGTTCATCGATGCCGGCGTCCGTCCCGGACAACGTCAGCGTGATCGACCGGTTCTGCCCGGCCGCACAGGTCGCGCGGCTGATGGCCAGTGCCGACGCACTGATCCACGCCGGCGATCAGGAAACCTTCGGCCTGGTGATTCTGGAGGCCATGGCCTGCGGCATTCCGGTGGTGGCGGTGGCGGCCGGGGCGTTCGAGGAAATCGTCAGCGAATCCTGTGGCCTGCTCTGCGCACCGAACAATGCGCAAGCCATGGCCAATGCCGTGCGTGAGCTGTTCAGTCGCGGGGCTGGCGTACTTGGTCAACAGGCACGCCAGCACGTGGAGCGGCATTACGCCTGGAACACGGTGGTCGACAGCCTGCTGGGCCACTACCACGCCGTACTCGGCGAATCGGTTCCGCGGGTGGCCAATGGCTGAATCTCACGAGCGCCCGACGTTAATGCTGGTGCTGCATGACGTGGCACCCTCCACGTGGGCCGATTATCGAGAATTTGTCGAAGCCGTTGACCGGTTGGGCAACGTCCCGATGACGTGGCTGGTGGTCCCGAATTTCCATCGACACGATGCCCTCGAGGCCCACCCGGAGTTCTGTCGAATGCTCGACGAGCGCGTCGCCCGCGGCGATGAACTGGCGCTGCACGGCCATTTCCATGAAGACACCGAGCCCGGCCCGCGTACAGCGCGCGACTGGTTCATGCGTCGGGTCTACACCCATGAAGGCGAGTTCTATCAGCTGTCCCGTGAAGCCGCCCTCGCCCGCCTGCGCCCGGGCATCGATCTGTTTCGGCGCCACGGCTGGCCACTGCATGGTTTCGTTGCCCCGGCCTGGCTGATGAGCGCCGGCACACGCCAGGCATTGCGCGAATTGCCACTGCGCTACACCAGCGATCCGCAGCATCTTTATCACTTGCCGGATTTCACTGCGGTCGAGGCTCCGGGACTGGTCTGGAGCGCACGCAGCGCCTGGCGTCGCGGCATGTCGAAGGTCATCAGCGAACAGCGTGAGCAGCGCTGGCGTCAGGCGCCGGTGATTCGTCTAGGCTTGCACCCGGTGGACATGCGCCACCGGTTTTCCCGGGATTACTGGTGGCGCACCCTTGAACGACTATTGGCGGACGGACGCGTGCCCATGACCAAAATCGACTGGCTGACGCGCCAGCGCATTCAAGCCGAGCGTGCCGCTTGAGTCGCGGCATTCTGTTGCTGATCGGCCTGCTGGTGGCCGTGGCGGTTCCCGTCCTGCTCGGGGGCGGCGAAACCTGGGAGCGCCTGCAGGCATTTCCGCTGCGCTGGCTGTTGATCATGTTCGCCATGGTTCTGCTGTGTTGGGGCATCAACACCTTGCGCTTGCGGCTATTGCTCGGCGATCAGCGTGAGCGGGTCACGCCCGTCAAAAGTCTTGGGGTAGTAATGGCTGCCGAATTCGCCTGGTGCGCCACGCCCGGCGGCAGCGGCGGGCCGTTGACGATCATGGCATTGCTGGCCCGCAGCGGCGTGCGCCCGGCCCGGGGCAGTGCCGTGTTTGCGATGGATCAGTTGAGTGATCTGCTGTTTTTTCTCTGCGCCCTGAGCGGGATCCTGATCTACGCGCTGTTCCAGCATCTCAGCGACCGTATGGAATGGCTGCTGACTGTCAGCGCCGTGTCATTGTCCGGGGGCTTGCTCAGTTGTGTGCTGGTCGCGCGCTATCACCGCCGTTTGATCCGTTTGAGCGGACGACTGCTGGCCGGGATGAACGTCGAACCGCGTACCCGACGGCGCTGGGCGCGGCAGTTGCTGCACTTTCTGGCCGCGTTCACCGATGCGCTGAAATTGCCGTGGCAGACGTTGATCAAGGTGTTCGTCCTGACCTGCGTGCATTGGTCGCTGCGCTATAGCGTGCTGTATCTGGCGTTGCGCGGTCTGGGGGCGGATGTGCAGTGGGCCTGGACGTTTCTGATCCAGATGCTTTCGCTGGGGGCGGGGCAATTCAGCCTGTTGCCGGGCGGTGCCGGTGCAGCGGAGTTGACCTCGGCGGCGCTGCTGGCGCCGATGGTCGGCAAATCCACCGCGGCGGCGGCTATTCTGATCTGGCGGGTGGTGACGTATTACTTCTATCTGCTGGTCGGTGGCCCGGTGTTTCTACTGATGCTGGGCCGGCCATTGCTGAAAAAGCTGCTGAGCGTCAGACAGGCTTCTTGAGGTCATCGTCTTCGTCCTTGAGTTGTTCCCACAGTTCGGCAGCGCCGGGAAACTCCGTGCCGTCCTCCGGACTCAGGTCATCCGGGTCATAGCGGCTCAGGCAGCCTTCGCCGAGGGTGGCGGGGGCTTTGGAAGTGGCTTTGTCCAGTGGATCGCTCATGAACGCTTCCTTACAGGGCTGCAACAAGTCATAAAAAAAGGGCCTGAGGCGATTGAACGCCCAGGCCCTTTGTTTTTCAACCGAAAGGTCTGATCAGAACACCACGGTCTTGTTGCCGTGCACCAGCACGCGGTCTTCCAGGTGATAGCGCAGGCCACGGGCCAGCACCATCTTCTCGACGTCACGGCCGAAACGCACCATGTCTTCGATGCTGTCGCTGTGGCTGACACGTACCACGTCCTGCTCGATGATCGGGCCGGCGTCCAGCTCTTCGGTCACGTAATGGCAAGTCGCACCGATCAGCTTCACGCCGCGCATCGAAGCCTGGTGGTACGGCTTGGCACCGACGAACGACGGCAGGAAGCTGTGGTGAATGTTGATGACCTTGTGCGCGTATTCGCGGCACATGTCCGGCGGCAGGATCTGCATGTAGCGCGCCAGCACCACGACTTCGGCGTCGTGCTGCTTGACCAGGCGCGACACTTCATCGAAGGCCGGTTGCTTGTCCTGCGGATTGACCGGCACGTGGTAATAAGGAATGCCGTGCCACTCGACCATGCTGCGCAGGTCGTCGTGGTTGGAAATCACGCAGGAGATCTCGCAATCGAGCTCGTCGCTGTGCCAGCGGTGCAGCAGGTCGGCCAGGCAGTGGGATTCGCGGCTGGCCATCAGCACCACGCGTTTTTTCTGCTCGGTGTCGGTGATGCGCCAGTCCATCGAGAACTCTTCGGCGATCGGTGCAAACTTCTCGCGCAACACCTCGATACCAAAAGGCAGGGAATCGGCACGGATTTCGTGACGCATGAAGAACCAGCCGACCTGGTTATCCGAGTGGTGGCTCGCTTCGGTGATCCAGCCATTGTGGGCCGCCAGAAAGTTACTGACTTTGGCAACGATGCCAACGCGGTCCGGGCAAGAAATCACCAGCCGAAAAGTGCGCATGAGGGGGAAACTCCAGAACTTCGCAAAGGCGGCCATTCTAGCGACTGCGCGGGAAAACTGCAGTATTGATGACCCTCGGAGGCTTACGGCACCCCGTCGCAGCTTTTTTGACGCCCGTAAACGCCAGAATGATGGCACTGCAAAAGCCAAGCTTGAACAGACCTGTGTGAATATCTGTGAAGACTCCATCACATTATTTAACTGAACATTCAATTCAGGGCTTTTCAACGTAACTAATTCAAATAAAAACTCCGGTTAAATGTTTACTTGATGAAACAGCCTGACTATTATTGCAGCACTGTCCCCTGCCATCGCGCACTCCCACATAAGGTAGTAATCATGTCCTTGATCAACGAATATCGTGCCACTGAAGAAGCTATCAAAGAGCTGCAAGCCCGTTTGAAGAACCTGTCGCAAGACGACAAACTGCAAGCCGAGCTGGAATTCGAAGGCAAACTGCGCACACTGATGGGCGAATATTCCAAATCCCTGCGTGACATCATCGCGCTGCTGGATCCAGAGTCCAAAACCAAAGCACCACGTGGCGGCGCAGCCAAAACTACCGGCACCAAGCGTGCTCGCAAAGTTAAACAATACAAAAACCCGCACAACGGCGAAGTCATCGAAACCAAAGGTGGCAACCACAAGACTCTGAAAGAGTGGAAAGCCAAGTGGGGCGGTGACGTGGTTGAAGGCTGGGCTACCCTGCTGGGCTAAGCCGCAACCCTTGTCGCAGAGCGCTTCTGTGACACAAAAAAACGCCAGCGAATGCTGGCGTTTTTTTATGCCCGGCATTCAAGCGCCGGATATGTTCGATTTCAAAGATCCAAACGTTTGCGCAATGCCTGGACATAGTTCTGCCATTCAACCAACACCTCGGCCTGCATCGGCGCAGCACTAAGCAGCCATTGCTCCATGGCCTCGGCAAAAGATTGCAAGGTATTAGGCGCCCCCCACTCCGGCGCTGACAAGCGTTGCCGGCAAAAGATTCTCCAGCGCTCTTGCTCTTCGAAATTCAACGTATCGGGAAAGTTACGTGCTCGATATCGAAACAACAATTCAGGCAAACGTTCGTCATCGAACGGCCATTGCTCTCGCGCCAATTGGCCAGGATCGGTCGCCCTCACTTGCTCACATAAACGACGATCACGATCACCGATAAATCCGTCGTACAACTGTTGTTCGGGATCTTCATTCGAGGTGAAATCTTCGCTGGCATAAATCGCCGAGACTTTATCTTTCCAAACTTGTTGTGCGTCACTTAGTCGCAAGGCGCGCGCCTGATACAAGGCCATGTCCAGACCCAGGCGCTGCTGATCGTCAGCACGCAACACCGACAATGGCGCCACCACCGGACACTTGTTGATATGGATGAGTTTGAGCGGTACCGGCAACTCGCCTTCGGCCAGGTCGTCACGCCGGGTATACAGGCGCTGACGCAATGTTTCGGCATCCAGGTCGAGCAGCCCCTGCGGGTCCAGGTGCAGGTCACAGACGATCAACGCGTTCTTGTTGCGCGGATGCCAGGCCAGCGGCAGCACCACACCAACATAACTGCGCGCAGCCGAGAAGCGGCCGGAAATGTGCACCATCGGCTGCAACAGACGAATCTGGTCCATGACCTTCTGCTTGCTGCGCAGCTGGAACAACCAGTCATACAGCTTCGGCTGCTTCTCGCGGATCAACCGGGCCAGGGCAATGGTGGCGCGCACGTCCGACAGGGCTTCGTGGGCATTGCCATGATCGATGTTGTTGGCGGCGGTCAGACGTTCGAGCTTGAGCGTCACCTTGCCTTCGTCATCGGTCGGCCAGACCAGCCCGTCCGGGCGCAACGCGTAGGCGGCGCGTACTACGTCAATCAGGTCCCAGCGACTGTTGCCGCCCTGCCATTCACGGGCATAGGGATCGAAAAAGTTGCGGTACAGGCTGTAGCGGGTCATCTCGTCGTCAAAGCGCAAGGTGTTGTACCCCGCACCGCAGGTGCCGGGAGCCGCGAGCTGCGCGTGAACCCGGGTCATGAAGTCGGCTTCGCTCAAACCTTGCTCGGCGAGGCGGCTCGGGGTAATGCCGGTGATCGCGCACGCCGCCGGATGCGGCAGGATGTCTTCGCTGGGCTGGCAGTAGAGATTGACCGGCGCGTCGATTTCGTTGAGTTCGTGGTCGGTGCGGATCCCGGCCACCTGCAACGGACGGTCGCATCGGGGGTTGATGCCGGTGGTTTCGTAGTCGTACCAGAAGATGGAAGTCACGGGCGGTTCCTGAACTGAAGATCGGCAAAGTCTAGGCGTTCGACCGCCGTCGCGGCCAGCACCGCATCATTCAGTCACCTTTGGTTGAAGGATGTGTATGACATAGTGATGTCGTTTCCCCCCGAGAGACTGCTAGCATCGGACGCACTTGCATCCCGATCCGGCAACATCAGGTAGCCCATGCTCGAGACCACAGCACCGCCAAGGAAAGCACCGCTGGCCCCGCCACTGGACACGCGGCACCAGGTCGAAACGCCGGAAGGCATCGATCTGCCGCTGCGTCCCGCCGGCCTGATGGTGCGCGCCGTGGCATTCACCGTCGATCTGGGGTTGCGCGGGCTGATCCTGGGACTGCTTTTCATGTTACTGGCGCTGCTCGGCAAACTCGGTATCGGCCTGGGCTCACTGCTGTTGTTCGGGGTGAGCTGGTGGTACATGGTGCTGTTCGAAGTACTGCGTCAGGGTCGCTCGCCGGGGAAACAATGGATGGGCCTGCGGGTGGTGCACGACGATGGCACGCCAGTCGGCTGGCCGGCCTCCCTGTTGCGCAATCTGCTGCGCTTTGTCGACCTGATGCCGTTCGGCTATTTCCTCGGTGCGATCAGTTGCCTGCAACACCCGACCTTCAAACGCCTCGGCGATATCGCGGCCGGCACGCTGGTGATCTACAGCGAACGCCCGCTCAAGCGCCCGCAATTACCCGATGCCGCCCCCCGTCGTTCGCCGATCCCGCTGACCCAGACTGAACAACGTGCCCTGCTCGCTTTCGCCGAGCGCCAGGGCGAGCTTTCGACGGCACGGGTCAATGAACTCGCTGCATTGCTCGCTCAGCCGCTGCACATCAGCGCGCCGAAAGCCGTCGGTGAGCTCAACGGCATCGCTCGCGGCCTGTTGGGGCCGACATGAAGCAAAGCCTTTTCGAATCCCGCCACAAGGCTGAATGGGAGCGTTTCACGCTTGCTCTCGAACGCCTGGAACGCGGCAAGGGCACCTCGCAGGTGGCGGAATTTCCCAAGGCTTATCGGCGCCTTTGCCAGCATCTGGCCCTGGCGCAGGAACGCGGCTACAGCAGTTTTCTGGTCGACTCCCTGCAACAGCAAGTGCTGCGCGGTCATCAACAGCTTTACCGGCATCGCAGCCGGATCGGCGCGGACGTGCCGGGTTTCATCCTGGCCGGTTTTCCACAACTGGTGCGCGCCGAATGGCGCTTCGTGCTGGCCGCCGCCCTGCTGTTCTTCGGCAGCCTGATCGGTTTCGGGGTGCTGGTGTATCTGAGTCCCGAATTGATCTACAGCCTGATCCCGGCCGAGCAGGTCCGCGAGATGCAAAGCATGTACGACCCGGTCGCCGGCCACCTCGGGCGTTCGGCCGAACGCGCGGCGAGCGAAGACTGGGTGATGTTCGGCTACTACATCATGCACAACATCGGCATTGCTTTTCAGACCTTCGCCAGTGGTTTGCTGCTGGGAGTGGGCAGCGCGTTTTTCCTGTTCTACAACGGCCTGATAATCGGCGCGGTGGCCGGGCACCTGAGTGAAATCGGCTTCGGCCAGACCTTCTGGTCATTCGTGATCGGGCACGGGGCATTTGAACTCAGTGCGATTGTTCTGGCCGGTGCGGGGGGGCTGAAACTGGGCTGGGCGTTGATTGCGCCGGGACGCCTTACACGAATCGAGGCGCTGCAGATTGCGGCGCGCCGGAGCATCCTGCTGATCTGTGGCGTGATGCTGTTCCTGTTGATCGCCGCGTTTATCGAAGCCTACTGGTCGTCGCGCACCGGGGTTTCGCCGCAGACCAAATACCTGGTCGGCGCCGGGCTCTGGCTCTGCGTGGCGCTCTATCTGCTGTTCGCCGGAAGGACCCGCCATGCGCCTGAGTGACGCAACCGTGGCAATCCGTCCGCGCACCAATTGGGAAGCCATGGACCTGGGCGTGCTCATGAGCCAGCAACATCGGCGCCTGCTGATGACCAGTTGGGCCATCGTCACCCTGCCGCTGTTCGCGGTGCTCAGCCTGCTGTTGTGGGATTCACCGTCACTCGCCGTGTTCATCTTCTGGTGGCTGAAACCGGCCTACGAACGCTTGCCGCTGTACATCCTGTCCAAGGCGCTGTTCGGCGAAACACCCACCTTGAAACAGGCCTTGCGCCAATGGCCGCGCCTGCTCAAGCCGCAACTCATCGCCAGCCTGACCTGGCGCCGGTTCAGCCTGAGTCGCAGCTTCCTGCTGCCGGTGCTGCAACTCGAAGGCCTCGACAGCACGGCGCGCCAGCAGCGCTTGCAAGTACTGCTGCAACGCAATGCCGGCACCGCGCAGTGGCTGACGATCATCGGCGTGCATCTGGAAACGGCGCTGTGGATCGGCCTGATGGTGTTGTTCTACCTGCTTCTGCCGCAACAGGTCGAAACCAATTGGGACTGGCAAAGCCTGATCTTCGCGGCCGACCACGAATGGCGCTGGCTGGAGCATCTGACCAATACGTTCTATGCGCTGATCCTGGTGATCTGGGAACCGGTGTATGTCGCCTGCGGGTTCAGCCTGTATCTGAACCGCCGCACCGTCCTCGAAGCGTGGGACATCGAACTGGTGTTCCGCCGCTTGCGCCAGCGTTTGAACAGCAGCGCAATCGGCTTGCTGCTGGCGGTGTGTCTGCTGTTGCCGGGGTTGCCCTCAGCCTGGGCTGCCGAACCTGCCACTGCGCCTGATGCACCGCGTCTGTTGAACCAGCCACTGACCAGCGAGGCATCCCGTAACAGCATCAAGGCCTTGCTCGATCAACCGCCATTCAAGAACAAGGAAACCGTCACCCGTTATCACTTCGGCGAAGATCCCGCTGCCGCCGAAAAAGCCAGGGAAAGTGAAGCACCGCAATGGTTGAAAACACTGCTCGACTGGCTGGATGGCCGACACCTCGATGGCCTGGCCAAGGCGATCGAAGTCGTGCTGTGGGGCGCGGCGATCGCCGGGGCTGGCTGGCTGATCCGGCGTTATCGGGATTTTCTGCAAGCATTCGTCGGCCGCCGTCCGCGCTTGCCCGAAGCGAACGGAAGACCCTTGCCACAACAAGCCTTCGGTCTGGATCTGCAAAAGGAAAGCTTGCCCGATGACATCGCCAGCCACGCGGAACAGCTCTGGCAAACCGAGCCGCGTGCGGCATTGGGGCTTTTGTACCGGGCACTGCTCAGTCATCTGCTGCACGATTTCAACCTGACCCTGAAACCCGCCGATACCGAAAACGAAGTGCTGGCCCGGATCGAACAGTTGCAACGTCCGGATCTGCTCACTTATAGCCGTCACCTCACCGGCCATTGGCAGAACATGGCCTACGGGCACCGCGTACCGGCGGCACATCTGCAACAGGAATTGTGTGATGGCTGGCGCTCCCTGTTCGGCCACGGAGCCGCCCGTTGAACCGGCGCGCGCTGTGGCTTCTGGGCGGTGCGCTGATCGTCGCCCTGCTCGCTGTGCTGGGCATTTATCTGTACCTCAAGGCCACGCCGTACCAGACCGAAGTCGATCACGGCCCGTCCCCCGCTGCGCAAGCCAACCCTTATCTGGCGGCGGAGATGTTTCTGCGCGAGCGCGGGATCGACGTCAGCCATGCCGAAAGCCTTGCCGTGCTACCTGAAATCGATCCGCGCCAGCACACGTTGCTGATGTTCAACGACCGCTCGAAAATGACTCCGCGTCAGGTTGACCAGGTATTGAACTGGGCCCGGGCCGGCGGAAGGCTGGTGTTCGTCGCCGAATCGATCTGGAATGAAAAGACCGGCCAGAGCAACGACCTGCTGCTCGACCGCGTGCAACTGCGTCAATCCTTCAGCAAGGATCTCAAGGATCCGCCGCCGGATGCCGCCGAAGACCCGTTCCCGAATCTGACCAAACTCTATCTGGAAGACGAAGACGCACCCGCCTACGCCGGATTCGACACCGCGTTCCACCTCGACGACCCGAAAAACCTCGCCCAGGCCTGGGCCAATAGCGCGAAAGCCACGCACATGATGCAACTGGCTTTCGGCCTCGGCACGATCACCGTGATCACCGATGCCGATCTGTGGAAAACCCCGGCCATTGCGCAACACGACAATGCCTGGCTGCTCTGGTATCTGAGCGCCGATACCGCTGTGACCCTGCTGTTCAACACCGAGCACGACAGTCTGCCGGCCCTGCTCTGGCGGTATTTTCCGCAAGCCATCGTGGCCCTGATTGCCTTGATCGGTCTGTGGCTGTGGCATGTCGGCGTGCGTCACGGCCCGGTGCAGGCGCCGTCTCCGAGTGGTCGTCGACAGTTGATGGAACACCTGCGCGCCAGTGCCGATTTCATCCTGCGTCACAACGGCCAGCAGACCTTGCTGCAAGCGTTGCAGCAGGACGTTCTGCGCCGCGCCCGTCATCGACATCCCGGTTTCGACCAACTGAATGTCGCCGAACAATGGCTGGTGCTGTCGCGCCTGACCCGCCAACCGACCCGTGCCATCAGCCAGGCCCTGAGCCCGGCACCGAA
The DNA here is from genome assembly GCF_016735645.1 of Pseudomonas sp. B7. Taxonomy (NCBI): domain Bacteria; kingdom Pseudomonadati; phylum Pseudomonadota; class Gammaproteobacteria; order Pseudomonadales; family Pseudomonadaceae; genus Pseudomonas; species Pseudomonas sp. B7. Next base: position 623,637 of record NZ_JAERRE010000001.1, read on the forward strand.
GCGGCGCCTGTCCAGCGCCGAATTCTGCCGTCAGGTCGCCCACCTGCAAGCCTTGAGGAACACGCTATGACCGAACACATCGAACCCGGCTCGCCCAGCCATGTGGCCCAGCAACGCCAACGCGCCAGCCAGTTGGCCCAGGCCGTACGCGGCGAATTGCAGAAAGCGCTGATCGGCCAGAACCCGGTGATCGACGATGTGCTGACCGCGCTGATCGCCGGCGGCCACGTGCTGCTCGAAGGCGTTCCCGGCCTCGGCAAGACCCTATTGGTACGCGCCCTGGCAAAATGCTTCGGCGGCGAGTTCGCGCGCATTCAGTTCACCCCGGACCTGATGCCCAGCGACGTCACCGGCCACGCGGTCTACGACCTGCAAACCGAGCAGTTCAAACTGCGCAAGGGCCCGCTGTTCACCAACCTGCTGCTGGCCGACGAGATCAACCGCGCCCCGGCCAAGACCCAAGCCGCCCTGCTCGAAGCGATGCAGGAACGTCAGGTCACCCTCGAAGGCCGGGCCCTGCCGATTGCCCAGCCATTCATGGTGCTCGCCACGCAGAACCCGATCGAACAGGAAGGCACCTATCCGCTGCCCGAAGCCGAGCTTGATCGCTTCATGCTCAAGGTGCGCATGGATTACCCCGACGCCGATCAGGAGCTGGACATGGTGCGGCAGGTCAGCCGCTCGACCCGTGCCGACATGCTTGACGTGCAACCGCTGCGCACCGTGTTGCAGGCCAAGGACGTGCAGGCCCTGCAACGCATCGCCAGCGATTTGCCGCTGGACGATCAGGTGCTCGATTACGCCGTGCGTCTGGCGCGCAGCACCCGCACCTGGCCGGGGCTGAGCCTAGGCGCCGGGCCACGCGCCTCCATTGCACTGGTCCGTTGCGCCCGCGCCCGGGCCTTGCTGCGCGGTGGTGAATTCGTGATTCCCGACGACATCAAGGGTTGCGCACTGGCGGTGTTGCGTCACCGGGTACGCCTCGCGCCAGAGCTGGACATCGAAGGCCTGCAAGTCGATCAAGTCCTTCAGCAACTGCTTGACCAGATCCCGGCGCCGCGCCTGTGAAACCCTCGCGCCTGCTGTTGATCTGGCTGGCGATCCTGCTGGCCATCGGCATTGTGCTGGGCGCGTTGCAGGCGCTGGATGTGGAAGTGCCATCGAGCCTGTTGTCGATCAACTGGGGTTTGTTGCTGGCGCTGTTTGCGCTGAGCCTGCTGGACGCGCTGCGTCTCAAGCGTCTGCCCTCGCCCCGCGTGCAACGACAGGTGCCCGGCAGCCTGGCCCTCGGTCGCTGGAGCGATATCCGGCTGGAAGTCGAACACGAGCTCGACCAGCCACTGGCCATTCAAATCTTCGACCACGTACCCGACAGCCTCGGCTACGAAAACCTGCCGCTCTCCACCGAGCTGCAACCCGGCCAGCGCAGCCTGATCGGCTATCGCCTGCGCCCGCTCAAACGCGGCCACTACACCTTCGAAACCTGCGAACTCAACCTGCCGAGCCCCTTCGGCCTGTGGTCCGGCAAACGCCTGCTGACCATCACCGACCACACCCGCGTCTACCCCGACTTCGCCCGCCTCTACGGCGGCCAGTTGCTGGCGGTCGACAACTGGCTCAGCCAGCTCGGCGTGCGTCAGCGCCAGCGTCGTGGCCTGGGAATGGAATTCCATCAGCTCAGGGAATTTCGCGAAGGCGACAGCCTGCGTCAGATCGACTGGAAAGCCACCGCCCGCCACCGCACACCGATTGCCCGGGAGTACGAAGACGAGAGGGATCAGCAGATTGTTTTCATGCTCGATTGCGGGCGGCAGATGCGCAGTCAGGATGGGGAGCTTTCGCATTTTGATCATGCGTTGAATGCGTGTCTGCTGTTGAGTTATGTGGCGTTGCGGCAGGGGGATGCGGTGGGCTTGTCCACCTTCGCCAGCGATCAGCCGCGGTTCATTGCACCGGTCAAAGGTGCGGGGCAGCTCAAGGTGTTGCTCAACGGTGTTTATGACCTGGATAGCACGCGGCGTTCGGCGGATTATCCGGCGGCGGTAAATCAGTTGCTGGCGAGGCAGAAGCGTCGGGCGCTGGTGGTGTTGGTGACGAATGTGCGGGATAAGGATGATGAGGAATTGCTGAACGCCGTCAGACAATTAAGCCAACAGCATCAAGTACTCGTGGCCAGCCTGCGTGAAAGCACGCTTGAAGATAGACGGCATTCGCAGGTGCAAACGATTGAGCAAGCGCTTGAATACTGCGCAACAGTGGATTACCTGAACGCCCGATCGGTGCTCCATGAAAAATTGAGTGCCCAAGGAGTGCAAGTGATAGATGCCCCCCCAAGTGAATTGAGTACAGACGTAATTTCGCGGTATCTGAGCTGGAAAAAATCTGGAGCACTCTGCTAACACATTGTGAAATTCACACGGGAAGGCCAGATTAAAACTACGAAAAATCAAAAGCTCTAAACAATAAGCTGGCTCAGTTCACCCGAGGAGCATCACAAGCTGATGCATCTCACCAGTCGAGTAGAAATCGCTAGCCAACTAACACTCGCAGATGCCACTGCTATGCTTGTTTTTTTGCAAAAAGGAGCCTAAGAATGGCCGTTCAATACTCTCTATCAGACGTGTTGGAAAGGATGTATCAGAATCAACTCGGCTTGGAAGCCGCTCTAATGGAATTAGTACTCCTGGTCGAAGCACAGGGAATGGTGGATACCGGAAACAACGTCCGAGAAGCACTTTTTACAATCGGAGAAAACGCTGGCTTCATCAATCAAGGTTTGGCCAAGCTGAAAGGAAAACGTCCCAGCTAAAGCTTTCGGACTTTCGCCTATGTCTCCAAGATCTTTCGATGTATTTCTTCTACGGTTCGTGTCCTCTAGAACCAATAATTAACTGGGGGTTTTCTTACAGCTCGGTTCTCAAGAAAACTCCCTTTGCCTACGACTACACTAGCTCTGCCCCACGTGTAAAAACCTTCAAAAGAGATGCAAAACTGTTGTTCTCTCACTTTTTGTGGACAACAAAAAAACGGTGGAATTGAGGCTACAACACGTGACGCTTTTGCCTACATGTAAGCGCGAATCCGCCGGCTTGTGCACCTTGGCGTTGCCCCGTAACTTGATCCCCGTCGCTGCCAATCAGCGGCCGGGTTTAGTCGCCCGAGGTAAGATAGGTTTGCAAACGCATCGTCCAGTCGGGTATTCCCTATCCCTGCACTCGATGGTGGCTGTGAGCAGGGTGCCCCCGGGCACGCCGGAAAAGCCTACTTCCCCGGTCGACTAACCTGCTTACAGCTGCCACCCCCTCGTTTAGTCGCGAAGCGGTAACAGCCCAACTTATTAGGAAGTTAGGTATGTTCAAAGCTACACCAAATCCGCCTTCGGATATCGATCCAACTGACAAGACTGATCAAACCGATCCGGTCTCCCCCTACGCCTCCGTCGATTCAAAAAAACTCCACGACGCGGCCCATCGGGCCCTCGACTTTTACCTCAACCCCAAAGCTGAAAAATCACGCAACTCCGTGGATCGTGGCATGCAGATGTTCAAAGTCGATCCGGACATCAACCCGGAAGCCATCGCCATCCAGACCTACGAAACCTTTTCCTCGGTCAGCATTCTGTTGCTGGATCTGGCCGACAGCCTGGACGACAAGCCGCGGCATCTGGCGATGGCGATCTATCAGTTGAGTGAATTGGGGTTGTTGCTGGTGGAGAAGACACTGGATAACGAACGGGCGATTGCGATAAACGAGTAAGAAAAAGGGCCACAACCTTCGGCAGGTTGTGGCCCTTTTGGTTTTCAAGCCGAGGCCGGCAACGGCTGAAAGCTGAAGTACTGCTTCAACGCCTCGACCAGTTGCCCATACTCGGGCGGCGTCCGGTACAGGCTGAAGCCGGCGTCGTAGTGTCGGGGGGTCGCGTCTTCGTGGCACCACAGGCAGCACGCGGTGAGGTCGATGACCTGCTGACAGCCCTCGCCCAAGGGAATTTTCAGGCGCAGGTTGAACTCGGCACCGATCATCATCGGCAACTGGCTGATGAGCATCAAACCGTCTTCGGACACGTTGCCCAGAAAGCCGATGGGTTTGTCGGTGACGCTGTTGAATACTCGCAGAAAATACGGCAGCTGATGCCGTTCGATTCGACGGTCGGTAAACATAAGCAATTCGCCATGCAAGGCTCCATTACAGAGCCGCACTCTCGCTTCGGAACGGACCTGTGCGTCAGGTTCGCTCTCCCCGCACCCGGTGTGACGCTCGCTACGCGCATCTCATGCCAGTCGCAGGTGTTGCGCCGGTACAGATATCGATCTGCACCGGTGTCATTCGACTATAGCTCACCCTATACAAGCAGCCAGCTTTTGTATGGCAACCGCCATCAGAACCGGGTTGGACGTACCACGGCGGCAGCGCTGCGCGTCGGGTAGTGACCCAAGCTCTGCAGGGTTTCCAGACGCGCGCGGGCGCGGTAGGCGTATTCGCTGTTGGGGTACGAGGCGATGATGAACTGATAGGTCTGCGCCGCATCGACGAACATTTTCTGCCGTTCGAGGCACTGGCCGCGCATCATCGACACTTCCGGCCACACATAAGGGCGGGCGCGGCTGGCGCGTTCGACCTTGGACAGTTCAAGCATCACCTGCTCGCAATTGCCCCGGTCATAGGCGCTGTAGGCGTTGTTCAAATGATGGTTCATCGACCAACGGGTGCAGCCCGAAGCGGCGAGGACGCTGAGGGCAAGGGCGGCAATGGGCACGAATCGCATGGGGGTTCTCCTGTCTTGTGCTCTGTATCGACCCCTGGTCGGAAATCTTCAGGCGCGTTTGTCCCAAAGTTGCCGTGTTCAATAAAGAAAGTATTAAGTAGTGCAAACGAACAATGACTACACCCTTCGAGCATAGTAGCCTTCGCTGGCGCTTGAACCTGAGGAGTCTTTGCATGTCCGTCCGTCGTACCAAAATCGTCGCTACCCTTGGCCCGGCCAGTAACTCGCCGGAAGTTCTCGAACAGCTGATTCTGGCTGGCCTGGACGTCGCCCGTCTGAACTTCTCCCACGGCACCCCCGACGAGCACAAGGCTCGCGCGAAGCTGGTGCGTGACCTCGCGGCCAAGCACGGTCGCTTCGTCGCCCTGCTGGGTGACCTGCAAGGCCCGAAAATCCGTATCGCCAAATTCGCCAACAAGCGCATCGAGCTGAAGATCGGTGACCAGTTCACCTTCTCCACCAGCCATCCGCTGACCGAAGGCAACCAGCAAGTGGTCGGCATCGACTACCCGGACCTGGTCAAGGACTGCGGCGTGGGCGACGAGCTGCTGCTCGACGACGGCCGCGTGGTGATGCGCGTTGAAACCGCCACCGCGACCGAGCTTAACTGCGTCGTGACCATCGGCGGCCCGCTGTCCGACCACAAAGGCATCAACCGTCGCGGTGGCGGCCTGACCGCGCCGGCCCTGACTGAAAAAGACAAGGCCGACATCAAGCTCGCCGCTGAAATGGAAGTCGACTACCTCGCCGTGTCCTTCCCGCGTGACGCCGCCGACATGAACTACGCCCGTCAACTGCGCGACGAAGCCGGCGGCACCGCCTGGCTGGTGGCGAAGATCGAACGCGCCGAAGCCGTGGCCGACGACGAAACCCTCGACGGTCTGATCAAGGCTTCCGACGCGGTGATGGTTGCCCGTGGTGACCTCGGTGTGGAAATCGGCGACGCCGAGCTGGTGGGCATCCAGAAGAAAATCATTCTGCACGCACGCCGCCACAACAAGGCGGTGATCGTGGCGACCCAGATGATGGAGTCGATGATCCAGAACCCGATGCCGACCCGCGCCGAAGTGTCCGACGTGGCCAACGCCGTGCTCGACTACACCGACGCCGTGATGCTGTCTGCCGAATCCGCTGCCGGCGCTTATCCGCTGGAAGCCGTGCAGGCGATGGCGCGCATCTGCGTCGGCGCTGAAAAGCACCCGACCAGCAAGACTTCCAGCCACCGCATCGGCAAGGAATTCGAGCGCTGCGACGAAAGCATCGCGCTCGCGACCATGTACACCGCCAACCACTTCCCGGGCGTGAAAGCGATCATCGCGCTGACCGAAAGCGGCTACACCCCGCTGATCATGTCGCGTATCCGTTCGTCGGTGCCGATCTACTGCTTCACCCCGCACCGCGAAGCCCAGGCCCGCGCAGCGATGTTCCGTGGCGTGTACACCGTGCCGTTCGACCCGGCTTCGCTGGCCCCGAACGAAGTCAGCCAGAAAGCCATCGACGAGCTGGTCAAGCGCGGCGTGGTGGAGAAAGGTGATTGGGTCATCCTGACCAAGGGCGACAGCTACCACACCACCGGCGGCACCAACGGCATGAAAATCCTGCACGTGGGCGACCCGCAGGTCTGAGTGACCGGTTGCTGAAAACGAAAAGCCCCGCCATGTGAATGGCGGGGCTTTTTCATTTCAGACTGATCGTTACTAGTTTGATCGTTCCCACGCTCCGCGTGGGAACGATCAGTGCGCGGAGTGCGTTCGGCGGATATCTCAATGCCGTTTGATGAACCCCGTCAACGCCGCCAACGCCTCCGGCGACCTCAGCCGCTGAGTGAACAGCGCGCCCTCCTCCTCGATCACCTTGCGAATCAACTCGCGATCCGGCGCGCGCATCAACTGTTTGCTGATGCGCACCGCTTCAGCCGGCAACTCGTCAAACCACAACGCCATCTCCCGCGCCTTGGCCAACGCGGCTTCGCCACTGCCCAGCGCCTCGGTTGCGATGCCCCATTGCGCCGCCTGCTCACCGGTGAAGCCTTCACCCAGCAACAACAGCTCCGATGCCTTGGCCTGCCCGAGCAAACGCGGCAGGATCAGGCTGGAGCCGAACTCCGGGCACAAACCGAGATTGACGAACGGCATGCGCAACCGCGCATCCCGCGCCACGTACACCAGATCGCAATGCAGCAACAGCGTCGTGCCAATACCCACCGCCGCCCCGGCCACCGCGGCGATCACCGGTTTGCGGCACTCCAGCAAATTGAGCATGAAGTGAAACACCGGGCTGTCGAGGTCGCTCGGCGGTTGCTGGATGAAGTCAGCAATGTCGTTGCCGGCGGTGAAACACTCGGCGCTGCCGGTGATCAGCACGGCGTTGATTTCAGGGTCGCTATCAGCCTGTTTCAGCGCGTCGGCCAACTGGCTGTACATGGCGCGGGTCAGGGCGTTTTTCTTGTCCGGGCGGTTGAGGCGCAGGGTCAGCAAACCGCGTTCGCGGTGCAGCAGGATGGCTTCGGGCATGGCAGGTCTCGCGTCTGAGAATTCAGCGCTCAACCACGGCTCAGGAAGACATCGGCCAGCAGTTGATTGCGCGGCAGTCCGGCCAGGAACAGACGCTTGGCAAACGCGTCGACGCTGGCCGTCGAGCCGCAGACTAAGGCCAGGGTTTGTCGGGAGACAAGGCGCAGTTGCGCCAAAGCGCCCGGCAACTCGGCCGCGGTCCACCGTTCGACGCTGAGGTTTTGGCGCTGCGCGGCCAGTGCTTCAAGGGGTTTGGCCAGGTAATGCCCGTCGGCGTCATGAGCCAGGTGAATGACGCGAATGGCGCCCCGATGATCATGACGCAAGGCCTCGCGCAACACGCCGAACAACGGGCCGAGTCCGGTACCGGCGGCCAGCAGCCACAGCGGCCGGTCGTGCCAGTCCGGGTCGTAATGCAGCGCGCCGCCGCGCAGTTCACCGAGACGGATCGGATCACCGATCTGCAAGCGGCGCGCGGCTTCGCTGAATTCGCCGGGCTGGCGGCAATCGAGGTGAAATTCAAGAAAGCGATCCTCTTCCGGCAGGCTCGCCAGCGAATACGGCCGCGCAATCTGGCCGGCCCACAGCACCAGATGCTGGCCGGCGCTGTAGCGCAGCGGCCGCTGGGGTGTCAGGCGCAGGCGCAACACGCTGTCGCCGAGCCAGTCCAGCGCTTCGACCGTGGCCGGGCGCCCATCGGTGACGGGGTCGAAGGTGTGCACCTGCAAGTCTTCGATCACCTGACACTGGCAGGCCAACCGCCAGCCCTGATCACGCTGTTCGACGCTCAGGGCATCCGGGCGACTGTCGGCGGGCAAGCCCTGCACGCATTGCACCAGACACGCATGGCAACTGCCGGCGCGGCAGCTGTAAGGCACCGCCACACCGTTCCGGTTGAGGGCATCGAGCAGGTTGCTGCCCGCCGCCACCGACCACTGTCGATCACCGACCCGCAGTTCAGGCATCGACGTTCTCCCATGCCGCCGCGCAACGATTGCGTCCGTCACGCTTGGCCCGATAGAGCGCCTGATCGGCACGTTGCAAGGCATCGTCCAGATCATCGCCCAATTCCAGCAGGGTCATGCCGGCGGACAGGCTCAGGTTTTTCACATTCAGGCCCACCAGTTCAACGTCGGTGAAGGCGATGCGCAGCCGTTCGCAACAGGCGGTCAGGCGCTCGGCGTTGCAATCGGGCAGCAGCACCACGAATTCCTCACCACCATATCGCGCCAGCACATCGCCGTCGCGCAGACAGGCCCCGGCCACGCCGGCGAAAGCCTGCAACACCTGATCGCCAGCCGCGTGGCCGTGAATATCGTTGATGCGTTTGAAGTGGTCGAGGTCGATCAGCGCCAGACCATGCACCACGTCGGGCTCCATCGCATTCAGCTCGCGGGTGGCCAGGCGCAGGAAATGCCGGCGGTTGAACAGCCCGGTCAGTTCGTCGGTGGCCACCAGGTCTTCGAGCTGGCGCATCATCCCGCGCAGGGTGTCCTGATGCGCCTGCAAGGCGAACCGGCGCTGACGCATGCGTTGGCGCGAGGTCTGGACGAAGCGCGCATAAATCACCAGCCACGCCAGCACGATCAACAGGATGCAAGCCTGCAACGCGGAAAGCGCCGGATCGTGCAGATGCAAGTGGTAACCGTCCCACAGCGTGATGGCGCAAAAACTGAAGAACACCAGCATTGCGCAGCGTACGAACGCCCGCTGTGACAGATGGAACAGGCCGAACAGCAGGATCAGGACATAGAAGACCAGGAACTCGCCCCGGGCTTCTTCCAGATGCGCGATCAGCCACGTTTGCCAACCAAGGCCGAGCAGCACTTGTGCTTCGGTCAGGCTCGGGTCGGAAAAGCGCAGATTGCAGCCTGAGAAAAACACCGCGAACAGGATTGCCTGGCTGATGACCACCAGGGCGCTGCCGACGGCGACACCAGCCAGCGAATCTTCGTAATGTCCGGTGAAATACGCCAGCCACAGCAGCAGCAAGGCCAATCCATAGGTGGCTGCAGCGAGGGCGAAGCGTTTGAGCAAAAGACGTTGAATGGCGTTATGGGTCAATCGTTGACTCACCGTGCGATAAGAGGCTGACCGAGTGTCCTACTCTACAGACCGGCTGCCACTTTAGTGGCGCAGGCGATAAATGACCATTGATTTTCGGGCCGGGTATTTGGCGTCAAAGGCATGACCTTCGCGTACCGCCAAGAGCGCCCTCACCCTAACCCTCTCCCGGAGGGAGAGGGGACTGACCGTGATATTTTGTCGAATGTCGGCATCCTGAAATATCGCGTCAGACATCTATTTCAAGCTCTACACAAATCAGCTCCCTCTCCCTCCGGGAGAGGGTTGGGGTGAGGGCAGCGATATGAAAGTGAAAACCGATGCCAAATCTTCCCCCAACCATGCGACCAACGAATGACTACCGGCGCGTGTCACCACCGGGGAGGCGCGGTATACTGCCGCGCCTTTTTAGCGTCGCGCCAGCAGCCCCGGCGTGCCTTGAAAGGTGTCTGCGACCGACCGATGCACCCAAGCCGCAGGCACCTTATTGAATGTTCCCGTCTTTTGGAGGAGCGCGACTCATGACCGTGATCAAGCAAGACGACCTGATTCAGAGCGTTGCCGACGCCCTGCAGTTCATTTCCTACTACCACCCCGTGGACTTCATCCAGGCGATGCACGAAGCCTACCTGCGCGAAGAATCGCCAGCGGCCCGTGACTCGATGGCGCAGATCCTGATCAACTCGCGCATGTGCGCCACCGGCCACCGGCCGATCTGCCAGGACACCGGCATCGTGACCGTGTTCGTGCGGGTGGGCATGGACGTGCGTTGGGATGGCGCGACCATGAGCCTGGACGACATGATCAACGAAGGCGTGCGCCGCGCCTACAACCTGCCGGAAAACGTCCTGCGTGCCTCGATCCTCGCCGACCCGGCGGGCGCTCGTAAAAACACCAAGGACAACACCCCGGCCGTTATCCACTACTCCATCGTTCCGGGTAACACCGTGGAAGTGGACGTAGCGGCCAAGGGCGGCGGTTCCGAGAACAAGTCGAAAATGGCCATGCTCAACCCGTCCGACTCGATCGTCGACTGGGTACTCAAGACCGTTCCGACCATGGGCGCCGGCTGGTGCCCGCCGGGCATGCTGGGTATCGGCATCGGCGGCACCGCCGAGAAAGCCGCTGTGATGGCGAAAGAAGTGTTGATGGAATCCATCGACATTCACGAGCTCAAGGCCCGTGGCCCGCAGAACCGCATCGAAGAAATGCGTCTGGAGCTGTTCGAGAAGGTCAACCAGCTGGGCATCGGCGCCCAGGGCCTCGGTGGCCTGACCACCGTCCTCGACGTGAAGATCATGGACTACCCGACCCACGCCGCTTCCTTGCCGGTGTGCATGATCCCGAACTGCGCCGCCACCCGTCACGCGCACTTCGTATTGGACGGCTCCGGCCCGGCCTCGCTGGAAGCGCCACCGCTGGACGCCTACCCGGAAATCGTCTGGGAAGCCGGCCCGTCGGCCCGTCGCGTCAACCTCGACACCCTGACCCCGGAAGACGTGCAGAGCTGGAAGCCGGGCGAAACCGTCCTGCTCAACGGCAAGATGCTCACCGGTCGCGACGCTGCGCACAAGCGCATGGTCGAGATGCTGAACAAGGGCGAAACCCTGCCGGTTGATCTGAAGGGCCGCTTCATCTACTACGTCGGCCCGGTTGATCCGGTCGGTGACGAAGTGGTTGGCCCGGCGGGTCCGACCACCGCCACGCGGATGGACAAGTTCACCCGTCAGATCCTTGAGCAGACCGGCCTGTTGGGCATGATCGGCAAGTCCGAGCGCGGCCCGACCGCCATCGACGCGATCAAGGACAACAAGGCTGTGTACCTGATGGCCGTCGGCGGTGCCGCTTACCTGGTGGCGCAAGCGATCAAGAAGTCCAAGGTTCTGGCGTTCGCCGAACTGGGCATGGAAGCGATCTACGAGTTCGAGGTCAAGGACATGCCGGTCACCGTTGCGGTGGACAGCAAAGGTGAATCGGTGCACATCACCGGTCCTGCGATCTGGCAACAGAAGATCAGCGAAAGCCTGGCGGTGGAAGTGCAGTAAGCACTTCATCTGCTTGTAAAAAACCGGGCGGCCAGCGATGACCGCCCGGTTTTTTTTCGCCTGCCGTCAGTCGGCACCTGTCAGATCTGACAGGTGCCGCGGCCAACCCCCCACTGTTAGCGTGCAATCTGAACGTTCACAGGTTGCGTTGCCATGGCCCTTGATGCAGAGGCGCTCGTTACTCCTCCTTCCATTGCCAAGACAGCGTCCATTGCTACGAACGGGCGCAGTTGGGGAGAGATCGGTGCGACCGGGCAGCGGTCTTACACCTTGCCACTGCCGATCCTGAACGCCCGTACGCTCAATCCCGAGTTGCAGCTGGTTTATGACGGCAATGCGGGCAACGGCAAATGCGGACTTGGCTGGGATCTGTCGGTGGCTTCCATTTCGCGCAAGACCAGCAAGGGCGTGCCGAAATATGCAGCCGACGATGTCATGCAGGCTGACGGAACCGACCTGCGGCCCGAACGGACAACGCGCGGCAGGATCAAGGCAAAAAAGCGTACGCGCGGTAAAGGCAGGAGCGCCAGAACCTATTCAGTGGTGCTCTACATTCCACGTCTGGAAACGACATTCACCCGCTACGAACTCTGGACGCCCACCGATGGCGGTCATCCGTTCTGGGTGGTCTCTGGAGCCGATGGCACTCGATATTGCTATGGCAACACCCTGGATTCCTGCATCCATGACCCGGCAGCCCCGGCGCATATCGCTGTGTGGTTGCTGACGGAAGTCAGGAACCCCGTGGGCGAAAACATCTTTTACCAGTACAAGACCGACGACAAAACCACTGACGCCCGTTTTGACTACAGTGCTCAACGCTATCTGCGCCAGGTCTGTTATTGCAACAAGACCGCCAGTGCCGATCTGTACTGTCTTGATCACGCTCAACCCGAATTACTCGACTGGCTGTTCCGACTGATCATTGACTACGGCGAACGCGTCTCCGGGCATGACGATGTTCCACCGTACCCCGCCAATGAAGATGCCTGGACGGTGCGTTCCGATCCGTTTCGAATGCATCGCCATGGCTTTGAAGTCGGCACTCGGCGCCTGTGCCGACAGTTCCTGCTGTTCAATGCCATCGGCCCCGCTCCGGCGCTGGTCAATCGCCTGTTACTGGAGCACGAATCCACATCGCATCGATACAATCATCTGAAAGCAGCGCACTACATGAGTTACGACGCTACAGGTCACGTCAAACACATGCCGCCCCTCGAATATTTTTATGAGGCGCTGATACTCGACACCACCCCCAAACCCTTTCTGCAACTTGATCACATGCCCGGTCTCAACGACGGCCAGCCCTACCATTGTGTCGATCTTTACGGTGAAGCCCTGCCCGGTTTTCTCTGCCAGCACGACGGGGCCTGGTATTTCCGCGAACCCTTGCGCGGCACGCCCGGCACAGACGAAATCGTCTACGGCCCCTGGACCCTGCTGCCGCTGATTCCGAACGCCGACAGCAGCAAACCGGTGGTGCAGATTCTTACCGACCTCACCGGTGACGGCTGTCTGGACTGGGTCGTCGCGCAGCCCGGTGGCAGCGGGTGTTACACGCTCAAGCCGGATGGCAGCTGGGCGCCTTTCAAATCGTTCGACCAGTTTCCCGTGGAGTTTTTCCATCAACTGGCACAATTGGGCGACCTGCGCGGCGATGGCCTGGACTCCATGGCGTTGATCGGCCCGAACAGCGTGCGGGTGTATGCCAACCTGCGGGAAAAAGGATTTGCTCCCGGCCAGGATGTGCCCCATACCCCGGACAGATTGCCGCTGTTCGGCAATGCCCGCAGCGAACTGGTGTCATTCAGTGGCATGGGCGCCAGCGGCATGGAGCTGTGCCGGATCCGTCACGATGAAATCCGCTGCTGGGCCAGCCTCGGACATGGCCGGTTTGGAGAAGGTTTCAAACTGAGCGACTTGCTGTTCGACTATGGCAAATTCGATGCCGACCGGGTACGCATCGCCGACCTGGACGGCTCCGGCGCCCCGGCCTTCATTTACCTGTTTTCGGATTACTTCGAGATCTGGTTCAACCAGGGTGGCAACGGCCTGGCCCCGACACCCGTGCGTGTCCCGTGGCCTGCCGGCATTCGCTACGACAACCTCTGCCAGGTGACCTTCGCCGATCTGCAAGGCATTGGCTGCGCCAGCCTGCTGTTGACCAAACCCCACATGAAACCGCAGCACTGGGTGTATCACTTCGTCAGTAAACGGCCCTACCTGCTCACCGGCTGCAACAACAACATGGGCTACAGCGCCACGCTGCAACATCGCAGCAGTGCGCAATTCTGGCTGGACGAAAAACGCCGGGAACTGATGGCTCGCAGGCATCCGGTCAGCCGGTTGCCGTTTCCTCAGATGGTGCTCCACTGGCTGGAACAACTCGATGAAATCACCGGCAACCGCTTGAAGCAGTCATTCGACTATCAAGAAGGTTCCTACGACGGTATCGAACGGGAATTCCGTGGCTTCGGCCGGGTCTGTCAGATCGACAGTGAACTGGAACCTGGCAAGGCTGAAGACGGCCATACGGCGCCGATGAAGGTGACGCACTGGTTTCATACCGGTCAATGCACTGACCCCGTTTTGAAAGGTATCTGCGAACTCGACCCTGAAATCACATCGCTGGGCCCCACGGTCTTTTCAGCGTTCGATGCCAAACGCCGTAAAGAGCGCATTCGCAAGCGGCGCAAAGCCGAGGATGATCGCGAAACCGCCTACGCCCTTGCCGGTCGCCTGCTTCGCACCGAAGTCTGCCAGGCAGACGACCCCGCCCCCGCGCGCCTGTTCTCTCTGAGCGAAACGCGCTATCTGGTGCGAGAGGTGAACATAACTCCCTCCAGTCTGCTGGTGCTGGAACTGGAAAACCGCAGCCATCAATACGAACGCTTCATGGACGATCCACGCGTTGAACACAGGGTCAATCTGGCGTGGGACGAATACGGTCATCTGACACAAGGTTTTACCGTCGCTTGTGCTCGTCGCCGCACCGAGAATGACGAACCGCCCTTCGATCAGGAAGATCAACGACGCGCCTGGCTGGACAGCCACGATGAGCAACAGCAATGCTTTTATCTGACGGAAGCTCTCGCCGAATTCACTCACTTGACCAGTAACGGCCACTGGCTGCTCGGTTTGCCCTGCCGCCAGCGTGGTAATGCGATGAGGCTGCCCAAAGGCTCTCTGCCGGGCGGTTTGCGCGCAGCGGACATCAGTTTCGAAAATTTCGATCGGCATAAAGACAGCGCCGCATGGAAAGCCGCGCGCGAACTGACCTCGCTTTCGCAGCAGACCTATCTGGAGGCCGCCGGCAAAATGCTTTACCCACCTTTGGCAGGCCCGATGGAACAGGCTGTGTTCGACAAGAAAGCACTGTCTGCCTACGACGACGTCCCGATTGTCATTCGGGACGAGCTGATCAAGATCGGCTATGAGCCGATGAATCTGTTTCTCCCCGAAGATTCGGAAGAGGACAAACTGAAAAACCTGTGGTCATCCCTGAGCGGTTTTTTCACCTACGCCGATGCCAGCCAATTTTTCCACGTCACCGATGTGCAGCAGACCGCCAGCCATGGCGTGACGCACATCGCCTGGGACCCGCTCCATCTGGTGACCAAGACCCTCACCCTGCCGGACGGCTGCGCCACAATCATGGCATACGACTGGCACACCCTTCTGCCGTGCAGTGTCAAGGATGCCAACGAGAACATTCAGGAAGTGCTGTACGACGCAGACAGGCAACCCACCGCCCTCAGTTCTTATGGCACCGAAAACGGCGCTCAGGCCGGTTTCGCTCCCCTTTCCGCTTACCCGCCTCAGCCTGACCTGAGTGTCGAATACGCCCTCGCCAATCCGAAAACCGCCCTGGCATCCGCTGCCAGCGTGGTGCGCACCGACCTGCAAAGCTGGATGCCGGTACTCCCGCTCAAAACGCTGCCCATCAAAAGAAAGGAATGGATCGCCAAGGGGCTGATTCTGCCCGACGGCCACATCCGCGCCTCGGCCCTGCGCTGGCTGAACCAGCTGAAAAAACGCAGCACCAGCGAACAGGCCCTGCTCAAGTTCATCCGAACCACCCTCAAGCAGCCGGTACACAGCCTCAACCTGGTTGCCGACCGCTACCCCACCGACCCGCAGCAACAGATTCAAATGACGATCCGCTACTTCGACGGCTTCGGCCGCGCGCTGCAAAGCAAACAGCTCGTCCCGCAGGGCGATGCCTTTGTCGCCACCCCTGAGGATGACCTCGTGACCGGCGCCGATGGCAAACCGATCGAAATGCCGGCCACCCGGGGCTCGCGCTGGCGGGTGCAGAGTCGCGTGGAATACAACCACAAGGGCGAAACCATCCGGGTCTACCGCGCCTACTTCCTCAATACCCACCGCTGTATCAACGACAGCGCGATGCGCGAGCACGGCTATCACGACCGGATGTTCTACGACGCCTTGGGGCGGCCGATACAGACGATCAATGCGCTGGGCCACCTGGCGTTCGACCTCCTGCACCCGTGGTTCAAATGCAGCTACGACTTCAATGACACCGACGACACACCGGCGAGCAAGTCTGCGAAACCCGCCAAACAGCCCGTCAAACCTGCGAAGAAAGTCAAGCCATGAACGCCAGCGTGCACTGGCACACCCCGACGGTGGCCGTCAACGGACCGCGCGGCGAGACCTACAGACACATCGATTACCTGCGCAGGGTGGCTGGAGAGGATGTGCAGGCGCTCATTACCCGACAGCAATATGACGTTGCCGGCCGACTGGTCGCGCTGCGCGATCCGCGTCTGCCCACGCCCAATACCACAACGGTGCACAGGCTGGACGGCGTGGCGATCAGGACGATCAACGTTGACGGTGGCGAAAACACGGTGCTGCAGGGTGTCGGTGGCGAGCTTCTTCAGAATTGGGATGCTAACCGCAATCACCGGGAAATGACCTACGACCCGCAACTGCGTCTGCGGGCCGTCACGGAAAACGGTGCAGCGAACTTCGAAACCTTCCACTACCTCGACGCTTCGGCCGACCCGACACACAATCTGCGCGGACAGATGACGGCGCTGAGCGATCCATCAGGCACGCTCGCCCTCGACAGCTTCGGCATGCACGGACAGACGCTGGAAGAAACCCGCACCTTCAAGGACGGCAAAACCTGCACCAGCCGTCGGGTCTTCAGCGCCGTCGGCGCACTGTTGCAAACCACTGACGCCGGCGGGCACCTGCAACAGTCGACCTACGACATCGCCGGGCAACTCGTCCAGGTACAACTGCAACTCGACGGACAAGCCTTCCAGCCGGTTTTGAAAGGTGCGGATTACAACGCCGCCGGCCAGATCACCGAACAACGGCTCGGCAACGACGTGACCAACCGCTGGTGCTACCGGGACACCGACGGACGCCTGCTGCGACAGTACGCGCAAAAGGCTTCAGGGCAGGCGATTCAGGATTTCGGGTATGGATACGACCGGGTGGGCAACACCACCCGCATTGTTGACCACACCTACACACCGACATATTTCCGCAACCAGCGGGTCGACGGCCAGCGCACGTTTGACCATGACACGACTTATCAGCTGATCCGCGCCACCGGGTACAGCGACGCCCCGCCCAGAGACAACCCGGGCCGGCCTCAGCCAACCGACCCACGGGACCGGCGCAACTATGTCGAGACCTACGAATACGACGAAGGCAAAAACCTGACCCTGCTCACCCATGTCCGCGACGGCAGTGCCCATACCTTCGAGATGTGCATCGACCCGGGCAGCAACCGTGGTGTGCGCTGGAAACCGGGCGATCCGGCTCCGGACTTCCGCGCATTGTTCGACCGTGCCGGCAATCAGCTAGCGCTGCAGCGGGGTCAACCCATGCGGTGGAACAGCCGCAATCAACTGGAGTCACTGACCCTGGTGGAACATGCCAGCGGTCCACCTGACCAGGAGCTGTATCAATACAGCCAGGGCGCCAGGGTCTACAAACGCCTCGAAACCCACACTCGCAAGGTCAGCCATGTCGAGCAAGTGCACTACGTGGGCAATCTGGAGGTCCGCAGCAAAAGCTCGGGTGAAGAGCTGCACCGGATCACCGTAGCCACCGGCGTCGGCGAAGTGACATGCCTGCATTGGGTCGCCGGCAAACCGCCCGGCATCGACGCCGATCAGGTGCGTTACTCCCTGCCGGATCATCTGGGCTCAAGCGTGACCGAGCTCGACCAGAACGCGCGACTGATCAGCCAGGAAGGCTATTTCGCCTTCGGTGCAACCGCGTGGATGGTCGCAGACAAACTCGTGGAGGCGGATTACAAGTTCATCCGCTACTCGGGCAAGGAGATGGATCGCAGCGGGCTTTATCATTATGGGGTGCGGTATTACGCGCCTTGGCTGGGACGCTGGGTCAGCACTGACCCGACGGGAGATGAGGACGGGCCGAATCGATATGCGTTTGTCGGGAACAGCCCACTGCGCTACGTGGATCCTGCGGGAGGTACCAGGGCGGAGGCGACCATCATGCTGTACAACAGTTTTGTTTCCCAGGTGTCCGGGAATGCCGAATACACACTCCACAGGCTGCACAACATCATCAAGCAAAAAGGCTTCACACTAAGCCTGATGGCCAACGTGGCGGTCGAAGGCCTGAAAGGTGCAATCGGCTATGAGGCCGGCCTGATCGGCGGCGGACAAATCGACATGGTCATGCCGGGGTTCCCGACCACTACGCCTTACACCACACCCGGTGGAGTGATCGGCGGCAACATCGGGGGCGATGTGTCGGGAGCGATCGCAGACGTACCGTTGAGGAAGATGCCGTTCCATATCGGCCCGCTGATCCCACAGACCTCGAAACTGTCCGTGGCAGCGATTGACAGCGACCTCGGCATAACGGGTGCCGTCAAGGAAATACGCAACTGGAGCGATTTCAAGGATGAGGTCGTGCATCCGGCGCTCAACTCGGTGATCAACCCTTACTTCCTGATGAGCAGAGTAATGGGCTCTTGGATATCGATCATCCCCGCCGCTCTGGAGTTGTTTGCCCGGGCAATCGAGGTTGAGGACATCAAGAATCGCCTTGACCCGGTCAAGATCCAGAAGATCGAAGACATGCTCAACGGTTGGCAAACCGCTCTACAGGAACGCTCGACATGGGTCGAGAATGCCTTTGATGCATTAGGCAGCGACGTGCTCTATCCGGCGGATGTGCTTCCCAACGTCAACATGACGACCTCAAAAGACACGCTGGCACCGATCAGCAGAGCCGGTTTGCGGCAGCAAACCAGAGCCGTCATGGCGGATATCGCGCACGCCAAAAGAGGACTGGCCTACTACAAGGAGATGGGCACCACGGACAATCAATACTTGCTGAGCCAGGCTCATGTTAAATCGCCGTCCCGCAACCGGACCACGTGAAATGGCAAATAGCATTCACCTGCGCACGCCCTCGGTCACTGCCAATGATGGCCGGGGCCTGGCGCTCAGGCAGATTGCCTATCTACGCACAGTCCCAGACGGTCCCGTGGACACCCTGATCACTCGCTTGCGCAACGATGTTGCCGGGCACCCGATCGAGCAGCAGGATCCGCGTCTGTCCGTTGCCGGTCAGATAACCGTTTTTGCGCTGAGTGGCCAGCCACTCAAGGTCCGGAGTGTCGATGCCGGCACTAACGTGGTATTGCCCGGTCGGTCGGGAGAAGTACTTCAGCGCTGGGATGCACGGGACAATCACCGGTTCACGACCTACGACCATCAACTGCGACCGTTGAACGTCAGAGAAAACGGCACACCGGATATCGAGACCTTCACCTACGCCGACTGCTCGGCCGATCCCGGGTACAACCTGCGCGGACAGTTGATCGAACAGAGCGACGCGTCCGGTACCGTCGAGTTTCACAGCGTCGGGATGACGGGGCATGGATTGCGTGAAACCCGCACCTTTCACGATGGCAAAGCGTTTGTCAGCCGTCGCGCCTACGGCCCGCTGGGCACGGTGTTGACGCAGACCGATGCCGGGGGACACCAGCAACTGTCGACATACGACGTGGCCGGTCAACTCAATCGCGTGCAATTGCAAATCAACGGTCAGAGCACTTGGCAAACCGTGTTGCAGGATGCGCAGTACAACGCCTCCGGGCAGATCATCGAACAACAGGCCGGTAATGCCGTGATCAGTCACTGGCATTACCACGCCGACGGGCGCCTGCATCGCCACTTCGCGCATAAGGGCTCAGGACCGGTGCTTCAGGACTTCGAGTACAAATACGACCGGATGGGCAACATCACCTGCATTCTCGATCATGCCTACACGCCCACCTATTTCCATAATCAGCGGATCAATGGTCACCGCGAGTTAACTTACGACACCCTGTACCGGCTGATTCGCGCCACCGGTTACAGCGATGCCGCGCCCTCGGACAACCTCGGACGGCCGCAGCCGACCGCCCCCGATGACCGACGCAATTACGTCGAGCACTACAAGTACGACCACGGCGACAATCTCGTCAAGACCGTCCACGTGCGCGACGGCACCAGCCACACCGTCGAGATGTGCATCGACTCCGCCAGCAATCGCGGCGTGCGCTGCAAACCCGGTGATCCACCACCGGATTTCAGCCGGCTGTTCGACCGTGCCGGCAACCTGCAGGCCCTGCAACCCGGCGTCCTGATGCACTGGAACAGGCGCGGCGAACTGGACAAGATCACCCTCGTCGATCGCAATGGCGGCAGTGCCAATGACCAAGAGTATTACCGCTACAGCCAGGGCGAGCGGGTCTACAAGCGACACGACACCCACACGACAAAAGTCAGCCACTTCCATGAAGTGCGTTATTTGCCAGGGCTGGAGATTCGCACCCGGGACAACGGTGAGGAGCTGCACCTGATCAACCTGTCGCTGGCCAGCGGCAACGCGGTCTGCCTGCACTGGAAGGCCGGAAAACCGCCGCGGATCGATGCCGATCAACTGCGCTATACCCTCGCAGATCATCTGGGGTCGGTCTCGCTGGAACTGGATCGACAGGCGCAGATAATCAGCCGGGAAGGCTACTTGTCATTCGGTGCCACGGCCTGGATGGCGGCGCGTGCGCTGATCGAAGTGGATTACCGGTTCCTCCGTTACTCGGGCAAGGAAATGGATGTCACCCGGTTGTATTACTACGGCGCCCGTTACTACGCCTGCTGGCTGGGGCGCTGGGTCAGCGCCGATCCGGCAGGCCCTGTAGACGGGCCTAATCTGTACGCGTTCGTGGGGAACAACCCGGTCAATCACGTCGACGTCAACGGCGAAGCCAAAGTCAAATGGCCCACCGTGGCAGATATCAATGCAGGCGTAGACCGGATCATTGCCTCGCAAAACGCCAGCTACTCCAAAAACAGGCAGGCCATCGCAACGCGTCACATGAAAGACCAGATGAGCCAACAGGTGACGCGTCACATTGAAATACTCGGGCTCACCAAGGAGCGCGCAAGCGACGCTGCAAAACAACTCGACAGAATGGGTTCCGGTCTTGATGTGGCGCTTGCCGCAACCCGCAGAACCCTGACGCTGATCATCGGCAAGGGCATCAGCTATGGCGTGGGAGTCGGCGTCGGGATCGGCGCCCAGGCCCTGGGAGCCGTAGCGCCCGGCGTGGGAAATGTGGTGGGGGCCGGCTTGGGCATCGGCGCAAAAATTGCGGTCAGCGGCCTGATCGACTATGTGGCCGAACGAACGGGCATGAGCGCGCCGGTCAACTTGAAAACCAGCAAACTGACGGCGAAAAAGATCATTCAAAAAGCCGAATACAAGCAGATGGAGCCGTTTGAATATCTGAAAGCCAAATACCAGAACATGAAACCGGACAGCCAGAAATCCCAGCTGAAGTTTTCCAAGGAAGCTGCGACTCAGGCTTCCGGGTATATCTTGAAGTCGGCGCTGACCTCCATGCCTTCCGAAGCGGTCAGCGCTATCGGCACCGGCGTTGCTGTGCTGCTGGGATTGCCAGAGATTGTGGATGAAACCATGGGCGCGCTCTCGGACAAATCAGGCGCGAAGATGCTGGAGTTCGAACGCCAGATTCTTGGGCTCGTTGATGAGATCGAATCGAGCAATGCCACGATTCATGGATTTGCCAATGCACTCTCCACGACCAGTATCGGCGGGATTGACCTGGATGACCTGGATCGGCAGACAAGGCACATCACTGACATGCTCCATGGTCTGGCTGACACGGTTCGACACCACCGGGCCAGCCAAAAAGCTGCAGCGTGAACTCAAATGAACCCATCCATTGACTCGTACACACCATCAGTGTCGGCCACTCACCCTCAAGGTCAGGCCATCAGACAAATTGCCTACCTGCGCAAGGTGGCGGGCGAGGACGCGCAGGCACTCATTACCCGTCAACACCATGATGTTGGCGGACGAACCGTGACTGAACGCGATCCGCGTCTGTCCATTGCCAGTCAGGTGACCGTTTTTGCGCTGAGTGGCCAGCCACTAAGGGTCCAGAGTGTCGATGCCGGCACAAGCCTGGTTCTGCCCGGTCGGTCGGGAGAAGAAACTCGGCGCTGGGATGCACGGGGCAATCACTGGCTTACGACCTACGACAACCAATTGCGCCCGTTGACCGTTGAAGAGAACGGCACGCCGGATATCGAGACCTTCACCTACGCTGATCGCTCGGCCGATCCCGGACACAACCTGCGCGGGCAACTGATCCGGCGGGAAGATCCGTCGGGTTCCGTGGATGTTCGCAGCTTTGGACTGTCCGGTCAGGCACTGCGCGAGACCCGCACCTTTCACGATGGCAACGCGTTCGTCAGCGGTCGCCGTTATAGCCCGCTGGGCGCGGTGTTGACGCAGACCGATGCCGGGGGACACCAGCAACAGTCGACATACGACGTGGCCGGTCAACTCAATCGCGTGCAATTGCAGATCAACGGACAGACCACCTGGCAAACCGTGTTGCAGGATGCGCAGTACAACGCCTCCGGACAGCTCATCGAACAACAGGCCGGCAACGGTGTGACCAGCCACTGGCACTACCGCGCCGCCGATGGGCGCCTGCACTGTCACCGCGCGCAGAAGGGCTCGGGACCGGTGCTTCAGGACTTCAAGTATGAATACGACCGGGTGGGCAATATCGTCCGCATTCTCGATCACGCCTACACGCCGACCTACTTCAGCAACCAGCGGGTCGATGGCCATCAGGAGTTCGATTACGACACGCTGTACCGACTGATTAGCGCCACCGGCTACAGCGACGCCCCGCCCTCGGACAGGCTCGGTTTGCCCCAGTCGACCAATCCCGATGACCGACGCAATTACGTCGAGCACTACGATTACGACCACGGCGACAATCTTGTCAAAACCATCCACGTGCGCGACGGCACCAGCCACACCTTCGAGATGTGCATCGACCCCGCCAGCAATCGCGGCGTGCGCTGGAAACCCGGCGATCCGCCGCCGGATTTCAGCCAACGGTTCGATCCTGCCGGCAACCTGCGGGCCCTGCAACCCGGCGTGCCGATGCACTGGAACGCCCATGGCGAACTGGACAAGGTGACGCTCGTCGATCGCAACGGCAGCAGCGCCAACGATGAAGAGTATTACCGCTACAGCCGGGGCCAGCGGGTCTACAAACGCCACGACACCCACACAACGAAAGTCAGTCACTTTCATGAAGTGCGCTATTTGCCGGGGCTGGAGATCCGCACCAAGGACAACGGCGAGGAGTTGCACGTCATCACGCTCGATATCGGATCTGGCGCAGCGCGCTGCCTGCACTGGAAGAAGGATCCGGCAAAAATCGGTGCCGACCAGCTGCGATTCACGCTGCCGGATCACCTGGGTTCGGCTGTCAGGGAACTCGATGCACAGGCGCGATTGATCACCGACGAGCGCTATCTGCCATTCGGCGGCACAGCCGTTTATACCAGGCACTCCGCCGTGGAGGTCGATTACAAGACCGTCCGTTACTCGGGCAAGGAAATGGATGTCACCCGGCTGTATTACTACGGCGCCCGCTACTACGCCGATTGGCTGGGGCGCTGGGTCAGTGCCGATCGGGCGGGCACTGTCGACGGACTGAATCTCTATGCGTTCGTGGGGAACAATCCGATTATCCATGTCGACAAAACGGGCAATGTGAAGGTGCTTTTTGATGTGGCGAAAGGCTTTATCGGCGTGCTCGACAAAGCGGCAACCGCAGCAGGTCAGTTGGACTACCTTGCGAGAGAATTCGACGGCCTTGTTCCCGAAGACGCCGACATCAACGAACTGCGCGAAAGCATCACTTTTGGCACATTCATGAAGTCCCGGCACGGGATCAAATCTGCCCTCTACGGCGCGGCAAAAGGTGCGGGTGTCGGCGCGGTTTTAGGCACCGCTTTACCGGGTATTGGCAACCTGATCGGCACAGCCGTGGGCACGCTCGTCGGGGCCATCGCTTTTCCGCTGTTGCGTTACCACTTTTTCAAAAAAAGCCTGAAGGCCGTGGAAACCCTTCGCACCCGGGAAATCGCCGCGGGAGTGACAGCTGTCGCCGATACCGCAGCCAATGTTGTGGAAGGGACGAAGAACCTGATCAACGGTGCCGGTGAACTCCAGCAGAGGATCAAGGCTGCAGCTGACAATCTCGGTTCTTATCCGCAACGGCTTCAGGAAATGTTCTATCGTCAGCTGGATGACCTGATGGGCGATCAACAACGCGAAGTCATGAAACTGCTCAAAACCGGGCTCGATCCGTTTGACGCCATTGATCAGGTATTGAGTACCGCGCGCCAGCTTGTCGACTCCCCGAGCGAAGCAGACGGGGTAACGGCACGCTTGGCCGAACTGCTCCAATCGGCACAGCAAGACAGTCATCGGCCACTGAAAAAGCCGATCCCCAAACCCAGGACAAAAATGCAGCCGCAATTGCAACGCAGGATGAGCGAAACGTACGTCTGAGTCGCTTCGACAATACGCCGTACCGAGCGGGCACATGCTATCGTGCCCGCCCGTCCTGCCACCCCTTTGACCCAGCATGCTGCCGACTTCCCGTACCTTGCGTCTGTCGTTGTATACCCTGCTGATCATCGCTGGCGCCGCCCTCGCCGCGACGCTTGCGATCCGCCACGCCGAGCGCCAGGCGCTGGAAGAAGACGCCGCGCGGGCCAATCAACAGCTGGCGCTGTATGCCAACTCGCTGCACACCCTGATCGACCGCTATCGCGCCTTGCCCGCCGTGCTCGCACTGGACCCGCAATTACGCGCGGCGCTGGCCGGTCCTGTGAGTACCGAACAGCAAACGGCGCTCAATCTGAAACTGGAAAAGATCAACGGCGCTGCACAATCCTCGACCCTTGAACTGCTCGACCGCACCGGCCTGGCGGTGGCGGCCAGCAACTGGCGTCTGCCCAGCAGTTACGTCGGTCACAACTACGGCTTTCGCCCCTATTTCAGTCAGACCCGCACTCAGGGCACCGGGCGTTTCTACGCAGTCGGTGTGACCAGCGGGATTCCCGGTTACTTCCTGTCCAGCGCCGTGCTCGGCGACAACGGCGAGTTCCTCGGGGCGATGGTGGTCAAGCTCGAATTCCCCGAACTCGAACGCGAATGGAGCCAGGGCAATGACACCCTGCTGGTCAGCGATGCACGCGGGATCATCTTCATCGCCAACCAGCCCGGCTGGCGCTATCGCCTGCTGCACCCGCTGAGCCCGGCCGATTACCGCGAGATCAAGGCCACCCGCCAATACGACAAACAGTCGCTGGTGCCGCTGACGCATCTGGCGCTGCGCAGCTTCGACGACAACAGTGATCTGCGCCGCGTCGAAGGCCCGCAAGGCACGGCGGATTACCTGTGGGAATCGCTGCCGCTGAGCGCCGAAGGCTGGACCCTGCATCTGCTGCGCCGTCCGCAACTGTCCTTCGAGGATCAGCGCAATGCCGGGCTCGCCGCTGCCGGGGTATGGCTGGCGCTGGTGTTCCTGTTGCTGTTCCTCAACCAGCGCTGGCGTCTGGCGAAGATGCGCCAGCGCAGCCGCGAAGAGCTTGAGCAACTGGTCGAGGAACGCACCCGCGACTTGCGCACCGCCCAGGACGGTCTGGTGCAATCAGCGAAACTGGCGGCACTGGGGCAGATGTCCGCCGCGCTGGCCCACGAAATCAATCAGCCGTTGACCGCCCAGCGCATGCAACTGGCGACCCTGCGCCTGCTGCTCGATCATGGCCGGGTCGATGACGCCTACAAGGCACTCAAACCGGTGGATGACATGCTCACGCGCATGGCCGCCCTCACCGGCCACTTGAAAACCTTCGCCCGCAAGAGCCCCAGCGGTTTGCGCGAACGGCTGGATCTGGCGACGGTGGTCGATCAGGCCCTGCAATTGCTCGATGCGCGTCTTCGCGATGAGCAGGTCAGTCTGGTGCTGCACCTGACCCGTCCGGCCTGGGTGCGCGGCGATGCGATCCGCCTGGAGCAGGTGCTGATCAATCTGCTGCGCAATGCCCTCGATGCCATGCAGGGCAAGCCGTGCAAGCGTCTGGAAATCCGCCTGGAAGCCGACGAGCAACTGTGGCGCCTGAGCGTCATCGACAACGGCGGCGGCATCGCCGACGAACATCTGGGTCAGGTGTTCGATCCGTTCTTCACCACCAAACCGGTGGGTGACGGACTGGGCCTGGGACTGGCGGTATCCTTCGCCATCGTCCATGAATCCGGCGGGCGCCTGTGCGTCGAAAATGGTGACAATGGCGCAGTGTTCAGCCTGACCTTGCCGATCGATCTGGAGGCGCACATCTGATGCTCAATTCCGTGATGGTGGTGGATGACGAAAGCAGCATTCGCAGTGCCGTCGAGCAATGGCTGAGCCTGTCCGGGTTCGAGGTGCAGCTGTTCAGCCGCGCCGAGGAATGCCTGGAGGCGCTGCCGGCGCATTTTGCCGGGGTGATTGTCAGCGACGTGCGCATGCCCGGCCTCAGCGGTCTTGAACTGCTGGCCGAAGTGCAGCGCCGGGATGCCGATCTGCCGGTGATTCTGCTGACCGGCCACGGTGATGTGCCGATGGCGGTCGAAGCGATGCGCGACGGCGCCTACGATTTTCTGGAAAAACCGTTCAGCCCCGAGACTCTGCTCGGCAGCCTGCGCCGGGCGCTCGACAAGCGTCGGCTGGTGCTGGAAAACCGTGCCCTGCACGAGCAGGCCGACAACCGCGCCAGACTGGATGCGACACTGCTCGGTGTGTCCCGTGGCTTGCAGACCTTGCGCCGGCAGGTACTTGATCTGGCGACGCTGCCGGTCAATGTGCTGATCCGTGGCGAAACCGGCAGCGGCAAGGAGCTGGTCGCCCGCTGCCTGCACGACTTCGGCCCGCGCGCCGACAAGCCGTTCGTGGCGCTGAACTGCGCGGCGATCCCCGAGCAGTTGTTCGAAGCCGAGTTGTTCGGGCATGAGAGCGGCGCGTTCACCGGCGCCTCGGGCAAGCGCATCGGCAAGCTGGAATACGCCGATGGCGGCACGCTGTTTCTCGATGAAATCGAAAGCATGCCGCTGGCCCAGCAGGTGAAACTGCTGCGGGTGTTGCAGGAGCAGAAGCTGGAGCGGCTGGGGTCGAACCAGAGCATCCGGGTGGACTTGCGGATCGTCGCGGCGACCAAACCCGACTTGCTGGATGAAGCGCGGGCCGGGCGTTTTCGCGAGGACCTGGCGTATCGGCTGAACGTCGCAGAGCTGCGATTGCCACCGCTGCGTGATCGTCGGGAAGACATTCCGCTGTTGTTCGAATCCTTCGCCCAGAGTGCCGCCCAGCGTTTGGGCCGGACCTTTCCGCCGCTCAGTGGCGCGCAGTTGAGCCACCTGCTCAGTCACGACTGGCCGGGCAATGTGCGCGAGTTGGCGAACGTGGCCGAGCGGCAGGTGCTGGGGCTGGATGAACCGGTGCAGGGTATCGATCCGGGGCAGTCGCTGGCGGCGCAGCAAGAGGCGTTTGAGGCGCAGTGTTTGCGGGCTGCTTTGACCCGGCACAAGGGCGATGTGAAAGCCGTGCTGGAGGAACTGCAACTGCCGCGTCGTACGTTTAATGAAAAGATGCAGCGCCATGGATTGACCCGGGAAATGTTTATTCCCGATTGATCCTTCTTGATTGATCGTTCCCACGCTCCGCGTGGGAACGATCAGATAGGCGGAAATCCGCTCATCGCCAAGTTCCTATCGGCAAAATCCCGCTCAACCCATCTCCCCAACCCCTCTAAACCGGCCCTCCCCCCGTTGGCACAGCTCCTGCTATAGCCCTCGCAGGCTGCGTTCCAACGCGCTCCACAAAAACAATTAAACGAAGGATCCTTCAATGGATAACTCCAACGCCCTGCCTCTTGGGTCGGCTGCCGTGCCGGCCAAAGAACGAACCACCGCCAGTCGCATCAAGTCGATCTTCAGCGGTTCCGTCGGCAACATGGTCGAGTGGTACGACTGGTACGTCTATGCCGCCTTCTCGCTGTATTTCGCCAAAGCCTTCTTCCCCAAAGGCGACACCACCGCCCAACTGCTCAACACCGCCGCGATCTTCGCCGTGGGCTTCCTGATGCGCCCGATCGGTGGCTGGCTGATGGGGCTGTACGCCGACAAGGTCGGACGCAAAAAAGCCCTGATGGCCTCGGTTTACCTGATGTGCTTCGGCTCGCTGATCATCGCCCTGAGCCCGGGCTATGAAACCATCGGTGTCGGCGCGCCGATCCTGCTGGTGTTCGCCCGCCTGCTGCAAGGCCTGTCGGTCGGTGGCGAATACGGCACCTCGGCGACCTACCTGTCGGAGATGGCGACCAAGGATCGTCGCGGCTTCTTCTCCAGCTTCCAGTACGTGACTTTGATTTCCGGCCAGCTCATCGCGCTGGGCGTGCTGATCGTGCTGCAACAGTTCCTGACCACCGAAGAGCTTTACGCGTGGGGCTGGCGTATTCCGTTCGCCATCGGTGCGCTGT
This sequence comes from Pseudomonas sp. B7, assembly GCF_016735645.1. NCBI lineage: Bacteria > Pseudomonadati > Pseudomonadota > Gammaproteobacteria > Pseudomonadales > Pseudomonadaceae > Pseudomonas > Pseudomonas sp. B7. The sequence goes on from NZ_JAERRE010000001.1 coordinate 651,955, forward strand.
GCGCAATCGTGGCGCTGTACCTGCGTCGTGGCATGGAAGAAACCGAGTCGTTCACCAAGAAAGAGAAGTCCAAGGAAAGCGCCATGCGCACCTTGCTTCGTCATCCGAAGGAACTGCTGACCGTGGTCGGCCTGACCATGGGCGGTACGCTGGCGTTCTACACCTACACCACCTACATGCAGAAATACCTGGTGAACACCGTCGGCATGAGCATCTCCGACTCCACCACCATTTCCGCCGCCACGCTGTTCCTGTTCATGTGCCTGCAACCGATCATCGGCGGCCTTTCCGATAAAATCGGGCGTCGCCCGATCCTGATCGCCTTCGGCGTGCTCGGGACGATCTTCACCGTGCCGATCCTGATGACCCTGCACACCATCCAGACCTGGTGGGGTGCGTTCTTCCTGATCATGGCGGCGCTGATCATCGTCAGCGGCTACACCTCGATCAACGCCGTGGTGAAAGCCGAGCTGTTCCCGACCGAAATCCGCGCCCTGGGCGTCGGCCTGCCGTACGCACTCACCGTGTCGATCTTCGGCGGCACCGCCGAATATATCGCACTGTGGTTCAAGAGCATCGGCATGGAAACCGGTTACTACTGGTACGTGACCGCGTGCATCGCGGTGTCCCTGCTGGTGTACATCACCATGAAAGACACGCAGAAACATTCTCGGATCGTCACTGACTGATCACAAAAAAACGCGCGAAGGTGCAAGACCTTCGCGCGTTTTCTTTCCTGTCCGATTTCCCGATCAGGACAACTCGGCAACGCCCTGTTTGCTGCCATAGCGCTTCTGCGCATACGACGCCCCGACGATCATCACCAGCAGAATCCCCGCCAGTACCGCCGACGAACCGATGGTGCCGAAGTCCAGACCGCCCTTCTCATGGGACTTGGTCATCAAGTCGCCCAGGGTTGCGCCAAACGGCCGGGTCAGCACGAACGCCACCCAGAACAGCGCCACCGACGAAATCTTCGTGAAGTACTTGAGCAGCACGACCACGCCAATCGCCGAACCGATCAACAGCGCGCCACCGGCAAAGCCCAGGCCGGAGTCGTCCGCCAGGTAATCGCCGAGCGCGGTGCCCAGGGTGTTGGAGAACAGAATCGCCATCCAGTAGAACATCTCGCCGCGAAAACTCTGCACCTTGGTGACGTTGAGCGAGTCGCCGCTCAGGCGCCATGCCGCGAAGATCGCCAGCAGGATCGCGATCAGAATCATGGAACCGGTGGCGTAACCCAGTTCCAGCGTGCGATCCATGAAGTCCGACATGGTGGTGCCGGCGGTGCTGGTCGACAGGATCACGATCCAGTACAGCAGCGGCTTGTAGGTCTTGGACATCAATTGCGTGATCAGGGTCAGGACAAACACGCTGATCAGGATCAGCGAGCTGATGGCGTAGCCGACGTTAAGGGTCATCGACAACAAATCCCCCGCGGTTTCCCCCAGGGTCGTCGCGCAGATTTTCATGACCCAGAAGGCCAGGGTGATTTGAGGCAGTTTATTCATCGCGGGCAACGCTCCAGTGTGTGACGGCCGGTTTTTGGCTTTATGGCCGTGGGCAGACTGGCGTTGCTCGGGTGAAAAACCGGTCGGGAATCCATGAAAAATCTGTCACGCACGCAAAAAACGGCGATTAATCACCGGTTAATGCCCCTGCCGCATCCTGCACCTACCTGATCGATTACCTGCGCGACGCTCGCTCCGACGACGAAAGCGAATTGAATGCGTCGCCCTTAATATCAAGTTAATCGATTGTTTTTAGCATTATTTTGCGCTTTTTAATCAATTTAGTTGGCGTAGCATGAACCCCATGCGAAACACATCGCCAACGAATTCCGAATCTGGAGAACGACCATGAAAACCAAACTGATCCTCGCCCTGACCCTGTCCGTACTGGCCGCCAACACCTTTGCCGCCGACGGTTCGGACAAAACCAAATCCGCCGACTTCATTTCCGGCGCCAGCGCTGCCATCGAAACCAGCCACACCGGCACCTACGCTGCCGACGGCTTCGACAAGACCAACGTCGGCAAAGCCGTTGCCGCTGACGGTTTCGATAAAACCGGCACTGCCAACGCCATCGCTGCTGACGGTTTCGATAAGACCGGTACCGCCAACGCCATCGCCGCTGACGGCTTTGATAAAACCGGAACTGCCGAAGCCATCGGCTGATCATCAAATACACACACCACAGCCCGGCTTCGGCCGGGCTTAGTCATGTCTGGAGGGCTGGAAATCAGCCGCCCGTCCTTGCACTATGGCCGCTCTCTGACAGCCGTTTCCAGGAACACCCGCCATGCCCGATGACATCCATTTCTACGAACCGGCCAACGGCCACGGCCTGCCGCACGATCCGTTCAACGCCATCGTCGGCCCGCGTCCCATCGGCTGGATTTCTTCGCAGGATGCCGAGGGCCGGCTGAACCTGGCGCCCTACAGCTTTTTCAACGCGTTCAACTACATTCCGCCGATCATCGGGTTCTCCAGCGTCGGTCGCAAAGACAGCCTGAACAACATCGAGCAGACCGGCGAATTCGTCTGGAACCTCGCCACCCGCCCGCTGGCCGAGCAGATGAACCAGAGCTGCGCGATGGTCGGGCCGGAGGTCAACGAGTTCGAACTGGCGGGGCTGACGCCGGTGGCGTCGAAAGTGATTGCCGTGCCGCGCGTGGCCGAAAGCCCGGTGTCCTTCGAATGCAAGGTCACCCAGATCATTCAGTTGCAGCGCGCCGACGGCGAGACCGTGCCGAGCTGGCTGGTGCTCGGCGAAGTGGTTGCCGTGCACATTGCCAAATGGCTGTTGAAGGACGGGATCTACGACACCGCCGCCGCCGAACCGATACTGCGGGGCGGCGGGCCGGCGGACTACTTCCAGCTGGGGCCGGAGGCGTTGTTCAAGATGTGGCGCCCGGGGGCGACGAAGTAAGCGCTTACCAGATCAGCTCGGCGTCGTCGGTGACGCCCTTGAGCTTGTCCAGCTCATTGATCGCGGCTTCATCGGCGGCGATGGCGCCGGGAAAAACCTGATCGTTCAGCAGTTTGTGAAAGCGCGGTGCGCCGCCGTCGACCAGGGCCTTGACGGCAATCGCCGCGTGATAACCCTTGTTGCCGCCCAACTCGACGGGGACGACAGCGGAAACCGCTTCGAAGTGTTCGAACTCTTTACGTGCCATATCGCAGGTCCTGGCTCAGTCAGATAAGCCGGACATTAAACATTCAACCGGCGAGTTTGTGTATCGGCGCAGTGCATTGCCCTACGGCCTGTGCAGCCGAGACTTCCTTGAACGTGTGGAAATCCAGGCTGTTGACCACCAGGTCCTGCACCAGCTCGGCAAAGATTTCCATCGACGGGCTGCTGAAATAAGCGGTCATCGAGTGCTGGTTGCTCCAGAAACCGGAGACCAGCCACAACTCCGGATCACACTGCGAATGCTGCAAGGCGAAGCTCAGGCAACCGGGGGCGGCGCGGGATGGCTCGATCAGGGCGCTCAAGCGCATGCCGAGTTCCGCCGAGCGTCCGGCACGCGCTCGAACGAAGGCCATATGACTGACGGGAATCTGCTTGGACATGTTCAACCCTCCCAGGAAGTTGCGTGGCAGCCGGGGACGTGCTGCGACAGGATCCAAGGTTAAGGGCCGGGCACGGCTCGCCGTTAGTCGATTCCTGCCGTCGCGTTGCACAATCCTGCGAGACTGTCTTGCAGACCTGTAACAAGTCGTGAATTGCTGTCACCGTCCTGTCACACCGGTTTCGGGCAACTCTGCCGACCTGCGTCCTGCTATGGCTGGACGAGCCAACAAACCCATGCAGGATCAGGCAAGCATTTGACAGGATGTGTCTACCGCTCGCGCTTGCACAAACTTATGCTCTGCTCCCATTCCATCCCTTGCCGAGGAGGCTGTGCATGACGTCATTCGATCGTTTTCAGGGGCCCCCCGATGCCGACATGGAAAAGCAGCGCGCGGAACTGGCGGCCATCATTCGCCGCAACACGTCCGAAGATGGCAGTTATGCCACTGCCGTCGGCTCGCTGTTCATGTCGCGCCACACCCAGTCCCATGATTTCGCCCCGGTGCTCGCGCAACCGGCGCTGTGCATCATGGCCCAGGGTCGCAAAGAGGTACGGCTGGCGGACGAATTCTTCAATTACGATCCGCTGAATTACCTGGTGGTGTCGGTTTCGATGCCGTTGAGCGGTCGGGTGGTGAATGTCTCGCCCGAAGAGCCGATCCTCGCCGTACGCCTGGACATTGATCCTGCGGAAATCACCGCGCTGATCGCCGACGCCGGCCCGATGGGCGTACCGACCCGGCCGACCGGACGTGGTCTGTATGTCGAGAAAATCGACAGTGCGATGCTCGATGCGGTGCTGCGTCTGGCCCGCCTGCTCGACGCACCGAAAGACATCGCCATGCTTGCGCCGCTGATCCGTCGGGAGATTCTCTATCGTCTGCTGCGCAGTCCTCAGGGCCATCGGCTGTACGAAATCGCCATCGCCAACAGCCAGAGCCACCGCATCAGCCAGGCGATCAAATGGCTCAACGGCAACTTCGAGCAACCGCTGCGTATTGATGACCTGGCGAAGGAAGTGAACCTCAGCGTCTCGACCTTGCATCACCGCTTCAAGGCGATGACGGCGATGAGCCCGTTGCAGTATCAGAAGCAGCTGCGCCTGCAAGAGGCGCGGCGGTTGATGCTGGCTGAGGGGCTGGAGGCTTCGGCGGCGGGGTATCGGGTGGGGTATGAAAGTCCGTCGCAGTTCAGTCGCGAGTACAGCCGGTTGTTTGGCGCGCCGCCGTTGCGGGATCTGGCGCGCCTGCGATTGAGTGTCTGATCAGGCGCCGAGTACCCGACACGCCTCACTCGGCAATGTCACCGACACCGGATGCCCGATCCCCAGCCCGAAGCCCTGACACGGCGTGCTCAGCGCCGTGAAGGTCACGCCGGAACACTCCACCGTAGTCTCGATCGTCGCGCCAATATCCCGCACGAACGTCACCTTGCCCAGCAGACGATTGCCCGCCGTGGCCTGGGGCGGTGACAGTTGCAGGTCTTCGGGGCGGATCAGCATTTTCACCTTCTGCCCGACCACGATGCTGCTGCAGATCGGCACTTGCAGGGCATCGCCGCCCGGCAGCACAACCTTGCCATCGCCCAGCGCGGTGGCCGGAAAAATATTCCCCGAGCCGATAAAATCCGCGACGAATTCGTTGGCCGGATGCCGATAGATTTCAATCGGCGTCCCCACCTGCTGCACCCGATGCTCACCCAGCACCACCACGATATCGGCCATGGTCATGGCCTCGCGCTGATCGTGGGTCACCATGATGGTGGTGATGTTCAGGCGTTGTTGCAGCTGGCGGATTTCCACCTGCATCGACTCACGCAATTTGGCGTCCAGCGCCGACAGCGGTTCGTCGAGCAACAGGATTTTCGGATGCGAGGCAATCGCCCGGGCAATCGCCACCCGCTGACGCTGACCGCCGGACAGCTTGGCCACCGGGCGATCGATCATCGGTTGCAGCTGGATCAACTCAAGCAACTCCACCACCCGTGTCTGTTGATCAGACTTGCTCACACCGCGCAGTTTCAGCGGATAGGCGATGTTCTCGCCCACGGTCATGTGCGGGAACAATGCCAGCGACTGGAACACCATGCCGAAGTTGCGCAGGTGCGCCGGGGTGTGGCCGATGTCCTCGCCGTCCAGGCGGATCTCGCCGCCAGTGAGAGTTTCCAGCCCGGCGATCATGCGCAGCAACGTGGTTTTGCCGCAGCCCGACGGGCCAAGGAAACACACCAGTTTGCCCTCGGGCAAATGCAGATTGACGTCTTTTACCGCACAGGCCGAGCCGTAGTGTTTCTCGACGTTTTCCAGAATCAGACCAGACATAAATCACCTCAAGAAATCAAAACGAAACGCCACCCTCACCGACCAGCTTCTCCAGCGCCCAGATCAGGACGAAGTCGATCAGCACGATCAGCACGGCAAACGAGAACACGGTAGGGTCGAGCGATGACACGGTGCGGCTGTACATCCAGATCGGCACGGTCATGACGTCGATGGTGTAGAGAAAATAGGTCACGGTGAATTCGTTGAACGAGACGATGAACGCCAGCAGCATCCCCGCCAGAATCCCCGATTTCATCAGCGGCACCACCACGTCGACAATGGCCCGCAGCGGCGAAGCGCCGAGCATCTGCGCAGCCTCTTCGACTTCGCTGCCGATCGAAAGCATCGCAGCCGTGCAGTTCTTCACCACGAACGGCAGCGCCAGAATCACGTGGGCGATCACCAGCCGCGAGGTGGTCATGTGGAACGGCAGGCTGTCGAACACCAGCAGCAAGGCCAGCCCCAGCACCACCATCGGGAACACCAGCGGTAGCGACATCAATTGCAGCGCCACGCCCTTGCCACGGAACTCGCAGCGGGTCAGCGCGTAGGCGGCCGGCACCGCGATCAGCGTGGCGAAAATCATCGTCAGGCACGACACCAGCAAACTGGTGCCCATGGCCTGGCCGAGGCTCAGCACATCGCTGGCATCCGGCGAGACGAAGGTGTGCCACGCCGCCTTGTACCACTGCAGGCTGTAGCTGCTCGGCGGGAAGTCGAGGTTCGACGCGCCGCTGAACGACATCACGATCATGGTCAGGATCGGCAACACGGCCAGGAACAAAATGATCCCGGACAGGATGCCGGCGAACTTGCCGGTGTCGCCCGGCAACAGCGACTGACGCTTCTTGATCAGGGCACTCATTGCGAAGCCTCCAGCAGACGGCGACGGCGGCCGGTGATGTATTCGGACAAGGTCATGATGGCGAGCGTAGTGACGATCAGCACCACCCCGGCGGCGGACGCGGCAGGCCAGTTCATCAGCGGGGCGATCTGGTCATGCACCATCACCGCGAGCATCGGCACGCGCCGACCGCCGAGCAACAGCGGCACCACGAAGCTGCTGGCGTTGTAAGCGAACACCAGGGTCGCGCCGGTGATGATGCCTGGCAGACTCATCGGCAACACCACTTGGCGGAACACCTGAAAACGACTGGCGCCGAGGGTCGCGGCAGCTTCTTCGTAGCTGCGGGCGACACCGCGCATGGCGCTGGCAATCGGCAACACGGCGAGCGGAAACGCGGTCTGCACCAGGCCCATCAGCACGCCGTTCTGGTTGTACAGCAACATGATCGGGCGCTTGATCAGACCGAGGCCCATCAGGGTCTGGTTGAGCATGCCGCCGGGACCGAGGATCACCAGCCAGCCATAGCTTTGCAGCAGCAGGTTGACCAGCAGCGGCAACAACACCGCCGCCAGAAAAATTCGCCGCACGAATGGCGAGGTCAGGCGCGACATGGTGTACGCCACCGGGATCGCCAGCACCACCGCGACCACCGCGCTGATCAGCGCCAGACGCAAGGTCAGCAGCAACGATTTGAGGTAGTAGGGTTCAAGCAACTGCGCGTAACTGGCCAGGCTGAAACCGGACCACTCCGCGCCCTTGGTGCCGACGCTCATGCGCAGCACCAGCAGGCTGGCGGCAATCAGCACGCCGAGAAACAGCATCGACGGCGTGAGGAAAAACCACGCCCGCGCCGTCGGCGAAACACCGCGCGCCGGGCGCACGTCACCCGCGCCGACCGGTTGGGTCAGGGATTGATGTTCCATAGCAATGATCTCGTCAATGGAAAACGAATCTCCCGGGCACCCCGATCATGCGGTGCCCCGGAAGGTCGGCGTCAGGAAGAAAAGATTTCCGTGTAGCGACGAATCCACTGGTCATGCACGGTCGCCAGGAAGGCGTTGTCGTGCATGATCGCCTTCTCCGCGATCTGCTCCGGCGTGAGGATGAACGGGCTCTTGCGTGCTTCGGCGGAGATGATCGCCTTGGCGTTGACCGGACCGTTGAAGATGTCTTCGGCCATCTTGCCCTGCACCAGCGGGTCGAGGGAGTGATCGATGAAGGCGTAGGCCAGGTCGGTGTCGCCCGGACGGTTCTTCGGCATCACCGAGAGCATCAGGTCGGTGTAGAAACCTTCTTTCATGCCGAACGTGGCGCCCAGGCCATAGTTCGGGTCGCGGATCTGCTTGGGGAAAAACGCCGGGGCGTAGAGGCCGCCCATGTCCAGGGAGCCGGTGCGGAACAGCTCGGCGATCTGGTTGGGGTTTTCGCCCAGGGTCACCACGCGGTCTTTCAGCTCCGCGAGTTTCTTGAAGCCCGGCTCGATGTTGTGCTCGTCACCACCGGCCAGTTTGGCGGCAATGATGATCAGGTCCATCGCCTCGGTCCAGTTCGGCGGTGGCAGGAAAATGTTCGGTGCCAGATCGGCGTCCCACAGCGCGGCGTAACTGTCCGGCGCTTCCTTCTGAGTGCGGGTGCTGTAGACCAGACTGTTGCACCACAACAGGTAACCGATGCCGTGACCGTTGGCCCCGGTGCGGTATTTTTCCGGGACATCGATCAGGTTGGGAATGCGGTTGAGGTCGGGTTTTTCCAGCAGCCCGGCAGCGGCCAGACCTTCGGCGCCAACGCCAGCCAGAGTGATGATGTCGTACTGCGGACGATCACCGCCGGCCTTGAGTTTGGCGACCATTTCCGAGGTGCTGCCAGTGCGGTCGGCAATCACTTTGGCGCCAGTCTTGGCTTCGAACGTTGCCGCGATATTGCGCAGTGCGGCCAGGCCCGTGTCATCGGACCAGGTCAACAGGCGCAGGGTCTTGCCGGCAAAACGGGTGTCGCTGGCACTGGCCCGGATGAAGGGCATGCTCATGGCCGCCGCAGCCACCGAGGCCACGCCGACGGTTTTGATGAATTGACGCCTGTTCAGATCGTGCTCGCCCATTTAGGACTCCCATTATTTTTGTAAGTATGAGATTGACCGCAACCCTTGCCGTGCGTGATCGGAACCGCCCAACCCCCCGATTTCAAAGGGCTTGAACGTGATCAGCGGGTTCATCCTGAGGTCGTGCAAAACACCTGACTATCGATAAAAACTCATTGAAGCCATGACGCCGGCGCATGCCTCGTTGCGAGGCATGCGCTGACCTTTTTCGGGCATTCAGAGCGCGCGGATCACGTGCTTGATTTCCTGAAATGCCGCCAGACCCCACGGCCCCAATTCGCGGCCGATGCTGCTCTGTTTGTAGCCGCCCCACGCCGTCTGCGGGAAGATCACCTGAGGCGCGTTGAGCCACACCAACCCCGCCTGCAAGGCGTTGGCGACCCGATCCGCGGTCTCGGCATTGCGCGTGACCACGCTGGCGACCAGCCCGAACTGACTGTCGTTGGCCAGGGCAATCGCCTCGGCTTCCGTAGCAAAACTGCGCACGCAGATCACCGGGCCGAAAATCTCTTCACACCACAGCGCACTGTCGAGGGGCACTTCGGTGAAGATTGTCGGCTGCAAGAAATAGCCGCGCGGCAGATCGGCAGGACGGTTGCCGCCACAGATCAGCTTGGCCCCGGCACTGAGGCCACGGTCAATGTGGCCGAGTACGCGTTGGTACTGCGCCTGATTGACCAGCGCGCCCATCTCGACTTCAGGATCGAACGGATCGGCCACACGGATTTTTTCCGCGCGGGCCTTCAGACGAATCAGGAATTCATCGGCCAGTTCATCGGCGACCAGTACCCGGCTGGTGGCCGAGCACATCTGCCCGGCGTTGAAGAAACCACCACCGCAGGCCAGCTCCACCGCCAGATCCAGGTCGGCATCTTCCAGAATCAGCAGCGAGGATTTGCCGCCCAGTTCCAGGCTCACGCCCTTCACGGTTTCAGCGGCGCGCTGCATCACCTGCACACCGACGGCGTTGCTGCCGGTGAAGGAAACCTTGGCGATGCGCGGGTCCGCCGACAGCGGCGCACCGACCGCCAGACCGGTGCCACACACCAGGTTGAACACGCCTTTGGGCAGACCGGATTCGGCGATGATGGTCGCCAGTTCCAGCTCCGGCAGCGGCGTGACTTCAGACGGTTTGAGCACCACGCAGCAACCGGCGGCGAGAGCTGGCGCGAGTTTCCACGCGGTGGTGACCATCGGGAAATTCCACGGCACGATCAGCCCGACCACACCGCACGGCTCGCGGCGCAGACGTGCGCTGAAATCGTCGCTGGGCAGCGGCACGTTGCTGTCGAGTTTGGCGTCGAGGCCTTCGGCGAGTTCGGCGTAGTACTCGAACGTGGCGATCACGTCGTCGACATCGATGCCCGCCTCGAACTGCGGTTTGCCGTTGTTGCTCGACTGCAAGTTCATCAAATGTTCGCGGCCGTTGCGCACGCCATTGGCGATGTTGCGCAGGATCGCGCCGCGCTCGGCACCGGTGGTTTTCGACCAGCCCTTGAAGGCTTCGGTCGCCGCCGTTACCGCTTGATTGACGGCGCGTTCGTCACCGCCGTTGACCGTGGTCAACAGCGCTTCGGTGGCCGGATTGATGACGCGCAGGTGTTCGCGGCCGGCGGACCATTGGCCGTTGATGTACAGGCCGTCGAGTGTGGTCGGGAAATTCATCATTGGGCCACCGCCTTCATCCATTGGGTCTGGTCGATTTCAATCAGGGTCGGGCCCTGACGATCGGTGGCGGCGCGCAGTGCACCGCGCAGATGTTCAGCGGAGCTGATCGCTTGCGCCGCGCAACCCAGGGCCTTGGCCACGCCGATGAAGTCCGGGGTGTAGATGTCAACACCCACCGGCTCGATGGCACGGTTGACCATGTATTTCTTGATCTCTTCGTAACCCTGGTTATTCCACAGCAGGATGATCACCGGGGTGCGCGCTTCCACGGCGCTGGCCAGTTCCGGCAGGGTGAATTGCAGACCGCCGTCGCCGATCAGGCACACCACTGGCGGACGCGCGCCATGTTCCAGAGAGCCGCCGAGCCATGCGCCAATCGCCGCCGGCAAGGCGTAACCGAGGGTGCCGTAACCGGTGGACGAGTTGAACCAGCGGCGCGGACGCTCCGGGTTGAACGTCAGGTTGCCGGTGTACACCGGTTGCGTGGAGTCGCCGACGAACACTGCGTTCGGCAATTCGTGCAGCACGGTTTCGAGGAACCGGGTCTGGGCCAGGGTCGGCGCGTCCCAGGTCGCGGCCAGGTCTTCACGCAGACGGGCGGCGCGTACCTGGCCCCAATCGTTGCGGCGCTCGGCCAGCGGTTTGTGCGACAGCGCGCTGAGCAACGCTTGTGCGGCATTGCGCGAGTCGGCCACCAGCGCCACGTGAGGCGGGTAGTTGCGCACGGTCTGGTCGGGATCGATGTCCACACGCAGCAGCTTGCCGGGGATTTCGAAACCGCCGGCGAAGGTCACGTCGTAGTCGGTTTCCGCCAGCTCGGTGCCGATCGCCAGGATCACGTCGGCATCGGCCACCAGAGCACGGGTCGCCACCAGGCTCTGAGTCGAACCGATCAACAGCGGATGGCTGGACGGCAGCATGCCTTTGGCGTTGATGGTCAGAGCCATTGGTGCATCAAGCAGCTCAGCCAGTTCGGTGAGTTCGGCAGCGGCATCGATGGCACCGCCACCGGCGAGGATCAGCGGACGCCGGGCGCCGGCCAGCAGTTCGGTCATGCGGCTCACGGCGGCCGGCGCAGCACCGGCGCGGTCGATGTGGACCGGCACGCTGGTCAGCAGTTCGTCGGCTTCTTCGACCAGCACGTCCAGCGGGATTTCGATGTGCACCGGACGCGGACGCCCGGCCTGGAACAGCGCAAACGCACGGGCCAGCACACCCGGCAATTCGGACGCCGACATCAGGGTGTGGGAGAACGCCGCCACGCCGCCGACCAGTGCGCTCTGGTTCGGCAGTTCATGCAGCTTGCCGCGACCGCCGCCCAATTGGCTGCGCGACTGCACGCTGGAGATCACCAGCATCGGGATCGAATCGGCGTACGCCTGGCCCATGGCGGTGGTGATGTTGGTCATGCCCGGGCCGGTGATGATGAAGCACACACCCGGTTTGCCGCTGGTGCGGGCGTAGCCGTCGGCCATGAAGCCGGCGCCCTGTTCATGGCGCGGCGTGACGTGGTTGATGCTCGAACGGGCCAGCCCGCGATACAGCTCCACGGTATGCACCCCGGGAATGCCGAACACCTGCTCGACCCCATAATCTTCGAGTAACTTGACCAGTACTTCGCCACACGTCGCCATGTCTTTGCCCTTCTTGTTCGTTGAGGCACCGGGCTGTAAAGGAACCGGTGATTGGCCTCATTGAAACGGGCGACCCGTAGCCGCAACAATCGATAAAAGCTCATACTAGCCATGTCCTCACGTCATACCTTGGATCCACATGAAACGACTGCCTCCCCTGCCCGCTCTGCATACGTTTCTGATCACCGCGCAGTGCTGCAACTTCACCCGGGCCGCCGAGCAGTTGCACATCACCCAGGGCGCGGTGAGCCGGCAGATCGCCGGGCTTGAGGAACATCTGGGTTATGAGCTGTTCATTCGCCTGGCCCGGGGTTTGGAGCTGACGGCCGAAGGTCGCGAATGGCTGCCACGGGTGCAGCAGGTGTTCAGCCTGATCGGCGACTCGGTGGAGCAGATCGGCGCCAAACGCGAAACCCTGCAACTCAAGGCGCCGAGCTGCGTGATGCGCTGGTTGTTGCCACGCCTGCTGCAATGGCAGCGCGAGCGCCCGGACGTGCCGGTGAAACTCACCGCGTCGTTGCAACACGGGGTGGACTTTCATCGCGAGCAGTTCGACGCGGCGGTGATCTACGGCAGCGCGCCCCACGATTCGCCTGCGACCCTGCATCTGTTCGATGAACAACTGACGCCGGTCTGTTCGCCGACACTGCTCAACGGATGGCCGGCCCTGCATACACCGGCAGATCTGCAACAGCATCTGCTGCTGCACCCGACTCATACGGATGACGACTGGACGCTCTGGCTCAAAGCCGCCGAACTGCACTTGAGCAATATCGCCAGCGGTCAGCATTTCGAGACGCTGGATCAGGCGATGTCGATGGCGTCCCACGGGACGGGGGTGGCGATCGGCGACTGGTCACTGATCGGCGACGACTTGAACGCCGGGCGACTGGTGATGCCGTTCGATCTGAAGGTGAAGACGGGATTGGGCTATTACATCGTGGCGCCGGCGTCGGAGCCGTCGGCGAAATTGCAGGAATTGATGGGGTGGTTGGTGGAGCAGGCTCATACGCGGTGACGCCTTGCCCTCACCCTAACCCTCTCCCAGGGGGAGAGGGAACTGACCGAAGTGTCTTACGTAATACATCGACCTGAAAAATCTGGGCGATTATGGATTCAATACACCCCGTTCAAGTCGGCGGAGTTCACAAGCATCCCACGATCAGTCCCCTCTCCCTCCGGGAGAGGGTTAGGGTGAGGGGTAGTTCTCGGATCAGACACAAATCCCGAAAACCACCCAACCCCTCAATAACCGACAGTAAACCGCTGACGCGAATGCTTCGGCGTTTCCACTTCGTCGATCAGCGCAATCGCATAGTCGGCAAAGCTGATCGAGCTCTGCCCTTCAGCACTCACCAGCAAGTCATCCTTGCCCACGCGGAATTTACCGGTGCGCTCGCCTTCGACAAACAGCGCCGACGGCGACAGGAACGTCCAGTCCAGTTCCTTCTCCTGACGCAAGGCCTCAAGAAACGCCGCGCCAGCGCTGGCCTCTGCCTTGTACTCGGCCGGGAAGCCAGCGCTGTCGATCACGCGGGTGCCGTCCGGCAGCAACAGCGAGCCGGCACCGCCGACCACCAGCAGACGTTTCACCCCGGCCTGTTTCACCGGACCGATCAGCGCGCTGGCAGGCACCGTGGCGAAATGCGCAGCGCTGATGACCACATCGTGACCGGCGACGGCGTCTTGCAGCGCGGCTGCATTCAGCACGTCGACATTCTTACTGACCACACCGGCGCGGGCGCCGATCTTCGAGGTATCCCGGGCGATGGCGGTGACGCTGTGGCCACGACGCAGGGCTTCTTCCAGCAGTTGGCTGCCGGCACGGCCGGTGGCACCAATGATTGCGATCTTGCTCATGACATTCTCCAGTTGGCTTGAGAGTGCTGCGTTTTTCAGAATCGGGTTACCACTTCATCTCGCCCTTGGCGACTTTCGCGCTGAGCTCCAGCGAGCTTTCTTCGCCCAGTGTCGGGTAGCGTTTTTTCATCGCGGCGATCAGCGCGGCAGAGTCCTTGGCCTTGGCCGTTTCGGCATCGAATGCCTTGATGTAGTCGGCAGTGAATTTCACCGCTGCCAGCGAACGGGCGCTGTCACCCAGGTAGTGACCCGGCACCACGGTTTTCGGTTTCAGGGTTTCGATCGAGTGCAGGGTTTGCAGCCAGTCGGCGTGGGATTGCGCGGTCTGGGTGTCGGCCATCCACACGTGAATGTTCTCGGCGACAACCACACCACCGACCACGGCTTTCAACGAAGGAATCCACACGAAGCTACGATTCGGTTGCTTGCCGTCCAGGCCGACCACCTGCAGTTTCTGCCCTTCAAGCATGAGGGTGTCGCCTTTGAGCACGCCCGGCACGATGGTTTTGGCCGGCACGTCGGCGCCCATTTTCGGACCCCAGAAAGCCAGTTTGCCGTCGACGGTTTGCTTGATGTGATCAACGGTCGGCTGCGAGGCCAGCACCTTGGCATTCGGGAAGGCCTTGGTCAGGGTGTCGAGACCGAAGTAGTAATCCGGGTCACCGTGGCTGATGTAGATGGTGGTCAGTTGCTTGCCGCTGGCGCGGATCTTTTCCACCACTTGCTCGGCCTGGGACTTGCCGAACTGGGCGTCCACCAGAATCGCGTCTTTCTCGCCGCTGACCAGCACCGAAGTCACCGGGAAGATCGCATGGGTGCCTGGGTTGTAGACATCGAGGGTCAGATTCGCGGCCGCTGCGTGGGCAGCAAAGCCGAGGGTGGCGGTGGCCAGTAAAACGCGCTTGAGGGTGGTGAAGCCGATCATGGGTTGCTCCGCTGTTCGTATGCCGTGCTTGGCGATGGGGACAAAGCTTAGTTGCCAGACTCGTTACAAAAAATGCGATGCTTGGACATAGTTTGTTTCTGAAAGCGGGCAAATCATGGATCGTCTCCAAGCAATGCGGGTATTCGTCACGGTAGTGGATCTGGGCAGCCAGTCGGCGGCGGCCGATCACCTGGACCTGTCACGGCCGGTGGTGTCGCGCTATCTGGCGGAACTGGAAGACTGGGTCGGCGCGCGCCTGATGCACCGCACCACGCGCAAGTTGAGCCTGACCGCCGCCGGCAACGAAATCCTGCCGCGCTGCCGGCAGATGCTGGAACTGTCCGGCGACATGCAGGCCGCTGTCAGCGAACCTGCCGATGCCCCGCGAGGATTGCTGCGAATCAGCGTCAGCACCTCGTTCGGTCAGGCGCAACTGGCCGATGCCATGGCGGCGTTTGTCAAAGCCTATCCGGGGGTGAACATCGACCTGCAAATGCTCGATCGCACCGTGAACCTGGTGGACGAGCGCATCGACCTGGCGATCCGCACCAGCAACGACCTCGACCCCAACCTGATCGCCCGGCGCCTGACGGTGTGCCGCTCGGTAGTCTGCGCCGCACCTGCCTATCTGCAGGAGCATCCGCAGCCGCAGCGGGTTGAAGATCTGAGCCGGCACAACTGCCTGACCCATTCCTATTTCGGCAAAAGCCTGTGGCATTTCGAGGAGGATGGCGAACCGGTCTCGGTGCCGGTGCAGGGCAACATCAGCGCCAACGAGGCCAGCACCCTGCTGCGCGCGACCCTGGCCGGCGCCGGCGTGGCGATGCTGCCGACCTATCTGGCCGGGGCACATATTCACAGCGGCGAACTGGTGCGCCTGCTGCCCCACGCCGAGCCCCGGCAGATGAGCATCTATGCCGTGTATGCCTCGCGCAAGCACATGCCGGCGGCGTTGCGCTGCATGCTGGACTTTCTGGTGCAGCGTTTTCCCGAAAACCCGCAGTGGGATATCGGACTGTAAAGCCGTTCACAGAGCCGCTGGCAACTCCACGGCGCTGACCTATGCTGAAAGTAGTACCCAAGGGTATTCGTTCAGAGGTCAACGCCATGAACACCAGAACAAGAAGATACCTCGCGATTTTCATCACCTGCGCGGCCACGCTGGCGCTGTACGGCACCGCGGCGTGGCGCGTGGAGCAGTTGCGGCAACTGCCCCGTGAGTACGCGAGCTGCAACTTCGAGCGCTGCATCCCTCACAACGCCACCCTCAACGCCCTGCGGTAACACAGGACGTCAGGCGTCGTCGTTCTGCTCGGCCTTCAAGCGGTCGCGGAACGCCTTTGGCGAGATCCCCACCCGACGCCGGAACAGGCGCGTGAAGTTGGTCGGATCGGAAAACCCCAACACCTCGGACATCTCGTAAATCGTCATGCTGGTGTAAGTCAGCAGACGCTTGGCTTCCAGCAATTGACGCTCGTGCATGATCTGCAACGCCGGCTGCCCCGCCAGTTCACGGCAGGTGCCGTTGAGGTGCGAGACGGAAATCCCCAGGCGATGGGCCAGGTCTTCGACCTTGACGTGCTGGCGGTAGGTCTCTTCCACCAGCTGAATGAATCCGTTGAGGTATTCGCGCTGGCGTTGCGGCCGTTGCGTGGCGTTGTGACGGCGGATCGCCTGACGGCTGACCCAGACCATGATCACGCTGACCAGCGAATGCATGAGCATTTCCCGCGCCGGTTGATGGCCGTTGTACTCGGCCTGCAACGCGGCAAACAGACTGTTGAGGTACTCCGCGTCCTTGCCCGCCGGATAACTCTCGGCCTGGGCCAGGGCCTGCACCGCGCTGCCCAGTTGCGCCTGCAAATGGTTGATCAATGGTGTAGCGAGGGTGACGACGAATCCTTCGACGTCCTCGGAAAAACGGAATCCATGCACCGATAACGGCGGCAGGATCTGGATCGCGGCTTCGTTCAGTTGCGTGCGTTGGCCTTCGATTTCAAGCTCTGCCTGACCTTTGAATACGAAGAGCAACTGGCACAAATCGGCGTGGCGGTGGGGTTTGATTTCCCAATGGTGTTCGCGGCTGCGTTTGGAAATGGTTTCACAGTGCAGCAAGTCAGGGGTCGGCCAGTCCAGGCTTTCACCGTAGAGCTTGAACACCGGAATCGAAGGCAGGTCAGGCTTGTTCATCACTTCAATCCAGGCCTCGAGGTTTGCGGGCGATAATCGCACCGATTGGCAGAATGTACAGGTATCGGCTCAGTTTTCACCTTCAATTGACAGACCCGCAAGGGAAAAATGCAAGCACTCGAATCCTGAAAATCATTCACCGGCGTTTGTCGCGTGAAGCTTGCGAGTCATAAAAACAATGAAAACGCTCAAAACCCAAGTCGCCATCATCGGCGCCGGTCCGTCCGGATTATTGCTCGGCCAACTGCTGCACAACGCCGGCATCGACACCCTGATTCTGGAGCGTCAGACACCTGACTATGTGCTCGGCCGAATCCGCGCCGGCGTGCTTGAACAGGGCATGGTAGAGCTGTTGCGCGAAGCTGGCGTGGGTCAGCGGATGGACGCCGAAGGTTTGGTGCACGGTGGATTCGAACTGGCCCTCGACGGGCGCCGGATCCACATTGATCTGGAAGCTCTGACCGATGGAAAAACCGTGGTGGTCTACGGCCAGACCGAGGTCACCCGCGACCTGATGGCCGCTCGTCGGGAGACCGGTGGGCAGACAATTTACGAAGCCCGCCATGTCGTTCCCTGTGACGTGAAAAGCGACGAAGCTTATGTGACCTTCGAAAAGGACGGCGAAACCTGGCGCGTCGATTGCGACTACATCGCCGGTTGCGACGGTTTCCACGGCGTGGCCCGGCAGTCGATTCCCGAGGACTGCCTGAAAGTCTTCGAACGGGTTTATCCGTTTGGCTGGCTGGGGATTCTCGCCGACACGCCACCGATCCACGATGAACTGGTCTACGCCCGCCACGAGCGCGGCTTCGCCCTGTGCAGCATGCGCTCGGCGACGCGCACCCGTTATTACCTGCAAGTGCCCGCCGAGGAAAACGTCGACGACTGGTCGGATCAGCGTTTCTGGGATGAGCTGCGCAATCGTCTGCCGGAGGATCTGGCGCAGAAACTGGTGACCGGTCCGTCGATTGAAAAAAGCATCGCGCCGCTGCGCAGTTTTGTGGTCGAGCCGATGCAGTACGGGCGGATGTTTCTGGTGGGCGACGCGGCGCATATCGTTCCGCCGACCGGGGCCAAGGGTTTGAACTTGGCAGCCAGCGACGTCAGCACGTTATTCAGGATTCTGCTGAAGGTCTACCGCGAAGGTCGCACTGAGTTGCTGGAGAAATACTCGCAGATCTGCCTGCGCCGGGTGTGGAAAGCCGAGCGGTTTTCATGGTGGATGACTTCGATGCTGCACCGCTTCGACGAGCACGATGATTTCAGTCAGCGGATCTGTGCTTCGGAACTGGACTACTTTGTCAGCTCGGAGGCCGGCCAAAAAACCATTGCAGAAAATTACGTCGGGCTTCCTTATGAGGCTATCGAATAGCTTCCTACCGACTTACACTGGCGAGCATCCCCGCTCGCCTGGCGATCTGCGGGACCCTCACTGCCCGCAGGTTTTGCCCGTGACCAATCTCAACCATCCCGAAACGCCCAAACCGGCCATTCGCAGCGTGCTGGTCGCGCTGATGATGGCGATCTTTCTCGGCGCGCTGGACCAGACCATCGTCGCCGTTTCCATGCCGGCCATCTCCGCCCAGTTCAAGGACGTCAGCCTGTTGGCATGGGTGATTTCCGGCTACATGGTGGCGATGACCGTGGCGGTGCCGATCTACGGCAAGCTCGGCGATCTGTACGGGCGGCGCAAACTGATGCTGTTCGGCATGGGCATGTTCACCCTAGCGTCGCTGTTCTGCGGCATGGCCCAGAGCATGGAGCAACTGGTGCTGGCGCGGATTTTCCAGGGCATCGGCGCTGGCGGGATGATTTCGGTGAGTCAGGCGATCATCGGCGACATCGTGCCACCTCGCGAACGCGGGCGTTATCAGGGCTATTTCTCCAGCATGTACGCGGTGGCCAGTGTGGCCGGCCCGGTGCTCGGCGGTTACATGACCGAGTACCTGTCGTGGCGCTGGGTGTTTCTGATCAACCTGCCGCTGGGCCTTGGCGCTTACTGGGTGGCGCGACGCAATCTGATCGGCCTGCCGATTCCGCAGCGCAAACCAGTCATCGATTATCTCGGCACGCTGTTGATGATCATCGGCCTGACGGCACTGTTGCTGGCGATCACTCAGGTCGGCCAGGGCCATGCGTGGCGCAGCAGTGAAGTGCTCGGTCTGTTCGCTTGCGCGATGGCAGTGTTGGCGGTGTTCGTCTGGCATGAACGACGCGCGCGGGAGCCGTTGCTGCCGATGCACTTGTTCACCAATCGCAGTGCGCTGCTGTGCTGGTGCACGATTTTCTTTTGCAGCTTCCAGGCGATTTCCCTGATCGTGCTGATGCCGCTGCGCTTTCAGAGCGTAACCGGTGCCGGCGCCGACAGCGCTGCGTTGCACCTGCTGCCGCTGGCGATGGGTTTGCCGATCGGCGCGTATTTCGCCGGACGTCGCACCTCGATCACCGGGCGCTACAAACCGCAGATTCTGACCGGCGCGCTGCTGATGCCGGTCTCGATCCTCGGCATGGCCTTCAGCCCGCCCGATGCGACGCTGCTCAGCAGCCTGTTCATGTTGCTCAGCGGGATCGCCGGCGGCATGCAGTTCCCGACCTCGCTGGTCGGCACCCAAAACTCGGTCGAGCAAAAGGACATTGGCGTCGCCACCAGCACCACCAACCTGTTCCGCTCCCTGGGCGGCGCGGTGGGCGTAGCGTTGATGTCGGCGCTGTTGCTGGCGTTGTTGCAGGACTCCAGTTTCGCGCACCTGGCCGGCAGCTCGCTGATGAGCGAAGGGCATTCCGGCAACGTGTTGCTCGATGGCCTGAACGCGGCACCCGGCGATGCGCAGAATGCCTTGCGTGCCGAATTGCTGGTGACGTTCCGGCATTTGCTGATGGTCAGCGCGGCGGTTTCGCTGCTTGGGCTGGCGGCGGCGATCGCGATGCCGAACCGGTTGCTGCGGGGCCGTGAGCACGGCGCCCGCTGATTGATGCCGATGGCTCCCACGCGCTGCGTGGGAGCGCTCACGAATCAGGCACTGTAGTAACCGACCGCCACCAGCATGTTCCCGACCTTCTTCAGGTAGGCATGCTTGTCCTCGACCTTGCCGGTCACCGGGTTTTTCCAGCGGTACTCGTACTCGCCCTCATCCTGTTTGCCAATCAGCGCCAGAATCGGTTCGCCCACCGGTTTGCCTTCCGGGTCATCGACCTTGGCGAAATCGGTGTTGATCAACCGCAGATTGGTGCCGTGGGCGACGTAGCGCTTGTTGTCGAGATTGACCACGAACACATACAGGTCATCCTGCAAGTATCCGCCCTTGAGCGAGTTGATCGCGGACAGCGTGCCCTTCTCGTCTTTGGCCAGGTCGGTGGCCGCTTTGTCGAGCAACGCTTTCGCCTGTTCCGCCGACGCACGCGGCAAGTAATAACCTACCGCCAGAATCCGCTGACCGATGCGTTGATAGTAAACGTGCTTGCGCTCGACCTTGCCGTCGGACCAGTTCTGCCAGCGGTATTCGGCCTGCTGGATGCCGTTGCCTTCCGGCACTTTCAAGGCGTCCTTGAAGGACTTCTGCAAGTCCGGCCCGAGCACTTCGCTGACGTCGCGCCCGATCAATGCCGACGACGGCCCGCCGCTGGCGAGCATCACGCCCTTGGTGTCGACCACGAACACGTAACGGTCCTTGTCGACGAATTCGCCCTGGCGGCTGAACGCCGCGAACGCCTTGTCGCCGTTGTCGTGGTAATAGGCCAGAGCCTTTTCCAGCAAGGCGATGGCGGCCTTGCTGTCGTCTTTTTCCGTAATGGCCGCGTTGGCCTGACCGAAACTCAACAGCAGCACCGCGCCGAGCCAGGCCAGCTTGTGCACAAACCCCATGACGCATCCCTCGTTCTTGTTGGTGTTTCAAGAGCGTAGACGGCCTGAAGGCATGTATGGATATTCAGATGGCTTCTGAATGTTGCTGTGGCGAGGGTGTTGATTCCCTCGCCACACGAGAGGCTTACGGACGGGCGTTGAGTTGCTGCTGCAGGTTCTGGATCTGCGCTTGCAGGGTGTTGATGTTGCGGGTCATCTGCCCACGAAACGCGTCGAATTCGGCGGTGTTGGTGCCACCCTGGGCAGCGGCCGGACGGTTGTCCTGTTCGCTCTTGAGTACAACGATTTCCTGTTCCAGACGATCAATCGCGGCGCTCGGGTTGCCTTGTTTCTTCAGGGCCGTGATGTCCGCGCCGAGACTCTTGAACTGCGCATCGAACCCCTTCACCTGTGCATCGAAGCTCTTGAGCTGGGCGTCGACCTTGCTGGTGTCGGCCGGCGTGCTTTTCAGCGTTGCCAGCTCGGCGCTCAGGGCTTTGACCTGGGCTTGCAACTGAGTGTTGGCGCTCTGCTGTTCGCTGGCCTGGGCGGTCATCTGCGCCAGACGCTTGTCCAGATCCGTCGCCTGCCCGGCCACGCCCTGCTGCTGTTTGCTCTGATCCTGAAGGGCGCTTTGCAGCTGTTTGATCTGCAGCTTCAGGGCTTCGCTGTCGGTGGTGACATTGGTCTGGCTGGCCACGACCTTGCCGGAAATGTCCTGCAAACGCCCCGCCGCTTCCTCACTGATGCGCGCGAAACTTTCCTGGGTCGCCACCAGTTGCTGCTCCATCAGTGAAATCTGCTGGAAGCTCCACCAGGCCAGACCAATGAATGCGAAGAACAATGCACCGACCAATGCCCACAACGGCCCGGTGCTGGCGGCCTTGACCTTGACCGCCGGCGGCGTGCGCGAATGCACGGTGGTCCGGGCGGTGGCTGGAAAATCGTCGTCATCGAGAGTATCGGCGCGCAGGCTCGGTACATCGTCGAAATCGTCGTGGGCATCGTTACGCATGGACATTGAGGCAACCTTTGTGAAACGCAGTGATGGCAGATTGGGGGCGAAGTATAAACCTCTCAGCCGCAAGGATTGACCCTCAAGCGGCAGGGCGGTTCATTGCCGGCCGGCCGATTCGTTTCAACGAATGTCCTGGGCTTTCCACCAACTGCAGAACTCATCGAGAGCCGTCCACAGACTGACTTTCGGATCGTAGTCCAGATAATGCCGGGCGCGACTGATGTCGAGGGTGAAATTTTTGTTCATCACCTGCATGCCCAGGCGCGACAGGGTCGGCTCGGGACGCCCGGGCCAGAGCTTGCACACACCTTCGTTGAGCGCCGCCACGCTGTAGGCCAGACCGTAGGAACGGTACTTGGTGACCTGTGGGACTTCCATCTTGCGCATCACGTAATTGACCACATCCCACAGCGGCACCGGAGCTCCGTTGCTGATGTTGTAGGCTTTGCCCAACGCGGAGGCATCGGCCAGCAGGCTGCTGAGCAATGCTTCGTTGAGGTTGTGCACGCTGGTGAAATCGACCTTGTTCAGACCGTTGCCGATGATCGCCAGACGGCCCTTGCGCTGCATCTTCAGCAGGCGCGGAAAGATGCTCATGTCGCCGGCGCCGGTGACGAAGCGCGGGCGCAGAGCGAGGGTTTCGAGGCCGAATTCCTGGGCGCCGAAGACCTTTTGCTCGGCCAGGTATTTGGTCGCGGCGTAGTGATGTTTGAAGCGCTTGGGCACTTGCTCTTCGGTCAGGCCGAGGTGGTCGCGACCGTCAAAGTAGATCGAGGGCGACGACAGATGCACCAGCCGCCGAACCCGTTGTTTCAGGCAGGCCTCGACCACGTTTTCGGTGACTTGCACGTTGCCCTGATGGAAGTCCTGATAACGGCCCCACAAGCCGACCGCGCCGGCGCAATGCACCACGGCTTCGACATCGCTGCATAGCGCACGCACCAGATCCGGATCGCTCAGATCGCCTTGAACGAACTCGGCACCGCGACGTACCAGATGCTCGACACCCTCGGCCCGGCGACCGTTGACCCGCACCTCCAGGCCCTGCTCCAGGGCGAAACGCGCAAAGCGTCCGCCAATGAAGCCGCTTGCGCCGGTGACCAGAATTTTCATGTAGAGCTCCGCTGTCTTTCGTTTTGCCTGATTCGTGAGTCTTGACGCTGGCCGTCAGTCCAACGGCACCAGCCATTGCGCCGACGAGCGCACCAATTGCTCGGTCAACAGCCCGAGCAACTGACCGCCATTGCGCCAATGATGCCAGTACAAGGGCACATCGATCGGTTTATCTGGCAACAGTTCGCGCAGTACGCCGCGCTCCAGTTGCTCGCGCACCTGTAATTCCGGCACCAGTCCCCAGCCGAGCCCGGCTTCGGTCAGGCGAATAAAACCTTCGGACGACGGGCACAGGTGATGTTCGAAACCGCCATCGACGCCGAGGGACGCGAGGTATCGATGCTGGAGAAAATCGTCTGGGCCGAAGACCAATGCGGGGGTGCGCGGCAATTGTTCGGCCCGCACGCCGTCGGGAAAATGCCGCTTGATGAACGCCGGGCTGGCCAACGCCCGATAGCGCATCGCTCCGAGCAGCACACTGCGCGCGCCTGCTACCGGACGCTCGCTGGCACACAGGCAACCGGCCACTTCACCGGCGCGCATGCGTTTGAGGCCGACGGTCTGGTCTTCGACGATCAGATCGAGCAATAGATGTTGTTCGGCGCAGAAGTCGCCCACCGCCTCGGCCCACCAGGTGGCGAGGCTGTCGGCATTCAGGGCGATGCGCAGGCGTTCCGGCAGCCCCTCTTCGTCCAGTGCCGGCACCAGCGTCTGCAAATCCCGTTCGAGCAGGCGCACCTGCTGCACATGGTTGAGCAGACGCCGGCCAATCTCGGTGGGCGACGGTGGCGTGCCGCGCACCAAAACCGGCTGGCCGACCCGTGCTTCCAGCAGTTTGATCCGCTGGGATATCGCCGATTGCGAAAGGCCCAGCACCTGCGCCGCCCGTTCGAAGCCGGCCTGCTCGACCACGGCGGCCAGAGCGGAAAGCAATTTGTAGTCGAACATCAGTTTTCCTAATGAGCGATCAGCACTATTGGTTTTTCTTATACAGCGTCAACCGGGAGAATAGCCAGCAAGCACTCTTTATCAAGGACCCCCCCCATGGCTGGCGAAACCTCGTTGACCACCCTGCTGCGCAGCATGAGCCCGCAGCTCAATGCCGGCGAATACGTGTTCTGCACCTTGTCCGACGGCGAGTTGCCGAGCGGCCTGGAAGTCGTCGGCAGTTTCCGTGAACAGGAAGGCCTGACGGTGATCCTGGAACGTTCCCACGCCGAACGCGCCGGTTTCAGCTTCGACTATGTCGCAGCGTGGATCACCTTGAACGTGCATTCGGCGCTGGAAGCCGTTGGTCTGACCGCCGCATTCGCCACCGCACTGGGCAAGGCCGGGATCAGCTGCAATGTGATTGCCGGCTACTACCACGATCATTTGTTCGTCGGTCAGGCGGACGCCGAACGCGCCATGCAAGTGCTGCGCGACCTCGCAGCCAACGCGGAGTAACCGTCATGTGGCAAAGCTATACCAACGGTTTGCTGGTGGCGTTCGGGCTGATCATGGCGATCGGCACCCAGAATGCCTTTGTCCTGGCGCAGAGCCTGCGGCGTGAACATCACCTGCCGGTCGCTGCATTGTGCGTCGCCTGCGATGCGCTGCTGGTGGCGGCAGGTGTGTTCGGTCTGGCCACGGTGCTGGCGCAGAACCCGACCTTGCTGGCGGTTGCCCGCTGGGGCGGCGCGGTGTTCCTGATCTGGTACGGCAGCCAGGCGCTGCGCCGGGCCTGTTCGAAACAGAGCCTGCAACAGGGTGAAAACCAGACCGTACGTTCGCTGCGGGCGGTGATGCTCAGCGCTCTGGCGGTGACCCTGCTCAACCCGCACGTCTATCTCGACACCGTTTTGCTGATCGGCTCCCTCGGTGCGCAACAGTCGGTGCCCGGCGCTTATGTGGTCGGCGCGGCGAGTGCTTCACTGCTGTGGTTCTTCACTCTGGCGTTCGGCGCGGCATGGCTCGCGCCGTGGCTGGCACGGCCGAGTACCTGGCGGATTCTGGATCTGTTGGTGGCGGTGATGATGTTCACGGTAGCGGGTCAGCTCATTCTGGCTTCGTGATTATTCCAAACAGCTCTGGAACCTCTATCCCACACAGTTGTTGCGTGGTTAAGCCGCACCCCCGGTGCTATGATCCGAACCCTGCGCCGCAAAGAGTAAAAACTCGCCGGTGCATTTCTGGCCGCCCGTGATCGGCCTTGCGCTCACCGCAACAGACCTGATTAGGAGAATCATCATGGCTTTCGAATTGCCGCCGCTGCCTTACGCACACGATGCCCTGCAGCCGCACATTTCCAAGGAAACCCTGGAATTCCACCACGACAAGCACCACAACACCTATGTCGTGAACCTGAACAACCTGGTGCCAGGCACCGAGTTCGAAGGCAAGACCCTGGAAGAAATCGTCAAGACTTCCTCGGGCGGCATCTTCAACAACGCCGCTCAGGTCTGGAACCACACCTTCTACTGGAACTGCCTGGCGCCAAACGCTGGCGGTCAACCAACCGGCGCACTGGCTGAAGCCATCAACGCGGCTTTCGGTTCGTTCGACAAGTTCAAGGAAGAATTCAGCAAAACCTCGATCGGCACCTTCGGTTCCGGCTGGGGCTGGCTGGTGAAAAAGGCTGACGGCTCCCTGGCTCTGGCCAGCACCATCGGCGCCGGCAACCCGCTGACCAGCGGCGACACCCCGCTGCTGACCTGCGACGTGTGGGAACACGCTTACTACATCGACTACCGTAACCTGCGTCCAAAATACGTCGAGGCGTTCTGGAACCTGGTCAACTGGAAGTTCGTGGCCGAGCAGTTCGAAGGCAAGACCTTCACCGCTTAAGCTGCACGCCAGACAAAAACCCGGCCATTGCCGGGTTTTTTTCTGCCCGCAGAAATCATCTCGGGTGCGTCCCATCACAAACAGGCCTTTTCCCACACGCAAAGCAGCCCTTCTCGCCTTGCTCCCAAGCCACGGCGAACTACCATCAAAAGAGGAAAAATTGTCCGACACCCCTCAAGTTGGAGGCCAAAACTACCGACACAGTACAACCAGGGCAAATACTCCAGACAGCAGCATTTCGGCCAAGGCCACGGACAAATTTTCCGCGGCTCGATTGTCCCTTTGACTGCCAACACGGGATTGCCAATACTCATGGCAACTTGACGCTACCCGCACGGAACAAGGAATAACCCTTTGAAGCTGGAACTCAAGAACAGCTTGTCGGTGAAGTTGCTCCGGGTCGTGCTCCTGTCGGCATTGATCGTCGGTGTGGTCTTGAGCTGCGCGCAGATCGTTTTCGATGCCTATAAAACACGCCAGGCCGTCGCCGGCGATGCCGAACGCATCCTCGACATGTTCCGTGATCCCTCCACCCAGGCGGTCTATAGCCTGGACCGGGAGATGGGCATGCAGGTGATCGAAGGTCTGTTCCAGGACGACGCTGTGCGTCAGGCGTCCATCGGTCATCCCAACGAAGCGATGCTCGCGCAAAAATCCCGTGAGCTGCAGCAATCCAACAGCCGCTGGCTGACCGACCTGATCCTCGGCCAGGAACGCACGTTTACCACCCAACTGGTGGGACGTGGGCCGTATAGCGAATATTACGGCGATCTGAGCATCACCCTCGACACGGCCACCTACGGTCAGGGTTTCATCGTCAGCTCGGTGATCATCTTCATTTCCGGTGTATTGCGCGCCCTGGCCATGGGCCTGGTGCTGTATCTGGTCTATCACTGGCTGCTGACCAAACCGCTGTCGCGGATCATCGAACACCTCACCGAGATCAACCCGGACCGCCCCAGCGAACACAAGATTCCGCAGCTCAAGGGCCACGAGAAAAACGAACTGGGGATCTGGATCAACACCGCCAATCAGTTGCTCGAATCCATCGAACGCAATACCCACCTGCGCCACGAAGCGGAAAACAGCCTGCTGCGCATGGCCCAGTACGATTTCCTCACCGGCCTGCCGAACCGCCAGCAATTACAGCAGCAACTGGACAAGATCCTGGTGGATGCCGGAAAGCTGCAACGCAGGGTCGCCGTGCTTTGCGTAGGTCTGGACGATTTCAAAGGCATCAACGAACAATTCAGCTACCAGACCGGCGATCAGTTATTGCTCGCCCTGGCTGACCGGCTACGCGCCCACAGCGGTCGCCTCGGCGCCCTCGCCCGTCTCGGCGGCGACCAGTTCGCGCTGGTGCAGGCCGATATCGAGCAACCCTACGAAGCGGCGGAACTGGCGCAAAGTATCCTTGATGACCTGGAAGCGCCGTTCGCCCTTGATCATCAAGAAATTCGCCTGCGCGCGACCATCGGCATCACCCTGTTCCCGGAGGACGGCGACAGCACCGAGAAGCTGTTGCAGAAAGCCGAGCAGACCATGACCCTGGCCAAGACCCGATCGCGCAACCGCTATCAGTTCTATATCGCCAGCGTCGACAGCGAGATGCGCCGCCGTCGCGAGCTGGAAAAAGACCTGCGCGACGCTTTGCTGCGCGATCAGTTCTACCTCGTCTATCAGCCGCAGATCAGCTACCGCGATCATCGCGTGGTCGGGGTCGAGGCCCTGATCCGCTGGCAGCATCCGGAACACGGTCTGGTGCCGCCGGACCTGTTCATCCCGCTGGCGGAACAGAACGGCACCATCATCGCCATCGGCGAATGGGTGCTGGATCAGGCCTGCAAGCAACTGCGCGACTGGCACGATCAGGGCTTCGTCGATTTGCGCATGGCGGTCAACCTGTCCACCGTGCAACTGCACCACGCCGAGCTGCCCCGCGTGGTCAACAACCTGTTGCAGATGTACCGCCTGCCACCGCGCAGCCTGGAGCTGGAAGTCACCGAAACCGGCCTGATGGAAGACATCAGCACCGCCGCCCAGCACCTGCTGAGCCTGCGCCGCTCCGGCGCCCTGATCGCCATCGACGACTTCGGCACCGGCTATTCGTCGCTGAGTTATCTCAAGAGTCTGCCGCTGGACAAGATCAAGATCGACAAGAGCTTCGTCCAGGACCTGCTGGATGACGACGATGACGCGACCATCGTTCGCGCCATCATTCAACTGGGCAAGAGCCTGGGCATGCAGGTGATCGCCGAGGGCGTGGAAACCGCCGAACAGGAAACCTACATCATCTCCGAAGGCTGCCACGAAGGTCAGGGCTACCACTACAGCAAACCGCTGCCGGCACGCGAGTTGAGCATTTACCTCAAGCAGGCCCAGCGCAGCAACGCGGCCATTCTCTGAAATCTCCCCTGCGAAGCCCGGCAAACCCCTTGATCCGCCGGGCGTGCTCTACGCTGTTGATCCAGCGCAACCCCCGCGCAAATAGGAAATATTTCCAGCTACAACCCTTTACACATAATGCGAAAGATTTGCATTATGTCGCAGCTTTTGCGCACCCCCGCGCCTGTCCACTCAATTACCGAAGCAGGATGTTCGCCATGATTCGTATGCCTCTGGCTACCGCCAGTCTGCTGGCCATCGCTATTTCCCTCGCCGGTTGCGGCGAAGGTAAAGACAAAGAAAAGGCCGCCGCTCCTGCGCCGACTCCGGCTGCGAGCACCGCTGCACCGGCTGCGCCTGCTGCTGCTGCTGCTGCCGGTAAAGTCGACGAGGCCGCCGGCAAAGCCGTTGTCTCGCACTACGCCGACATGGTCTTCGCCGTTTACAGCGATGCCGAATCCACCGCGAAAACCCTGCAAACCGCCATCGACGCGTTCCTCGCCAAGCCGGACGCCGACACCCTGAAAGCCGCCAAGGCTGCCTGGGTCGCCGCCCGCGTTCCTTACCTGCAGAGCGAAGTGTTCCGCTTCGGCAACACCATCATCGACGACTGGGAAGGTCAAGTGAACGCCTGGCCTCTGGACGAAGGCCTAATCGACTACGTCGACAAGTCCTACGAGCACGCACTGGGCAACCCGGGCGCCACCGCCAACATCATCGCCAACACCGAAGTACAGGTCGGCGAAGACAAGGTCGACGTCAAAGACATCACCCCGGAAAAACTCGCCAGCCTGAACGAGCTGGGCGGTTCCGAAGCCAACGTTGCCACCGGCTACCACGCCATCGAATTCCTGCTCTGGGGCCAGGACCTGAACGGCACCGGCCCTGGCGCCGGCAACCGTCCGGCCTCGGACTACCTGGAAGGCAAAGGCGCCACTGGCGGTCACAACGATCGTCGTCGTGCCTACCTGAAATCCGTGACCCAGCTGCTGGTCAGCGACCTGGAAGAAATGGTCGGTAACTGGAAGCCGAACGTGGCCGACAACTACCGCGCCACCCTGGAAGCCGAACCGGCTGAAAGCGGCCTGCGCAAAATGCTGTTCGGCATGGGCAGCCTGTCCCTGGGCGAGCTGGCCGGCGAGCGCATGAAGGTGTCCCTGGAAGCAAACTCCCCGGAAGACGAACAGGATTGCTTCAGCGACAACACCCACAACTCGCACTTCTACGATGCCAAGGGCATTCGTAACGTTTACCTGGGCGAGTACACCCGCGTCGACGGCACCAAAATGACCGGCGCGAGCCTGTCGTCGCTGGTGGCCAAGGTTGATCCGGCTGCCGACACCGCGCTGAAAGCCGATCTGGCCGCCACCGAAGCCAAGATCCAGGTCATGGTCGATCACGCCAACAAGGGTGAGCACTACGACCAGTTGATCGCGGCCGGCAACACCGCCGGCAACCAGATCGTCCGCGACGCCATCGCTTCGCTGGTCAAGCAGACCGGTTCGATCGAAGCCGCTGCCGGCAAACTGGGCATCAGCGACCTGAACCCGGACAACGCCGATCACGAGTTCTGATCACAGCGTCCGCGTTAATAAAGGCGACCTTCGGGTCGCCTTTTTCGTTCTGGCTGACCTGACGTGCATCAAGCAAACGATAATTCCTCTTATTCAAACCCCCTCGCCCTGTTAGACTTTGCGCCTTTAAATTCGCCCCTCTTGCAGGAAGTCTGATGCCCTCGCTGCCTCTTCGCTTGTCCGCACTGTTTCTGGCCCTGGGCCTGAGTGCCTGCGATGACGCCCCGCGTTTCACCAAGGCCGAGCCGGGTGAGGCCCGTTCCGGCGGCGCGGCGACCGTGCGCAAGAGCGATCAGAACGCGTTTTCCCTGCCGTCGGCCAACCTGCCGCCTTCGCGGCGGGTGGACTTCAGTGTCGGCAACAGTTTCTTTCGCAGCCCGTGGGTGATCGCGCCGTCGACCACCACCGCCCGCGATGGCCTCGGCCCGCTGTTCAACACCAACGCCTGCCAGAACTGCCATATCAAGGACGGCCGCGGCCATCCGCCGACGCCGGATGCGGCCAACGCGGTTTCAATGCTGGTGCGTCTGTCGATTCCCGATGCGCCGGCCTATGCCAAAGTTATCGAACAGGTGGGCGTGGTGCCCGAGCCGGTTTACGGCGGCCAGTTCCAGGACATGGCCGTCCCCGGTGTCGCGCCGGAAGGCAAGGTGCGGGTCGATTACACGCCGGTGCCGGTGCGCTTCAAGGACGGCACCGAGGTTGAGCTGCGTAAACCGGTCTTGCAGATCACCCAGCTCGGCTACGGCCCGATGCACCCGGACACACGTTTCTCGGCCCGCGTTGCGCCGCCGATGATCGGCCTGGGCCTGCTTGAAGCGATCCCGGAAGAAGCGATCCTCGCCAACGCCGCCGCGCAGGCCAAAGAAAACAACGGCATCAACGGCCGGCCAAACCGGGTCTGGGACGATGAGCAGCAAAAGACCGTCATGGGCCGATTTGGCTGGAAAGCCGGCCAACCGAACCTCAATCAACAAAATGTTCACGCGTTTTCTGGTGATATGGGCCTCACCACCAGCCTGAGACCGTTTGATGACTGCACCGACGCGCAAACCGCCTGCAAACAGGCGCCGAACGGCAATGGCCCGGTCGGCGAACCGGAAGTCAGCGACAACATCCTGCGCCTGGTGCTGTTCTACAGCCGCAACCTCGCCGTTCCCGCCCGCCGTGGCGTCAATGATGCGCAGGTGCTGGCCGGCAAGAATCTGTTTTTCCAGGCGGGTTGCCAGTCCTGCCACACACCGAAATACACCACCGCCGCCAACGCGGCCGAACCTGAACTGGCCAATCAAGTGATTCGCCCGTACAGCGATCTGCTGCTGCACGACATGGGCGAAGGTCTGGCGGACAACCGCACTGAATTCCAGGCTTCCGGCCGCGACTGGCGCACCCCGCCGCTGTGGGGCATCGGCCTGACGCAGACGGTCAGCGGCCACACTCAGTTTCTGCATGACGGCCGCGCCCGCAATCTGCTCGAAGCCGTGCTCTGGCACGGCGGCGAAGCGAAAGCGGCGCAGCAACAGGTTTTGTCTTTCAACGCCGAGCAGCGTGCCGCGCTGCTGGCGTTCTTGAACTCACTTTAAACACTTAAAAGAATCGGGAGCCCGACATGTTCCGTCCCAAGCTGTTGTTCACCAGTCTTGCCGCACTGGCCCTCGGCGCGTGCTCGCCGCAGGATCCGCAAGCCGTCACCTCGGCGGCCATCGCCAAATCGGTGATCCTGCCGACCTACACCCGCTGGGTCGAAGCCGACAAGCAACTGGCCGTGAGCGCCCTCGCCTACTGCCAGGGCAAAGAGTCGCTGGACACCGCCCGTGCCGACTTCCTGCACGCGCAGAAAGCCTGGGCCGAGTTGCAACCGCTGTTGATCGGCCCGCTGGCCGAGGGCAACCGTTCGTGGCAGGTGCAGTTCTGGCCGGACAAGAAAAACCTGGTCGGCCGTCAGGTCGAGCAACTGGTCACCGCGCAGCCGCAGATCGATGCCGCCGCACTGGCCAAGTCCAGCGTCGTGGTGCAAGGCCTGTCCGCTTACGAGTACATCCTGTTTGACGCCAAGCCTGACGTGGCCAACGACGCACAGAAAGCCAAGTACTGCCCACTGCTGGTGGCCATCGGCGAGCGTCAGAAACAACTGGCCGAAGAGATCCTCAGCAGCTGGAACAACACCGACGGCATGCTCGCGCAGATGAGCAAGTTCCCGAACCAGCGCTACGCCGACTCCCACGAAGCGATCGCCGATCTGCTGCGGGTACAGGTCACCGCCCTCGACACCCTGAAGAAAAAACTCGGCACGCCGATGGGCCGCCAGAGCAAGGGCGTACCTCAGCCGTTCCAGGCTGACGCATGGCGCAGCCAGTCGTCCATGGAGTCGCTGGAAGCCAGCCTCGCAGCGGCCAAAACCGTCTGGGAAGGCGTCGACAACAAAGGCCTGCGCGGCTTGTTGCCGGCTGAGCAAAAGCCGTTGGCGGACAAGATCGATGCTGCCTACGCGGCGTCGCTCAAACTGTTCGGCAGCACTCAGCGCTCGCTGACCGAAATGCTCAACGATGACGCCGGTCGCCAGCAGCTCAACGACATCTACGACAGCCTCAACGTCGTCCACCGCCTGCACGAAGGCGAGCTGGCCAAGGCGCTGGGCATCCAACTGGGCTTCAACGCCAACGACGGTGACTGATGAGGGCACGTGCCATGCTGCGACGCCAGGCTCTGACTTTAGGTAGTTTGCTGCTGGGAGCAGTGACACTGGGCGGCTGGACGCTGCTCAAACGCAAGGACCAAAGCCCGCTGCTGCTGTCGGCGCGGGACGACACCGACGGCAAGCACTACGCCGTCGGCTATCGGCTGGACGGCACCCAGGTGTTCGCCACCGAAGTCGGCCAGCGCTGCCACGACATCATCAATCACCCGACGCTGCCGATCGCGCTGTTCGTCGCCCGCCGGCCGGGCACCGAGAGCTACCTGATCGACCTGCGCAGCGGTGCATTGCTGCAAACCGTGACGTCGCAGCCGAACCGGCATTTCTACGGCCACGCGGTGATCCACCACAGCGGCGACTACCTGTACGCCACCGAAAACGACACCACCGATCCGGGCCGTGGACTGCTCGGGGTGTACAAGTTCGAAGGCGAACGGCTGGTGCACAGCGGCGAGATTTCCACCCACGGTCTCGGCCCGCATCAGGTGTCGTGGATGCCCGATGGTGAAACCCTGGTGGTGGCCAACGGCGGGATCCGCACCGAGGCCGAAAG
Organism: Pseudomonas sp. B7; assembly: GCF_016735645.1. Classification (NCBI taxonomy): domain Bacteria; kingdom Pseudomonadati; phylum Pseudomonadota; class Gammaproteobacteria; order Pseudomonadales; family Pseudomonadaceae; genus Pseudomonas; species Pseudomonas sp. B7. Next base: position 685,078 of record NZ_JAERRE010000001.1, read on the forward strand.
CCGGGTCGACATGAACCTCGACGCCATGGAACCAAGCCTGGTGTTGATGCAGCGCGATGGCACCCTGCTGAGCAAGGAAACCCTCGCCCAGCAGATGAACAGCGTGCGCCACCTGGGGATCGCCAGCGACGGCACCATCGTTGCCGGCCAGCAATTCATGGGGCCTTCCCACGAGCGCTCGGAGCTGCTGGCGATCAAGCGACCGGGCCAGCCATTCGTGGCGTTCCCGGTGCCGGAGCATCAGTTGCAGTCGATGGGGCATTACACCGCCAGCGTCGCCGTGCACAGCGACCTGCGTCTGGTGGCACTGACCGCACCGCGCGGCAACCGCTTCTTCATCTGGGACCTGGACAGCGGCGAAGTGCGCCTCGACGCCCCATTGCCCGACTGCGCCGGCGTCGGTGCGGTGAAGGACGGGTTTGTCGTGACCTCCGGTCAGGGACGTTGCCGCTACTACGATTGCCGTCAGGACGATCTGCTGGCCAAACCGCTGGATTTGCCCGCAGGGCTCTGGGACAACCATCTTCATCTGATGGCTTGAAATTCGCCGCCGACCGTTCGGTCGGCGGCCCCGCTTTTCTCCACCTTCTTCCCTTACACCCGGTAAAACTGGCAGTTGGAATCCCTGCCGGACTCGCGGTAATGTGCCCGCCTGTCTCGCCTGATTTTCTCCAAGGAACTGGAAATATGCTGCGTCGCCGCATGCTGATCATGTTGGGTGTTGTACTGCTGATCGTTCTGCTTCTCGCCGGTTACAAGGCCTTCTCGATCTATACGATGATCCAGGGCTTTTCAAAACCGAAGCCGCCGATCAGCGTCGCCGTGGCCACCGCCGTCGAGCGCCCGTGGCAGATGCGTCTGCCCACCGTCGGCACGCTGAAAGCGCTGCAAGGCGTCGACCTGAGTCTGGAGAACGCCGGCACCGTCACCGAGCTGAAGTTTGAATCGGGGCAGAAGGTCAAGGCCGGCCAACCCTTGCTGCAACTGGACAGCGCCGTCGAAGCCGCCTTCCTCGAAACCGCCAAGGCCGATCTCGGCCTCGCGCAGCTGGATTACGGTCGCGGCAGCCAGCTCGTCGGCAGCAGCGCCATCTCCAAAGGCGAATTCGACCGGCTCTCGGCGCAGCTGCAAAAGAACAAGGCCACGGTCAATCAACTCAATGCGGCGCTGGCCAAAAAACGCATCGTCGCGCCCTTCAGCGGCACCATCGGCATCCGCCTTGTCGACATCGGCGACTACCTCGCCAGCGGTACCAAGATCGCCACCCTGCAGGATCTGAGCAGCCTCTACGCCGACTTCTACGTGCCCGAACAGTCGGTGCCGAAACTGGCCATCGGGCAACCGGTACAGATTACGGTCGCGGCGTATCCCGGCCAGAACTTCACCGGTGCCATCAGCGCGATCAACCCGATCGTCGAAAGCACCACCCGCAACATTCTGGTGCGCGCCACCCTGGCCAACCCCGACGGCAAGTTGCTGCCGGGCATGTTCACCAGCGTCGAAGTGCTGCTGCCGGATCCGCAGAAACACATCGTGGTCCCGGAAAGCGCGATCACCTACACCCTCTACGGCAACTCAACGTACGTGGTCACCCAGAAGAAAGCCGAAGACGGTACCGTCGAGAAAGACGACAAGGGCCAACCGGTGCTGATCGCCGAGCGTCGGTTCGTCGAGACCGGCGAACGCCGCGATGGCCAGGTGATGATCAACAAGGGCGTGCAGAGCGGCGAACAGGTGGTGACGGCCGGCCAGATCAAACTGGACAACGGCGCCCACATTGCCATCAGCGACGACAAGACCCTCGGCGAGCAGAACAGTCCGCCCCGCGCCGACTGATCAAGGAAACCCCATGGCTTTTACCGATCCGTTCATCCGCCGCCCGGTGCTAGCCACCGTGGTCAGCCTGCTGATTGTGCTGCTGGGCTTTCAGGCCTGGAGCAAGCTGCCGCTGCGCCAGTACCCGCAAATGGAAAACGCCCTGATCACGGTGACCACCGCGTACCCCGGGGCCAACGCCGAAACCATCCAGGGCTATATCACCCAGCCGATGCAACAGAGCCTGGCCAGCGCCGAGGGCATCGACTACATGACCTCGGTCAGTCGCCAGAACTTCTCGGTGATTTCGATCTACGCGCGCATCGGCTCCAACAGCGACCGCCTGTTCACCGAACTGCTGGCCAAGGCCAACGAGGTAAAGAACAAACTGCCTCAGGATGCCGAAGACCCGGTACTGAGCAAAGAAGCCGCCGATGCCTCGGCGCTGATGTACATCAGCTTCTTCAGCAAGGAGCTGAACAATCCGCAGATCACCGACTACCTGTCGCGGGTGATACAGCCGAAACTGGCGACCCTGCCGGGTATGGCCGAGGCAGAGATTCTCGGCAACCAGGTGTTCGCCATGCGCCTGTGGATCGACCCGGTGAAACTCGCCGGCTTCGGCCTCAGTGCCAGTGACGTGACCAACGCGGTGCGCCAGTACAACTTCCTCTCCGCCGCCGGCGAGGTGAAAGGCGAGTACGTGGTCACCAGCATCAACGCCAACACCGAACTGAAGTCCGCCGAAGCCTTCGGCAAGATCCCGCTCAAGGTCAGCGGTGACAGCCGGGTACTGCTCAGCGATGTGGCGCGGGTCGAGATGGGCGCGGAAAACTACAACTCGATCAGTTCGTTCGGCGGCACGCCTTCGGTGTACATCGGGATCAAGGCCACGCCCGGCGCCAACCCGCTGGACGTGATCAAGGAAGTGCGCAAGATCATGCCGGAGCTGGAAGCCCAGCTGCCGCCCAACCTCAAGAGCGAAATCGCCTACGACGCCACGCTGTTTATTCAGGCCTCCATCGACGAGGTAGTGAAAACCCTGTTCGAGGCGGTGCTGATCGTGATCGTGGTGGTGTTCCTGTTCCTCGGCGCCCTGCGTTCGGTAGTGATTCCGGTGGTGACCATTCCGCTGTCGATGATCGGCGTGATGTTCTTCATGCAGATGATGGGCTACTCGATCAACCTGCTGACCCTGCTGGCGATGGTGCTGGCCATCGGGCTGGTGGTCGACGACGCGATTGTGGTGGTGGAAAACATCCACCGGCACATCGAGGAAGGCAAGACACCACTGGAAGCCGCGCTCGAAGGCGCCCGGGAAATCGCCATGCCGGTGGTGTCGATGACCATCACCCTCGCGGCGGTGTACGCACCGATCGGTTTCCTGACCGGGCTGACCGGGGCGCTGTTCAAGGAATTTGCGTTGACCCTGGCCGGGGCGGTGGTGATCTCCGGCGTCGTCGCCCTGACCCTGTCGCCGATGATGTGCGCCATGCTGCTGCGCCATGACGAAAATCCCACGGGTCTGGCCCACCGCCTCGACCGGATTTTCGACAGCCTCAAGCGGCGCTATCAGCGCATGCTGCACGGCACGCTCAACACCCGGCCGGTGGTGCTGGTGTTTGCGGTGATCGTGCTGTGCCTGATTCCGGTGCTGCTCAAGTTCACCAAGTCGGAACTGGCACCGGACGAGGATCAGGGCATCATCTTCATGATGGCCAACGCGCCGCAGCCAACCAACCTCGACTACCTGAACACCTACACCGACGAGTTCATCAAGATCTTCAAGGAGTTCCCGGAGTACTATTCATCGTTCCAGATCAACGGCTATAACGGCGTGCAGAGCGGCATCGGCGGCTTCCTGCTCAAGCCGTGGAACGAGCGCAGCCGCACGCAAATGGAAATTCTCCCCGAGGTGCAGGGCAAACTCGAGGGCATTCCGGGCCTGCAGATCTTCGGTTTCAACCTGCCATCCCTGCCCGGCACCGGTGAAGGTCTGCCGTTCGAATTCGTGATCAACACCGCCAACGACTACGAGCTGTTGCTGCAAGTGGCCGACCGGATCAAGAAGCGCGCCATGGAGTCAGGCAAGTTCGCCTTCGTCGACCTTGACCTGGCCTTCGACAAACCCGAAGTGGTGGTTGACATCGACCGCGCCAAGGCAGCGCAGATGGGCGTGTCGATGCAGGATCTGGGCGGCACCCTCGCGACCTTGCTCGGCGAAGCCGAGATCAACCGGTTCACCATCGAAGGCCGCAGTTACAAGGTCATCGCCCAGGTCGAACGGGCCTACCGCGACAACCCGGACTGGCTGAACAATTACTACGTGAAAAACACCCAGGGCGAACTGCTGCCGCTGTCGACCCTGATCACCGTGACCGACCGCGCGCGACCGCGACAACTCAACCAGTTCCAGCAACTCAACGCGGCGAAGCTGTCCGGGTTCCCGCTGGTGAGCATGGGGGAAGCCATCGACAGTGTGCTGCAGATCGCCCGGGAGGAAGCCCCGGCCGGTTTTGCCTTCGATTACGGCGGCGCCTCCCGGCAGTTCGTCCAGGAAGGCAGTGCGCTGTGGGTGACTTTCGCGTTAGCACTGGCGATCATTTTCCTGGTGCTGGCGGCGCAGTTCGAAAGCTTCCGCGATCCATTGGTGATTCTGGTGACCGTGCCGCTGTCGATCTGCGGGGCGCTGATTCCGCTGTTCCTCGGCTGGTCGAGCATGAACATCTACACTCAGGTCGGGCTGGTGACACTGATCGGGCTGATCAGCAAACACGGGATCCTGATCGTCGAGTTCGCCAACCAGTTGCGCAAGGAGAAGGGCCTCACGCCTCGGGAGGCGGTGGAGGAAGCGGCGGCGATTCGTCTGCGCCCGGTGTTGATGACCACGGCGGCGATGGTGTTCGGCATGGTGCCGTTGATCGTGGCTACCGGCGCCGGTGCGGTCAGCCGCTTCGACATCGGGACGGTGATTGCCACGGGGATGTCGATCGGGACACTGTTTACGCTGTTTGTCCTGCCGTGCGTTTATACCGTGCTGGCGAAACCCGATCCCAAGGCATGACGCAGTAACACGAGCCATGACGCAATAAAAAAGGCCTCGCATTGGCGAGGCCTTTGGCTCTTGTCGAACGATTCAACTCTGCGGCCTCATCCCTTGAGAAAGTCCGAACATGAACAGCAACAGATCATGGTCCGGCTGAGTCGCCACGGCGGCTTTTGCCACCCGTGGCATCGGGCAATGCGGGTCGCTGGCTGATGCGCCAATGACCTGCATGCGTGGCTGTTCCCAGGCCGCCACCGCCAATGATGCAACTGCCAAGGCTCCTACCAGAAACAAACCTCGTGCAATTTCTAGTTTCATCGCTATAAACCTTTGATAGCGCTGCCAAACGCCGTCTCATAAAAGTAGACGAGTTTTTTCCAGTCGGTAGCGCTGAACGACGAGTGGCGGCGTAATTGCTTCATGTCATGGGCGGCCGCGCGATGAGCGGTCAGACGCTGACGGCATTTTTCCAGATCGATCAGAGCGACTTCGACCTTGGCCGATTCACCTTCGCCGGTCACGCTGACAAAGACGTGCTTGATGTAGATGCAACTGTGCTGCCAGCGACCTTTGTGCATGCGAGCCAGGTTTTCGGCGAGGTCCTTGAGCACGCGTTCATAGACGGCTTCGCCATATTGCTCACGACCGCCGGCGGCCACCCATTGCTCAAGCTCCTGAAAGCCATCGAGGGATTTGGTCACCAACAGCGCCCGCCACTTGTGCTGAGGATCGGGTTGAGCACCGCAAAAGACGATTTCTGGCACCCGGACCCCGAGACGGGAAACCCCGGTCAGCGCATCCAGTTCACGCAACACGGTCGGTCGCCCGAACGGATGCAGCCAACTGCGATAAATATGTCCGGTCTGGCGTTTGGCATACAGCAGTTGACCATCGCGCCCCACCACCCGCTGCACACCACTTTCGCCACCACGACGCACGTTGGGTTCTTCCACCCACTCACCGCGCTGGTTCCAGTAGTAGTCGAAGCGATCCTCGGGAGCGACTTCCGTTTCTGCTGCAAATTGCACTGCCATCCTCTTACCTCTTGCGTAATACGTAGACTCGCCACATGGCATAGAGCGGAATAAAGTCCAGTTGTTCCTGGATCCGGAATCCTGCTTCCTCGAATTCCTTTTCAACTGTTGCGGCCGGTAACACAAACCGGTTCTGGTAACCCTCCTGCCCACGCTTGCGTTCGGCGCGCTTGCGTTTCCAGGCCTTGAAATTGCCGTCTACCCACAGCGAAATGATCACGCTGTCGCGGGTGACACGCTCGAATTCGCGCAAAATCGCCCGACGGTGCTCGGCTTCGCCGATGTGATGCAGCAGTCGCATGCAGAAAATGCTGTCGACGGCGTTATCAGGCAAGGCAATGTCGAACGCAGACGTGTGCAAGGGTTGTACCCGTTTCACCACATCCGCCGGTTGTGCCTGCATGGCGGTCTTGATCATCGACTCGGAGTTATCCGCTCCGATGATCACCCGGTTGGGCTTTTCCGCCAGCAATGGCCAGAAACGCCCTGCACCGCATGGCAGGTCGAGCACCAGTCCCGGCTCGCCGACAAGGGTCAACGCCTTGCGGGCCAACTGCTGATCCCGCCAGTTGGACAAACGACGACCCAGACCGTCCTGATGCTTGCGCAAGTATTTCTGCGCATGGTTGTCGTCGTACTTTTCGGAAAAATCGAGTTTGATCGGGCCGGCCATCACCAGGACTCCTGAATTACTGATGACGCCACCTTAAGCAGTGACGTGTCAGCGTCAGGTCATCCCTTTGTGAAAAAAACGTCATGTAAATCGGCAAACTATTTCAAGGTTATACAGGAATTAGACAGGTTGGCGGCACTCTCGTGTGAGATTCAATGCTCTCAGCGCTTGCCCAGATCGACCTTGAAACGACAGCCATTGGGCTCCATCGTGCTCAGGGTGACGCTCCAGCCCTGGTTCTCGCAGATGCGTTGAACCAATGACAGACCCAACCCCAGCCCTTCGCCGCGTTTTTCGTTGCCACGTACAAACGGCTGGAACATGGCTTCGCGTTTTTCTTCGGGAATGCCTACACCCGAATCCTCGACCACGAAACCATTCTCGTTGAGCGTCAGGCGAATGAACCCCTGCTCGGTGTAATGCAAGGCGTTGCGCAGCAAATTGCCCATCACGGCATTGAGCAGCGTCGCGTTGTAACGGGTGTCGGGCGGATTGCCCGGCTCGAAAATCAGCTGCAAGCCCTTGGCTTCGATGGGCTCGCGCCACAGGCACAGCAAACTCTCAGCCACTTGCGAGAGGTTATGCTGGGGTGCCGCGCCTGCGTCCTCACGCTGGGCACGGGCGAGCATCAGGAAGGTCTGCACCAGTTCACGCATTTCCTCACTGGCCCGCGCAATGCGCTGAACCTGAGCCTTGCCGCGCTGATCGATACCTGGATTTTCCAGCAGCAGTTCACAGGAGCTGGCCAATACCATCAGCGGTGTACGCAATTCGTGGCTGACGTCACTGGTGAACAAACGCTCCCGCGTCAGCGCCTGACGCAGGCGCCCGAGCGTAGCGTCGAATGCCACCGCCAGTTCACCCACCTCGTCTGCCGCATAATCCGGCGCCAGCGGAGGCGCCAGTCCGAGCAACTGATCGCGATGACGTACCTGGCGGGCCAGCCGCACCACCGGGGCCATCACCTTGCGCGCCAGCACCCAGCCAAGGAACACCGCCAGTGCCAGACTGAGCACAAAGCCCACCAGCACCACGGCGAACAGCACACGCTCGCGCTCCTCGAAATCGCTTTGATCCTGCAGCAGCACATAGCGGCGACCGTCGACCACCTCGACCATCGCGTGGTACGACAGCTGCTCGCGAAAGACTTCATGGAAACCTGAATCCAGGTGACGCAGGTCCTTGGGCAGCTCGAAGTCGCCCGGCCCGCCGCTGAAGTAGAACAACTGATCCGGTTCCGGCCGGTGGCTCCAGTCCGAAACATTGTCCATCAACAGCAGTCGTTGCAGGTCGCCGCCGAGCCCGGCGGAAATCAGTTTTTCCTCGACCAGATGCACGGTCGCGACGATGCCCATGGCAAACGCCCCGGCCACCAGCGCACTCATCAACGCAAAGGCGATGATGATCCGCTGGGCAAGGCTTTGCTTAAACTCCATCGCGGCCCTCGGCCAAGCGGTATCCCACGCCGTGCACGGTGTGCAGCAATGGCTTGGCGAACGGTTTGTCGATCACCTGGCGCAACTGGTGGACATGGCTGCGCAGGCTGTCGCTGTCCGGGCAGTCATCGCCCCACAGCGCTTCTTCGAGAATTTCCCGACGCAGGACATGCGGGCTCTTTTGCATCAGCACTGCCAGCAGCTTGAGGCCGACCGGGTTGAGCTTGAGCAATTTGCCTTCGCGGGTCACTTCTAGGGTATCGAGGTCGTAGCTCAGATCGCCGACCTGCAGGGCCCGGCGACCGCCGCCCTGGGTGCGACGCATCACCGCTTCGACCCGCGCCGCCAGTTCCGACAGCGCGAACGGCTTGACCAGATAATCGTCGGCCCCGGACTTGAAGCCCTGCAGGCGATCGTCGAGCTGATCGCGGGCGGTGAGCATGATCACCGGCGTATCGCGACGGGCGTCTTCGCGCAAGCGCTTGCACAGGGTGTAGCCGTCGATGCCCGGCAGCATGATGTCGAGCACGATCAGGTCGTAATGCTCGGTGGCGGCCAGATGCAGGCCCGACAGACCGTCCTGGGCGCAATCGACGGTGTAGCCTTTGAGCCCCAGGTAATCGGCCAGATTGGCCAGGATATCGCGGTTGTCTTCGACCAATAGAATTCGCATGGGCACCTCCTCCGTACACGGTAGCGGCCGTCTTGGCCCGCGCAGCTTACGACCATCGCCGGCTCAGGGCTAGGGCGGCAAGCCCCACAAATCGAGTCTTTCAACCAAATTCATCCCTTAACAAGTTTTTCACTATCGGTTCACAACCTGACTACAGTGACAACGCGAGACTCTCGCGCCATTAGATATAAGGAATTTAGACAATGGACTTCCTCAAGACGGCGCCTGTGCGCTTTTTGCTGCTGGTCACCGGCGCCTGGCTGGTGGTGTTTCTCCTGACCCGAACCGTGCTGTTGCTGACTCATCTGGACGAGGCCGGCGGCGTCGCGCTTTCCATGTTCGGCATCGGCTTGCTGTATGACCTGGGCTTTCTCGCCTATGCCGCGCTGCCGATGGGCCTGTATTTACTGCTGTGTCCGCCGGCCTTGTGGCGCCGGCGCGGTCATCGCTGGTTCCTTCAGGGACTGTTGACGGTCAGTCTGTTCGCCATGCTGTTCACCTCCGTGGCCGAATGGCTGTTCTGGGACGAGTTCGGCGTGCGCTTCAATTTCATCGCCGTCGACTATCTGGTGTATTCCGATGAAGTCCTGAACAACGTGCTGGAGTCGTATCCCATCGGCATGTTGCTGAGCATCCTTGCGCTGCTCGCCGTCGCATTGAGTTTCGCGTTGCGCAAACCTTTCAACGCGGCGCTGGACGCCCCGCTGCCGCCACTGCGCGGTCGCCTGCTCAATGCCCTCGGTCTGTTGGTGGTCGCGGGACTGAGCCTGCAACTGCTCAGTCAGGACGCGCCGCGCGCTCAGGGCGGCAATGCCTATCAGAATGAACTGGCGAGCAATGGCCCGTATCAGTTTTTCGCCGCGTTCCGTAACAATGAACTGGACTATGGCCAGTTCTACAGCAGTCTGTCGCCGGAAAAAGTCGCCGGCCAGATTCGCGCTGAATTGAGCGAACCCAACGCGCGCTTCATCGGTCAGGATCCACAGGACATCCGCCGGTTGATCGACAACCCGGGCACTGTGCGTAAACCGAACATCGTGCTGGTTACCATCGAAAGCCTGAGTGCCAAGTACCTGGGCAGCAATGGCGATGAACGCAACCTGACACCGAATCTGGATGCCTTGCGCAAGCAGAGTCTGTACTTCAACAATTTCTACGCCACCGGCACCCGCACCGATCGCGGCCTGGAAGCCATCACCCTGGCCATTCCGCCGACGCCCGGCCGTTCGATCGTCAAGCGCATCGGCCGCGAAAGCGGCTTCGCCAGCCTCGGCCAGCAACTCAGCGCCGTCGGCTACGACAGCGTGTTCGTCTACGGCGGGCGCGGTTATTTCGACAACATGAACGCGTTCTTCAGCGGCAACGGCTACCGCGTCGTCGATCAGAGCAGCGTCGACGAATCGGAAATTCATTTCAAGAATGCCTGGGGCATGGCCGACGAGGATCTGTACAAGCAGACGCTGAAACTGGCCGATGCCGATCACGCCAGACAGCAGCCATTCCTGTTGCAGCTGATGACCACGTCCAACCACCGTCCTTATACCTATCCGGACAACCGGATCGACATCAAGTCCGGCAACGGTCGCGACGGCGCGGTGAAATACACCGACTACGCCATCGGCCAGTTCCTGGAGCAGGCGCGGCAGAAACCGTGGTTCGACAATACGATCTTCATCTTCGTCGCCGACCACACCGCCGGCAGCGCGGGCAAGGAAGACTTGCCGATCAGCAACTACCAGATCCCGCTGTTCATCTATGCACCGAAGTTGATCGAGCCACGGGAAAACGCGCAACTGGCCAGCCAGATCGATCTAGCGCCAACCCTGCTGGGGTTGCTGAACCTGGATTACCAATCGACGTTCTTCGGTCGCAACCTGCTGCAGGACAACCCGCTGCCACCCCGGGTCGTGGTCGGCAACTATCAACATCTGGGACTGTTCGACGGCAAGGATCTGGCGATCCTCAGCCCGCGCCAGGGCCTGCGTCGGCATGACGATGCACTGACCGAAAGCCGCGAGTCCAAAGCCGCCAGCGACGACCCGCTGATCAGCCGCGCCATCACCTATTACCAAACCGCCAGTTATGGCTTCAAGCAACAGCTGCTTGGCTGGAAAGCGCCCAAGGAGGGCGCCGAGCAAGTCAGCGAACGTTAATTGAAGCGCCCCGGGCTGATGCCCCGGGGCGTTTCCCGCTCTGGATATGTCATGTCATCAAGCGTTGTACGCCCTGCCCCTCGCCCGCTGAATTTCTGGTTGTGCCTGGGGATTCCCGTCGTGGCGGCCGTCATTCTGGTTCTGTTGGAGCTGACCGATCTGGACATGGATCTGGCCCGGCTTTTCTATGACCCGGCTGCCGGCGACTTCATCGGCCGCCACAGTTACTTCCTGGAAAACATCCTCCACGACCGCGCCAAACAAGTGGTGATCGCCTTTTCGGTGTTTGCCATCCTCGGGTTCATCGGTGCGTTTTTCATCGAGCGGCTCAAACCGTTCAAGCGTGAGCTGGGCTGCCTGGTGCTGTCGCTGGGGCTGGCCACCTCGTTTGTCACGCCGGTGAAAGCGGTGACGGCAGTGCAATGCCCATGGAGCCTCGAACAGTTCGGCGGCCACGAAACCTACAGCAAACTGCTGGAGCATCGCCCGCCTACCGACAAGCCCGGTCGTTGCTGGCCGGGTGGTCATGCGGCTACAGGTTTTACCTTGTTTGCGCTGTTCTTCGTGCTGCGTGACCGTCGCCCGCGGCTGGCCCGTCAGGCGTTCATCTTTGCCTTTGCACTGGGGTCGGTGTTCTCGATCAGCCGGATGATGCAGGGCGCGCACTTCTTTTCCCACAACGTGTGGACGGCGATCTTCTGCTGGCTGATCTGTCTGGGGTCGTATTACTGGATTCTGTATCGTCCGGCAGTAAAGGGTGAAACAGCGACACAGGCCCGTCCGGTCAATGCATGAAACTCTGAAACGCGGGCAATAAAAAACCCCGTCTGCTCACGCAGACGGGGTTTTTCGTTACTGGGTAAGGCTGGCTTACATCATGCCGCCCATGCCACCCATGCCGCCCATGTCTGGCATACCGCCGCCAGCAGCACCGTCTTTCTTCGGTGCGTCAGCAACAGCAGCTTCGGTGGTCAGGATCAGACCGCCGATCGACGATGCAGCTTGCAGAGCGGAACGGGTTACCTTGGTTGGGTCCAGGATGCCCATTTCGATCATGTCGCCGTATTCGCCAGTCGCAGCGTTGTAACCGAAGTTACCTTTGCCGTTCTTGACTTCGTTGACCACAACGCTTGGCTCGTCGCCGCTGTTGGCAGCGATCTGACGCAGCGGTGCTTCAACGGCACGACGCAGAACAGCGATACCTACGTCCTGGTCGGCGTTGTCGCCTTTGAGGTTGATGATCGCGTTCAGAGCGCGGATCAGCGCAACGCCACCGCCAGGTACCACGCCTTCTTCAACGGCTGCGCGGGTTGCGTGCAGGGCGTCTTCAACGCGGGCTTTCTTCTCTTTCATTTCAACTTCGGAACCGGCGCCAACCTTGATCACTGCAACGCCGCCGGACAGCTTGGCCAGACGCTCTTGCAGTTTTTCACGGTCGTAGTCCGAGGAAGTCTCGGCAACCTGGGCACGGATCTGAGCGATACGCGCCTGGATGTCGCCGTCATTGCCAGCACCGTCAACGATGATGGTGTTTTCCTTGGACAGGGTCACGCGCTTGGCGCTACCCAGGTGTTCCAGGGTGGTGCTTTCCAGGCTCAGGCCGATCTCTTCGGAGATAACGGTACCACCGGTCAGAACGGCGATGTCCTGCAGCATGGCCTTGCGACGGTCGCCGAAGCCTGGAGCCTTGACGGCTGCGACTTTAACGATGCCACGCATGTTGTTCACTACCAGAGTCGCCAGGGCTTCGCCTTCAACGTCTTCGGCAACGATCAGCAGTGGACGGCCGGCTTTGGCAACGGCTTCCAGTACTGGCAGCATTTCGCGGATGTTCGAGATCTTCTTGTCGACCAGCAGGATCAGCGCGCCTTCCAGCTCGGCGACCATGGTGTCCGGCTTGTTGACGAAGTATGGGGACAGGTAGCCACGGTCGAACTGCATGCCTTCTACAACCGACAGTTCGTTTTCCAGGCCCGAGCCTTCTTCAACGGTGATCACGCCTTCTTTACCGACTTTTTCCATGGCTTCGGCAATGATGTCGCCGATGGAGTTGTCGGAGTTGGCGGAGATGGTGCCAACCTGAGCGATCGCTTTAGTGTCGGTGCATGGTGCGGACAGTTTTTTCAGCTCGGCAACGACAGCGATGGTCGCTTTGTCGATACCGCGCTTCAGGTCCATCGGGTTCATGCCGGCAGCGACGGCTTTCAGGCCTTCGTTGACGATCGACTGAGCCAGAACGGTAGCGGTGGTAGTACCGTCACCAGCGTCATCGTTGGCACGGGAGGCAACGTCTTTGACCAGCTGCGCGCCCATGTTTTCGAAACGGTCTTCCAGCTCGATTTCCTTGGCAACGGAAACGCCGTCCTTGGTGATGGTCGGAGCGCCGAAGCTCTTCTCGAGGATCACGTTACGGCCTTTCGGGCCCAGGGTCGCTTTTACCGCGTCAGCCAGGACGTTTACGCCAACCAGCATTTTCTTGCGGGCGGAATCGCCGAATTTAACTTCTTTAGCAGCCATGATCGATATTCCTTAAATACTTTGTAGTAGCGGGAAAATGAACGGGGGTAATCAGCCTTCGATAACGGCGAGGATTTCGTTCTCGCTCATTACCAGCAGGTCTTCGCCGTCGACTTTCACAGTGTTGCTGCCGGAGTACGGACCGAACACAACCTTGTCGCCTACCTTCACGGACAGTGCGCGCACTTCACCGCTTTCCAGTGCCTTGCCCGGGCCTACAGCCAGAATCTCACCGTGGTTGGCTTTTTCAGCAGCCGAACCTGGCAGGACGATACCGCCAGCGGTTTTCTTTTCTTCTTCGCTGCGACGGATGACGACGCGGTCATGCAGAGGACGAAGCTTCATTGTCGATCTCTCCTAATTGTGGTTTTCATCGGCCGGTGTAGTCCCGGCGGGTTTAACGAATCCGGCCTGCGCCGGTTGCGGCTCGTCGAGCGAACCGCGGAAGTCTGTCCGGTTCAAATACCGGAAACCTTTCGGTGACCGATACATAAGGGCGCATAAGCTTATTACAAGGGCGGGGGCTAAAAAATTTTCACGCAAGCTGCATGAATTAGCTCCACAAACGAACACGGCACCCGAAGGTGCCGTGTCGATGCAGAAGTTACTTGGTGTCGCGGTGTTCGAATTCGCCTTCGATCACATCACCTTCGCGTCCCAGAGGCTGGCGCGGCGCAGGACCGCCGCGAGGTTGCAGGTCATCGGCGAACGCTCGCTGGCGCATGGCCTGTTCTTCGGCGCGCTGACGCATTTTGTTGGCGACCAGTCGACGACTGAACGGCAACAACAGCACCAGACCGACCACGTCGCTGATGAAGCCCGGCAGGATCAGCAGGCCGCCGGCCAGGGCCAGCATCAGGCCTTCGAGCATGGTTTGCGCAGGCAGCTCGCCGCGGTTCAGGCTTTCACGGGCACGCAGTGCGGTGGCCAGCCCGGCGACGCGCAGCACGAACACGCCGAACATCGAGCCGAGAATGATCAGCAGCAGGGCCGGGAAAAATCCGATCGATCCTGCCACTTTGACGAATACGAACAGCTCCAACACCGGGAACAGCAGAAAGAGCAACAAAAAAGGGCGCATCAAAGTTTCCTCAACGCAAGAAATGCCTTGCAGTAAGCCTTAGATGACGTCGCCCTTTCGTGAATTCAAGCGTCGGCCACCGCATTTTTTGGCCAGACCTCGGCGTGAGCCAGAGAAACCAAGGCCTCGCGCACTTGTATCGGCGTATGACAAGGCGCTTGAAACGGCAGCCAGTACAGCGCCTGACCGATGCGCAAGTGCATGCCTTCGGTGTCGATCCCGGCCAGTTGCGCCGGGACGGTTTTCGGCAGGCCGGCGAGGTCGACGTAATGCGCAATGGCCTTGGCGTGGTCGCTGTTCATGTGCTCGACCATGCTGACTTCGGCCTTGCCGGCGAACGGGTTGGCCAGGGTCAGGTGATCGACCCAATGGATCGCGCCAAAACCGCCGATGTAGCGATGACGCACCGGTTTGAGCACCCAGAAATCGAAATCGTGGGCCTTGTGGTAATTCTGCGAATCGGGGAAATAACGGTAGTAGCGCTCGGCGGCAGCTTCGATGGCGGCCGCGTCTTCGAGTTTTTCCGCCTCGGCCAGATAGGTCAGGCGACCAACGGCTTGCACATCGTCGGCCTCGCGCTCACCCACCAGCAGCGAACATTTCGGATCTTTCTGCAGGTTGTGGGTGTGCTGGGCGATACGGCTGATCAGGATCAGCGGCCGGCCCTGCTCGTCCAGGCAGTAGGGAACCACGGAGCCGAATGGAAAACCGGGCATCGATCTGGAGTGGGTCGACAGCACGCCACGGTATTCCTTGAGAAGCAATTCTCGGGCATTCTTAGCCGCTTCAACGCTCAATTTATGACTCCTTAAATAGAATCCGTCGAAAAAACGGACAGGCGCATGGAATTTGTTCCACACGCCATCGGGCAGTTCTCATGTGCAACAGGCCCCAGGCCGGTGCAGATCGAGAGGCTACCTATAAGGACCACTCTGACCTGCTCTCGGGGGCATGCGAATGCAACTCAACGACAAAGTAATCATTATCACTGGCGGTTGCCAAGGCTTGGGCCGCTCGATGGCCGAGTATTTCGCGGGCAAGGGCGCGAAGCTGGCGCTGGTCGACCTGAACCAGGAAAAACTCGATGACGCCGTCGCGGCCTGCAAGGCCAAGGGTGTCGAGGCACGCAGCTATCTGTGCAACGTCGCCAACGAAGAGCAGGTGACGCACATGGTCGCTCAGGTCGCCGAAGACTTCGGCGCGATCCACGGCCTGATCAACAACGCCGGGATCCTGCGCGACGGCCTGCTGCTCAAGGTCAAGGACGGCGAAATGACCAAGATGAGCCTGGCCCAATGGCAGGCGGTGATCGACGTCAACCTGACCGGCGTGTTCCTCTGCACCCGTGAAGTGGCGGCGAAAATGGTCGAGCTGAAGAACAGCGGCGCGATCATCAACATCTCGTCGATCTCCCGCGCGGGCAACGTCGGCCAGACCAACTACTCCGCCGCCAAGGCCGGCGTCGCTGCAGCGACCGTGACCTGGGCCAAGGAACTGGCGCGCTACGGCATTCGCGTGGCCGGTATCGCGCCGGGCTTCATCGAAACCGAGATGACCCTGGGCATGAAGCCTGAAGCGCTGGAAAAAATGACCTCGGGCATTCCGCTCAAGCGCATGGGCAAGCCGGAAGAGATAGCCCATTCGGCGGCGTACATCTTCGAGAACGACTACTACACCGGCCGGATTCTGGAGATGGACGGCGGGTTGCGTATCTGACCCCTGCCGCGCAATGAAAAACGCCCCGGTGCACAGGCACCGGGGCGTTTTTGTTTAAACCGCAGGCATCAATCGTCGCTGATGGTGATGTTCGGCATCGCCGGCGAGGCTGCTTCCTGCAATACGATCCGCGCGCCGACATGGCGAGCCAGTTCCTGGTAAACCATGGCGATCTGGCTGTCCGGCTCGGAAATCACCGTCGGTTTGCCGCCATCGGCCTGTTCGCGGATCAGCATCGACAGCGGCAACGAAGCCAGCAGCTCGACGCCGAACTGGGTCGCCAGCTTCTCGCCACCGCCCTCACCGAACAGATGCTCGGCATGACCGCAGTTCGAGCAGATGTGCACGGCCATGTTTTCCACCACGCCCAGCACCGGGATGTTGACCTTGCGGAACATTTCCACGCCCTTGCGCGCGTCGAGCAGCGCCAGATCCTGCGGTGTGGTGACGATCACGGCGCCAGCTACCGGGACTTTCTGCGCCAGGGTCAGCTGGATGTCGCCGGTGCCGGGCGGCATGTCGATCACCAGGTAATCCAGATCGCCCCAGGCGGTTTGCGTGACCAGTTGCAGCAGCGCGCCGGAGACCATCGGCCCGCGCCAGACCATCGGTGTGTTGTCGTCGGTCAGGAACGCCATCGACATCACTTCCACGCCATGGGCCTGCAGCGGCACGAACCATTTCTGATCCTTGACCTGCGGACGGGTGCCCTCGGGGATGCCGAACATGATGCCCTGGCTCGGGCCGTAGATATCGGCGTCGAGAATTCCGACCTTCGCGCCTTCGCGAGCCAGCGCCAGCGCCAGGTTGGCAGCGGTGGTGGATTTGCCCACACCGCCCTTGCCGGAGGCCACGGCGACCACGTTCTTGACGTTGGCCAGCCCCGGAATCTGCGCCTGGGCCTTGTGCGCGGCGATCACGCTGTTGACCTCGACCCTGGCAGTCACCACGCCGTCGAGGTTTTCGATGGCCAGTTGCAGCAATTGCGCCCAGCCGCTCTTGAACAGACCCGCGGCATAACCGATTTCCAGCTGCACGCTGACGCGATCGCCAGTGATTTCGATGTTGCGCACGCAACCGGCGCTGACCGGATCCTGGTTCAGGTAAGGGTCGGTGTATTGGCTGAGGACGGCTTCCACCGCTGCGCGAGTGACGGCACTCATGGGCAACTCCGATAACAAGACTGGGAAAAGATGGCGGGTATCCTACCCCTTCTGTCCTCCGGACGGCATGTCCGGCAACGATTTGCAGAGGTGAAATATCTTTCCCGGCGCTTTATAGTGGCCGACCTCCGTTTCATCAAGTAGCGAAGCCCCACATGTCCGAACCACGCAAGATTCTCGTCACCAGCGCCCTGCCCTACGCCAACGGTTCGATCCACCTTGGCCACATGCTGGAATACATCCAGACCGATATGTGGGTGCGCTTCCAGAAGCATCGCGGCAATCAGTGCATTTATGTCTGCGCCGACGACGCCCACGGTTCGGCGATCATGCTGCGCGCGGAAAAGGAAGGCATCACCCCGGAACAACTGATCGCCAACGTCCAGGCCGAACACAGCGCCGACTTTGCCGAGTTCCTGGTGGACTTCGACAACTTCCACTCCACTCACGCCGAAGAAAATCGTGAGCTGTCGAGCCAGATCTACCTGAAGCTGCGTGACGCCGGGCACATCGCCCAACGTTCGATCACCCAGTATTTCGACCCGGAAAAGAAAATGTTCCTGGCCGACCGCTTCATCAAGGGCACGTGCCCGAAATGCGGCACCGAAGACCAGTACGGCGACAACTGCGAAAAATGCGGTGCGACCTACGCGCCGACCGACCTGAAGGATCCGAAGTCGGCGATCTCCGGTGCCACTCCGGTGCTCAAGGATTCCCAGCACTTCTTCTTCAAGCTGCCGGACTTCCAGGAAATGCTGCAGGCCTGGACCCGCAGCGGCACCCTGCAGGACGCCGTGGCCAACAAGATCGCCGAATGGCTGGACGCCGGCCTGCAACAGTGGGACATCTCCCGCGATGCGCCGTACTTCGGTTTCGAGATCCCGGGCGAGCCGGGCAAGTACTTCTACGTGTGGCTGGACGCGCCGATCGGCTACATGGCCAGCTTCAAGAACCTCTGCAACCGCACGCCGGAGCTGGACTTCGACGCGTTCTGGGGCAAGGACTCCACCGCCGAGCTGTATCACTTCATCGGCAAGGACATCGTCAACTTCCACGCCCTGTTCTGGCCGGCGATGCTTGAAGGCGCGGGTTTGCGCAAGCCGACCGGAATCAACGTGCACGGCTACCTGACCGTCAACGGTCAGAAGATGTCCAAGTCCCGCGGCACCTTCATCAAGGCCCGTACCTACCTGGATCACCTGTCGCCGGAATACCTGCGCTACTACTACGCGGCCAAACTCGGCCGTGGCGTGGACGACCTCGACCTGAATCTCGAAGACTTCGTGCAGAAGGTCAACTCCGACCTGGTTGGCAAAGTCGTCAACATCGCCAGCCGTTGCGCCGGTTTCATCCAGAAGGGCAACGCCGGTCTGCTGGTGGACACCAACGCCGCACCGGAACTGACCGAAGCTTTCCTGGCCGCTGCGCCGAGCATCGCCGACGCCTATGAGGCCCGCGACTTCGCCCGTGCCATGCGCGAAACCATGGCGTTGGCCGACCGCGCCAACGCCTGGATCGCCGACAAGGCGCCATGGTCGCTGAACAAGCAGGAAGGCAAGCAGGATGAAGTCCAGGCGGTCTGCGCCACGGCGATCAACCTGTTCCGCCAGCTGGTGATCTTCCTCAAACCGGTGCTGCCAGTGTTGGCTGCCGATGCCGAGGCGTTCCTCAACGTCGCCCCGCTGACCTGGAACGACCACACCACCCTGCTGGCCAACCACCAGTTGAACGAATTCAAGCCGTTGATGACCCGCATCGACCCGGTAAAAGTGCAAGCCATGACCGACGCCTCGAAAGAAGACCTGACCGCCAGCCAGACCGACACCGGTGCCGCCGCACCTGCCGGCAATGGCGAACTGGCCAAGGATCCGCTGTCGCCGGAAATCGACTTCGACACCTTCGCCGCCGTCGACCTGCGCGTGGCGCTGATCGTCAAGGCCGAACACGTTGAAGGTGCGGACAAGCTGCTGCGTCTGACCCTCGACATCGGTGACGAGCAACGCAACGTGTTTTCGGGGATCAAGAGCGCCTACCCGGATCCGTCCAAGCTCGACGGTCGCCTGACCATGATGATCGCCAACCTCAAGCCACGGAAAATGAAGTTCGGCATCTCCGAAGGCATGGTGATGGCAGCCGGCCCTGGTGGTGAAGAAATCTACCTGCTGAGCCCGGACAGCGGCGCCAAGCCGGGTCAGCGCATCAAGTAAGGTTCTGCCCTGACAGATCCCACAGGCGTGCTCCGTGCGCCTGTGGGATTTTTCATATCTGGCCCACCCTCCACGGCTGCCGGATAATGCCTAACCTTAAATGACACACGCCCGTTGCCACCGGCAGAACCATGACCGAACTCGTGCTTACGCTCTTCAGTGCTGCGCTGATCAACAACTTCGTGTTGCACTGGCCGCTGGGCGTCGTTCCGCTGCTGGGCAGTGAGCGTCGACAAGTGCATGCGCTGGGGCTGGCAACGTTGTGTCTGATGCTGCTTGTCGGTGTGGCGGGTTACGTGCTCTGGCATTGGCTACTGGTGCCGTTGCAACTGGAATTCCTGCGCCTGTTTGTGTTTATGCCGTTGAGCATCTTGCTGATCACGCCGTTGCTGAAGCTGTTGGCGCATTGGCTCCCGGCGTTGCCATTCGATGGTTTGTGGCCGCTGCTGCTGGGCAATGCCGGTGTGCTGGGGCTGATACTGATCAACGCGCAAGCGGACAAAGGCCTGTTTCATGCAATTGCGCTGAGCCTTGGCGCCGGCCTGGGTTTCTGGCTGGTGTTGAGCCTGTTCAGCGATTTGCGTGAGCGCACGGCCGACAACGATATTCCCCTGCCCTTTCGTGGCCTGCCGATCCTGTTGATCGGCGCCGGACTGATGGCCGTGGCTTTTCTCGGATTCAGTGGACTGATCAAAACATGAGTCTGATTCAACGCATCGATGCCCTGCTGCCGCAGACCCAATGCGGCAAGTGCGGCCATCCCGGATGCAAACCCTACGCTGAAGGCATCGCCGACGGCGAGCCGATCAACAAGTGCCCGCCGGGTGGCGACGAAACCATCGCGGCGCTGGCCGAACTGTTGAAAATCCCGGTGCTGGAGCTGGACATCAGTCGTGGTTCGGCGCCGCCGCAAGTGGCCTACATCCGCGAGGCCGAATGCATCGGCTGCACCAAGTGCATCCAGGCCTGCCCGATCGACGCCATCGTCGGCGCGGCAAAACTGATGCACACCGTCATCATCGACGAATGCACCGGTTGCGATCTGTGCGTGGCACCCTGCCCGGTCGATTGCATCGAGATGCACCCGCTGCCTTTGGGCACACTGCCGGTGGTGGGTGGTCTGGCCATCAGCCTTGAAGAACAGCAGGCCCGCGCGGCCAAACGCGATCACGCCCGTCAGCGCTTTGAACGGCGCAATGCTCGCCTGCAACGCGAAGAACAGCAGAAGCAAGCCGAACGTGAGGCCCGGGCGCAGCGCGCGGCACAGGCCGAAGTCGCCGCCACCACGCTCGATCCAGTGCAAGCAGCGCTCGAACGGGTGCGCGCACAAAAAGCCGCGACCGCCGATGCTGCACTGAAAAAAGCCAAGATCGACGTGGCCATGAGCCGAGCGCAATTGAACAAGTCGCTGAAGGCGTTTGGTCATCCGCCGACCTACGATCAGCAATCGCAGTTGATCGTCCTTCAACAGCAGTTCGAAGCGGCCGAACAGGCACTGGCGCAGCTGGAAAAAAGCGCGGCACCTGCGCCAGTCGTAGCCGCCCCTGCAAAGGACGCCGATCTGAAAAAAGCGAAAATCCAGTTGGCGATGCGCCGCGCCGAGCTGAAGAAGGCGCAAACCGCAGAGGCCCCGCCAGCCGAGATCGCCGCGCTGGAGCAAGCGCTGCGTGACGCCGAACAGGCGCTGCACAATGCCGAAGCCGCCAGCAATCAACCGGCGCCGGAGCTTGTGCGTGTCGAGAAACGTCCGATCGACGACCAGTTGCGCCAGCTGAAAACCGAACTGGCCTACGCTCGCGCCGACCTTAACAAACTGCAACGGCGCGACGGCACGCCCACCGACATCCTCGAAAAAGCCCGCGCCCGCCTGCAAGAAGCAGAGCGGCAGGTACAAGCCCATGTCATCCATTGAAACCAGAGACGAGCGCCTGCAACAGGCAATGAAGCTGGTTTTGCTGGCGACATTGCCGGGTTGGCTGGCGTTGTTCTGGTTTTACGGTTGGGGCGTGCTGATCAACCTGATCCTGTCCGTCGTCACGGCTATGGGTGTTGAAGCCGCCGTGACACACCTGCGTCAGCAACCCATGCAGGCCACCTTGACCGATGGCAGCGCGGTGGTCAGCGCCACGCTGCTGGCGATTGCCCTGCCGCCTTATTGCCCGTGGTGGCTGACGGTTACGGCGATCGCCTCGGGCCTGCTGCTGGGCAAACATCTCTACGGTGGTGTTGGCCGAAATCCATTTAATCCGGCCATGCTCGGCTTCGCGCTGGCCATGGTGACGTTTCCTCAGCCGATGACCCATTGGCCGGCCCATGGCATGGATCTGACGGCGGCTTTTGGTCAGGTGTTCAGTCTGGGCGCGCAACCGGATGCCTGGGTTCAGGCCACCGCGCTGGACAGTCTGCGCATCAATAAAAGCCTGACCATGAACGAATTGTTTGCCGGTAATCCGGCATTCGGTCGCTTTGGCGGGCACGGCGTTGAATGGATCAATCTGGCGTTCCTCGCCGGTGGGCTGTTTTTGTTGCAGCGCCGGGTGTTTGGCTGGCACGCGCCGGTCGGCATGCTCGCCAGCCTGTTCGTGATCAGCCTGTTGTGCTGGAACGGTTCGGGATCGGACTCCCACGGCTCGCCACTGTTTCACCTGCTGAGTGGCGCTACCATGCTCGGGGCATTTTTTATTGTCACTGAACCGGTCTCGGGGGCAAAAAGTCCGCTCGCCCGCCTGCTGTTCGGCATCGGCGTGGGGTTGCTGACTTACGTGATTCGCACCTGGGGGGGTTACCCCGACGGCGTGGCGTTTGCGGTGCTGTTGATGAACCTGTGCGTGCCGGCGCTGGAGCGCTTCGCGATGGCCCGTCAGGCGCAGGTGACACCATGAACCGAACGAACAGCCTGATCACACTAGCGTTGATTACCGCGCTGGGCATCGGCGTGACGTGGCTGGTGCAACGCAGCAACGCACCGCAGATTGCCGCCGCACAGCGTCTGTTCGAGAATCGTAAATTGCTGGACGTGCTGCCGGTCGACGCTTACGACAATCAGCCGCTGGAACAACCTCTGACGCTGACCGACATCAACCTGAGCCACAGTCTGATGCTGGGCGGTTATCGGGCGACCAAAAGCGGCCACCCCGTGGCGGCACTGTTGCGCAGCCGGACCCAAGGTTATGCCGGCAATATCGAGTTGCTGATTGCCATCGATGCCGACGGCCGATTGCTCGGAGTCAAAACCCTCGAGCAAAACGAAACGCCTTCGCTGGGTGGGCATATCGGCGACTGGCCAAATGGCTGGCTTGAGACTTTTAGCGGAAAATCGAGCAACCAACCGACCGACGCCGGATGGGCGCTGAAAAAGGATCAGGGAGAATTCGACCAGATCGCGGGCGCAACCATTACCTCTCGCGCGGCGATCAATGCCATTCACGATGCCCTGCGTTACTTCGATGAACACCGGACGACCCTGCTCGGGAGCGCTCCATGAATACGTCAGCGACTCTGTCGAACTCAATGATGCTGGTGCTGCTGATCGGTGCCACCGACTCCGTTGCGGGTGCGCTGGCGACTCTGTTGATGTTTGCGGTTGTCGTGGGCGTTTACGGTTTGTGCATGACACCGCTGCGCTCGCGCCTGAGCAGCGAGAGCCTGTTGCCGGTCAGCCTGATACTGGCCGCAACTCTGGCCGGCTGCGCCGATATTTTTCTGCAACGCGTTGCGATGCAGTGGCATCAACTGATCAGTCTTTATGCCGGGCTGATTGGCTTGCAGTGCGTCGTGCTGGAACACAATGGATTTTTTCGCCGGCCTGTCCGTAATCGACTAAAACTTTGCGGCCTGTTTACCGCGCTGATGATTGTGCTCGCAGTGTTGCGTGAGCTGATCGGTCAGGGCAGCATCGGCCATCATCTGTCCGAACACTGGCAAGGTTTGATTCTGTTCGGCGACGGCCTGCATTTCGCGACGCTGGCTCCCGGCGCCTTCATATTGCTTGGATTGTTACTGGCCGCCCGTCAGGCCTGGACTCGCCCTGCCGCCTTACCCGAGGAAACGCATCACCCATGAATGCCGCAAAACGTCTGGAGATTTTCCGCAGGCTTCACGAGGACAACCCCGAGCCCAAGACCGAACTGGCCTACTCCTCGCCCTTCGAACTATTGATTGCGGTGATTCTGTCCGCGCAATCCACGGACGTCGGGGTGAACAAGGCGACGGCGAAGCTGTTTCCGGTGGCGAACACACCGGCGGCCATTCACGCCTTGGGCGTCGAAGGGTTGTCCGAGTACATCAAGACTATCGGCCTCTATAACAGCAAGGCCAAAAACGTGATCGAGACCTGCCGCCTGCTGGTCGAATTACACAACGGGGAAGTCCCGCAGACGCGTGAAGAACTGGAAGCCTTGCCCGGCGTTGGCCGCAAGACCGCCAACGTCGTGCTCAACACCGCGTTCCGCCAGTTGACCATGGCCGTGGACACCCACATCTTCCGGGTCAGCAACCGCACCGGCATTGCACCGGGTAAAAATGTGGTCGAGGTGGAAAAGAAGCTGATGAAGTTTGTGCCAAAAGAATACCTGCTCGACTCGCACCACTGGCTCATTCTTCACGGACGCTATGTGTGTCTGGCACGCAAACCCCGTTGTGGCAGCTGTCGGATTGAAGATCTGTGCGATTACAAGCACAAAACTTCTGACGATTGAGCGACTATTGGTTTTATTGATTTATCGATTGAAAAAATCTTTTTTACCATCTGCTGGAATATCGATATAAGGAGCGCCAAAGGCAGTCTTAGCCTGGAGTTGACCTTATGAGCACCAGCAAAGAGCAATTGGAAGCGGATGACGACTTTATCGCCACGGAGGCCGATGATGCCGATCCTGTGGTTGAAGTCGCCAAGACCAACTTGAGCAAACGCCGAACCATCGACAACCTGCTTGAGGAGCGCCGACTGCAAAAGCAATTGGCCGATTACGATTTTGATCTCTGACATTTGAAAGCCTCCCGAAACGGAGGCTTTTCTGTTTCTGTCACACGCTGATTCCGATCCGCCCATGATCCGTCAGCCACTGAAACTCTCAGACCAGACCGTTTCGCTGCGCCAGTTCGATCAGATCCACCAGCGAGCGCGCGTTGAGCTTCAATAGTAACCGGGTTTTGTAGGTACTCACGGTCTTGTTGCTGAGGAACATTCCGTCGGCAATTTCCTTGTTGGTCTTGCCGCGCGCCAACTGCTGCAACACCATCATTTCCCTCCCGGACAGGCGATCGACCATGTCCGCTTCGCTGGCGTTTCCAAGGCTGGTCCGCACGGTATGCAGCGCCTGATTCGGAAAATAGCTGTATCCGGACAGTACCGCCTTGATGGCACTCAGCAACTCCGTCAGATCCTGTTGCTTGCAGACATAGCCCGCCGCCCCCGACTGCATGCAGCGCATGGAAAAATGTCCCGGTGACTGGGACGTCAGCACCAGCACCTTCAATGGCATTGCAATGGTCGTAAGACGCGCAATGACTTCCAGACCATCCAGTTTCGGTATGCCGATATCCAGAATGACGATATCCGGCATCTGGTCACGAGCAAGTTGTAATGCATCCACGCCGTTATCCGTTTCTGCAATGACTTCGTAGCCATGACGTTCCATCAGCATACGTACCGCAAGACGAATGACGGGGTGATCATCCACGATCAGCACTTTATTCATGGGCAAGTCCAGTTTCGCTGTTCGAATTTTTAGAACCGGCACAATAACTCAGTCATTTCCTCCATGGCATGGATAAGTTCCTCTACACCAGCACCGAGAGACGCCTCCTACAGCCAATAAAGATTATTCCTACAGAAAAGACTCACTCACAGAAAAACATGAACTCCCATCCGGAAGTTCGGCTCCTACCCCGCCCTTCTCGATAGCGTTCATGACAGGCTAAACACCGAAACGAAGATCAGCGACCACACATTAAAAAACAGAAACACCTTACACATATCGCACTCCTGGAATTTAATATAAACACCAAACACCGAGAATCCTGTTTATCCGACAACTTGAAACTCGACCACTCACTCAATCAAGACGACGAGAAAGACCATTCATGAGTAAATACCATGCTAAAAATCAACAGGAAGATCCCCAACCCCATTACCGTCATTGCCATCTTCGCTTTTATATCGGAAACCTCCGCCGCCGTATCACTGCCATTTCTTAATAATAATGAACGGGAGCTGTACGTCTGGTTCCTGATCAGTTTTCCGTTCTACCTGTTGTTTCTGTTCTTCATCACCCTGAACTTCAACTATCGCTCTCTGTATGCTCCATCCGACTTCGACAACGACAAGAACTTTCTCAAGGCTTTCGAAGAAGAAATCAATCTTCCGAACAAGGTTGCACCCACTCAGCCGAATGTCGATTTACACGCTGTCAAACTACCAAAACCGTTGGACAGGGTGTACATCATTGACATTCGACAGATACACACGAGTTCGGTAATAGCGGAGCTACTGGAAAAGTTCCCACATCCAAACAAGCATTCGCTGAGGCTGTTTCTGTTTTTAACCGACGCTGTGTCAGATATTTTACTTAAAGAACATATCGACAATCTGGAAAAAAAACTCAAAAGAACACAAGGAACAACCTTCTGTATTGTTTACAACACTCATTCGTTGAATACATCTGTATTGGGAAAGATATGAAAGGAGATAAAGCGTGGAGGAAGACATCCATGCAATGCACGATGTACAGCCGATGATGACAGTAACGCTGACAGGTACCTATCAAGTCAAACGAGCCCCCGCTCCAAAAAAAAACGGCCTTGTCGCTACGACAAGGCCGTTCTTTCCATCAGGCCCGAAGAACTTAGAACAACTTGCGGCCCTTGTTGGCAGCAATACGCATGCGCAGTGCGTTGAGCTTGATGAAGCCCGCCGCGTCGGCCTGGTTGTAGGCGCCGCCGTCTTCTTCGAAGGTCGCGATGTTGGCGTCGAACAGCGAATCGTCGGACTTGCGGCCGGTCACGATCACGTTGCCCTTGTACAGCTTAAGGCGCACAACGCCGTTCACGTTGACCTGAGAAGCGTCGATCATCTGTTGCAGCATCAGACGCTCAGGGCTCCACCAGTAACCGGTGTAGATCAGGCTGGCGTACTTCGGCATCAGCTCGTCTTTGAGGTGAGCGACTTCGCGGTCCAGGGTGATCGATTCGATGGCGCGGTGAGCGCGCAGCATGATGGTGCCGCCCGGGGTTTCGTAGCAGCCACGGGACTTCATGCCGACATAACGGTTCTCGACGATGTCCAGACGGCCGATGCCGTGCTCGCCACCGATCCTGTTCAGGGTCGCCAGTACGGTGGCCGGAGTCATTTCGACGCCGTCCAGCGCGACGATGTCGCCGTTGCGGTAGGTCAGTTCCAGGTATTGCGGGGTGTCGGGAGCCTTCTCCGGGGAGACGGTCCAGCGCCACATGTCTTCTTCGTGCTCGGTCCAGGTGTCTTCCAGCACGCCGCCTTCATAGGAGATGTGCAGCAGGTTGGCGTCCATCGAGTACGGGGATTTCTTCTTGCCGTGACGCTCGATCGGGATCGCGTGCTTCTCGGCGTAGTCCATCAGTTTCTCGCGGGACAGCAGGTCCCACTCGCGCCAAGGGGCGATCACTTTCACGCCTGGCTTGAGCGCGTAGGCACCCAGTTCGAAACGCACCTGGTCGTTGCCCTTGCCGGTTGCGCCGTGGGAAATGGCGTCGGCGCCGGTTTCGTTGGCGATTTCGATCAGACGCTTGGCGATCAGCGGACGCGCAATGGAAGTACCCAGCAGGTACTCGCCTTCGTAAACGGTGTTGGCGCGGAACATCGGGAACACGAAGTCACGCACGAATTCTTCGCGCAGGTCGTCGATGTAGATTTCTTTGACGCCCATGGCCTGCGCCTTGGCGCGAGCCGGCTCGACCTCTTCGCCCTGACCCAGGTCAGCGGTGAAGGTCACGACTTCACAGTTATAAGTATCCTGCAGCCACTTGAGGATCACCGAAGTGTCCAGGCCGCCGGAATACGCCAGAACGACCTTGTTTACGTCCGCCATGCCATCACTCCACGGGGTTCTACGGAAAGCCGAGGAGTCTACCGCTCAAACGCGATAATTTACAGAGGCGCGACAGCTTAAGACGACAAAGCGACAGAATCTGTCGAGAGAGCGACGATGACCGGCAGGTCAGGAAGTCGCCGCAGTGTTGGCAGGTGTGCTGGCCTGAGGCGCTGGAGCAGTCGTCGGTGCCACCCGCGCAAGGTGCACATTGACCCGACGGTTCTTGGCCCGGTTGGCGGCATTGGTGTTCGGCACCAGAGGATAACGCTCACCATGGAAACGCACGGTGATCTGCGACTCCTGGATGCCGTTGGCCTTGAAGAAGTCGACCACGGCCAGCGCGCGGCGGCGCGACAGTTCGCGATTGGTCAGGCGATTGCCGCTGTTGTCCGAGTGGCCGTCGAGTTCGATGTGATTGACCGTCGGATCGGCCTTCATGTACTCGAGCATCACTTGCAGCTTGGCCTTGGCGGCGGCGTCCAGTTCGATGCCTTCGCCGGGGAAGCCGATCTGCGATTGCTTGACCTGATCGAAATTCTGCGGGAGCAGTTTCGCCACGCAGGTCTGATAGTCATTGAACGCCTTGCTGAACTTGACCGGCAACAGGCGCACTTCCGACACCCGACCATCGCCCGATGCCCGGCGCACCACCGGGCTGCGACCGTCCATCAGCCCGCTGATCAACTGCCCGGCCTGGGATTGAGAACTGTTGAACAGCACGTTGCCGCTGCCCAGTCGAACCGTGCCCAGATTGATGTCGCCACGACCCGGCTGCCACGGCGCAGCCGCTGCCAGCAAGGTCGCCGAACCACCGCCGAGCATGGCGTTGTAGGCGTTCAGGCGGAAGGTCGCCTGCTCGCCGGCCTTGCGCACGAATTGCCCTGAGCCAAAATCAGTGATCGGCTGCGTCAGACGGCACTCGAACTTGTCGCCCTCGACCGTCCACTCAATGTTCTCCAGACGGGTCTGGTAGGTCAGTGCCATCGCGGGGAGGCTGGCAAACACACTGAGCAAGGCTAAATATCGCTGGCGCACGGGAGGCTCCATTGGCTTCTACAACAAAAAAGACCGAGACATACATCTTTACGGCATACCTATGGGATATCGGACGCTCGTCGCAAAACTTGATAGCGAGTGCCTGCAAGAGTCTTTTCCGGTAGCATTCGCCTCAGTTTGACCCGCCTGGAATCCCCTCATGTCCGACCGCCTGACCCTGCTGCGTCCCGACGACTGGCACATTCATCTTCGCGATGGTGCCGTGTTGACCAATACCGTTGCGGATGTCGCGCGCACCTTTGGTCGCGCCATCATCATGCCCAACCTGGTACCTCCGGTGCGCAACGCCGCTGAAGCCGACGGCTATCGCCAGCGGATTCTCGCTGCCCGCCCGGCCGGCAGTCGTTTCGAACCGCTGATGGTGCTGTACCTCACCGACCGCACCCAGCCCGAAGAAATCCGTGAGGCCAAGGCCAGCGGTTTCGTGCACGCCGCCAAGCTGTATCCGGCTGGCGCCACCACCAACTCCGATTCCGGGGTCACCAGCATCGACAA
This sequence comes from Pseudomonas sp. B7, assembly GCF_016735645.1. Lineage (NCBI taxonomy): Bacteria > Pseudomonadati > Pseudomonadota > Gammaproteobacteria > Pseudomonadales > Pseudomonadaceae > Pseudomonas > Pseudomonas sp. B7. The sequence goes on from NZ_JAERRE010000001.1 coordinate 714,209, forward strand.
GATTTTCCCGGTGCTGGAAGCCATGGCCGAAGCCGGCATGCCGCTGTTGATCCACGGCGAAGTCACCCGTGGCGACGTCGACGTGTTCGACCGCGAAAAAATCTTCATCGACGAGCACATGCGCCGCGTGGTCGAGCGTTTCCCGACACTGAAAGTGGTGTTCGAACACATCACCACCGGCGATGCCGTGCAGTTCGTCAACGAGGCTTCGGCCAACGTCGGCGCGACCATCACCGCGCATCACCTGCTCTACAACCGCAACCACATGCTGGTGGGCGGGATCCGGCCGCACTTCTATTGCCTGCCGATCCTCAAACGCAACACTCACCAGGAAGCCCTGCTCGACGCCGCCACCAGCGGCAGCGCGAAATTCTTCCTGGGTACCGATTCGGCGCCGCACGCCCAGCACGCCAAGGAAGCCGCCTGCGGCTGCGCCGGCTGCTACACCGCGTATGCCGCCATCGAGCTGTATGCCGAAGCCTTCGAACAGCGTAATGCGCTGGACAAGCTCGAAGCGTTCGCCAGCCTCAACGGCCCGCGTTTCTATGGCCTGCCGGCAAACACCGATCGCATCACCCTGGTTCGTGATGAATGGACCGCCCCGACCAGCCTGCCTTTCGGCGAGCTGACCGTTATCCCGCTGCGCGCCGGTGAAAAACTGCGCTGGCGCCTGCTGGAGGAACACGCGTGAGTGAAGACCATTTCGACGACGAACTGGACGGTCAAGGTGGCGGCGGTTCCCGTCATCCAATGGCAGCACGCTTTCGCGGCTACCTGCCGGTTGTCGTCGACGTAGAAACCGGTGGCTTCAACTCGGCCACCGACGCTCTGCTGGAGATTGCCGCGACTACCATCGCCATGGATGAAAAGGGTTTCGTCTATCCGGATCACACCTACTTCTTCCGCGTCGAGCCGTTCGAAGGCGCCAACGTTGAACCGGCGGCACTGGAGTTCACCGGGATCAAGCTCGATCATCCGTTGCGCATGGCTGTCAGCGAAGAAACAGCGCTGACCGACATCTTCCGTGGCGTGCGCAAGGCCTTGAAAGCCAACGGCTGCAAGCGGGCGATTCTGGTCGGCCACAACAGCAGCTTCGACCTCGGCTTCCTCAATGCTGCCGTCGCGCGGCTGGACATGAAGCGCAATCCGTTTCACCCGTTCTCCAGCTTCGACACTGCGACCCTCGCGGGTCTGGCCTACGGTCAAACCGTATTGGCCAAGGCCTGTCAGGCAGCCGACATCGACTTCGACGGCCGTGAAGCGCACTCCGCGCGTTACGACACCGAGAAGACGGCCGAGCTGTTCTGCGGCATCGTCAACCGCTGGAAACAGATGGGCGGCTGGGAAGACTTCGACGACTGAGGGTCGTCGGGTTAAATCCCGCGCATGAAAAAACCGGCTCAAGAGCCGGTTTTTTTGTACCTCGACGTTGCGCCTTACAGGGCAGCAGCGTTCTCGGTCAGGTAAGCCGCAACGCCTTCTGGCGAAGCGTTCATGCCTTTGTCGCCTTTTTTCCAGTTGGCAGGGCAGACTTCGCCGTGCTCTTCGTGGAATTGCAGAGCGTCGACCAGACGGATCAGCTCTTCCATGTTACGGCCCAGCGGCAGGTCGTTGATGATCTGCGAGCGGACAACGCCTTTGTCATCGATCAGGAACGCGCCACGGAAAGCCACGCCGCCTTCGGACTCAACGTCGTAGGCCTTGGCGATTTCGTGCTTCATGTCGGCAGCCATGGTGTATTTCACCTGGCCGATGCCGCCATTGTTGACCGGTGTGTTGCGCCAGGCGTTGTGGGTGAAGTGCGAGTCGATCGAAACGGCGACTACTTCAACGTTGCGTGCCTTGAAGTCGGCCATGCGGTTGTCCAGAGCGATCAGCTCGGACGGGCAGACAAAGGTGAAGTCCAGCGGGTAGAAGAACACCAGGCCGTATTTGCCTTTGATGGCCGAGGACAGGGTGAAGCTGTCAACGATCTCGCCATTGCCGAGTACGGCCGGGACGGTGAAGTCAGGGGCTTGTTTGCCTACGAGTACGCTCATTGATATCTCCTGGTGTAGAAACTTGAAGTTCAGGGTTCGGGCCAGCCTGCCACCCTCAGGCGACAGCCCTGTGACACGAACCCCCTTCGCAAGGGCCGACCATCATACACTGCGTTTTTCGACTGTCCTTAAAGGTTTTTCGCGAAATCCCGGCTGGCATCCGGCCATGCACCACCGTTCGTCAGTCACAGGCTGTGGCGATGAAAACCACTGGGAAAGCACTTTGACAATCATTCTCGTTAACATTAAGATCCATCGCAATTGAGTCACAACCAGCGACGGTTCTCACTTATGTATGTTTGCCTCTGCACTGGCGTCACCGACGGACAGATCCGCGAAGCGATCTATGAAGGTTGCTGCAGCTATAAAGAAGTCCGTCAGGCCACCGGCGTCGCCAGCCAATGCGGCAAATGTGCGTGCCTGGCGAAGGAAGTGGTCCGCGAAACCCTGACCAAGCTGCAAACCGCCCAGGCTGCGATCCCCTACCCGGCAGAATTTACCGCCGCGTAATTATCCAGAATTCGAAGAACCGGACTTATGTCCGGTTTTTTTATGCCTGAAAATCAACTGCTTAGCGTCTAGACGCGGAACACAAACATTCTTATTCAGATTAATTTTCATTTATTATTCAATAACTTAGGTTTGACACTTATAAATACCAAGCTCAAACTCTGCCTTATATACCGTTACTTAGGGCAGGACTCCCATCATGAAAGGCGACGTAACAGTCATCCAGCATCTCAACAAGATCCTTGCCAATGAGCTGGTCGCGATCAATCAGTACTTCCTGCATGCGCGCATGTATGAAGATTGGGGCCTGAACAAGCTCGGCAAGCACGAGTATCACGAATCCATCGACGAGATGAAGCACGCGGACAAGCTGATCAAGCGCATCCTGTTCCTCGAAGGCCTGCCGAACGTGCAGGACCTGGGCAAGCTGCACATCGGCGAGCACACCAAGGAAATGCTGGAGTGCGACCTGCGTATCGAGAAGACCGGCCACGCTGACCTGAAAGCCGCCATCGCGCATTGCGAATCGGTGGGTGACTTCGGCAGCCGTGAATTGCTCGAAGACATCCTCGAATCCGAAGAAGAACACATCGACTGGCTGGAAACCCAACTGGGCCTGATCGATAAAGTCGGTCTTGAGAACTATCTGCAATCGCAGATGGGCGAAGACGAGTAATTAGCCAGCGCTAAACTCGCGACACTAAAAAGCCCCGCCCTCTTTCGAGAGGCGGGGCTTTTTATTGCCCGGACTTCAGCTCGCCGAAATCCGGGCAGAAGCCAATCAGGCTTGGGACTTGGCCGCAGCAGCCTTGGCGGATGCTTCCTTGACCAGGGTCTGCAGCTCACCGTTGGCAAACATTTCAGCCATGATGTCGCTGCCGCCGACCAGTTCACCGGCTACCCACAGCTGCGGGAAAGTCGGCCAGTTGGCGTACTTCGGCAGGTTGGCGCGGATTTCCGGGTTCTGCAGGATGTCGACGTAGGCGAACTTCTCGCCGCAGCCCATCACAGCCTGCGCAGCTTTCGCGGAGAAGCCACACTGGGGGGCATTCGGCGAGCCTTTCATGTAAAGCAGAATGGTGTTGTTGGCAATCTGCTCTTTAATCGTTTCGATGATATCCATGGAGCACCTCGGCTGAACTTTCCGACTCATGGGTCGGCACGGTGGCGCATTGTAACGGAATCCCGAGCGCCCTGCTCGGTCTCCCCGACAGACTTGCTCAAGCCGCCGCCACCTTCACCGGCACGCCATTGAGCGCCGCATTGCCTGACAGCTCGTCGAGCTGGCATTCATCGGTCAGGTCATTGGCGCTGGAGCCCGGCTGACCGCTGGCGATCGACATCTGCACACCCGGCCGGGCATGGCCCCATCCGTGCGGCAGACTGACCACGCCCTTCATCATGTCCGCGCTGCCCAGCACCTCGACCTCGATCTGCCCGACCCGCGAACTGACCCGGACAAGCTGACCATCACTGAGCCCGCGACTGGCGAGATCGTCCGGATTCATCAACAACTGATGACGCGGCTTGCCCTTCACCAACCGGTGGTAATTGTGCATCCACGAATTGTTGCTGCGTACATGACGGCGACCAATCATCAACAGCTCATCGGCGGCCGGCGCCTGCAACGCGGCGAAGCGCGCCAGGTCGGCGAGGATTTCCGGCGGCGCCGCCTGAACTCGTTGATTGAAGGTCTTCAATCGCGGTGTCAGGTTGGGTTTCAGCGCTCCCAGGTCAACACCGTGCGGATGATCGAACAGCGTCGCCAGCGACAATTTATGCTCGGACGCATCGCCATAGGCGCCCATGCGCAATCCCGTGTCGATCATCTTCGACGGCGGCATCGTCGGTTTCAGCTCCTTGCCGGTCTTCGCGGCGAAGGCCTTGGCCAGGCCGACGAAGATTTCCCAGTCGTGCAGCGCCCCTTCGGGTTTGGCGAGGATTGCCCGGTTGAATCGAGTGACGTTGCGCACCGCAAACAGATTGAAAGTGGTGTCGTAGTGATCGTTCTCCAGCGCCGAAGTCGACGGCAGGATCAGGTCGGCATAGCGCGTGGTTTCGTTGATGTACAGGTCGACGCTGACCATGAACTCCAGCCCGTCCAGCGCCTGCTCCAGTTGCCGGCCATTGGGCGTGGACAACACCGGATTGCCAGCCACTGTAATCAACGCGCGAATCTGCCCCTCGCCTTCGGTGAGCATTTCTTCAGCCAGCGCCGAGACCGGCAGCTCACCGCCGTACTCGGGACGTCCGGACACGCGGCTCTGCCATTTATTGAAGTGCCCGCCTGAAGTCGAGGCGACCAGATCCACCGCCGGCTCGGTACACAAGGCACCACCGACGCGGTCCAGGTTGCCGGTGACCAGATTGATCAACTGCACAACCCAATGACACAGCGTGCCGAAGGCTTGAGTGGAAACCCCCATCCGACCGTAGCAAACGGCGCTTGGCGCGGCGGCGAAGTCCCGGGCCAGTTGGCGGATCTGTTCGGAGGGAACGGCGCACAACGGGCTCATGGCTTCAGCGGTGAATCCCGCCACCGCCGCGCGCACGTCGTCCAGACCGTCCACCGGCAAATGACTGTCAGACGTCAGTCCTTCGCTGAACAACGTATTGAGCACACCAAACAACAACGCCGCATCGCCGCCGGGGCGCACGAACAGATGCTGATCGGCCATCGCCGCCGTCTCGCTGCGCCGTGGATCGACCACCACCACTTTGCCGCCTCGGGCCTGGATCGCTTTCAGACGCTTCTCGACATCCGGCACAGTCATGATGCTGCCGTTGGAGGCCAGTGGATTACCGCCCAGGATCAGCATGAAATCGGTGTGATCGATGTCCGGGATCGGCAGCAGCAGGCCGTGGCCGTACATCAGGTAGCTGGTCAGGTGATGGGGCAGTTGATCGACCGACGTCGCCGAATAGCGGTTGCGGGTTTTCAACAGGCCGAGGAAGTAATTGCTGTGGGTCATCAACCCGTAGTTGTGCACGCTGGGGTTGCCCTGATACACGGCGACCGCGTTCTGCCCATGACGCTCCTGAATCGCCGAGAGTTTTTCGGCGACCAGCTCGACCGCCTCGTCCCACTCGATGGGCAGCCATTCGCTGCCGACCCGGCGCATCGGCTGACGCAGGCGATCCGGATCGTTCTGGATATCTTGCAGCGCGACGGCCTTGGGGCAGATGTGCCCACGACTGAACGTGTCCAGGGCATCGCCCTTGATCGAGGTGATCTGCACCTGGCCGTCGGTTTCGGTGGTTTCGATGGTCAAGCCGCAGATGGCTTCACACAGGTGGCAGGCACGGTGGTGGAGAGTCTTGGTCATGGCCAGTCTCTGTCTTGTTCTGGGCAGGCAATCACGCCTGCGGGAACAAAACTATGGCCCGCGACCCGGTGCAGCGCCAGCGACGTTCGTCTTGTGAATCGGCGGCCATCAGGCCCGCCGATAGACGCGTCAGTTCGCCGGAAGCTGTGGCGGCGCGGCCAGCTGGATTTCCTGGATGGTCTCGATCTGCTCGTGGGCGACGTGGACGCCGGTGAGTTCGCCGATCAGTCGCCAATGCTCGTCGAGCCCGGCGCTGATGGTCGCCATGCGGTCGATCATCTGCCGGCTGGCGGCCTTGACCACGTCGTCTTCGCTGCGCAGCAGTTCGAAGGACATCGAAGTCATCGAGGCGGTGAGGTGGGTCAATGAGCGTGCCGTGTGGCCCAGCAGTTCCATTAACAGTTTTTCTTTCGATTCCATGCGGAGGCTTCCTGCGTCGCTCGTGATTTATTTATAACCCAGCACTTTGCTTTAGCAAATGTTTCAACCTGCGCATCCGACCAAGCGAATCGGTGGTTCACCGGTCGCAAACCGACCAGAGCCGTGCCATCCCCGCCGCGCCTGATTGCCAAGCCCGGTGGGGCCAGTGTACAAATGCCTTGCTGCCCTCTCGAAAACTTACCGGAAATCACAGTGTTCGCACTGTTCCAACCCCGGCGCATTTCTGCAAAAACCGTAGCCTATTGGAAAAACGCGACATTTAGTGTCAATATCGCGCCTTCCCCTATTTCGTCGCCCCCGTGCGGCTTACGCCGCAGGTCTCGCCCGTTGTTCCGATAAACAAGGCTTTGAGCATCTGCGGTTTGTAGCAAAAAGGTAGTCAATGATGAGCGCAAGGCACTTTCTCTCCCTGATGGATTGCACGCCCGAAGAGCTGGTCAGCGTGATCCGTCGAGGCGTTGAGCTCAAGGACCTGCGTAACCGCGGCGTACTGTTCGAGCCTCTGAAAAACCGCGTCCTGGGGATGATCTTCGAGAAATCCTCGACCCGTACCCGGATCTCCTTCGAGGCCGGCATGATCCAGCTCGGCGGCCAGGCGATCTTCCTGTCGCCGCGCGACACCCAACTGGGTCGTGGCGAGCCGATCGGCGACTGCGCCATCGTCATGTCGAGCATGCTCGACGCAGTGATGATCCGTACCTTTGCCCACAGCACCCTGACCGAATTCGCTGCCAACTCCCGCGTGCCGGTGATCAACGGCCTGTCCGATGACCTGCATCCGTGTCAGTTGCTGGCCGACATGCAGACCTTCCTCGAACACCGCGGCTCCATCCAGGGCAAGACCGTGGCCTGGATCGGCGACGGCAACAACATGTGCAACAGCTATATAGAAGCGGCGATCCAGTTCGACTTCCAGTTGCGCGTGGCCTGCCCGGAAGGCTATGAGCCAAACCCTGAATTCGTGGCCAAGGCCGGTGACCGCGTGACCATCGTCCGCGACCCGAAAGACGCCGTGCGCGGCGCGCATCTGGTGAGCACCGACGTCTGGACCTCCATGGGGCAGGAAGAGGAAACCGCCAAGCGCCTCAAACTGTTCGCGCCGTTTCAGGTCAACCGCGCCCTGCTCGACCTGGCTGCCGATGACGTGCTATTCATGCACTGCCTGCCCGCTCACCGCGGTGAGGAAATCAGCCTCGACCTGCTCGATGATCCGCGCTCCGTCGCCTGGGATCAGGCAGAAAACCGTCTCCACGCACAGAAGGCCCTGCTCGAGTTCCTCGTCGAACCGGCATATCACCACGCATGAGTCATGAATTACTGCTGAACCTGCGCAACCTCGCTTGCGGCTATCAAGATCAACGTGTGGTGCAGAACCTCAACCTGCACCTCAACGCCGGTGACATTGGTTGCCTGCTCGGCTCGTCCGGCTGTGGCAAGACCACCACCCTGCGCGCGATTGCCGGTTTTGAGCCGGTGCACGAAGGGGAAATCTCTCTCGGCGGTGAAGTGATCTCCAGCGCCGGTTTCACCCTCGCTCCGGAAAAGCGCCGGATCGGCATGGTGTTCCAGGACTACGCGCTGTTCCCGCACCTGAGTGTCGCGGACAATATCGCCTTCGGTATCCGCAAGCACCCGAACAAGGAGCGCGTCACCGAAGAGCTGCTGGAACTGGTCAACCTGAAGAACCTCGGCAAGCGCTTCCCCCATGAGCTGTCCGGCGGCCAGCAACAACGTGTCGCTCTCGCCCGCGCCCTGGCACCGGAGCCGCAGCTGTTGCTGCTCGACGAGCCGTTCTCCAACCTCGATGGCGAGTTGCGCCGCAAGCTCAGCCATGAAGTGCGCGACATCCTCAAGGCCCGTGGCACCAGCGCGATTCTGGTGACTCACGACCAGGAAGAAGCCTTCGCCGTCAGCGATCACGTCGGCGTGTTCAAGGAAGGCCGGCTGGAACAGTGGGACACGCCGTACAACCTCTATCACGAGCCGGCGACGCCATTTGTCGCAAGCTTCATCGGTCAGGGTTACTTCATTCGCGGCCAGCTCGGCAGCCCGGAATCGGTGCAGACCGAACTCGGCGAATTGCGCGGCAATCGCGCCTACACCTGGCCGGTCGGTGGCGCAGTGGATGTGCTGCTGCGGCCGGACGACATCGTTTACGCGCCGGACAGCGGGTTGAAAGCGCGGATCGTCGGCAAGACGTTCCTCGGCGCCTCGACCCTGTATCGCCTGCAACTGCCGACCGGTGCGCAGCTGGAATCGATCTTCCCAAGCCATGCCGACCATCAGGTGGGTGCGGATGTCGGGATTCGAGTGGCAGCGGAACATCTGGTGTTGTTCCAGGCCTCCGGCAGCACGGCGGCGCAGATTCCGGCGGTGGAAAACGGCGTCCGCCGTTACAGTACTGCGCACTGATCTGCACCCAAACAATGAGGGAGCCTGATGGCTCCCTTGTTTTTTTGCTCTCAGCCCAGCATCAATGTGCCGCTGGCCACCAGCGTCGCATTCCCACCGATCTTCACTCGCTCGCCCTCCAGCCGACAGAACAGTTCACCGCCCCGCGCCGAACGCTGGCACGCGGTCAGGCTGGATTTGCCCAGACGTTTCGACCAGTACGGAATCAGGCTGCAATGGGTCGAGCCGGTGACCGGGTCTTCATTGATACCGATCGCCGGGGCGAAATAGCGCGAGACAAAATCATGCTGATTGCCCCGCGCGGTGACGATCGCGCCCAGCCACGGCAGCTTGGCGAGGGCGATCATGTCCGGCGTGCAATCGAGCACCGCCTGCTCGGACTCCAGCACCACAAATAGTTCGTTGGAACTCAGGACGTCCACCGCCTGAACATTCAGCGCCCGCTCGATCTCCAGGGTGACGCCTTTCTCCACCGCTTCGATGGCCGGGAAATCGAGCCACAGCCTGTCGCCTTCGCGGCTGACGCTCAACGGCCCGGACTTGCAGGTGAAGTCCAGACGCTCGGCCGTTTCCTTATAGATCTCGAACAGCACGTAGGCGCTGGCCAGGGTCGCGTGACCACACAGCGGCACTTCGGTGGTCGGCGTGAACCAGCGGATGTGCCACACCTGCCCCTCGCGCACCAGAAACGCGGTTTCCGCCAGATTGTGCTCGGCGGCGATCTTCTGCATCAGTTCGTCCGCGAGCCACGCGTCGAGCCGATAGACCATTGCCGGATTACCGCTGAAGGGCCGATCACTGAACGCGTCGACCTGATGAAACTCGAGCTGCATAACCTTCTCCCTGTGTCAGTCGAACGAGCATGCAGCGCCGGCCGGATCAGCGCCAGTGACAGTGCCGGCCAATTTTCTTCATACAGACGTCAAGGGCGACCGATGTCGGCAAATTTCGCCTGGGTGTGTTCTGCCAATACTGCCGGCGCCAGTTCCACTTCCAGCCCTCGCCGGCCGGCACTGACATAAATGGTCGCAAAAGGCTGGGCCGAATTATCGATGAAGGTACGCAGGCGTTTTTTCTGCCCCAGCGGACTGATGCCGCCCAACAGATAACCGGTGGAGCGTTGCGCGGCGGCCGGGTCGGCCATCTCGACTTTTTTCACGCCGGCGGCGTGGGCGAGCCCCTTGAGGTCGAGACTTCCGACGACCGGCACCACTGCCACCAGCAACTCACCCTTCTCGCTGGCCGCCAGCAGCGTCTTGAATACCTGCGCCGGATCGAGCCCCAGTTTCTCCGCGGCCTCCAGGCCATATGACGCGGCCTTCGGGTCATGTTCGTAACTGTGCACGTGATGTTCGGCACGAACTTTTTTCAACAAGTCCAACGCAGGGGTCATGGCAGCTCCGGGCTCGGCAGTGGCAAAAAATCCTGCGGCGGATTTTAGGCCATCGCTGGGCAAAAGGCTCTACCACGCGCCACGTTTCCCGGGGTTTGCGGGCGGATAACAGCCGGGCAGGCCGGGTGATCCGCAGGATCATTCACATGACTGATAGTTTATTTGTGACTGGTGGTTCACTTTCGACCTTTGACAGGTTTGTTTCTTGTCTATATTTTTTCGAATCTGAATAATGTAAGAATTATGGTCATCGCAGCACCCAGCAGTAAACCGGGAACAGGATGGGGATCCTGCCTCGGCGAAAATCGCGCCTTGCCCTGTCGGCAACGCGCCAGACAACAACAAAAACCGAGGTTTTCAATGACAACTGCGTTACAGCAACCTTCGCTCTCGAGCCAGTGCCTGGCCGAGTTTCTGGGTACTGCACTCCTGATCTTTTTCGGCACGGGTTGTGTCGCCGCGCTCAAGGTCGCGGGCGCCAGCTTCGGTCTCTGGGAAATCAGCATCATCTGGGGCGTCGGCGTCAGCATGGCGATCTACCTCACCGCCGGCGTTTCCGGCGCGCACCTGAACCCTGCCGTCAGTATCGCCCTGAGCATTTTCGCCGACTTCGAAAAGCGCAAACTGCCGTTCTACATTCTGGCCCAGGTCGCCGGCGCCTTCTGCGGCGCGCTGTTGGTCTACACGCTGTACAGCAACCTGTTCTTCGATTACGAACAAACTCACCATATGGTTCGCGGCACTGAAGCCAGCCTCGAACTGGCATCGGTGTTCTCCACCTTCCCGAACCCTGCGCTGTCGACTGCGCAAGCGTTCTTGGTCGAGGTGATCATCACTGCGATTCTGATGGGCGTGATCATGTCCCTGACCGACGACAACAACGGCCTGCCGAAAGGCCCGCTGGCGCCACTGCTGATCGGTCTGCTGATTGCCGTGATTGGCAGCTCGATGGGCCCGCTGACCGGTTTCGCGATGAACCCGGCCCGGGACTTCGGCCCGAAACTGATGACTTTCTTCGCCGGCTGGGGTGAAATTTCCTTCACCGGCGCACGTGAAATCCCGTACTTCCTGATTCCGATTTTTGCACCGATTGTCGGTGCCTGCCTCGGCGCTGCCGGGTATCGCGGGCTGATTGCCCGTCACCTGACCGGCGCCACACCTGCTACAAAGGATGCAGAACCGGCCATTGACGGCAAACCAAGAACTTCTTGAAACAGTCGGCGCGGACTCCTGCCCTGATAGAGACCGCGCCACGGCCCACTCTCCCTTATTTCGTCCAAGGCAATCGACATGACCGACATTGAGAATAAGAACTACATCATTGCCCTCGATCAGGGTACGACCAGCTCCCGCGCGATCATTTTCGACCGCGACGCGAACGTGGTCTGCACCGCACAACGCGAATTCGCCCAGCACTACCCGCAAGCCGGTTGGGTCGAACACGACCCGATGGAAATCTTCGCCACCCAGAGCGCGGTGATGGTCGAAGCGCTGGCCCAGGCCGGCCTGCACCATGACCAGGTCGCCGCCATCGGCATCACCAACCAGCGCGAAACCACCGTGGTCTGGGACAAGACCACCGGCCGCCCGGTGTACAACGCGATCGTCTGGCAATGCCGGCGCAGCACCGAGATCTGCCAGCAGCTCAAGCGCGACGGTCATGAAGACTACATCCGCGACACTACGGGACTGGTCACCGACCCGTACTTCTCCGGCACCAAACTGAAGTGGATCCTCGACAACGTCGAAGGCAGCCGTGAGCGCGCGCGCAACGGCGAACTGCTGTTCGGCACCGTCGACAGCTGGCTGATCTGGAAATTCACTGGCGGTAAAGTCCACGTCACCGACTACACCAACGCCTCGCGCACCATGCTCTTCAACATCCACACCCTGGAGTGGGACGCGAAGATGCTGGAGATCCTCGACATCCCGCGCGAGATGCTGCCGGAAGTCAAAGCCTCTTCGGAAATCTACGGCCGTACCAAAAGCGGCATCGCCATCGGCGGTATCGCCGGCGACCAGCAGGCTGCGCTGTTCGGCCAGATGTGCGTCGAGCCGGGCCAGGCAAAAAACACTTACGGCACCGGTTGCTTCCTGCTGATGAACACCGGCGACAAAGCGGTGAAATCCCAGCACGGCATGCTCACCACCATCGCCTGCGGCCCGCGCGGCGAAGTGGCCTACGCCCTGGAAGGTGCCGTGTTCAACGGCGGTTCGACCGTGCAGTGGCTGCGCGATGAACTGAAGATCGTCAACGACGCCCACGACACCGAATACTTCGCCAATAAAGTGAAGGACAGCAACGGCGTGTATCTGGTGCCAGCCTTCACCGGCCTCGGTGCGCCCTACTGGGATCCGTATGCCCGTGGCGCCCTGTTCGGCCTGACCCGTGGCGTGCGCGTGGATCACATCATCCGCGCTGCTCTGGAATCGATTGCCTATCAGACCCGCGACGTCCTCGACGCCATGCAACAGGACTCCGGCGAACGCCTCAAGGCTCTGCGCGTGGACGGCGGTGCGGTGGCGAACAACTTCCTGATGCAGTTCCAGGCCGACATTCTCGGCACTCAGGTCGAGCGTCCGAAAATGCGCGAAACCACGGCACTGGGCGCAGCTTATCTGGCCGGTCTGGCGTGCGGTTTCTGGGGCAGCCTGGAAGAACTGCGCGGCAAGGCCGTGATCGAGCGCGAATTCGAACCGAGCCTGGACGAAGTCGAGAAAGAGAAGCTGTATAAAGGCTGGAAAAAAGCTGTCAGCCGTACCCGTGACTGGGCGCGTGAAGACGCTGAATAAGCCAACCTGAGTACTCGTATCCGTATGTAACTGGTAGGGAGCGGATTCCTGCGGCATCATGGGCAAATTTTGCACGGCAGCCCAAAGGAAGCCCCATGAATCTGCCTCCCCGTCAGCAGCAAATCCTCGAACTGGTCCGCGAACGCGGCTATGTGAGCATCGAGGAAATGGCCACGCTGTTCGTTGTTACCCCGCAAACCATCCGCCGCGATATCAATCAACTGGCGGAAGCCAATCTGCTGCGTCGCTACCACGGCGGCGCCGCCTATGATTCCAGCGTCGAAAACACTGCCTACGCGATGCGCGCCGATCAGATGCGCGATGAAAAGCAACGCATCGGCGAAGCCATCGCCGCGCAGATCCCCGACCACGCCTCGCTGTTCATCAATATCGGCACGACGACCGAATCGATTGCCCGCGCCCTGCTCAATCACAGCCATCTGAAGATCATCACCAACAACCTGCACGTCGCCTCGATGCTCAGTGCCAAGGATGATTTCGATGTGCTGCTGACCGGCGGCAATGTGCGTCGCGATGGCGGCGTGGTGGGCCAGGCGAGCGTGGACTTCATCAATCAGTTCAAGGTCGACTTTGCGCTGGTGGGCATCAGCGGCATCGACGAAGACGGCAGCCTGCTCGACTTCGATTACCAGGAAGTGCGGGTGTCCCAGGCGATCATCGCCAATGCCCGGCAGGTGATCCTGGCGGCGGACTCCAGCAAGTTCGGCCGTAACGCGATGATCCGCCTCGGCCCGATCAGCCTGATCGATTGCCTGGTGACCGATCAGCAGCCGGTGCCAGCCCTGGCGCAACTGCTGAGCCAGCACAAGATTCGCCTGGAAGTCGTTTAACCCTCTCCTCCGCATAAGGCGCCTGCACCGGCGCCCTATGCGCATCTGATGTTCGAATATTTTCCTTTCTCGGCCCTTCGATGAGTTTTTTCAATCGAAGTCGACTGGCTGTGCGCGTCTTTATGGGCTACCATTTTCGCAAATGAACATTCATGTTCGATTTCCAAGACAGAAAATCAAAAGAGCCCGAGGCCAGCCGATGTCCACATCTACCTTGCGTACGCCCCCTATCTCCGAGATCTACGACATCGCTGTCATCGGCGGCGGGATCAATGGCGTTGGGATCGCAGCGGATGCCGCCGGTCGCGGTCTTTCGGTGTTCCTTTGCGAAAAGGACGACCTGGCCAGCCACACTTCGTCAGCCAGCAGCAAGTTGATCCACGGTGGCCTGCGCTACCTCGAACATTACGAATTCCGTCTGGTGCGCGAAGCATTGGCCGAACGCGAAGTGCTACTGGCCAAAGCCCCGCACATCGTCAAGCCAATGCGTTTCGTGCTGCCGCACCGTCCGCACCTGCGTCCGGCATGGATGATCCGCGCGGGTCTGTTCCTCTATGACCACCTCGGCAAGCGCGAAAAACTGGCTGGCTCGAAAAGCCTGAAATTCGGCGCCGACAGCGCACTGAAAAGCGAAATCAGCAAAGGCTTCGAATACTCCGATTGCTGGGTCGACGACGCCCGCCTCGTGGTGCTGAACGCCATGGCCGCCCGTGAAAAAGGCGCGCATATTCACACCCAGACCCGTTGTGTCAGCGCCCGCCGCGCCAAGGGTCTTTGGCACCTGAACCTGGAGCGTGCCGACGGCAGCCTGTTTTCGATCACCGCCAAAGCGCTGGTGAACGCTGCCGGCCCGTGGGTCGCCAAGTTCATCCGTGACGACCTGAAGATGGAATCGCCGTACGGCATCCGTCTGATCCAGGGCAGCCACATCATCGTGCCGAAGCTGTACGAAGGCGATCACGCGCACATTCTGCAAAACGAAGATCAGCGCATCGTTTTCACCATCCCGTACCTGAACAACCTGACCCTGATCGGCACCACCGACCGCGAGTACACCGGCGATCCGGCCAAAGTGGCGATCACCGACGGCGAAACCGATTACCTGCTCAAAGTGGTCAATGCCCATTTCAAGAAGCAGATCAGCCGTGGCGACATCCTGCACACCTACTCGGGCGTGCGCCCGCTGTGCAATGACGAATCCGACAACCCCTCGGCCGTGACCCGCGACTACACCCTGGCGTTGTCCGGCAGCACCGAGGAGGCGCCGCTGCTGTCGGTGTTCGGCGGCAAGCTGACCACCTACCGCAAGCTTGCGGAGTCGGCGATGGCGCAGCTGATGCCGTTCTTCACCCAGATGCGCCCGAGCTGGACCGCCACCGCCACCCTGCCCGGCGGCGAAGACATGACTACGCCACAGGCCCTGAGCGCGCTGATCCGCGACAAGTTCGACTGGGTACCGACCGAAATTGCCCGCCGCTGGGCCACCACCTACGGCAGCCGCACCTGGCGCATGCTCGAAGGCGTCGACACCCTGGCCGACTTGGGCGAACACATCGGCGGCGGGCTCTACACCCGTGAAGTCGATTACCTGTGCACTGAAGAGTGGGCCACCACCGCGCGTGACATTCTGTGGCGTCGCAGCAAACTGGGCCTGTTCACCACGCCAGCCGAGCAAGAAAGACTGGCGGCGTACCTGACCAAGGTCGAGCAGAACCGCAGCAAGATCGAAGCGGCCTGATCCGTTCGTCGTTGAACAAAAAGCCCCTGAATCGAGAGATTCAGGGGCTTTTTGCATTCAGGCTGAAACAAGGCGCAGCGAAGACGTTCGGTTTTCCGAACGCGACCTGACGGTCAATTCGGTTAACCGGATCAGATTCATGGAAAAACACCATCACAAAACTTTAATAACGTTATAAATCAATGCATTAACGCCTATCGACTGGTCTGGCACGACTCATGCTCTACACTCCTTCGACGAATGCCTGTTGCGCCAACACAGCAGGAGCCGTCAGGCATTCGAAGTACAAAGGGCCCGCTCAACCGGCTCCATAAAAAAAACAATGTCGAGGAAAATTTGATGCGCATCGTTCCCCATATCCTGGGCGCAGCCATTGCTGCCGCTCTGATCAGCACACCAGTTTTCGCTGCCGAACTCACCGGCACCCTTAAGAAGATCAAAGAGTCCGGCGTCATTACTTTGGGCCACCGTGACGCTTCCATTCCTTTCTCCTACATCGCTGACGCTTCCGGCAAGCCGGTCGGCTACTCCCACGATATCCAGCTGGCCATCGTCGAAGCGATCAAGAAAGACCTCGACCTGCCAAACCTGCAGGTCAAATACAACCTCGTCACTTCGCAAACCCGTATCCCGCTGGTGCAGAACGGCACCGTGGACGTCGAGTGCGGCTCCACCACCAACAACGTCGAGCGTCAGCAACAGGTCGACTTCTCCGTCGGCATCTTCGAAATCGGTACCCGTCTGCTGTCCAAGGCTGACTCCAAGTACAAGGACTTCGACGATCTGAAAGGCAAGAACGTCGTGACCACCGCCGGCACCACTTCCGAGCGCATCCTCAAGGCAATGAACGCCGACAAGCAGATGGGCATGAACGTGATCTCCGCCAAGGACCACGGTGAATCCTTCCAGATGCTGGAATCGGGTCGTGCCGTCGCGTTCATGATGGACGACGCCCTGCTGGCCGGCGAAGCCGCCAAAGCCAAGAAAGCCTCCGACTGGGCCGTGACCGGCACTCCACAGTCGTACGAAATCTATGGCTGCATGATGCGCAAGGGCGACGAGCCGTTCAAAAAGGCTGTCGACGACGCCATCAAGGCGACCTACGCTTCGGGTGAGATCAACAAGATCTACGAAAAATGGTTCATGCAGCCGATTCCGCCAAAAGGCCTGAACCTGAACTTCCCGATGAGCGACGAGCTCAAGGCCCTGATCGCCAATCCGACCGACAAAGCGGCTGACGACAAGAAATCCTGATTTCTGACTAACCTTATCCCCTGAGGAGGCGCCTGCCTTCTCAGGGGATGGTCACTCCCTGCTGGCACTTATTGGAAACACTCGAACCGGTGGCTGTCGAGCCGATCGCGTGTGCCTGATTTTCACAATCAGGGTGGGAACGGAGCTTCCCCAGGCGGGCACTTGTACATCGATCGAATCGAGGGGAGACCCTAATGAATTACAACTGGGACTGGGGCGTGTTCTTCAAGTCCACCGGCGTGGGCAGCGAGACCTATCTCGACTGGTTCATTTCCGGTCTGGGCTGGACCATCGCCATCGCCATCGTGGCCTGGATCATCGCCCTGTTGCTCGGCTCGCTGCTGGGCATCATGCGCACCGTGCCGAACCGCATCGTGTCGGGCATCGCGACCTGCTACGTCGAACTGTTCCGCAACGTGCCGCTGCTGGTTCAGCTGTTCATCTGGTACTTCCTGGTGCCCGATCTGCTGCCGCCGGATCTGCAGGAATGGTACAAGCAGGACCTGAACCCGACCACTTCGGCCTACCTGAGTGTTGTCGTGTGCCTGGGCCTGTTCACCGCCGCCCGGGTCTGCGAACAGGTTCGCACCGGTATCCAGGCACTGCCACGCGGCCAGGAATCCGCCGCCCGCGCCATGGGTTTCAAGCTGCCGCAGATCTACTGGAACGTGCTGCTGCCCCAAGCCTACCGGATCATCATTCCGCCGCTCACCTCGGAATTCCTGAACGTGTTCAAGAACTCCTCCGTGGCGTCCCTGATCGGTCTGATGGAGCTGCTGGCGCAAACCAAACAGACCGCCGAATTCTCGGCCAACCTGTTTGAAGCCTTCACCCTGGCGACCCTGATCTATTTCACCCTCAACATGAGCCTGATGCTGCTGATGCGCATGGTCGAGAAGAAAGTCGCCGTGCCCGGCCTGATCTCCGTGGGGGGTAAATAATGGAATTCGATTTCAGTGGCATCGTTCCGGCCATTCCCGGCCTGTGGAACGGCATGCTGATGACCCTCAAGCTGATGGCGCTGGGCGTGGTCGGCGGGATCATCCTCGGCACCCTCCTCGCGCTGATGCGTCTGTCCCACAGCAAACTGCTGTCGAGCATCGCCGGCGCGTACGTCAACTATTTCCGTTCGATCCCGCTGCTGCTGGTGATCACCTGGTTCTACCTGGCAGTGCCGTTCGTGCTGCGCTGGATCACCGGCGAGGACACCCCGATCGGTGCGTTCACCTCGTGCATCGTGGCCTTCATGATGTTCGAAGCGGCCTACTTCTGCGAAATCGTCCGGGCCGGCGTGCAGTCGATCCCGAAAGGCCAGATGGGCGCGGCGCAGGCACTGGGCATGACCTACGGCCAGATGATGCGCCTGATCATCCTGCCCCAGGCGTTCCGCAAGATGACCCCGCTGCTGCTGCAGCAGAGCATCATCCTGTTCCAGGACACCTCGCTGGTCTACACCGTGGGCCTGGTGGACTTCCTCAACGCCTCGCGCGCCAGTGGCGACATCATTGGCCGCTCGAATGAGTTCCTGATCTTCGCAGGTCTCGTGTACTTCACCATCAGCTTTGCCGCCTCGGTGCTGGTCAAGCGTCTGCAAAAAAGGTTCGCCGTATGATCTCTATCAAGAACATCAACAAGTGGTATGGGGACTTCCAGGTGCTGACCGATTGCAGCACCGAGGTCAAAAAGGGTGAAGTGATCGTGGTCTGCGGTCCGTCCGGTTCGGGCAAGTCGACCCTGATCAAGTGCGTCAACGCACTGGAGCCGTTCCAGAAAGGCGACATCGTGGTCGACGGCACGTCGATTGCCGATCCGAAGACCAACCTGCCGAAACTGCGCTCGCGCGTCGGCATGGTGTTCCAGCATTTCGAACTGTTCCCGCACCTGACCATCACCGAAAACCTGACCATCGCGCAGATCAAGGTGCTGGGCCGCAGCAAGGAAGAAGCCACCAAGAAAGGCCTGCAACTGCTCGAGCGCGTCGGCCTGTCGGCTCATGCCCACAAACATCCGGGCCAGTTGTCCGGCGGTCAGCAACAGCGTGTGGCGATCGCCCGTGCGCTGGCGATGGACCCGATCGTCATGCTGTTCGACGAACCGACCTCGGCGCTGGACCCGGAAATGGTCAACGAAGTGCTCGACGTAATGGTGCAACTGGCCCACGAAGGCATGACCATGATGTGCGTGACCCACGAAATGGGCTTCGCCCGTAAAGTGGCCGACCGCGTGATCTTCATGGACGCCGGCAAGATCATCGAAGACTGCAAGAAAGAAGAGTTCTTTGGCGACATCAGCCAACGCTCCGAACGCGCGCAGCATTTCCTCGAGAAAATCCTGCAGCACTAAAAACGGCTGCATTCCCCGACATCCTCTGTCGGGGAATGCAGGTGGTTGACCCAAGGCATCTGTGATGAAATGCGACCCCACTCTCTATCGCGCCACGCCGCCATCACTTGCCGTGAAACCCCGTCTGATCCGCCACCTGTTCCTGCCGCCGCTGGTCATCGCCCTGATGATCGGACTGGGTTACATCGGCTTCTGGACCAGTGAACATTTCGGCATCCGCAGCCTCGGCGAAAACGGCCAGCGCCAGCTGGAACTGCACGCCCGCGCGGTCGAAAGCGAGATCAGCAAATACACCTACCTGCCCAGCCTGCTGGAACTCGAGTCGAGCGTTTCGCTGCTGCTGGACGACCCGACCCCGGAACACCGGCAAACGGTCAACGATTACCTTGAAGGCCTGAACCGGCGCAGCCGCAGTCGGGCCATCTACGTCATGGACACCACCGGCCGGGTCATGGCCACCAGCAACTGGCGCGACGTCGACAGTTATCTCGGTGAAGACCTGTCGTTCCGCGCCTACTTCCAGAACGCCATCCGCGGCCAGCCCGGACGTTTCTACGGGATCGGCAGCACCAACGGCGAACCCGGTTACTACCTGGCCCACGGCCTCGAAGAACACGGCAAGATCATCGGCGTCGCGGTGGTCAAGGTGCGCCTGGAAGCCTTGGAGGAACGCTGGCAGCGGGCGCGCCTCGAAGCGTTCGTCAGCGATGAAAACGGCATCATCATTCTGTCCAGCGATCCGGCCCGGCGCCTGAAATCGGTGATACCGCTGAGCGACGAGACCAAGGAAAAACTCGCCCGCAGCCTGCAGTACTACTGGTTCCCGCTGAACGAACTGCAACCGCTGGCCCGGGAAACCCTGTCCGAAGGCGTGGAAAAGCTCACCTTCCCGGCCAACAGCGAAGTGCCGAGCCAACAGGATGGCGATGAGGAAAACATCAGCTATCTGGCGCAAACCCGACCGCTGAGCGATACCCCGTGGAATTTCACCCTGCTCACCCCGTTGCAGGATCTGCGGCGCGAAGCGATCAATCAGGGGATTCTGGTAGCCGTGGCGTTTGCCCTGGTGGCGTTCCTGCTGATCGCCTGGAACGAACGGCGCAAGGTCATCGCCACCCGCCTCGCCGCCCGCGAAGCCCTGCAGGAAGCCAACAATCAGCTGGAGCGTCGGATTACCGAACGCACCGCCGACCTGCGCGCCAGCAATGACCGGCTCAAGAGCCAGATCCGCGAACGGCGTCAGGCCGAAGAAACCTTGCGCCGCGCCCAGGACGAACTGGTGCAGGCCGGCAAACTCGCGGCCATCGGCCAGATGTCCACCAGCATCGCCCACGAACTGAACCAGCCGCTGGCGGCGATGCGCACGCTGTCGGGCAACACCATTCGCTTCCTTGAGCGCGGCCAGCTCGATGTCGCCAGCACCAACCTCAAAACCATCAACGACCTGATCGACCGCATGGGCCGGATCACCGCCAGCCTGCGTTCCTTCGCCCGGCGCGGCGACGACAAGGGCCGCGCCAGCCTCGGCAAAGCGGTGGATGCCGCACTGCAAGTGCTCGGCGCCCGCGTCGAAAGTGCATCCCTGCAACTGCATCGCCAATTCGACGATGTGCAGGTGCAGATCGACCAGACCCGCCTGGAACAGATTCTGGTCAACCTGATCGGCAACGCCCTCGACGCCATGCAGGCGCAACCGCTGCCGGAACTGTGGCTGGAAGGTGAAGAATTCAACGGCAAATATCGCCTGCGAGTGCGCGACAACGGCCACGGCATCGACGCCGAAGCGCGCAAGCACCTGTTCGAACCGTTCTTCACCACCAAACCCGGCGAACAGGGCCTGGGCCTCGGCCTGACCCTGTCGGCCAGCCTCGCCGCCGCCACCGGCGGGCATCTGGGTGTCGAGCACCCGGCCAGCGGTGGTACCACTTTCGTCCTCAGTTTACCGTTGGTAAGCCCTACTCCTGCCGAGCCAATATGAACAACGACCTCAGTGTATTGATCGTCGAAGACGACCCCCATGTCCTGCTCGGCTGCCAGCAGGCGCTGACCCTCGAAGACATCCCCTGCATCGGCGTCGGCAGTGCCGAAGAAGCGCTGGAGCAGGTCGGCGACAACTTCGCCGGGATCGTCATCAGCGACATTCGCCTGCCGGGCATCGACGGCCTGGAACTGCTGACCCGGCTCAAGCAACGCGACCGCAGCCTGCCGGTGGTGCTGATCACCGGCCACGGCGACATCTCCATGGCCGTCGGCGCGATGCAGAAAGGCGCCTACGACTTCATGGAAAAACCGTTCTCCCCTGAACGACTGGTGGACGTGGCCCGTCGTGCGCTGGAGCAACGCAGCCTCAATCGCGAAGTTTCGTCCCTGCGCCGGCAACTGGCCGAACGCGATTCCCTTGAAGGGCGGATCATCGGGCGTTCGCCGGCCATGCAGAACCTGCGCGAACTGATCGCCAACGTCGCCGACACCTCGGCCAACGTATTGATCGAAGGCGAGACCGGCACCGGCAAGGAACTGGTCGCCCGCTGCCTGCACGATTTCAGCCGACGCCACACCAAACAGTTCGTCGCGCTGAACTGCGGCGGTCTGCCGGAAAACCTGTTCGAAAGCGAAATCTTCGGTCACGAAGCCAACGCCTTCACCGGCGCCGGCAAACGGCGGATCGGCAAGATCGAGCACGCCGACGGCGGCACGCTGTTCCTCGACGAAGTGGAAAGCATGCCGCTGCCGTTGCAGATCAAACTGCTGCGGGTGTTGCAGGAGCGCACCCTCGAACGCCTCGGCTCGAACCAGAGCGTGGCGGTGGATTGCCGGGTGATTGCGGCCACCAAGTCCGACCTCGACGAGTCGAGCAAGGCCGGGGAATTTCGCAGTGACTTGTACTACCGCCTCAACGTGGTGACGCTGGAACTGCCGCCCCTGCGCGAACGCCGCGAAGACATCCTGCAACTGTTCGAACACTTCACCCAGCAATCGGCCCTGCGTTTCGACCGGGCGCTGCCGGAGCTGGACAACCAGACGTTGTCGAGCCTGATGAGCCACGACTGGCCGGGCAACGTGCGCGAACTGCGCAACGTCGCCGAGCGTTTTGCCCTCGGTTTGCCGGCGTTCAAGAAAACCGGCGCGGGCAGCGCAGGTCAGGGCCTGGCGTTCGCCGAAGCGGTGGAAGCGTTCGAACGCAACCTGCTCAGCGACGCCCTGCAACGCAGCGGCGGCAACCTGACCCAGGCCAGCCTGGAACTGGGCATGGCCAAGACCACGCTGTTCGACAAAGTGAAAAAATACGGCCTGAGCCATTAAGCGAGAACAACGTGGATCTGATTTTCAAGGCAATGCTCGGTGCGGCCGTGGTGGTGATCCTCGCCATGCTGGCCAAGACCAAAAACTACTACATTGCCGGGCTGGTGCCGCTGTTCCCGACCTTCGCCCTGATCGCCCACTACATCGTCGGCAAGGGCCGTTCGATCGACGACCTGAAGACCACCATCGTCTTCGGCATGTGGTCGATCATTCCGTACTTCGTCTATCTGGCGACGCTGTACGTGATGGTCGACCGCATGCGCCTCGAAGCTTCGCTGGCGGTCGCGGCAGTGGCGTGGCTGATGGCGGCGACGGTGCTGGTGTCGGTGTGGGTGCGGCTGCATGCATAAAAAATCACGCTCGTCACCGTTTACCGTTTACCGTGAGTCCAGCTATTTACATTGACTAGTTGTAAGGGCCCCATGGCAGTTGTTCAAATGACCAACTATTTCGGGTGTAGTTGTTAAATCCAGATAGGTGGTAGAAGAATTCACATGCACTACCGAAAGAGCTTCACTAATTGTGTTGCCTGTCCAATTACTAGTCGGATTAGTCCCACCATCCTTGCACGTAATTGAGTCAAAAGTGCATTTGCCATTTGGCTCAACCGCAATCGTATGTGTCAGGCAACTATGATTAGCAGTGTTATTATTCCAGGCAGTCTCACACGCATTTGGTGGTTTTGGCTTTCTAGCTTCATCCCACGCTGCTGCGGCCGCATCAAACTTTCCGGGATCAGCCCAATACGCCTCTTCCATTTCATCCTCCGTCATGGCATAAGCGTGACCCGATATTACCTGCAGCAAAAACAACACCAGCATCCACAACTTTCCATTTCTCATGTCACTTTCCTTATAAAACCAATGCGTCATCGCAATATAAAAATAAACGGACAACCACAAGCACGCCACTGTCAGAAATAACAGTTCGCAAGATAAAAATGAAATAAGAAACCCTTGCTAAGAGCAAATCCAACTAACTTTCTAAAATTATAGAAATAAAACTAACGATCTACATTCAGAGAAAATCAGATCCCGAGCCTAAAATCTGCGCCCAGTGCGACGTGTCTTCGCGATGCTCGCGCAAATACGGCAACACCGCCGCCAGCAACGGCTCCTTGAACGCTTCCTGAAAACGGTGCGCCAGCCCCGGAATCAGTCGCAACTGACTGCCACGAATGTGCGCCGCCAGGTGCACGCCGTGCATCACCGGCAGCAGCGGATCCGCCGTGCCATGCACCACCAGGGTCGGGACGCGCAGTTGATTGAGCAACGCCACCCGACTCGGTTCGGCGAGGATCGCCATGATCTGGCGCTTCACGCCTTCAGGGTTGAACGCCCGGTCATAGGACAGCGCCGCCTGATGCAGCAACATCTGGCGATCATCAGTGACCGTCGGACTGCCCAGCGCCGCCAGCAGATCCGCCTGTTGCTCCAAGGCGATCTGGCGATTGGGAGCACCGCGCCGTGACAACAACTGCACCAACGCCGCGCTCGGCGCCGGCAGCCCTTCGGCGCCGGAGCTGGTCATGATCAGCGTCAGGCTCTCGACCCGTTGCGGGGCCATCGCCGCCATGTGCTGAGCGATCATCCCGCCCATGCTCGCGCCGAGCACGTGGAATTGCTCGACGTGCAGCGCGTCCATCAGGCCCAGCGCATCGTCGGCCATGTCTGTAAGGCTGTAAGGCGCCGCCACCGGCAGGCCGAGTTTGTAGCGCAGCACTTCAAAGGTAAGGTTGGCGTCGGCCGGCGCCTGGCGCCAGGTCGAAAGACCGACATCGCGGTTGTCATAGCGGATCACCCGGAACCCCTGCTGACACAGCGCAACCACCACTTCATCCGGCCAGTGGATCAACTGTCCGCCCAGCCCCATCACCAGCAGCAACGCCGGATCCGACGCACGACCGATGCTCTGGTACGCCAGGCTCACCTGCTGCAGATCGACCCGTTCGGTCGGTACATTGACGTCGCAACGCGACGCCGCATAGGACGCCGGAACTAAAAAAACCGCGGCCAACAACGCCGCGACTGCAAAAAATCCCTTGAACATGAAAAACACCGAAACGCAGAACCCCAGTAGAGCGCGAGTCTGATGAAGTTTGTTCAAGCGCGCTGCCACAGTTCGATGACAGTTTGATGAAGAGTGCCGAGCGGTCGGCTGGACCCGATAACCATGCACCACCCGCTCCCTGACCATTGCTCTTGAATGACGCCTGAATGAGCGGATCCGCCGCTCTTTGTCTGAGCTTGTCGCCATGGTCGAACGATCCTTTTTAGAAAATCTCCCTGCCCCGCTGAACCTGCAGCACGAGTTCCCCCGTCTGCCCGTCTCTGTCGATGAAAGCCTGCTACAGAGCGCGGCAATCCGTCGGCGGACATGCAGCGAAGGGCTGCGCCAACTGTGCGCCGGCGCGCCCTCGGTACGCGATACCCTCGACCGCTTGCTCCACGAGAAACTGGGGCTGGACGGTCAGCAGTGCGGCTTGCTGTTTCACCCGACCAACAGGCATGCGCAGCGTTTTGTCAGTCTCACGGCAGCCTGCGCCTTCGTCGTCCAGCATCCGCGACTGGAAGAATGGCTCGACAACCGATGCCGGATGACCGGTGTGAACAGCGCCCACGCCCTGTCGACACTCACCCCGTCGCAATTGCTTGAACAAATCAAGGCTCTCGAACCGGCACTGGCGCTCGATGAGCGCTGGCAGGCTTACTGGAGCTCCCGAGCGCCTGGCACGCCGCTGTCCCGCCGGGATCAGGCCGATCGTCTGTATCGGGGACATGTCGAGGCCGCCGCACAAATGGCCTTTGCCCGGCGCACGGTAACGGCTGAACAGCTGGAACCCCTGTGGGCGCTGATGGACGGGGCGCAAACACGCAGCGCTTCGGACGATACCCTGCGCATCGAACTGCCGACCCTGCGACTGCACAACGGCGTGCGGGTCAGACCGGCGGCCGCCTGGGTCATCAGTCGCGCAGACGACGCTGCGCACTTGCTGTACGTGCCCGACCAGGCGGATGCGATCCAGGCCTTCGCCCGACGCAGTGATGTGCAGACCTGGCTGGCGCAGCCGCCATTCGTGCCCGCCGGACTGCCGGTCGAGAACCTCCAGGTCGAATATGCCGCGGTCGGCCGCTCACTGACGATGGTCTTCAACGAGTGGCTGTCGCAGCAGCAAATGACCCAAGTCGCTGCGTTGCGCAACGGATCGGACGGCAAACGCAATCTGGCCGAACACGGTCCTCGCTCGCTGGACGTCGCCGAGCGGATCGACCGACAGCGCAACCTCGCCACGTTCAGTGCGCCTCCCGGCCTGGACAGCCCGGCCCCAACGCCGGAGAGCGAAGATGAACCGTCACTGTTCGGCAACCTGCAGGCCGATGTGCCCTGGTCCCTGCGACAGGTTGCCGTCAAGCGAGCGTTCGATGCACTGGAGTCATTGGCGGATGATGAAGCCCTGCGATCGTTCAGAGCGCTGCAAACGATGCAGGAAAACGCCGAGCAAGCCGCCGACCTCGCCGCGCGGGCACTGCTCGAGCGCGAGCGAACGTTGGACATCCCCACGTTCAATCGGCAGTTCACCGCGCTGTACAACGCCCACAGACAAGGGCTGATTGCCGAAGCGCAAATGCAAAGGGCGCTGAATCAGATCAGCGTTGAAGAACATCACCTGCTCACAGCAATGCTTGGCACAGCCGACAGCGCCGATAGCGAATTTGTAGCAGCCAGCCTCACTCTGTCGCTGACCGAGTCCGAGGAAAACAGGACCACGATCAACCATCAAGAGATCAACGGCGCGTTCGTGCTGATGCGCGGGCAGCGCCCGCCAGACCACGCGCAAAGCCTGATGCTCTACTGGCCCGGCAGCGGCGGCGGACTGCAACGGTTCGCCGATCGCCAGGCCCTGGAACAGCAGTTGTTCAAGGTGCATGCAAATGCAGACAGCCCGGCGCTGGCGTTGACACCCCTCTCAGGCGATCCGCTGCAATACGCGTTGAATCAGCTGACCGGCGAGTTCGAAACCCGGGCGGCTACCATTCGCCAACGCAACAGCGAACCCTCGCGGGCACGACAGCGTGCAGATGAGCTGCAACACCTGCGCAGCCAGACGCTTGCCCTTCTACAAGTGCCAATCCACGCAGCCCGACGGCTGGCCATGGACTTTCGACTGGATCAGCAACGCAGCGCCACCCTCGCCACACAGTTGCCCGACTGGCTGCGCAATCTGCCGCAAACCGAACAACGCCCCCTCAAGGAACTGATCCAGGCCTGGATCGTTGCGATGAACCGCAGTCACGCTTTGCTGGCCGTCACGTTGCCGCCTCGTGAGGATTTCACCCGCCAGCGTCTGCAGGAACGGCTGCGTGGGGACTTCTCCCTTGAAGGGCATTTTTCGGTGCAACTGAACCTGCCGGATTCGGTGGCACTGCAGAAGCAGACATTCAACGCGCCCGGCGCCCCCGGCACACCTCAGAAACTGGTGGCGATACCCAGCGCCACCCGCAGCAGCCTGTCGCTGGAGACCCTGGCGCAGCTCAACATCGACAATACACCGTCGATGAATCTGGAACCCTTGCTGATGCGCCTGGACTTCATGCAGGTCGAAGTCAGTGCCAGCGACGACCGCGAACGCTCCACCCTGCTTGAGGGGATCACCCTTCCCTATCTGCGCAAGCTGCTGCCGGAGCTGGATCTGCCCAAGGCCTACGAGCAACTGATTCACTCCACCTTCAAAGGCGCGACCGACGAGCCGCCGTTCCGGCGGGATCATCGGCGCGAATGTCTGCTCGAACCCTGGCGCCTGATGCTCAGGCTGCAAGGTCGATGCGCATGGCTGCAACATCAGATCGACCAATCTGCGTTGCAGATCTTCGATACGGCCATCGATGCCGACACCGACGAAGCCTGGAACCATGGTGATCGACGTATCGTGCTGCGCCCGGCGTTCCTGTCCGCCGGTGGTCCGGACACACCGGGCGAAGGGCCCGCTACGCTGTCCGGCGTGACCTTTATCGAAGAACAGGCAGGCGGCACGACATTGC
This sequence comes from Pseudomonas sp. B7, assembly GCF_016735645.1. Taxonomy (NCBI): domain Bacteria; kingdom Pseudomonadati; phylum Pseudomonadota; class Gammaproteobacteria; order Pseudomonadales; family Pseudomonadaceae; genus Pseudomonas; species Pseudomonas sp. B7. The sequence continues at coordinate 741,651 of NZ_JAERRE010000001.1, forward strand.
TGTACCTGCCGGATGCGCCCGACGGTCGATTCCTGCGTGGTTACGACAGCCTCGAAGCGGCTCGCAAGGATCTGTTCCATCGCTGCAGCCAGGACACGATGATCCGCTATCTCGCCGGCCGCGCCTTGCAGGGCAGCGTCCGGGCCCACGAAAAACGTATCGCTGAAGCAGTGGATAAACGCTTTGACGGCATGATCGGCGTCGGACTGAAATGGCCACCCACCACATCGCTCGCCGCGCATCTGCTCGATGCCCACATGGGCCGCCTGATCGAGGCCCATCGCGGCACCTCGCGCTCAAATGAAGCGCTGTACCAAGAGCGCTATGCCCTCAATGGTCCCCGAGTATTCAACTACCTGAAAATGGCCTTGGGGCTGGTGCCCTTCGTGGGTACGGCAATCGCGCTGTATGACGCCTGGATCGCCGGCAATCAGGCCGTCGCGGCGTTTCTGCGGGGCAAGGTCGGCGATGGGCTGGCCGAGGTCGAATCGCTGCTGCTGTGCCTGATCGATGCCGCCATCGATCTTTTGCCCGGCGCCGGCGCGAGCCTCAAAGCCCGTTCGGCGACCCGCACCCGCCTGCTTCGGAACCTGGCGACAGACTCAGCAGCGCTGACGCTGCGCAATCAAACCCAGACGCGCCGCATCGTCGAACGATTCGCCGGATACGAATATGAGAACCCGCTCTCGCTGGCCGGTGTGCAACCGGTCGACAGTGGCGTGTGGCGAAACATTTACCGGCATGCCGACGGGAATTTCATCGTCCGCCAGGGCAGGGTCTACAAGGTCGAATGGAGTCGTGATTCACGCAACTGGCGTTTGAGCGGCACCCCCCGCAAGACCTATAAACAACCCATCGCCCTGAACGAGGCAGGTGAGTGGGATACCTGGTTCGGTGTCTACGGCACCACGTTCGAGGGCGGGGGACTCGGTGGCGGCAATGTGCTGGGGTACATCGCCGACACCCTCGATCCGGTCTGGCCGCAAGCCATCCGCAACCGCCTGCCGCGCCGGTGGGTCGACCGCGCTTATCGGTTGCACCATCGGCTGACCCTTGAATGTGACAGCTTGAGCAACCGCATCGACGCCCAGGTCCGAAGAAGCGATGTGGTGATCAATACCCACTATCAGAACCCCGATAATCTGCTGTTCAGACTGGCCGCAGAAAAATGCTGCCGGGATGACATTGCCTTGGCCAAGCGTCAGTTTCAGACAGTGGCCGAGCTGCGTCCCCTTTCCCACGGCAACAAGCTGCGTGCCTTGCTGGATATACAGAGCCGCGACGCCAAACTGATCACCGACCGCCTCAAACACCGCGCGCTGATCACCAACCAGCGCATCAGGAAAAGACTGGATGACCTCGATGCACAGCATGAGGCCCTCGATGCGCTGCCGGCGGAGTCGATCGACGCGCGCTGGAGACAGCGTCAGGACATGCACCGGACCCGTCTCGAGATCATCAGCGCTATCGAGGACGTCGAAGGATTCATGAGCGATCTCAACCGTTGGTACAGCCTCATCACCGTGCAAACGGACAGGGCCAGACTGAGGGCGGTGGTCGATGACATGAACCGACGCATGACCGATTTCAATCTCGGGTACGTCAAGACTTCGCAACGCCTGGAGACGGTGCAGAACTTCGAACACACCGGCGATATCTCCTGGCGTTATCTGCAACAAAGTGCCTGGCAATTGCGGGCCGACATGGACCGAGCCCTCTTCACTCAGTTCAGTCTGTCGGAAGTCAGCGCCACGCGGGCGCAGCGCATGCAGATACTGACTGACTGCCTCGACACCTATGCAAAATATCGCCGGGAAATGAACCAGTGGACCGCCAGTTACCCCCAGTACTTTCATATGGAAGAGTTCGAACCGTTGATGGCCGGCGTGGAAGCCATGGCCGAGCGTGCCAGAAAGGCCATCGACCTTCCGGTACCCGCTCGCCCTGGCGGGCAGCGCGACAAGAAAATCTTCCGGACCGAAAACGATCAGTGGCTGATCGGGGTGGAGAACTGGGAACTCAGAACCCGCAAACGGCAATTCGTCCTGAACCATGGCAAAGCCGGGCAGCAAGTCTGGGAACAGGCGACCAACGGCCGGTATCGCCAGGTGACGCCACAGCCACAAACACTGCCGCCGGCGCCCCGCCATCTGCCGTCACTGCTGGCCGATGCGCGCAAGCGGCTTGATGGACAACCGGCCTATCAGGCAAAGGTGCAGACCTATGCCGAACACGACATGCTCCCGGTGGATCTGGAACACATGATGGTCAGTGAAGCCAATGACTTGTCGCGCCGGGCCAAAGATATCGAAGCCCTGTCCGCCGGACATCCGGTGATCGCAGAACTGAACGCCATGGCGGCCCGAATGCGTATTCAAGGACGGCAAATGCGCACCCGGCAGACCCTTGCCAGCCGAAGCCCCACCGATGGCATGCTCGAAGATCTGCTGCAACAAAATGCCGTGGAGGTCCGCAAGGTCGCGCTGATGAAGCAACTGCGCAATCGCACCGACGGCCGGCCAGATTACCTGCAGGAATACGAAATTCGCGATCTGAGCCTCCAGCCGCCCCGGCTGTTGTGGTATGCACATTTTCACTACAGCAAAGCCAGGCCAGCGTTCGGCGACTTCGAAAAAGCCCATTTGAAACTGCCTGAACACCGTGGCAAGACCCACGCTGACGATCAAACGTTACCCTACGCCGACATCGGCAAGCGTTCGCCAGTGCTGCCCTGGTTCGAAGCGCTTTGACACGACCCGGGGAGCGGTTCGCCGCTCCCTGTCTCTTGCGTGTTACGCCAACTGACTGCGCAACTGCCGCGCCGCCGCGACCATGTTGACCAGCGCTGCTTCGGTCTCCGGCCAGGCGCGGGTTTTCAGCCCGCAGTCGGGATTGACCCACAGGCGCTGCGCCGGAATCCGTTTTACCGCTTTGCTCATCAACTTGACCATCTCGGCAGTGTCCGGCACCCGCGGCGAGTGGATGTCGTAGACACCCGGGCCGATGTCGTTCGGGTAGTCGAACGCTTCGAAGGCCTCGAGCAATTCCATGTCCGAACGCGAGGTTTCGATGGTGATCACGTCGGCGTCCATGTCGGCAATCGCCTTGATCACATCGTTGAATTCGCTGTAGCACATGTGGGTATGAATCTGCGTTTCATCCTTCACGCCCGAGGCTGTCAGGCGGAACGCTTGCACCGCCCAGTCGAGGTATTCCTGCCATTGTTCACGGCGCAGCGGCAGGCCTTCGCGGAACGCGGCTTCGTCGATCTGCACGATCTTGATCCCGGCGTTTTCCAGGTCCACCACTTCGTCCCGCAGGGCCAGCGCCAGTTGTTGCGCCTGGACTTTGCGCGACACGTCTTCGCGCGGGAACGACCACATCAGCATGGTCACCGGACCGGTCAGCATGCCTTTCATGACCTTGTCGGTCAGACTCTGAGCGTAAGTGATCCAGTCCACGGTCATGGCGTTCGGACGGGACAGATCGCCATAAATCACCGCCGGTTTCACGCAACGGGACCCGTAGCTCTGCACCCAGCCGAAGCGGGTAAACAGGTAGCCGTCGAGCTGCTCGGCGAAGTACTCGACCATGTCGTTGCGCTCGGCTTCACCGTGCACCAGCACATCCAGGCCCAGGCGTTCCTGCACCTGCACCGCGTGGCGGATTTCGCTGCGCATGGCATCGTGGTAATCGTTGGCCGACAGCTTGCCCTGCTTGAACGCCTGACGGGCCAGGCGGATCGAACCGGTCTGCGGGAACGAGCCGATGGTGGTGGTCGGGAACGTCGGCAATTTCAGACGCGCCTGTTGCGCGGCGATGCGTTTGGCGAACGGCGAATGACGCTGGCTGTCGCTGGCGTTGATCGCCTCGATCCGCGCTTGAACTTCGGCCTTGTGAATGCGCGGCGAACGGGCGCGGCTTTGCTGAATGGCGCGGCTTGCGGCCAGTGCGCTTTGCACGTTCGGCGCTTGCGGGTCGTTCAGCGCATCACGCAACACCGAGATTTCGCTGCACTTCTGCACGGCGAACGCCAGCCAGCTTTTCAGTTCCGGATCGAGCTTGTCTTCACGCTCGACATCCACCGGGCTGTGCAGCAACGAGCAGGAACTGCTTACCCACAGGTTGTCGCCGAAACGCTCCTGCGCCGGTTGCAGTTGCGCCAGCGCCTGCTCCAGTTCGCAGCGCCAGACGTTGCGTCCGTTGACCAGACCGACCGACAGAATCTTGTAGGTCGGCAGACGATCGAGCACCTGACCGAGTTGCTCCGGTGCACGCACCGCATCGATGTGCAGGCCTTGCACCGGCAGGCCGACGGCCAGACCGAGGTTGTCTTGCAGACCACTGAAATAGGTCGCCACCAGTTTCTTCAATGGCGAGTACTGAAGGATGTGATAGGCGCGTTCGAAAGCGCTTTTCCAGGCTTGCGGCAGGTCGAGGGTGAGGATCGGCTCGTCGATCTGCACCCACTCCACGCCCTGTGCCGCGAGACGACCGAGGATTTGGTTGTACACCGGCAGCAGGCGCTCGAGCAGATCGAGCTTGTCGAAGCCGTTGCCTTTCGCCTTGCCCAGCCACAGGTAGGTCAGCGGGCCGATGATCACCGGTTTGACGTTGTGACCGAGGGCTTTGGCCTCTTCGACTTCATCGAACAGCTGTTCCCAGCTCAGCTTGAACTGCTGGTCGGCGCTGAATTCCGGGACCAGGTAGTGGTAGTTGGTGTCAAACCACTTGGTCAGCTCCTGGGCGTATTGAGTCTTGCCGTGCTCACCGCCGCAGCAGGACGACGTGGCGCCACGAGCCATGGCAAACAAGGTGTCGAGGGTCGCCAGGCCGCGCTCGTCGCGCACAGCGTCGAAGCGCTCGGGGATCACACCGAAGGTCAGCGAGTGGGTCAGCACCTGGTCGTACCAGGCGAAGTCGCCGACCGGCAGCAGGTCGATGCCGGCGTCCTTCTGCAGTTGCCAGTGTCTGGCGCGCAGTTGGCGGCCGACCTGATTCAGGGCGGCCTGATCAAGATCACCTTTCCAACAGGCTTCGAGGGCTTTTTTCAGTTCGCGGTCGGCGCCGATGCGCGGGAAACCCAGGGTGTGTGCCACGGCCATGTCGAGTGTTCTCCATTGCGTAAAAGATGGCGCCATTGTCGACAGCCAGGGCAACATGAGACAAACTCAACCTTTTCGTGTTGATCACAAATTTTCCTCATGGAGCCTGCAGTGCTTGAGATCCGTCACCTGAAAACCCTGCATGCCCTGCGTGAAGCCGACAGCCTGGTCGATGCAGCCGACCGCCTGCACCTGACCCAGTCGGCGCTGTCCCACCAGTTCAAGGAGCTGGAAGAGCGCATGGGCATGCCGTTGTTCGTGCGCAAGACCAAACCGGTGCGCTTCACCAGCGCCGGCCTGCGCCTGTTGCAACTGGCCGACGCGACCCTGCCGCTGCTGCGTGCCGCCGAACGTGACATTGGGCGTCTGGCCGGTGGCACTGCCGGACGTCTGCACATGGCCATCGAATGCCACAGCTGCTTCCAGTGGCTGATGCCGACCATCGATCAGTTCCGCGATGCCTGGCCGGAAGTCGAACTCGACCTCGCTTCGGGTTTCTCGTTTGCACCGCTGCCGGCGCTGGCCCGGGGCGATCTGGATCTGGTGGTGACGTCCGACCCGCTGGAAATCGCCGGCATCACCTACGTGCCGCTGTTCACCTACGAAGCCATGCTCGCGGTCGCCAATCAGCACGTGCTGGCAAGCAAACCGTACATCGTTCCCGAAGACCTGCTGACCGAAACCCTGATCACCTACCCGGTCGAACGCGATCGCCTGGACATCTTCACCCGTTTCCTCGAACCGGCCGACATCGAACCGGCGCAGGTACGCACCTCGGAGCTGACGGTGATGATGATGCAGCTGGTGGCCAGCGGCCGTGGCGTGTGCGGCATGCCGCACTGGGCGCTGCATGAATACAGCTCGCGGGGTTACGTGAAGGGCAAGCGGCTGGGCGAGAAAGGTCTGTTTGCCACGCTGTACGCAGCGATCCGCGCCGACATGCTGGATGCGCCGTACATGCGCGACTTCCTGCTGACGGCCAAGGACACTTCGTTCTCGACCCTGGATGGGGTCAGCGCGGTTCGTTGAGGCTGGCGGTTGGCACGAAAGGCGCGCACCACATGTGGATCTTGTCGAAGTAGTCCTCGCCGACCCGCACCGCCATCGGTTCGAGGCCGAACTGGATGAAGCCGCAGCGCTGGTACAACTTGAACGCCGCGTCATTGCCGGCGGTGACGGTCAGTTGAATGACTTTCAGCGCCGGATGCTGCTGCGCTTCACCCAGCACCGCCTCCATCAGTTTCAAACCCAGACCGCGCTGGCGATACTCGGCCGACACATACATGCCGAACACCGTTGCCTTGTGCCGGGCCTTCTCACGAGGCTCAAACGCCAGGCCGACGATGCCCGCCAGCCGGCCGTCCTCGAACGCGCCGAACACCGCGTCGAGCTTGCTGGTCAGGCGTGATTCCCACCAGCTCAGCGGCATCACTGCGCGCTCGCGCACGCTGGAGGTGAACGCCTGCGGATGCCGGTCATAGGCTTCCAGCATCAGTTCGCGATAAGCGAGCGCATGACTGGCGTCCAGCCGCTCGATCCACATGCTCAAGCCGAGCGGCGTTGTTCAAGCATCAGCCGTACGGCCAGACCGCCGAGCACAAACCCCATGAAATAACGCTGCGCCGCCAGCCAGGTCGGATTGCTGACGAACCACGAAGCGATGCCCGCCGCGAACAGCGCGATCAACAGATTGACGCTGAAACTGACGCTGATCTGGGTCAGGCCGAGAATGATGCTTTGAGTGAACACCGAGCCGTGTTCCGGGGTAATGAACTGCGGAAATACCGAGAGGTAGAACACCGCGATTTTCGGGTTCAGGGCGCTGGTTAGAAAGCCCATGGTGATCAGTTTGCGCGACGAATCCGCCGGCAGTTGCTGCGCCTCGAATGGCGAACGGGCGCCGGGCTTCACCGCCTGCCAGGCCAGCCACAACAGGTACAGCGCACCGGCCCATTTCAACACTTCATAGGCCATCGGCACCGCGAGAAACACCGCAGTCAAACCGGCAGCCGCCGCGAACAGATGCACAAAGAACCCCGCCACCACGCCGAGCAGCGAAGTCACCCCGGCACGGCGTCCCTGACAGATCGAACGCGAGATCAGGTAGATCATGTTCGGCCCCGGCGTCAGTACCATCAGCAGGGCGGCGGCGGCAAAAATCAGCAGGTCTTGAAGCGGGATCATGACGAAGTCCTTTGCACGAATGATCAGGCGATCGCGGTCAGCGAGGCTCGATAAAACGGCAGGATCAGGTCGCGTGTCAATGGGGCGAGAACCACATCGCCGTCGGTGGCAGGATCAATCCAGATCACCTCTTCGATCTCGGCGGCTGGAGACACCTTGGCGTCGATGGTCAGCTGAAAGATCTCGGCCTGCACGACGAATCCCGGCTCGTTGGCGGCGGGTGCCGAGAACTGGCCGAGAAAGCTCGCCTGCACCGGATCGATCACCAGCCCCAGCTCTTCTTCCAGCTCACGGGCCAGCGCATGCACCGGCAGCTCGTGGGCCTCGATCTTGCCGCCCGGTTGCATGAACGCCGTGGTGTTGCGCTTGCGCACCAGCAGGGTCTGGCCGGCGGAGTTGAGCAGCAGCGCGGCGGCAATACGAATGATGCGAGGGGAAACAGCGAATACAGAGGTCATGGGGCAGCCACCGGCCTTGAGAAAAACCGCAAGGATCCCATGCCGGTCGCGTCAGCGTCATCATCCCTGGGCCAGAAGTACGCTCTCCCCCTCCTCCGGCACTTTCACGAACACCTTGTATTTAGCGCCCTCCATGGCTTCGAAACTGATCAGTTTGTCCACCAGCAAAGCACTCAGCACCTTGCCGGCATTGAGCAGCAACATGCCGTTGTCGGCGTTGAGATTGCGCGCCAGGATCATCCCCGCTGCCAGCTCCCGGGTGCCCAGCACCCTGACGCTCGGATCGATCAGCGTGATATCGCTGACCGTCGCACACACCTTGACGAAGTCCTCGATCAGCTCAGGATCATAGACTTTGCCGGCGTACTGGCGCAGGTACAACAGCGCTTCATCGCTGTTCATCTGCCGTTCGAGAATCAGCCCGCGCTGCAACTCGACGAAATCCACCGCCAGTTTCAACAGCCGCGAGCCCAGGGGAATGGCCTCGCCCTTGAGCCGGTCCGGGAAGCCTGTGCCGTCCCAGTGTTCCTGATGGTGCAGGATCAGCCGCGCCGCGTCCTTCATCGGGTCGAGGGTCATCAATAACGATTCGCTCTGTTTCGGATAGGCACGGTAGCGGTCGCGCTCTGTGGAGTGCAGCAGGTCCGAGGGCGTGGTCATCATGCTGTCAGTCCAGCTCAGTTTGCCGATGTTGTAGAGCGCCGCCGCCATGGTCAGGTCGCGGCTGGCGGCTTCGTCCAGCCGATGAACCTTGCAGTAGCCGCGTACCAGCTCGATGATCTGCCGGTTGGTCTGCTTGGCCGGCGGCAGACGCAAATTCGCCAGCAGCGAGAACACTTCGGTGCCGGTCACATAACTGTGTTTGAGCTCCTCGTAGGCCAGGTCGAGCATGTCGGCGGTCTGCTGCAGTTCGGCGGTACGGGCGGCAACGTGTTTTTCCAGGGTGCTGTTGAGCAATTTCAATTGTTCGTTTTGCACTCGCGTCAGTTTTTCCAGACGTTCGCGCTCGCGTGCCAGATGCTGATGCTCGAGGGCCTGACGCAAGGTCAGGAGCATTTCCTCGTCGTTCCAGGGTTTGCTGATGTAACGGTGGATCTGCCCTTCGTTGATGGCCTTGATGATCGCCGAAGGGTCGGCGTAGCCGGTGAGCATGATCCGCGCGGTCGCCGGGTACAGCTCATGAACGCGAGCCAGCAGCGTGGCGCCATCCATGTTGGGCATGCGCGCATCGCTCATCACCAGATTCACCGGTTGCTGCTCAAGGATTTCCAGAGCCTGGGCACCGCTGGTGGCCAGCAACACGTCATAAGGCTGGCCGCGCAGCAGACGGCGCAGGCTGTTGAGGATCGGTTCCTCGTCATCGACCAGCAGCACTTTGGGCCGGGGCGGCGAAATCGGGGCGGACGGCTCTTCCATGGCGAAGCCTCGTGAAAAACGTTGGACATGACTGATGCGCCGACAGACCTCCCCGCTTGCCCGCGCCTGAACCAAAGGCTAGATGATTTTCGCCGGGGCCGTGTAAATCCTCTGTTACACCGCGACAGGCGAAGTTGCGTCCCTGCAACTATGCTCAAGTGGCGGGACGACACCATCGGCCTGCGCGCAGGCATGGGATGAGGGGAAAGGGATGCTCCCGATGACGAATGTGCGTGTACAGGCGGGTATTGCGTCATGAGTGCGCAACCCAGCCCTATCAACCGTCGTGTGCTGATCGTCGACGATACCGCGTCGATCCATGAGGATTTCGCGAAAATCCTCAAGTCGGCCACAGTTACAGACGACAGTCTGGACGAAACCGAAAACCTGCTGTTCGGCGATCCGACCTCCGCTCCCGCCGCCCCCAGGGATCCTTTCGAGCTGGACTCGGCCTATCAGGGCCGCGAAGCGCTGGACAAGGTCGAAGCCGCACTGGCCGCGGGGCGTCCCTACGCCATGGCCTTCATCGACATGCGCATGCCGCCGGGCTGGGATGGCCTGGAAACCATCGAGCGACTGTGGCAGGTCGACCCCAAGCTGCAAGTGGCCCTGTGTACCGCTTATTCCGATTACTCCTGGGAGGACATTGACCAGCGGCTGGCCCTGACCGATCGCCTGCTGATCCTGAAAAAACCCTTCGATGCGATCGAGATCCGGCAGCTGGCCAGTGCCCTGACGGTCAAGTGGCAGATGACCGAAGACGCCGCCATGAAAATGAACCTGCTGGAGCAGGCTGTTCAGGAACGCACGCGGGAGTTGTCCGACGCCAACATCATCGTGCAGAACAGCCCGACCATCCTGTACCGGCTGCGCGGCGAGCCGTCGTTTCCGTTGATGTACATCTCCCACAACATCACCCGATACGGGCATGTCGCGGCTGATCTGGTGGGTTCGGCCAACTGGGCGCAGACGCTGATTCACCCGGACGATCAGGTCAGTGTCGATACCGCCATGGGCCGGGTGCTCGATCGCCATGCAGAGGGCGCCTCCATCGAGTTTCGCCTGCGCACAGGCGCGGGCGACTGGCGCTGGGTGGAAAACCGCTACATCCCGGTGCGCGATCACGACGGCCGACTGCTGGAAGTCGAGGGGATCATTCTCGATATCACTGAACGCCGTCTGGCCGAAGAAAAGATGAACCTGCTGGCCCGTACCGACGGTCTCACCGGGCTGGCCAATCGCGCCACCCTGATCGAGCGTCTGCATCAGGCCTTCGCCGCCGCGCGTCGGGGCGCGGCACCTTTTGCGGTGTTTTATCTGGATCTGGACCATTTCAAGCGGATCAACGACACCCTCGGCCATCCGGTCGGCGATTTGCTTTTGCAGGAAGTGGCGCAGCGGATCAAATCGAATGTGCGGGAAAACGACGTAGTCGCGCGGCTGGGCGGTGACGAATTCGCGATCCTGCAGTTGGATGTCAGCGACCCGACCCAGTCCGCCACCGTTGCCACCAAGATCCGCGATGCACTGTCGCAGCCTTACCACTTGACGGGCAATGCCTTGCACACCTCCGTCAGTATCGGCATCTGCCTCTACCGGTCCACAAGTCTGGATGCCGACAGCCTGCTGGCCGGCGCCGACATGGCGCTGTACCGCGCCAAGGAAACCGGGCGCAATCAGTACCAGTTCTACTCCGAGCAAATCACCCGGGAAGTGGCCGAGCGCATTACCCTTGCCGAAGAGTTGACGACAGCGCTCATTCAGGGAGGACTGAAGCTCGATTACACGCCGGAAGTGGACATGCACAGCGGCAGGATTCTCGGCATGGCCGCGCAGGTCAAATGGCAACATCCCAGGCTGGGTCTGCTGCCGGCGTCGGCCTTTGTACCGGCAGCGGAAAAGACCGGTGCAATCATCCCGCTCGGTCGCTGGATACTGGATCACGCCTGCTGGCAGATGCGCCAATGGCAAAACGAGGGAGTGGCGCCTCCGGTGATGGCGATCAGGATTTCCCTGGCGCAACTCAAGAGCGGGCCCGAGCTCATCTATGACGTGCTGCGCACCACCGCCCGTTGGGAGCTGGCACCGTGGGATCTGCGTTTCGATGTCACCGAAGCGACCCTGGCCCAGACCAAATGGACTCACAACGATGTGCTGCCGCGCCTGAGTGAGCTAGGGGTGAAGATCGCCATCGACGATTTCGGCACCGAATACTCATCGTTCGATTACCTGAAAACCTACCGGGTCAATCACCTCAAACTCTCCCAATCCCTGATCGACAGTGCGGCCCAGGATGAAGGCAGCGCCAATACCCTGCGCGCGATCGTCAATTTCGCCCGGGATCTGGCGATCGACATCAGCGCCGAAGGCGTCCGGCCCACAGATCGGGATGACGCCCTGGCCTCGTCGGCACCGCTGAAAAACGTGCAAGGCGTTTGCTTCAGGGAAGCGATCAGCCCCGAACAAGCGGCGCGTCTGCTGAAGGGCGGGAACGCGACTGCCCCGCTGCCCAGGGAGGATGAGGGATGAAAACACCTTTTCCCCAGACCAACCGGCGCATTCTGATCGTCGATGACACCCCGGCGATCCATGCCGACTTTCGCAAGATCCTCACCCCGGACACCCACGGTGAAGCGGATCTGAACACGCTTGAGCAAACGCTGTTCGGCACCCGCCAATCGCCGCACCTGACGTTCCAGCTCGACTCCGCCTATCAGGGCCAGGAAGCACTGAAACTGGTGCAAAACGCACTGGACGAAGGCCGGCCCTATGCCCTCGCCTTCACCGACATGCGCATGCCGCCCGGTTGGGACGGCCTGGAAACCATCGAAAAACTCTGGGCAGTCGACCCCAATCTGCAAATTGCGCTGTGCACCGCCTATTCCGACTACAGCTGGGAGGCCATGGCCGAACGCCTGGAGTTCGGCGATCAGTTGCTGATCCTGAAAAAGCCGTTCGACACCCTGGAAATCCGCCAGATGGCCAATGCCCTGACGTGGAAATGGCAGCTCGCCCAGGACGCGGCACTGAAGATGCTCAACCTCGAGCAGACCATCGAGGCCCGCGTGCACGAATTACTCAAGGTCTCGCGCCTGTTGCAGTACGACAGCCTCACGGGTCTGCCCAACAGCACCTTGCTCGGTGACCGTCTGACTCAATCGCTGGCCGCTTGCCGGCGCCATGACAAACAACTGGTGGTGATGTTTCTCGGGCTGGATCGCTTCAAGCGCATCAACAATGCCCTGGGCCATCCGGCGGGCGACGAGATGCTCAAACGGGTCGGCCAGCAATTGCTCGCCTGCGTGCGCGAATCGGATTCGGTCTTTCGTTATGGCTCCGACGAATTCGTGGTGATGCTCAGCGACATCAATCACCCGCAGCAGTCGCGCAGCATCGCCGAGAAACTACTGAGCGCCATCCGCGCTCCACAGACAATCGTCGGGCATGACGTGAGCGTCACGGCCAGTCTGGGCATCAGCCTCTACCCCGATGACGGGCTCGAGGCCATCGAGCTGATCAAGAAAGCTGAAACGGCCATGCGCAGCGCCAAGGAAAACGGACCGAACGAAATCGGCTTCTTCATCGAAGCCATGAACCAGCGCGCCCGGGAACAGCAAAGCATCGAGTCGGGCATTCGCCAGGCCCTGCTACGCCAGGAATTCGTCTTGCACTACCAGCCGAAAATCGATCTGGCCAGCGGCCGGGTAGTCGGTGCCGAGGCACTGGTGCGCTGGCAGAAACCGGGGCATGGCTGGGTCTATCCCTCGGAGTTCATACCGGTGGCCGAAGACAGCGGCCTGATCGTGCCGCTGAGCAAATGGGTGCTGGCCGAGGCCTGTCGTCAGACCCGTGAATGGCAACAGGCGGGCTTGCCGCCGATTCGCATGTCGGTCAACACCTCGGCCATCGACTTTCGTCAGCGTCACTTCGTCGAGGGCATCGAGCAGGTGCTGGCACAGACCGGACTGGATCCCCGTCTGCTGGAACTGGAGATCACCGAAGGCGTGCTGATGCAGAACGTCGACGCGACGATGAGCGCGCTGAACCGGCTGAAGGCGCTGGGCGTCCGACTGGCCATCGACGACTTCGGCACCGGCTATTCCAGCCTCAGCTATCTGCGCCGGTTTCCCATCGATGTGCTGAAGATCGATCAGTCGTTCATTCGCGGTCTGAGTCACGACAGCAGCGATGCGGCGCTGGTCGGCGCGATCATCAGCCTGGGCAAGAGCCTGAACCTGAACGTCATCGCCGAAGGGGTGGAGACCGCGCAAGAATTGGCGTTCCTCAAGGACCACCACTGTGAGGAAGGTCAGGGCTACTACTTCAGCAAAGCCTTGCCGGTGGACGCCTTTGCCCGATTGCTGGCGTCCGCTCAGCCTGGTCCGTGGGGTGTTTCATGAATCGTCCGGCGTTGTTTCTACTGTTCGCGCTATGCGCAAACACCCTCGCCGCGCCACTGGACGAGCCGCTCAAGCCCTTGCCGGCCATCCCGTCACAAGACCCCAAGCGGGTCGAACTGGGACGTCAGCTGTTCCATGACCCACGGCTGTCGATCAACAACACGCTGTCTTGCGCCAGTTGCCATCAACTGGATAAAGGCGGCGCCGACACCCGCGCCTTCTCCAATGGTTTCGGTGGACAACCGGTCGCCGTCAACACACCGACCGTGTTCAACGCCAGCCTCAATTTCCGCCAGTTCTGGGACGGTCGCGTCGAAACCCTGGAAGAACAGAGCAACGTCGTGATCACCAGCCCCCACGAAATGGGCAGCGACTGGAACACGGTCGTGCAACGGATCGCTGACGACGCAGCCTATGGTCAAAGCTTTCGTGCCGCCTACCCCGATGCCGTGAACCGGGCCAATATCCAGAATGCGCTGGCCACCTATGAGCGCACGCTGCTGACCCCCGGCTCCCGTTTCGATCAGTACCTGCTGGGCAATACCGATATCCTGACCCTCGAAGAAAAATACGGCTATCAGCGTTTCAAGGAGTACGGCTGCATTGCCTGCCATCAGGGCGTCAACATTGGCGGCAACATGTTCCAGAAGTTCGGCGTGTTCGGCGACTACATCGCCGATCGCGGCAACCCGACAGTAGCCGACCAGGGCCGCTTCAACGTGACCGGTGACGAAGCCGATCGCGCCGTGTTCAAGGTGCCGAGTCTGCGCAATGTCGCCCTGACCGCACCGTACTTCCATGACGGTTCGGCGCCCACCCTCGAACGGGCGGTTGACGTGATGTTCCAGTATCAGTTGGGGCGCATGCCCAGCGAAGAAGACAAGACCCTGATCATCCTGTTTCTCAAGACCCTGACCGGCCAGTGGGAGGGCAAGCCATGATGAAGGTTTCACGCCGTGTCAGCCTGCTGTTGCTCGGTCTCGTCACCGTGTTGCTGGCCTCGATTCTGGTGTTTCTGTACCTGAAATCGAGTTCCGAGCAGACGACGGCCTATACCGAATCCCGGGATCTGATCCGCCAGATCAAGCAACAGGATTCGTTGTGGGAAAACGAAATCCTCAAGGCCCGGGTGGCGCTTTCGCACAATTACGATCCGTTGATTTCACCCATGAACGAAATGAACCGTTTGTGGGAACGCTTTGACACCATGGAGTCCGGCCACGGGCGCAGCGACTCGCAACAATGGAACGAGGCTCACGACAGTTTTCTCACGGCCATGCAGGAAAAGACCCGGCTGGTGGAACAGTTCAAGTCGCACAACGCCCTGTTGCGCAATTCCCTGGCGTTTCTGCCCACAGCCGAAGATGACATTCAGGCGCAACTGGCTGACCTGTCCGACCTCGACAAGATCCAGGTGCATAACATCGCCACCGACACCTATGACCTGCTGCTCAGCGCCTTGGAGTTTTCCCAGGTCACCTCCGACGACAAGGCCGCCGACATCGTACTGGGCTTGAACAAACTGGCGGTGAATGCGCAACGCCTGCCCCAGGACTTCCAGGCCCCGATCCGGATCCTGAGCAATCACATCAGCCTGATTCTGCGCGAGCAGCCGATCGTCAACCGCTTGCTCGAGGAGATAGAGGCGATCCCCGTGGCCGAGCGTCTGGACAACATCACCACCATGCTCAACCAGGATCAGCAACAGGCCGAAAAAATCGACCGCAAATACCACTTCTATCTGCTGCTGTTCTCGGTCCTGCTGATGTTGTCGCTGTTGTGGCTGGCCATCCGCCTGATCCGCAGCTTTGCCGAGATCAACCGGGTCAACGCGGCCCTGCAAACCGCCAACGATGTGCTGGAGCAACGGGTCGACGAGCGCACCCGGGAGCTCAAGAACGCCCAGAGCGAACTGCTCGACGCCGCACGCCAGGCCGGCATGGCCGAGATCGCGACCAACGTGCTGCACAACGTCGGCAACGTGCTCAACAGCGTGAACATCTCCTCCGACCTGATCTCGCGCAAACTGCGCAGCAGCAAGGCGCAGGGGCTGGGCAAGGCCATGCAACTGATCAACGAACACCCGGACGATCTCGGCCATTTCCTCAGCGAAGACCCCAAGGGCAAGCTGCTGCCCGGCTACCTCAATCAACTGGTTGGCGCCATCGCCCAGGAACAGCAGGAGATGGTCGACGAACTGAACCAGATGAACAAAAGCGTCGATCACATCAAGGACATCGTCGCCACCCAGCAATCCTACGCCGGGGCCAACAGCATGACCGAG
Source organism: Pseudomonas sp. B7 (assembly GCF_016735645.1). NCBI lineage: Bacteria > Pseudomonadati > Pseudomonadota > Gammaproteobacteria > Pseudomonadales > Pseudomonadaceae > Pseudomonas > Pseudomonas sp. B7. The sequence continues at coordinate 757,498 of NZ_JAERRE010000001.1, forward strand.
CCGCTGTACATCAACGAGCTGCTCGAAGACGCGCTGCGCATGAACGCCGGCGCCCTCACCCGGCACCACGTCACGGTGGTCAAGGAATACGCCGAAGTCCCCCAGGTGATGGGCGACAAACACCGTTTGCTGCTGATCCTGATCAACCTGATCAGCAACGCCAAGTACGCGATGTCCGACCTCAGCAACCGCCCGCGCACCATGACCCTGGGGGTAAAGATCGTCGACGACAGTTTTCTGGAAATCAGCGTCAGGGACGACGGCGAAGGCATCGCACCGGAAAACATGACGCGGATCTTTGCCCACGGTTTCACCACCCGCAAGGAAGGCCACGGCTTCGGCCTGCACAGCTGCGCGCTGGCGGCCATCGAGATGAACGGCCACCTCACCGCCCACAGCGACGGACCGGGGCTGGGCGCCTTGTTCACCCTGCAGATTCCGCTGATCACCGTTACGGAGAACGCATGAGCGAGCTGTCTAACCGCCGCATCCTGCTGATCGATGACATGCCGTCGATTCACGAGGACTTTCGCAAGATCCTCGCCCCGGCGCCGGCGCACTCGGCAAAACTGGACGAGATGGAAGCCGCCCTGTTCGGCGTGCCCGCCAAACCCCGGCAAGCACCTTTCGAGCTGGATTCGGCCTACGGTGGAGAGGAAGGCCTGGCCAAACTCAACCTGGCCCTGCAGGAGCAATGCCCGTATGCCCTGGCCTTCGTCGACATGCGCATGCCGGACGGTTGGGACGGAGCGCGCACCATCGAAGAACTCTGGAAGCAGGATCCGCAGTTGCAGGTGGTGGTCTGCACCGCCTATTCCGATTACTCCTGGGACGAATTGCTGGATCGTCTGCACGCCCATGACCGACTGCTGATCCTGAAAAAACCCTTCGACAACATCGAAGTCCAGCAGATGGCCAACACCCTGCTGACCAAATGGCAGATGACCGAACGCGCGTCCCTGCAGATGCATCACCTGGAACATCTGGTGGATCAGCGCACCGCCCAGTTCCGGCAGGCCAGTGAAGCCTTGCAGCGGGAAATCGATGAGCGCAAACAGCTGGAAGGCCAACTGGTGCAATCGGAAAAACTCGCCTCGCTGGGTCAACTGGCCGCCGGGGTCGCCCATGAAATCAACAACCCGATCGGCTTCATCTCCTCCAACCTCGGTACGCTCGACGGCTACTTCCAGCAACTGCTGGCGATGCTCGGCGCCTATCACACCGCCGGGCAGAACTTGCCCGCCGAAGCCGCCGCGCAGTTGCAGCAATTGCGCGAGCGTCTTGAACTGGACTATCTGCTGGAAGAGATCCCGACGCTGATTCGCGAATCCAAGGAGGGCATTGGTCGGGTCGGACAGATCGTCCGGGATCTCAAGGATTTCTCCCGAGTCGACAGCCATCAGGAATGGCAGTGGGCCAATCTGCAACAAGGCATCGAATCGACCCTGAATATCGTCGCCGGCGAGCTCAAGTACAAGGCCGATGTGGTCAAGGAATATCAGGATCTGCCGGACATCGAATGCCTGCCCTCGCAAATCAATCAGGTCATCATGAACCTGGTGGTCAACGCGGCGCAGGCCATGGGCCCGGAGCGCGGCACCATCACCCTGCGCACCGGCGTGCAGGGCGAAACGGCAATCATCGAAGTGGCCGACACCGGTTCTGGCATCGCCCCCGAGACCTTGCAGAAAATCTTCGACCCGTTCTTCACCACCAAACCGGTGGGCCAGGGGACAGGCCTGGGCCTGTCCCTGTCGTATGGCATCGTGAAGAAACACGGCGGCGATATTTCCGTGCGCAGCACGTTGGGCGCCGGCACGACGTTCCGCGTGCAGTTGCCGTTGCGCCAGACCCGCCCGGCGGCCTGATGCCGGGTCAGGCGGCTTCCTGGAAATCCATCTCCGGCGGCTGCCGGCGGAAGCCACCCGTAAGCACCGCCAGGTACACCACGCCAATCGCCAGCCAGCTCAGGCCCAGATACACCGCCAGGTGATCGAGGCTGACCATCAGCCACAAGTCCGCCGCCAGGCCGATGAACGGGAAGATCAGGAACAGGATCAACTCGCGCAGGCCTTTTTTCTCGCCGCCGATCCAGTAGTGAAAAATCACCGACAGGTTGACCAGACTGAACGCCAGAAACGCGCCGAAGTTGATGAACGAGGTCGAGGTGGTCACGTCTAGTTTCAGCGCCAGCAAGGCCACCACCGCACACAGCAGGATGCTGTTGACCGGCGTGCCGAAGCGCTCGTGCAAGGTGCCGAAGAATGACTTGGGCAGCACACCGTCACGGCCCATCGCGAACAACAAACGCGAACCGCTGGCCTGCGCCGACAGACCCGAGGCGAACTGACCGACGATCAGGCCGATCAGGAAGATCGACACGAACAGATCACCGCCAATGTTGCGCGCAATCTCGTAGGCCGCCGAGTCGACGCTGTCGAACTGGAACGAAGGATGGGCGATCTGCACGAAGTACGAGACGCCGACGAAAATCAGCCCGCCGATCAGGGTGATCAACATGATTGCCCGAGGGATGGTGCGACGTGGATCGCGGGTTTCTTCGGTGAGGGTGCTGACCGCATCAAAACCGAGGAACGAATAGCAAGCGATGGCCGCGCCGCTCATGATCAGCGGCATTTGCATGTCGCCATTGAAGAACGGTTTGATCGACCACAGCGGCTGGCTGGCATCGCCGCCGACGTAATGCACGCACAGCCCGACGAAGGCGATCAGCACCAGGAACTGCACCAGCATCAGCAAGGCGTTGATGCCGTTGGCCAGCTTCAGGCCGATGATGTTGATCGCGCTGGTGATGCCGATGAACGCCAGCACCCAGATCCACTGCGGGATCGACGGGAAGGCCGACGCGAGGTACGCGGCGCCGATCAGCCAGATCGCCATCGGCAGAAACAGATAATCGAGCAGCACCGCCCAACCGGCGATGAAGCCGAGTTTCGGGCTGATGGCCTTGCGCACGTAGCTGTAGGCCGAGCCGGCCACCGGAAACGCAGCGGCCATGCGACCGTAGCTCATGGCGGTGAAAAACATCGCCACCAGCGCCGCCAGATACGCGGCGGGCACCATGCCGGCGGTGGACTGGGCGAGGATGCCGAACGTGCCGAGGACAATGATCGGCGTCATGTAGGCGATGCCGAACAGCACCACCGACCCTAGTGAAAGGGTGCGTTGCAAACGAGCCATGGGCGACTTACTCCGGATTTTATTGGATTTATGGCAGAGGCCGAGTTCGGCGAATGTTTCGGGTGTTGCGTTGTTGTTCTTGGGTCAAACAGATGTGTTGTCTGGACGGGCCCCATCGCGAGCAAGCTCGCTCCAACAGTGACCGCGTTCCCCTGTGGGAGCGAGCTTGCTCGCGATGGCGCCAGCCGTGGCGCCACAGGATCAGGATCAGCGCGAGGGGATCAGCAGCTCACGTACTCCGCAGGCGTGTTCAACCACCTCCCCCGGCAACCTCAACCGCTGATCATCCAGATACCGATAATCCTTGCGTGCCAGCTCCAGCTGGCCGAAATCCAGCTCGACACTGAACCGCCCTTCCTCACGCCCGGCTTCGAACAGCAGCGTGCCCAGCGGATCCACCAGCGCACTGCCGCCGGCAAACATCAACCCGTCATCCCCGGCTTCCACCCGGTTGACCATCAGCGCAAACGCCTGGTTTTCCTGGGCCCGGGCCATGATCGCGGTGCGGTGGGTCGGGCCGTAGGGGTCCATGTTGCCGTTGGTCACGATCAGCAATTCGGCGCCCAGTTGCGCCAGGGCGCGGGCCGACTCGGGGAACTCAATGTCGTAGCAGATCAGCAGACCGACGCGCACGCCGTTCCACAGGCAGGTGGCGTAACGGTCGCCTGCCTCGAACACACCGCGATCAGAGGCCCAGAGGTGGGTCTTGCGGTATTTCAGGGCAATGCCTTCGGGAGTAATCAGCAGCGTGGTGTTGTAGTAGCGGCCGTTGTCGTTTTCGGCCATGCCGATCACCACGGCAATGTTGCGCTCACGGGCGGCAGCCTGCACGGTGCTGACGGTCGGGCCGTCCAGCGGTTCGGCGATCTGCGCCACGGTGTCGGCGGTCGGAAAGCCCATCAGGTGGGTCTCGGGGAACACGATCAATTGCGTGTCGGCGGCGCAGGCCGCCATCGCCGCGAGGGCGCGTTCGAGGTTGTACGCCGTGTCTTTGTCACGGCCCGCCAACTGGGCGAGTTCGACTTTCATGGGTAGTCCTTGTTATGAGCGCCGGGCGCCGAAAGATTGCCCGGCGGCTGTCTGTGGGCCAGTATGCTTCGCATTCGACCGGCCCGGGAATTACGCGGCCGGGGTAACCCGATAGGGGTAGAGGCATGACTCTTTCGTTTGACGACATCACCTGGCACCGCGCCGTGGGGCAGTTGATCGACGCCCTCGACAAGCCGAATTTCTGGGCGCAACTGGTGCGCCTGCTCGACCAGTACGTGCCGTTCGATAGCTGGGTGGCGCTGCTGTTCAGCGCCGACCGCCACCCGCAGGTGTTCGCCGAATGCCCCGGTGCCGACGGCAGTCCCGACCAATTGTTTCAGGACTACCTGCGCGGTCTGTACCTGCTCGACCCGTTCTACATCGCCTGCCGCGAGCAATCGCGCACCGGGTTGTATCGCCTGTCGGAGGTCGCACCGGAGCACTTCGAACTGACCGAGTATTACCAGCGATACTTTCGTCTGAATGTGGTGGCCGACGAAATCCAGTTCAATTGCCAGCTCGAGGGCGACCGCACGCTGTGTCTGTCACTGGGCAGCCAGCAACGCTTCACCGGCGAGCAGATTGCCCTGTTGTCGCTGATCCAGCCGTGGGTGCTCGGCCTGTTGCGCCAGCGCCTGCCCTATGAAATCAACGAAACCGTGGCCTTGGCCCCGGCGCCTGCGCAACCGGACTGGCGGGTACAGCTCGAAGCGTCGGTGCAGCAGCTCAAGGGCGCGCAACTGACCGCCCGGGAACTGGACGTCGGGCGCCTGATGCTCAGCGGTTGCTCCAGTAAAGAAATCGCCCGTAAGCTGGAAATCTCTGTTGAAACCGTGAAAGTCCATAAGAAACACATGTACAGCAAGCTGGGGATCAAATCCCAGTCGGAGCTGTTTTCGATCTTTCTGCAGGCGCAGAACGCCTGACTGCCGCAAAAAAACCGTCCGAACCAAGGAAACCGTATGAGCCTGTCACTCCTGAGCCGCTACGCCTTCTTTGCCGTCTGCGTGATGTTCACCCTCGCCAGCCTGCCCTTTCTCGAACACGACTGGCTGTGGCCGATCACCGCGGTCACCGGCGTATTGAGCCTGATCGGTCTGTTCGACCTGATGCAGAGCCCGCACGCGGTGCGCCGCAACTATCCGATCCTGGGCAACATCCGTTATCTGGTCGAGGGCATCCGCCCGGAAATCCGCCAGTACCTGCTGGAATCCGACAGCGACGCCCTGCCCTTCTCCCGCGCCCAGCGTTCGCTGGTGTACTCGCGGGCCAAGAATGAAACCGCCGACAAACCGTTCGGCACCCTGATCGACGTCTATCAATCCGGTTTCGAATTCATCGGCCACTCGATGCGCCCGGCGCCGTTGAGCGACCCGAGCAGTTTCCGCGTCACCGTCGGCGGCCCGCAGTGCACCCAGCCGTACTCGGCGTCAGTGTTCAACATCTCGGCCATGAGTTTTGGCTCGCTCAGCGCCAACGCGATCCGCGCGCTGAACCAGGGCGCCAAACTCGGCAACTTCGCCCACGACACCGGCGAAGGCAGCATCAGCCCCTATCACCGCGAACACGGTGGCGACCTGACCTGGGAACTGGGCAGCGGCTATTTCGGCTGCCGTACCAGCGACGGCCGCTTCGACCCGGAACGCTTCGCCGCCCAGGCGCAGACCCCGCAAGTGCGGATGATCGAAATCAAAATGAGCCAGGGCGCCAAACCCGGCCACGGCGGGATCCTGCCCAAGCACAAGGTCACCCAGGAAATCGCCGACACCCGCGGCATCCTGATGGGCGAAGACTGCATTTCACCGTCGCGACACAGCGCGTTCTCCACACCGATCGAGATGATGCATTTCATCCAGCAGCTGCGTGAACTGTCCGGTGGCAAACCGGTGGGCTTCAAGTTCTGCCTCGGCCATCCATGGGAGTTCATGGGCATCGCCAAGGCCATGCTGGAAACCGGCATCCTGCCGGACTTCATCGTGGTCGACGGCAAGGAAGGCGGCACCGGCGCCGCGCCGGTGGAGTTCACCGACCACATCGGCGTGCCGATGCGCGAGGGCCTGTTGTTCGTGCACAACACCCTGGTCGGTCTGAATCTGCGCGACAAGATCAAACTCGGCGCCAGCGGCAAGATCGTCAGCGCCTTCGACATCGCCAGCGTGCTGGCCATCGGCGCCGACTGGGCCAACTCGGCGCGCGGCTTCATGTTCGCCATCGGCTGCATCCAGTCGCAAAGCTGCCACACCAACAAATGCCCGACCGGCGTCGCCACTCAGGACACCCTGCGCCAGCGTGCGCTGGTGGTGCCGGACAAGGCCCAGCGGGTCTACAACTTCCACCGCAATACGCTCAAGGCCCTGGCGGAAATGCTCGCCGCCGCCGGCCTCGATCACCCGTCGCAACTGTCGGCCAAGCATCTGGTGCGGCGCATGTCGGCCACCGAAATCAAACTGTTCTCGCAGCTGCATGTGTTCCTGAAACCGGGTGAGTTGCTCACCGGGGAAGTGAACGGCGAGTTCTATTCGCGGATGTGGCAGATGGCTAGGGCGGACAGTTTTGAGCCGCAGGAGATCGCGGCCGCCTAGCAGTAACGCTCAGGGCATAGCACCTCGGATACTCACCAACTCAAGAGCCGACCATGGGGCGGCTCTTTCATGACGATGAAACCGTAATCGCCGGTCAGATAGATGCGGTAATAGAGGCGATCCACCAAGGCTGGAAACCCCTGATAGCCGACGCGGGTGGCATTGCGCCGTTCGCGCTCTGCAACCACGTTGGTGATGCCGGCCGACGGCAGGTTTTCGGCGAGCATGAAGTAGTCGATGTTCAACAGATAGCGCAGCACCGGTAGCTGTTTGAAGGTGCCCTCCGCACCCGCCAGCCAACGGTCGGAGTAAGTGACCGACAGGTAAATACGTTTGGCTTCGCGCAGTTCGCGATGAGAGGAAATGTCCTGACTGAGGCTGAACAGGGCGCTATTGGCAAAGGTTTTTTCCATCATCAGCACCCGCCCGTAAGCGAAGGACAGCGACAAGGTTGCCAGAAGCGGAATTGCCAACAACAGGGGCAATCGCGAGTGCAGCGACGTCAATCCGACATAGGCCAGATAGAACAGCAACATCAGCAGCACGCCGAACCCCATCAGGGTGCGCGCGCCTTCATTGAAGTCGCGAAACAGCAGCGTCATGCCCGGCACCAGCAGCACAATCAGCGGCATTGCCAGCAGGCAGCTGAAGCTCAGCAGCAAGCCCTTGGCGCGCGACAGGTGGCGCTCGCGAATCTGCCGCCCCAACTGCACGGCGCCGATCACAGCACACAGCACCAGCGCAATAAAAACCGCCGTGTAACCGCCGTGAAACAGCAGCGCTACCTTCTCCATCACCCGAGCGATATTGATGCCGATCTGCAGCAACGGATCAGCGCTTGCCTTCAGCAATTGCGTGCGTCCGTGGTCAGTGAACGGATAGGCCGTGACGCTGTAAATCAACACTGCCAGCAGCAGTTGCGCCAGCCGCCAGCCTGACTGGTGCCAGAGCTCCGACCACGGTACTCGCCGATGGACATTGCGCAGCAATTCCAGGCAGCACAGACCGAGAAACACATTGAGACTGATCTGATACAGCCCGATCGCCAGCGCCAGCAACGCCGACGGCACCAGCCATCGCTGAATGCGTGAAGCGCCGCAAAAAGTGATCGCGTAAATCACCGCGACCAGACTCAGTGCCATGCCGGCCCCGTCGTATTGATAGGACAGGTTCTGCAACAGGAACGGGTTGTACCAGAGCGGCAAGGGCACCAGGCAACAGGCCACCGTCGGTTCGGGAAAATAGTGGAAGGTCAGCCGGGTCAGAGCGAACGACATCGCTACGGTGGCGAGCAACAGCGGTAATGGAAAAATGTTCGGTGCAGCGCCGGTAAAGGTCAGCGCCTGATACAGCCAGTCCATGAACAACCGCCCCTGCCCGGCCCAGGCGTTGCCGGCTGCCAGCGTGCGCCAGTTGTCATCGATGTAGGGGAAGTCAGCGAGGATCAGCGGCAGGATGTACAGCATTGTGGCAAGCAGGAAGAACAGCACGACCTGACGGCGGCCGAGTTCTCGTACGAGAAAATCGCTGATCCTCATACTGCGCCTCTGTTCACGGCTGCGCTGGAAACGAAGTAGATAAACCTTCGAACATGACTCTGAATCAGAAGTCGTTTTTTGCGCTGATTTCAGACCAGCGGCATCAACTCACACCCATGAAAAAGCCCCGGACTTTCGACCGGGGCTTTCAGGTTTCAGCGACAACGAATTACGAAGCCGAACGCATCGCGCCCTGTACCGAATCCTTCGGTTGCAGCTTGAACACGTAGAACAACACGGTCAGCAGCACCAGGAACGCCGGGCCGACATACAGCGCCACGCGAGTGTCCGGGAAGTACGCCATCAGGCCGACCACCAGCACCAGGAACGCCAGCGCCAGATAGGAGCTGACCGGGAACAGCCACATCTTGTACTTCAGGCCCGCCCGTTCGCTGGCGCTCAGGCCTTTGCGGAATTTCAGCTGGGCCAGCAGGATCATCACCCAGGTCCAGATCGCGCCGAAGGTGGCGATGGACGTCACCCAGACGAAGACTTTTTCCGGTACCAGATAGTTGAGCAGCACGCCCAGCAGCAGCGCGAAGATCGACAGGAGCAGTGCCCGACGCGGTACGCCGTTGCTCGAGGTGCGAGCGAAACCGGCCGGCGCCTGGCCGTTTTGCGCCAGGCTGTAGAGCATGCGACCGGTGCTGAAGATGCCGCCGTTGCACGACGACAGCGCTGCAGTGATCACCACGAAGTTGATGATGCCGGCGGCGGTCTTGATGCCCAGACGCTCAAAGGTCATCACGAACGGACTGCCCTGGGTGCCGATTTCGTTCCACGGGTAGATCGACAGGATCACGAACAGCGCGCCGACGTAGAACAGCAGGATCCGCCAGAACACCGAGCCGATCGCATTCGGGATGGTCTTCTGCGGGTTCTTCGCTTCACCGGCGGTCAGGCCGATCATCTCCACGCCCAGATAGGCGAACATCACCATTTGCAGGGACATCAGCACGCCCGTCACACCGTTGGGCATGAAGCCGCCGTGGGCCCACAGGTTGGAAATCCCCAGTGCCACACCGTCGTTGCCGAAACCGAAGGCGATGATGCCAATGCCGCCGAGCACCATGGCGATGATGGTGACGATCTTGATCAGGGCGAACCAGAACTCGAACTCACCGAAGGCTTTCACCGCGATCAGGTTGATCGAGCCCATGCTGACCAGCGCCGCCAGCGCCCAGATCCAGCGCGGGACATCGGGGAACCAGATGCCCATGTACACCGCCACCGCCGTGATTTCGGCGACGCAGGTCACCAGCCACAGGAACCAGTAGTTCCAGCCGGTGAGAAAGCCCGCCAGCGGGCCGAGATAATCCTGTGCGTAACGGCTGAAGGAGCCGGCGACCGGGTTGTGTACGGCCATTTCGCCGAGGGCGCGCATGATCACCAGGATCGCCAGACCGCCGATGATGTAAGACAGCATGATCGCCGGGCCGGCCATTTCGATGGCCTTGGCCGAACCGAGAAACAGACCGACACCGATGCAGGCGCCGAGCGCCATCAGGCGAATATGCCGTTCACCGAGTTCGCGTTTGAGCGGACCGCCTTGAGCGGTTTCGCCATGGGGCGGGTGATTGCCGACTGGCATGGGGGACTTCCTCGTCTTGTTATTGGATGTGACCACCGAGTGTTCAAGCGTCGGCCGATAAGCCTGCGCCTGGGTAAATACCGGCCCTGCTTCGTGGGCAGAACCGTCCCGCAGAAGCAACCTGCGGGATCAGCGGGGCGTGCAGTATAAAAAGCTTGCGACAGGTTTTTTCACTCTATAAGGCATCTGATTCAGACGTAAACCTCGTCAATTAACAGGTTTACGAGACAAACCATCCTGCATTTCGAGGATTATTCACCGCGCAAATGGGCGCCGAGTATTGCACAGCAATGGTGCAACGTCACAGGCCGGCCGGTGCGACAGACCTTTCGATGGTCGTCACTGGCCGGGTCTCGACCCTCCAGACTTTCGTCCGGCCAAAGACTCGAGCCAGCGTATCGGGACGGGAAAACCAGCCCGGTTGCGCCATCGAATAGCGGGCAATGGCGGTCGCCCCCTGATTGGATTGATAGTGCAGTTTCCAGACGCGAGCCGTTCGGTCGTACCTCATGAAGGCGAAGCCCGTCAGGATCGAGTCGGGATTGCCGTTCTGGTCCAGACGGAGTCCGTAGTCCGGATACTCCATGGCGACACTCAGTCCCCATCCATGCTCTTCCCGGGCCAGATCGTTGTATTGGGCAGCTTCCTTGCCGCCCTCGACATGCCGGACCCGAAGCAGGTTTTCATCCATCTGATCCACCACCAGGGAGCAACCGCTGAAACCGGGTGTGAAGACATGATCCGGTTGCGCCCATCCAGGGTGAACGGGGATATCGACGTAACCTCCCTGCGGCGACCAGTATGCGGAAATCGCGTTCGTACGCTCAGGGAGATCACCCGCCTCAAGATCGAGGACTTTGAGTGCATTGAACTCCCCTTCCACGGCACCTGAATACTTCATGCGCTGCATGGTAAACAGGAAGCTGCCCCCGCCTTTTCGCATGTCGAGTTGCGACGCAGTCCCCTTCGACAATCCCCCCGTGATTTCTTCCATCAGATCGGTTGCAATGGGCAGTCGACCCAACTCGGGCATCTCAAGCGCCTGATGAATGCTGGTCGGTTCGATGGAATAGGGAAGCTGATGCATCTCCCCCCAATCAAATGGCAGGTGCCTCACGTCGGCGCTGGAAACCACTTCGATTTCCGGCTCCCACAAACCATTGGGCAGTCGCTTGCGCAAGAAGGAAGGACCGTCAGCCAGTGAACTGTCAGACCTGGCGCCCCCTCTCAATGACAGAGGCTGCCATCGGTCGGGCGCTACTTCCCGCAGGCGCAGCTCCGTCGCCCGATTGCTCTGCGGATCGACAATGTTGACGTCCACGATCTCGGCATTGAGATTGAACGCATCACGAATCTGATACACCGCCACAACCCCACTGTCGTCGATATTGCGGATGTAACACCATTGTCCGTCGACACTGCGGTAAATGCCTTTGCTCGGTTGAAGGCCCAGAATCAGTGACTCCTCGACTGCATATCGGGCATTGAATCGATTATCGATGCCCGACGCCGCAGCGGGATGTGCGGCAGCGACATCCAGCGAAGCCGCTTCGCCTGTTACAAGCGGACCGTAAACGGATGCGTCAGATGCGGATTCGGGCGATAGCACCGGTACGGGCCGATGCGGACTGTGGCTCCAGCCGTTCATGTTTTCAGTAAGGAAAGGCTGATACGCGCTGGCATTGCGGGGGTGGATGATGCGCCAGGTGTTGGTTGCTGGATCGAAACGTTTTTCATAAACGTGCCCCTCGACACGCACATACAGTTTGTTCGCGACAAGAAACTGGTCGCGAACATTGGGCTCGATATCGGCGAGCGACACGTTGCTCCGGTACTCCGTCAGGTCTGGTTTCCACAAACGTTTCTGTCCGCTCTCAAGTTTGATCGGCAAGAACTCCGTGCGGCCTCCCGATGCAATGCTCCCTGTCAACGCGCCCCCAGCCGCCGCAATCGCCACATTCTCCAGAACCCCGTTGATCAGCCGCCAGCCATTTTCCCGGTCGCCGAGACTCAAATCCTCAAGCCCCTCCAAAACATCATCCATCAGCTGGATCGCCGTGACGCCGAGCATCAGAACTCCGACTGCGGGTACCGTGAAGGACAGCAGGTTCAACGCCATCAAACCAATGTCCAGGAGTTGTGCAAACCAGGCACGGCGCCCGCGAGCATCAGCGTCAGCGGTAGGCACAGCGGCACTGCGTGCATCAGCCAGTAATCGATGCCTGAAGCGTCTGAAAGACACCTGCCAGATGTCGAGGCTCGTATCCCAGCGATCGCCTGAAGGGCTCACTATCAGCTCCTGCAGGAGAAAGTCCGGCGCCTTTTTTTGACGACGGGTTCTCGGATCGTTCGCAGTGACGAGTTCGGTAAAGCTGGAAAAAAACTTCGGCCGGTCTTTATGTTTTACGAAGCGGCTAAAAAACACCTGATAGTCGGTCGGTGCTTGCGGGTCGGCCTTTTCATCCTGGGACTTGCGCACAAACTGGCTGACAAGTTGAGTCTTGAGTGCCGTCAACTTCGGATAAAGTTTCAGCGGATGATCGGGATCATCCGGAATCCAGGCGATCAAGTCGTTTGGCCAGAATCCATCAACTGTTGGCAGCAATTTATCGAGAACGCTATCGTCTTCCGGATCGGCAATCTCGAAAATCGCGCAACCGTGCAATGGCATATTCATGAAGCTCATGCCGCGATACCAGAGCGACTTGCCGTCGACCTTCACATCTTTTTTGCCGTTTGCCACTTCAAGCAGGGCCCGATGATGTCTGGCCTCAATATCGCCCTTGAGCACAGCAACATGACTTGACGCTTTCAACGAAGCGCTCTGATAAGCAGTGAAGGCATCACTCAGCGCTTTAAGACCCGTCGCATCATCCAGCTTCAGTGCTTGCCGGATATGGGCCTGATAAAGCCGGCCGACATCCAGCTCTCGACACAATTCGATGAAACGAAGCGCACTGATCCTCCTATCGGTCGGTTGATCGCCTTCCCAGCCGATACGGGAAAATGACCTGAAGTCCGTTTCTGCTTCATCGAAGTTATGAAGGGCAGCTTGCAAAAACGTATAACGTTCAGTCGGCGGACGCGAAGGGGATATCGAAGAAGGAGAGAAAGCCAGCCACAAGCTTTGCACCTCGATATCAGATCCCGTCTCGCCCTTCAGCTTCGCCCTGAGCAGTGGCTCGGCGAACGCCTCCGGGGACTTGACCTGGTCCATCAGGTCACTGAAAGCAGTATGCGCGGCCACGCTTTCCTCTATGGCCCTGCGTGCCTCCGCCAGTTGTTGAGGCGACGCGCTTGTCAGCCAATCAGGTCTCGACGGCGTAATCTTTTTCAACATCTCAAGATTGGACTTCGACATATTAACAAGCGCAGGTGGAGTTGCTGCCAGCACCACCTCGGAATACTCATCGTTTAAACTTTCAAGATTATTAACTACTGCAGGCGCGAAGCGTGCAAAAGACCGGAAGTACGTACCCACGATGCAACTCCAAATCAAGAAATGAGACTTTAATAAACATCACTCAACTTGAATTTGACACTTGAAAAAAACATCAACCAATTGCAAATCCAGACAACTTTTTTCAGATTGGCGAGCGTCAGTCAGAAGCTTTTTGCTCACCTTGTTATGTTTCCCGATACAGGCGCGACGATACCTGTGCGCTTCGGATCCTCACCGCCCCGTCGCTCGGTCCTGTCACCGCTCGATGACCTTCACAATTTTTTCACCGACGCCAACCAGCGACTAAGCTTCAGTCAAGTCCGATCAATCTGCGTGAATGGATCAATCGACTATGGGCGCTTTGTGGCAAACCGATTCGAGTGAAAAAGTGGTTCCGACTGAACGTGTGGATGAAGCGCCTGTACCTGAGAAACCCCGTCGCAACCGGCATGGGTGGAAGGCTTTCTGGCTCCTGTTGGTGATCATCGCGATTGTCGTGGGCCTGGCCGCGATGAAGGAAATGCGCACCTCGCGTTTTCAGTCCCGCGAGGTCAGCCAGTACGCCGCCAAACTCAAGTACGAATTGCAACCGGGGCCCAGCGAAGCGATCCGCTATCCGGGCAACGGGCCGTTCGATCTGCGTCTGGGCTACAGCTCGCTGGACGAGTTCCTGCCGCGGCTGATCAAGCGCAACTACGTGATCACCGAGCAGACGCGCTTCTCCCCGGCCCTGCTCAACTACACCGACAAGGGCCTGTTCGTGCCCTATTCCGAAAAGATCCAGGCCGGGCTGTCGATCACCGATTGCCGCGCCGCGCCGCTGTATCAGTACAACTATCCGCAGCAGCTGTACGCGAGTTTCGATTCGATCCCGCCGGTGGTGGTCAACAGCCTGCTGTTCATCGAAAACCGTTTTCTACTTGATCCAAAACAACCGATGGCCAACCCGGCGGTGGACTGGCCGCGCTTCGGCATGGCCGCGTGGTCGCAAGTTGCCAAGCTGCTGCACTTGCCGGGGCAGTCGGCCGGTGGCAGTACCCTGGCCACGCAACTGGAGAAATACCGCCATTCACCCGATGGCCTGACGGTGTCCGGCGCGGAGAAAATCCGCCAGATGATTTCCGCCAGCGTGCGCGCCTATCAGGGTGGCCCGGACACCTTGCCGGCGCGGCAGAACATCGTTCGCGATTATCTCAACAGCGTGCCGCTGTCGGCGGTGCCGGGGCATGGTGAGGTACATGGCATGGCCGAGGGCCTGCGGGTCTGGTATGGCGCCGACTTCAACGAGGCCAACCGAACACTCGCCAGTACCGCCACCGATCCGAAATCCATGGCGGACAAGGGCCTGGCCCTGCGCGAGATGCTCTCGCTGATGATCGCCCAGCGCCGCCCTTCGCATTACCTGACCAAGGGTCGTGAAGAACTGGTCGAACTGACCAACAGCCACTTGCGCCTGCTCAAGCAGAACGGCGTGATCGACGCTGCCCTGGCCGATGCCGCGCTGGCCAGCACCATCAGCTACCGCGACTGGCAGACCCAGCCGACGATTCAGCCGATCGAAACCAACAAGGGCATCAGTGTCGCCCGCAGCCGGCTGGCGTCGATGCTCAACCGTCCGCTGTACGACCTTGACCGCCTCGACTTGTCCGCTACCAGCACCCTGCAAGGCGAGCTGCAAACCCAGGCCACTGCATACCTGAAACGACTGGCCGACCCGGCCTATGCCGCTGAAATCGGCCTGATGGGCGAACGCCTCCTGACGCCCACCAGCACCACTCAGGTGCGCTACAGCTTCACTTTGTTCGAGCTGACCCCGGACGGTTCACGCGTGCGGGTGCAGACCGACAGCACTGATCAGCCGTTCGACATCAATGAGGGCAGCAAACTGGAACTGGGCTCCACCGCCAAGATGCGGGTGCTCACCACCTACCTGCAAATCATCGCGGAGCTGCATGACAAGTACGGCGCCATGAGCGTGCCGGAACTGAAGAAAGTCGAGGTACCGGATCAGGATCGCCTGAGCCAGTGGGTGATCGACTACCTGATCCAGAACAAGGATCACGACCTGTCGAAGATGCTCTCCTCCGCCCTCGACCGCAAATACTCGGCCAGTCCTGGCGAGGCGTTTTTCACCGGTGGCGGCCTGCATGTGTTCCATAACTTTCGCAAGGAAGACAACGGTCGCCTGCCGACGCTGCGCGATGCCCTGCGCGAATCGATCAACCTGCCGTTCATTCGCCTGATGCGCGATCTGGTGCGCTACACCACCTACTCAGGTCCCAACAACAGCGCCGAACTGCTCAAGGACGACCGCGACCCAAGACGTCAGGAATACCTCGCCTCGTTTGCCGACCGAGAGGGCACCTCGTTCCTGCTCAAGTTCTGGAAAAAGTACCGGAACAAGGACACCCAGGCCCGGCTCGACACCTTCCTCGACAGCATGCGCCCGACCCCGATCCGCATGGCCGCCGTGCACCGTTACCTGCTGCCCAACGCCAGCCAGGAAGACTTCAACACCTTTGTGCGCTCGCACCTCAAGGGCGTCAAAATCACCGAAAAACTCACCGACGAACGCCTGGAACGGCTGTATCTGGCCTACGGTCCCGGCACCTACGACCTACCGGATCAGGGCTTCATCGCCAAGGTTCACCCGCTGGACCTGTGGATGATCGGCTACCTGCTCAACCACCCCGACGCGACCTTCAAGGACATCGTCAAGGCCAGCCAGTTCGAGCGTCAGGAAGTCTACAGCTGGCTGTTCAAGAGCAGGCACAAGGGTGCCCGTGACAGTCGCATCCGCACGATGCTGGAGATCGAGGCGTTCCTCGAGATCCATCAGCGCTGGCAGAAAGTCGGCTATCCGTTCGATCACCTGGTGCCGTCGCTGGCCACCGCCATCGGCAGCTCCGGCGACCGCCCCGCGGCGTTGGCCGAACTGATCGGCACCATCCTCAACGACGGTGTGCGCATGCCGACCCTGCGCATCGACAGTCTGCACTTTGCCGCCGGCACGCCTTACGAAACGAAACTGGTCAATGATCCTCACGTCGGCAAACGGGTGATGCCGTCCGAAGTGGCCACGGCGATGCGTGAAGCGCTGTCGCAGGTGGTGGACTCGGGAACGGCCAAACGTGTTTCCGGCAGTTTCAAACTGGCTGATGGAACACCGCTGACCATGGGTGGAAAAACCGGTACCGGTGACAACCGGATCGAGGCCATCGGCTCCGGCGGGCGAATTCTCAGCTCGAAATCGATCAACCGCACGGCGACCTTCGTGTTCTACATCGGCGACCACCATTTCGGCACGCTCACCGCGTTCGTGCCGGGGCGTTCGGCGGAGAACTTCAAGTTCACCTCGGCCTTGCCGGTACAGGTCCTCAAGGGCATGGCGCCGATTCTGATGCCTTACCTGCAACCGGGCAGCGACTCACAGTGCCGTGCCACGCAGACAACGACCGTGGCCCTGGCTTCAGATTGAACCGATAGTGGGCGGTAGTTATGTGTTTTATACATATCAATATTCAATGATTAACGTATCAACCCGACACGGAGACAACAGGCATTTAAACTAATTAATCGAGACATTGAACGTTAGGCTGAGAATTCATTACTTGTTCAAGGCCTGCACAATGACAGCAACATCCACATATAAAGGGCAACATTACGATTTAATTAAATCGCGCATCGATCCGGTATTCCGCGATATGCAGTTGCACCGTGCCCGAACGCTGAGAAAGACATCGTTCAACCGTGAGCCCTGGATGATGACGGCGCCGGCAACCGAGCTGGAACGCCTGTCAGCCGACAACCGTCGCGCCTGGGGTGCGCAGAACCGCATTGATCGACTGCTCGGGAGCCTGCAGGACGTTTATGCATTTGCCGAGCCTTTGCTGAAGAAGAAGTTGCTCGAACAGTTCAATATCGAAGTCGATGTGAGAAATACATACGTCAGACTCTACGCGGCGGCGACAACCCCCTGGTACGTGATTGATATCACGGAAGCGTCACGGGCCCGCACCGTTTCAATGCTCGATGCCGCACTGCACAACTTCGCGCACGGTGAAACCTATCAACACTACTCAACATTCATTATCAAAACCGATGCGGCCCGCGACTTGTTCGACGTCTCGCCGATTGGCAAAACAATCAGCATCAGCCAGTTTCAGACGCTGTGCCGGGAACTGGACATCGGGGCCCAGTACAGGGCACATCTCGAAACATTCCTGCTGAACAAGGAGCCAGTCGCCGAGACCTATCTGCGCACACGGGTCGAGCAAAGTCAGCAAGCTGCGCTGAAGGCTGCCGCCCGCATGGCGCAGATCAAAAAGGACATTGGCCCCGATGCCTACGTATTGATTCGCGAGCTGTTGCTGGGCCGGCAGAATCTGGTACTGGACGGTCAGGCCATGTGCGTCTGCGATCTGGGCCTGATGGACCTGACCTTGACGGGGATCTTGATCATTCGCCCCGACCCGGCACAGGCACAACACTCTCGGAAAATGATTGCCTACGTGCCGCACGACCCCGACCACCCGCTCAAGGAATATGCCTCCACACTGGCGTTCATGGACGAGCTGACACGCCAGTTACGGGCAAACAGAACGCTGCCGTCTTCCGGTATCAGCTATCGCCAGTTTTTCAGCCAGTTTGTTGATCAGGAACAGCGCGGGCACTTTTTCGCCGGGCTCGAGCAGCGCCTGACGTATGTCAAGTGGTACGCCAGGGAACCGGGGGATCCGCGACCGTCCTGGCGGGAAACTCCGGTCGAGAAACCTCAGCTGCAATTCAGCGCACCGCCGATCACAGCCCCCCTGTGGACGTATCTGTACCAGCAACGACTCAATAAAATTCTCAACGACGCGCGCGGTCTCGCAGTATCGACCGCCGATGCCGACAGCCAGGCGCGCTGGGCCTGGTGGGAGAACTTCAAGAAGATCGCCTCGGACATCTTCAATGCCGCGCTACTGGTGATGACGCCCTTTGTTCCGGGACTGGGCGAACTGATGATGGCCTATACCGCTTATCAGATAGTCAACGACGCCGTCGAGAGCGTGGTGGACATGATCCAGGGGCATTGGGTCGAGGCGGCAGAATATGTGGTGGGAGTCCTGACCGATGTCCTGCAACTGGAAATCTTTGCCGCCGGTTCCGAAACCGGTCACGCATTGGGGCTCAAACCGTCACTCTTGGTCGAGGGGATGAAACCGGTACAGTCGTTCGACGGCAAAACCCGTCTCTGGCACCCGGACCTCAGACCTTACGAACAACCGCAGCTGGCGCCACCGAAGACATCACGCCCCGATGCACTGGGGCTGCACAGGCATGCCGGCAAGATTGTTTTGCCACTCGAGGGCAAGCACTACGAAGTGCAGCGCGACCCGCGCAGCGGACTTCATCGGATTCGCCACCCGACACGCCCAAACGCCTATTCGCCCGAGCTGCGCCATAACGGTCAGGGAGCCTGGGTCCATGAGGGCGAAAAACCGCAGGACTGGCACGGGCCCAGGCTCATGCAACGCCTTGGTCATAGCGTCGATGGCTATACCACCGCCGAACAGGATCACCTGCGCAATATCAGCGGGACGCCGGAAGCTTCGCTGCGCCGCATGCACGTCGAAAATGCCGCTCCCCCGCCCCTGCTGACCGACACGCTCACACGCTTCAACACCTGGAATGAGGCCAAAAACGTGGGTCGGCTGATCCGCTCGGGGCAGTCGCTGGACCCGGCCTCGTACTGGTTTGAACGAATGGTGCCGGACATGCCCGGCTGGCCGGCCGACAAAGCCCTGAAGGTTTATGAAAATGCCGATCTGAGCGGTAGTTATCGACAGTACGGCAACCGGCAAGCCACGGACCGGCAGACGCTCGGCATCAGCCTGGCCGACATGATGGCCGGCAAGCTCCCGGAGCGGCTCGTGAATTTTCTGGACGATGCCGATATGAAGACCTTGCTCGGCAACCAGTATCCGAAAAACCAGCGGGCACAGGTCTTGCGCAACCAACTGGCGGATATCGTGGAAACCCGCACGCCGGACATCTTCCAGTACCAGTACCGACTCAAGGATCACAACAGCGATGCCCGGGTTCAACTGCTGCAGCAGCAGTATCCGCAACTGCCTTCCAGGGTCGCTGAAACCCTGCTGACAAGAGCGACTCCCGATGAACAGCAGGTCATGCTCGAGGAGCGACGCATCCCGCTGCGCCTTAAGGTCCAGGCCCGGGAAAGCGCTTTTGAGATCAGCGCTGCGCGCGCGGCTGAAGGCTTGCATGAGCCGGCACTGAGCGGGGTCGACACCGAACGCCTGACCCTCAATGCCCTGAAGTTTCATACCGACACGTTTGCCGATTTACGCATGGATGTGCGCGAAGGCACTTACGACGGTCCGCTACGCTGCAGCGCAGGCAGTACAGAGGCCACGACCCGACGTGTGTTGATCAGGGACGAACATGGCCAATATGAAGTGCGCGACGGCACGAACAATAAACTGCACGAGGCCGGCGACTTGTATGAGGCCATCCTGCTGGCGCTGCCTGCTGACAAGCGCGCGGCCCTGGGCTATCGCACCGGGCAGGGAGAAATGTTCAGGCAATGGGTGATGGCCAAAACCCAGGCGCCCGCCGAGCGCAGGACATTACTCGCCCGGCCCCCGATCCGCCCGGTCGTACCACTGGAAACCGAGTTGCTGCTGCGCGGAGGGGGACTGTCCAGAGATGCCCGGACCGTGGAAGAAAAAGTCAGGAACCTCTATCCGCATTTCAACGAAAACGAAGTAGCGGCTTTCAGCCGATCGCTGCATGCCAATGGCGATCCTCATGCGCATATCGATCGGCTTGAACGCGAGCTCAAGACGTTGAAGCAGGAACTCGAACAGTGGCGACAACGCTACCTTAGCAATTGGGATCCCGATGCCGCCGATACCAACCTGCCTCAAGGCTACTGGGACTATCATCGCAAGGGCGGACGCTTCATCGCCGACCGGCTGCTGGAGTGTTTCGAAAGAAAGTCCGAAGTGTTCGGCGAGCGCTCCACGAGCCTGGAGAGCGGCTATGCGCTGGATCTGTCCAAGGAGTTTCTCGCCCATGATCTTGAACGTTGGTGGCGGGAGATGCCGAGCGAGCTCAAGCCCTGGCTCGAACAGGTCACGACCCTGAACCTGGATGGCTCACGGTTCTCCCCGGCACCGAACGGTCTGCTCAAGGACTTTCATCATCTGCGTCAGTTCAGCGCCAGAGGCTGTGGATTGCCCGCACTCCCTGAAAGCGTCGGCAAGATGCGGCTGCTCGAGACACTGCGCCTGAACGACAATCAGATCCGGTTGACGCCTCCCGCCCTCGAGCAACTGCGTAATCTGACACGCCTTGAAACCCTCAGGCTGGATGACAACCCTCTGGGCACGCCGCCGAATATCGAGCGGATGCCCAGACTCAAGGTGTTGAGCCTGGTGAACGCCCATATCGACGCCTGGCCCGAGGGTTTGTTTGCGAAGGCCCGGCCTCGAGGCTTCTTTCTGGACCTGCGGATGAACACGATCAGGGATGTCCCCCAGGTACCTCTGGGCTCCAATGAAGCGCAGCTGATTGCACGTTCCCGACTTCACGGGGACCGGTTGTCGTCGTCCGCGCGCGCCACATTCGAGGCGTACAGAACGTCGGTGGGCAGGGCCCCTCACGACACCTATTCCACTGTCGCCGATGACCTGCTCGAACGGTGGCCCGTCTCTGTCGACACGTCCTTTATGGAAGAAACGGCGGGCGTGGGTGCCTACCGGGCGGAAGCCTGGCATGCGGTGGCCAGCGAACCCGGTTCCGACGGATTTTTCAGGGTTCTGCAAGACCTGACCCGTTCCGCCGATTACGAGCAGGGGGGAGAGGCGCAGGACCAGTTGACCGACCGTGTATGGCGAATGATAGGTGCCATGGACATCGATACGCCGCTGCGCGAAGACCTGTTCCTCATGTCGACCGATCCTGAAGGCTGCGAGGATGCCGGCGCCCAACTGTTCAACAACATGGGCGTCAAGGTACTTGCCTCCGAGGCCCGCTCGTTTTCCACCCACCGCGCGGAACTGGAAAGCAAGCTGGTAACGCTGGCCAAGGGCTCGGCGCGCCTTGGACAAGTCGGCGAGATCGCCCGGGCAGACATCCGGGCGCGCGAGGGCAACCCCGATGAGGTCGAGGTGCATCTGGCCTATGAAACCGGTCTGGCCAAACGCCTGGAACTGCCCTGGCAGTCCGAAGCCATGAAGTTTCGCCCGGTCGCCGGGGTCGATGACGCGACCATCGACCGTGCGTACGACACAGTGATCGAGCGCGAGACAGGCGACGGTCTGGTCAACCAGATGATCGAGCAGCCGTTCTGGGAAGCGTACTTGCGTGAGACCTGGCCTGGAGAATACGAAAGCAATAAACGTGTTCACCTGGAAAAATTCGATCTGCTGGAGGATCTGCGCTCGGCCCAGGAGGACTGGGTTCGTTCGGCACACCTGCCGCCGGAGCAACGTTATTTGCGCAGGCATGCCCTCAGTGAGCTTGCCCGCAAACTGTCCGTACCCGAGGAGGAAGTCTTCACACCAGAACCGATGAGCGACCAGACCTACGAACGCTTGCTGCGAGACATCGGCTATCAGGAGAAGGAACTGAGCAGAAGGCTGACCCGCGAAGCCATGAGCCGGGCGAGGATCTGACCCTCGCCACGCCCTGAAGGCAGCTGCCTTCAGGGCGTGGCACAGGCGCGACCTAGACCTCCGAATCCCAGATCACGGTGATGTTACCGGCATACCGTCTGGCCTTGCCGGGTTGCAACATCTGCTCCACGTAGAACGCCGGTATTTCAAAGTGCAAGGTGCCCGCCGCCCGCTCCAGAACGCGCTTGGGTTGAAAGATCGTCCCCTGCGAATCGTCCGTCAGAGGCCTTTGTCTGACCGGTTGACCGGCCATGTCGGTGATGCCGTGAGGCAGGCTCACGCTGAGGTAGACCTGCGGGAACGTCGAGCCGGTTTCGGTATCACGCAGGGCACAGGCACCGATACCGCCATACTCGCACTGGAAGAACATCTTGAATTTCGAAGAGGCGGAAATGTTGAAGGTCTGATCCCGGAACAGTCGTGCAGGCCGGCGTCCTTCCTGAAGCCAGGCCTGCCAGCCGCCCTGCGGCACCAGTTCGATCCTGTTGCCACCCGGCGGCAGGGCGACCTTGAGTACATGCTGGACATCCAGTACGAAGCGAAAGGTAAGGCTCGAATTGTCCGGCAGCATGTTGTCGCCCATGTCAAAGTCGCCGCCAGGCGCGATGGAGTAACTCAGTTCCCCCGTGTACAGCCCCGCCGACATGACCAAGGGATCGGGGGTGCGCAGTTCGTAACCCAGATCCAGGTAGTCGTAGGTCATCCACGGAATGGAGTAGGCTGCTGCCTTGCTGCACGCCGAATCGCTCGGGGTCCGCCAGAAAAACGTATAACTGTCAGGCCCGTAGGTGGCCATCGCGCCATGCTGACAGGAGCCGGGCGCACCTCCCCATGAGCCACCGACCCACAATCGATTGTGTCCCTCCAGATCGTTCGAGGCACCCGTCAGATCGGTCACGGTGTCGCTCAGGACATATTGCGATCCAAGGGCTCCGATCCGGATTTCCACGGGATGCGACTCCCCCGTCACCACATTCGAGACGTTCAGACTTCGCCACTGCGCTGGCGCCTTGAGCGTCGCCCCGGCCCGTTCGGGCGCTCCGGGTTCGATGGCGTGGATTGCGGAAAAACGCAGTGGCAACCGTAGACCGGACAGGTTGTAGGCCTTGCAATCATTGACGTACGTGGCGCAATAACCACTCTGCGGGGTCTGGTTGATGAATTGATTGTTTTGCGGATTGGCGGGATCGGGAATGAAACTGGCGCGAATCTCTTGAGTGACCGCCAGCGCCGAGGACGAAAACACTCCTGCGAGCACGTGAACAAAAAACCATCCTTTACCGAACGTCCTGACTGTTCCAAAGCTGAAATCCATTGACCCTTCCTTGCACTGAAAGCCGTGGTGATTGCTTGAGGTTGTCCTTCAATTACCCCGCCGGAGCTGCCGCGCTGAACATGATGTTGACGGTGCCGTAGTAATCACCCGGCTTGTAGCCTCCGGCCTGCTCCCTGGGCTCGATCTCCAGGGGCACCCGCACGCCGAGCTTTGCCTCTTCGGCCGACACCACTTGTTGGGGGAACGGATTGTTGGTGAGTTCCTTGCCGTTGAATGTCACCCGCAAATTGATGTTTTCCCGAGAATCGCGGCCATTGGTCAGATAGGGAAAACTCTCCAGGCGTGCTTCTATGGCACTGCTGTCATGTTTCACATCAAAGTTGCGACGCAGCGTTCCCAGCTTCGAAGTGTGCACATTCCAGTGCAGGCGCTGTTCACGATGTATCCAGTCCGGCTCGCTGGGGATGACATAGAAGTTCAAGGTGGGGATATCCACCGAAACGAAGAATTCGATTTCCTCGCGTGCGGCGAATGCCCAGGTGCCCGTCAACGCCAACCCGCTGGCTGAGGTCAGAGCGATCCATTGTCTGATCATTTTTCCGATACCCGTTACTTGCATGAATGAAGAGCAATTGCCTGTGCCTTCGGGCGCTGTCAGCCGGTGACACGCAGGTTTTTCTTCGCCTCACCTTCGACCAGGATGAAGCGGTACTCACGTCCCGGCTTCTTTTCGAATTCGAATGATTTGCCGGCCATGACATGGTGCTTGGTAGTTGGCTCGCAGTCGGTTTCATCGGTTTTCGAACAGCTCTTGAACTCGTCGATCACCACCACCGTATTGCCGTTGTTACGCACCTTGTAAGCACCGGCACTGTCTTCGATCACGCTGTCGAAACGCGTATTGGCCGGACGCACGAAGAAAATGGTGCCGAAGCCGGCCATGACGTTCACGCCCGCCGTCAGCGTCTTTTTGTAGTCCTCGCGCTCTTCCTGAGAAACCGCGAATTCGTCTTCCTTTTCCGGCACCACCGGCACGAACCGCACCCGGAAATAACGCTCCTTGTCCCGCTCGCCCATAAACAGTAACCGGGTGCCCTGCATGCCCTGGGCCGGAATGATCAAGCGGGCCGGGCTGGCCATCAGACCGTCCCGCGCACTGGCATCGGCCTGGACTTTCACGGGCACTTCGGAGGATGTGCCATCGGCGTTGTAAATGATTTCCAGCACATTGATCTTGACGAATGCCGTGCTGTCACCGCTGTTGTAGACACGTTTCAGATACGTGCTTTTATCACCGGCCAGATAGTCGTAGACGACGCCGATATTGATGTTCGGACCGGCGTACGCACTTTGAAAAAGCAAACCTGCCACCAGCAGAGCAACGAGTTGTTTCATCAGCAGAACCTCGATTTGAGTACAGTGACTCGATCAGATTTCCGAATCCCAAATCACCACGACCGTACTGGAATACCTGTTTCCACGATCAGCCTTGAGTATTCGTTCGGTGTTGGCCTTGTCGATTTCGAAATGCAGGGTTCCGGGCTTGCGATCGACATAGATTCCCGGTTGAAAAAAGATGGCCCTCGACTCCTGCGGGAACAGTTCCTGTCGCTTGACTGGCCGTCCACTGGTGTCGGTCAAACCGTTGGGCAGGGTCACACTGACGATGATCGGTGTGCCGTAGTTGGTCCCCTCATTCCATAATCCACAGGCCGTTACCGTTCCGGAGCCGCACTCCAGGTACATCTTGAATCTGGAGCTGGCCGAGATGTGGAAGGTCTGGTCACTGAACAGGCGTTCCGGGGCCCGCCCTGAATTCAACCAGCGCTGCCACCCGCCCTCGGGCTGCAAGGTAATCCGGTTGCCACCCGGTGGCAGATCCACCTTCAGTGTGTGCTGTACGTCCAGCACGAAATCCAGCGTGAGGTTGCCGTCATCCGCCCCCATGAACGGCCCCATCGTGAAATCGGCGCTGCCTCGACCGACGCTGTAGGTCAACGATCCGGTGTACAACCCGGACGACATGCTCAAGGGATCAGGCGTGCGCAACTCATAGGCGATATCGAGGTAGTCGAAGGACATGTGCCCCACGTCGAACGCCGCCGTCTTGATGCAGGTTCCCGGCTGCGGCGTTTTCCAGAAAAACTGGTAAGTGGTCGGGCTGTAATAGCCAACGCCGCTGTACTCGCATGGCGGCGGTGCGTATACCCAGGAATTGCCGGTCCACAACTTTCGATGCCCCTCAAGCACATCGGTCTGTCCCGTCAGTTCGGTGACCGGTTTACTCAGTTGAAACTTCGACCCGATACCGCTGATACGGACTTCAACGATGCTTGTTTGCTGAGTTTCATGATTGATCACGTTCAACTGTCGCCATTCGGACGGCACTTTTACCCACACGCCGTTACCCGAAAACATGGGCGTGAAGGTGCTGAAGCGAATCGGCACCTGAATACTGAACATGTTGTTGTCCGCGCATTGGGCCGGATGACTGGCGCAATAACCACTGTTCGGCGTCTTGTTGATGAACACGTTTTTATTGGGTTGCGACGGATCGGGCTGGAACAGCGCCCGGATCTCCTGGTTCGCTGCCTGCGCCCCTGACATGCCCAGCACTGTCAGCAAACCCAGCCAACACGCTGTTTTCTTCATCGCTCAGCCCGCCTTCTGTTCGGTGAATGTGGCATCGGCCAGGGTGTCGGGGCTGCAACGCAGGTCACCAATCATCAGCACGTTGTTCTCCACTCGCCCCTGTTGCGGATCGAGGCGGAACTGGCACAGCAACTGGTCCGCGTAGCGAACCTCCAGCGTCGGAGAACCCTCGTTCATTTCCATGGAGAAGAACCCGTCCACTTCGCTCACCCCGCGGCTGGCGTGATTGATGACGTGGTGCCCCTTGAGCGGTCGCCCCTGGGGGTCGAGCAGACGGCCGAGCACGGTCAGGGTTTTCATCACTTTCACCTTGCGATACTCCACGCCGCCCTTGTTCAAGTGATAACGGGCGCGCGGCGGTTCGATGGACGCTGCCGGCACGTCGTTGCCTTCGAAGTCGAAGCTGACCGAGCTGTTCTTGTAGGCCGTAAGGGGAATGAAGTTGCGTCCCGGCCGCAGGGATGCGCTGCCACCACTCAAGTCGTCGGCGCGCAAAGCGATGCCGTCGATATCGGACTCGACATCCACGATCATTCCCGCTCCGCGCCCCTGGTGCTGGCTGGTCATCACGATCTGCTGCCTACCGATGGCCACAGTGCTGTCGAGGTTCAGGCCACCGGTGTAATTGCCGTTATAGGACGAGCGCTGGACGAAACCATCGCCGTTGACCGTGTCGGTGCTGAAATAAGCCTGACCGTTCAAGCCGATTCCGTAGGTGTCGGTGATCATGGTCGCCGCCACGCTTTGCAGCACGTGATCCTCAAGGGTTTTGCGGTAACCCAGCGAAGCGTTGTTGTCCCGGCTGCCGTCCCGTGCGGTGCGCGTGCCGATGCTGCCGGAAATCTGCTGCCCCGGTCCGCCGAGCGCCACGTTCAGGCTCAGATCAATACCCCGGTTGCGCGCATCGCCACTGCTGTAACTGCCCGGCCGGTCGAACACCGACAGCCGCCAGTTCGAATCACTGCCAAACACCGTCGTGCGCTGGGTCCAGCCCAGGTCGACGCCAATGCCTTCGACGTTACCTTCACTGTGGGCAACCCGGGCATTTAGCGAACTGTTGCGGCTGACGCGATGGTTCAGGGCCAGAGAGGAATTGCTGGTCTGCCCGGTGAACACGTTGCGCTGACGGATGCGCGTGCCGTCCGGCAGCGTGTCGTAAATATTGGTGGTGTCCAGCCAGCTGCGGTTGTGACTGATCACCAGACTGCCGGCGCCATAGTTGTAGAGGCCCTGCAGATCGATGCCGGTGCCATGGTCTTCGGTCTGGTAGAAGTTGGCGTACAGACTGGTGCTGTTGGCCAGGGTCCAGTCGATGGAGGTGCCGTATTGCAGCTTTTCCCGAACCTGACGCGCCGACAGCCCGAGGACGACCCGCGGGTGCAGCAAATAGTTGAGCGAAGCCCCTGCGGTGGCGTCGCCACTGGCCTGCTTGTCCCAGTTGCTGAGCAGTTTGGTTTCCTGACCGGCAAACAGGTTGTAGCGCCAGCGCTCGTCGGGGTTACGCCAGTTGCTCGGCTTGTAGACCAGCTCCTGGGTGCTCGATGTCGTCTGACCGTCCTCGATCAGGCGCACTTCCACTTCATAAATCCCGCCGGGCAAGGGCCGGGTATCGAGGGTCTGCAAACCGGCGGGCACCGACTGGGTGTTGATGAGCAGACCGTCGCGGTAGATTTCCACCGAGGCCTGACGGTTGGCGGTGACATAGATCGGGTAGACGCTCGGGTTTTGCAGGTCGATCGCCAGGCTGTCGGAACTGCCGTACATCAAGCCCACGGTGGTATCGGGGCTGGTGCCGAATGAGCGCAGCTGACGGGTCAAGCCTTCCGACGTGGGGGTGAAATAGCCCAGTCGCAGAAAACTGCCTTGCAGCTCGCGCTGGGTATGCAGCTCGTAGACGGCGTGATAGAGCTTGTCGTCCGGACCACCGAGACGGGCCAGCTGCATGTTGAACGTCTGGCTCCAGTTGCCCAGGCTGCCGTTGGCCTCCAGGCCGAAACGCCCACCCAGATCCTGCTCCTGGCCGCCGTTGAGGTTGAGCTGGTTACGCACGATCAGACCGGTGCTGCCATTTTCCGGCTGGTCGTAGAAACGCTTGGCTTCGACGTCGCGTTCGGCATTCTCGGTCAGGATGGAGACGAGGGAGTTTTCCAGGTTGTAATGCACCGCCAGCATTTGCTCGGGGCATTGACCGGCGCATGATCCCAGCGCCACGCCGGGCTTGAGATAGCTCGCCCACTTTTCCCGTTCGACAGCGCCGAAACGGTTCTCGCTGGTGTCGGTGAATTCGAGCAGGGTGAGGCGGTCATCACGAGACAGCACAATCATCGCTTCGCCCAACGGCTGATGGTCGAGTTCGACCCGAACAGCCAGAGGGACATCAAAAAAGTGCTCCTCGAAGTCTTTCGGCAAGCCTTTGGCTTGCGCGAGCAAACTACGCGGCGTCGTACCGGCAGGTTCGGAAGCCACTACTGCGCCAGCACACAACAACAGCGCAAGCGCAGCCGCGACGGGGGTCATCGGGAACATGAACACGGACTCTGATTGCGAACGGAAAAAAGTCCGGCTGACAGACATTCGCGTCAGCCAGCCGGCTTTTGTTACTTCACGGGTTAGAGCGCGGCGCCGACGGGAGGAACAGCGTCGAACATCATGGTGACTGCGCCGGTGTAATCGCCCGGGGTGAAGTTGGTGCCGGCGGCGGTGATGCGCAGCGGTGCACGGTAGTTCACATCGGACTCGGCCTCGCCAACAACCATTTGCGGGGTCTGGGTCAGAACCTTGTTATTGAACTCGACTTTGAGATCAATGATGCTTGAGCCGCCGACCAGTTTCGGCACGCCTTCCAGATAGCCATGAACCGAACCGTTGGTGTTGCGCACATCGAAGAAACCTTCCACGGGTTTCATGGTTCCGGTAATCGGGCTGAAGCTCATGTCCTGATCCTTGTTGACCAGGTCAGCATCCGTTGGCACCACATAGAAACCATTGGTTGGCACATGCGCCACCAGGCTGATGGAGTGACGTGCTTCACCGGCGGCGAAGACCACGGAAGAGCTCAGAGCCAGAACAGCCAGTGGGGCAGCGAAAGCGATTTTCTTGAACATCGGTCAGTACCTGTCTTCTTTTAAAGGATCGAAGCGTTGAACTTTCAAGTCATTCAAGCCGACAAGGGCCGTATTGACCTGAAGTTTCAACGCCGGGGCATGATCGACTGTTCACTCTGGAATGTAAGCAGGCAACTTCCCACAAGCTTGTAGTTAAACCAGCTTATGACCAGAAAGAAAAAACGCGATATTTTCAATATTCAAAACAATAGCTGTAAGTTTAAGACTACATACAGTTAAAGATAAAAAACCATACAGCACTTTCAACTAATCAACGCGGGATAATTGCACTTTCCAGAGCATCTTCTCAACCACCTGTAGAGTTTAAACTTTAACTTTTTGGTCATTGATACAGATATTTCGTGGTGTTTCCGAATTACGAAAATGCGTCTCCAGATCTGCTTACCGTTGGTCAGGGCGGACGCGCGCTCAGTAAAAAACCGCTTGCTCACTGCAAAAGATATATCTTACGTTGTATCTAAATACGACGAGAGAAGACTTAAATGAGAGACCATCATTCCCCCCACCGCGACCACGGCGACAGCCGTGACGGCTTCGAAAAACGCCATGGTCGCGAACGCGGAGGTCGCGGCCCGCGGGTATTCGCCCCGGGCGATCTGAAATTGCTGCTGCTGGCGCTGATCGCCGAACAGCCGTGTCACGGCTATGACCTGATCCGCCAGATCGAAACCATGTTCGACGGCGCCTACAGCCCCAGCCCCGGCGTGATCTACCCGACCCTGACATTCCTCGAAGAGAGCGAAATGATCACCGGCGACGCCGAGGGCGGCAAAAAGCGCTACGCGGTGACCGATGCCGGCCGCCAATCCCTCAGCGAACAGGCGGTGGCGCTGGACGGCGTGCGCATGCGCATCGACGTCAGCAAGCGCTCGCTTCGCGGCCACGACCGGCCGCCGGAAATTCATGAAGCGGTGCACAACCTGCGCCACGCCCTGCAAATGCACCACGGGCGCTGGAGCCCGGAAGAAATCCTGCGAGTGCGCGACCTGCTCAACGACACCGCCAAAGCCATCGTCGACGGCCCCGCCGTTCAATCTGCCCCGGAGAAAGCCGAATGACTGAAGTCCAGACCCAAGGCATCCACCGTGTGATGCATGAAATCAAACGCCGCCGACTCGAGGTTTTGCGAGTGGTCGATCTGACCCCGCGCATGCGCCGCATCACTCTTGGCGGTCCGGAACTGGCCGGGTTCATCAGCCTCGGTACCGACGATCACGTCAAACTGCTGTTCCCGCAGAACGCCGAACAGGCCGCCGCGCTGGAAACTTTGGTGCTGGGTGCCGGCAAGAGCGATGTGCCGATGCCGGAGATGCGCGACTACACCCCGCGCCGTTACGACCTCGACAAGCTTGAGCTGGACATCGACTTCGTCCTGCACGGCGACGGCCCTGCCTCGACCTGGGCTGAACAGGCCAGACCGGGACAGTTCCTGCACATCGGCGGCCCGCGCGGTTCGATGATCGTGCCGGACATCTTCGACAGCTACCTGCTGATCGGCGACGAAACCGCCCTGCCCGCCATCGCCCGCCGCCTCGAAGGCCTGGCGGCCAATCGCAAGGCGCTGGTGGTGATCGAAGTGGAAAACGGCAAGGAGCAGCAAACGCTGGAAAGCGCGGCACAGGTCAATGTGATCTGGGTACTGCGCGAGGGCGGCAAGGACAACCTGCTGGCGACCGTCAAACAATTGCAGGTGCCCAAGGGCAATCTGTATGCGTGGGTGGCGACGGAAACGAAAGTCTCGCGGCAGATCCGCCGGGTGCTGCTCGATGAACACGGACTCGACGAGAAGTTCGTCAAAGCGGTCGGTTACTGGCGCGCCGAGGGCTCCGAAGAGGAGTGAATACGCGCGGCGGCGCTGCTAAAGGCGCCGCCCCTGCCAGCGATCAATCCCGATCACCAGCAACGCCATCAGCACAAACCCCAGCAGAATGCCCCCGGCATTGATGAACACCTGTGGATAACCCAGCAGTGCCACGTCAATGAACGGATACGCGTAAGCCCCCAGCAAATGCCCGCGCAGCAATGCATAGGCGAAGTACACCAGCGGATAGATCAGCCACAGCGGCAGGTGCTTCAGACGCAAGCTGCCCTTGGGCACACACAACCACCAATAAGCCAGAAACAGCAGCGGCATCACATCGTGGAGCAATTCGTCCGCGATAAACTGCCAGCCCTGCGGATGCCACAGATGCCGCAGCAGAATGCTGTAGGCCAGGCCAACCACCGCAATGCTGACGGCAATTCCACTGCTGACCCAAGGTTGCAGAAACCAGCGCCGCGCGGTGGATTCACGATCGGTCACCGCGCAGGTCAGCACCACCGCCACCAGGGTGTTGGTGAGCACGGTGAAATAGCTGAAGAAACTCACCAGCCCGCCGAGCAGGCTGGCGCCGACACTCAGGCGTGCGAAGAAAATCAGGTACAGCTGAATTCCCAGCCCGGCCCAGCCCAGCACCGCAACCGAAGTGATCAGGCGTCGCCGCAAGACGGCGTTCATCTCAGAGCGGACGCTTGGTGCGCATCAGTTTCACGTACAGCCGCTCGACTTTCTCCCGCGCCCAAGGCGTCTTGCGCAGAAAGGTCAGGCTCGACTTGATGGTCGGATCGCTCTTGAAGCAACGGATGTCGATGCGCTCGGCCAGGCCCGACCATTCGTAGTGGGTCACCAGCGCATTGAGGATCTGTTCGAGGGTCACGCCGTGCAGCGGATCGGGGTTGTGGTCGTTCATGCCGGGCCTTTGGGCGAAGTAAAAATGCAGAAGCCGCGCACCTTAGCCGAGGGCATGGGCGGGTGGAAGGCCTTGGGTTAAATGTAGGCCAACCGGAGAAGATCGCAGCCTGCGCTAACACCTGCAATGCGCTGTATTGCCGCACTGTTACCGAATCCGAAAGGGTTCATGTCAGCAAAAGCCCTTTGTGTTTTTGTAACAGGACATTATCCTGCCGCCCTTCTGCTGAACCGCTTCACTGCCTGCGTCAAATCGTAGCGGCCAGTTTATCCCCCAAAAAGATCAAGAAAGACCTATTCAATGCCCGATTTTCCGTTCTCCCGAGACAGCGCTATCTCAACCCTGCGCCTGATCGGCGGCTGCACCGCCCTTGGCCTCGCCACCTGCACCCAGGCCGCTCCGGCCTTCGACAGTGAATCACCGTGGATGCTCGGTGACTGGAACGGCACCCGTAACGAACTCGCGGCAAAAGGCATCGACTTCAAGCTCGACTACACCGGCGAAATGGGCAGCAACCTGCACGGCGGCTACGACCACGACCGCACCGCGCGCTACAGCGACCAATGGGGCCTCGGCACTCATCTGGACCTGCAAAAACTGCTCGGCTGGAACGACGCTGAATTCCAGCTGACCGTAACCAAGCGCAGCGGCAACAACATCAGCAACGACCGCATCAACGACCCGCGCGTCGGGGGCTTCACCTCGGCCCAGGAAGTCTGGGGCCGTGGCCAGACCACCCGCCTGACACAAATGTGGTACCAGCAGAAATTCTTCGACCAGAAGCTCGACATCAAGGTCGGCCGTTTCGGCGAAGGCGAAGACTTCAACAGCTTCCCGTGCGACTTCCAGAACCTGGCGTTCTGCGGCTCGCAGGTCGGCAACTGGGTCGGTGGCATCTGGTACAACTGGCCGGTCAGCCAATGGGCACTGCGCGTCAAATATCACCTGACGCCAGAGCTGTACGCGCAGGTCGGCGCCTACGAGCAAAACCCGTCGAACCTCGATCGCGGTAACGGCTTCAAGCTCAGCGGCAGCGGCACCCAGGGCGCGATCCTGCCGATCGAACTGGTGTGGAAGCCCAAGCTCAACGGCCTGCCGGGCGAATACCGCGCCGGTTACTACTACAGCAACGCCAAGGCCACCGATGCCTATAAAGACAGCAACGGCCAGCCGGCGGCCCTGAGCGGCGAAGCCTATCGCAGCGCTTCGAGCAAACACGGTGTGTGGCTCGGTGTGCAGCAGCAGATCACCAGCGTCGCCAGCGACAATTCCCGTGGCCTGAGCGTGTTCGCCAACGGCACGATGCACGACAAGAAGACCAACGCCATCGACAACTACGTCCAGGCCGGCGTGGTCTACAAAGGCCTGTTCGACGCCCGCGCCAGGGACGACATCGGTTTCGCTCTGGCTCGCGTTCACGTCAACCCGGCGTACCGCAAGAACGCCGAAGCGACCAACCAGGCCCGCGCCGTCTACGACTACGACGATCCGTCGTTCCTGCCACCGCAGGACACCGAATACAGCGCCGAACTCTACTACGGCGTGCACGTCACGAACTGGCTGACCGTGCGCCCGAACCTGCAATACATCCGCCATCCGGGCGGTGTGGACAAGGTCGACGACGCGCTGATTGGCGGGATCAAAATCCAGTCGTCGTTCTGACCCAGCGCACGCGGCTCAGCCCTGCGAAAGAAATTCGATAGCAAGACAAGTTTTTATCTGAACCCTGCCCGCGCCAAATCGTCATCTACAGTGACTACAGCGCGGGACTACTTGAAACGTCACGGAGAACCACACTATGAGCACTGAAGGTGCTTCGAGTCGAAGCCGTCTTCTGCCGAACCTGCTCGGCATTCTGCTTCTGCTGATGGGCCTGGCCATGCTGGCCGGGGGAATCAAGCTGAGTACGCTCGGCGGCTCGCTGTATTACCTGCTGGCCGGTATCGGCATCACGCTGACCGGCATTCTGATGCTGATGCGCCGTCGCGCAGCATTGGGCCTGTACGCCATCGTGCTGTTCGCCAGCACTGTCTGGGCGCTGTGGGAAGTTGGTCTGGACTGGTGGCAACTGGTGCCGCGTCTGGCGCTGTGGTTTGTCCTCGGTTTCGTGATGCTGCTGCCGTGGTTCCGTCGTCCGCTGCTGCTCGCAGGCCCTGCGCCGATGGGCACCGGCGGTTTGACCGTGGCTGTGATTCTGGCCGGCGTCACTGCCCTGGCCAGCCTGTTCACCCACCCGGGCGAAACCTTCGGCGAACTGGGTCGCGACACCGCCGACACCACCAGCACCGCCCCGCAAATGCCGGACGGCGACTGGCAGGCCTACGGCCGCACCGAATTCGGTGACCGCTACTCGCCACTGAAACAGATCACCCCGGCCAACGTCGGCAAGCTGCAAGAAGCCTGGCGCATCCAGACCGGCGACCTGCCGACTGCCGACGACCCGGTCGAGCTGACCAACGAAAACACCCCGCTGAAAGCCAACGGCATGCTTTACGCCTGCACTGCGCACAGCAAAGTGCTGGCACTGGACCCGGACACCGGCAAGGAACTATGGCGCTTCGATCCGCAGATCAAAAGCCCGGAAGGCTTCAAGGGCTTCGCCCACATGACCTGCCGTGGCGTGTCGTACTACGACGAAGCCGCGTACGCCAAGTCTGAAAACGCGGCGTCCACCGTGATCTCCGAGGCCGGCAAAGCCGTCGCCCAGGCCTGCCCGCGTCGCCTGTACCTGCCTACCGCCGATGCCCGCCTGATCGCACTGAACGCCGACACCGGCAAGATCTGCGAAGGCTTCGGCACCAACGGTGTGGTTGACCTGACCCAGGGCATCGGCCCGTTCACCGCTGGCGGTTACTACTCCACCTCTCCTGCCGCGATCACCCGTGATCTGGTGATCATGGGCGGTCACGTCACCGACAACGAATCGACCAACGAGCCGTCCGGCGTGATCCGCGCCTACGACGTGCGCGACGGCCATCTGGTCTGGAACTGGGACAGCAACAACCCGGACGCCACCGAACCCTTGGCCCCGGGCCAGACCTACAGCCGCAACTCGGCCAACATGTGGTCGCTGGCCAGCGTCGATGAAAAACTCGGCATGGTCTATCTGCCATTGGGCAACCAGACGCCTGACCAGTGGGGCGGCGATCGCACCCCCGGTGCCGAGAAATTCAGCGCCGGCCTGGTCGCGCTGGACCTGGCGACCGGCAAGGTGCGCTGGAACTACCAGTTCACCCACCACGACCTGTGGGACATGGACGTCGGCAGCCAGCCAACCCTGCTGGACATGAAAACCGCCGACGGCATCAAGCCTGCGCTGATCGCCCCGACCAAGCAGGGCAGCCTGTACGTCCTCGACCGTCGTGACGGCACGCCGATCATCCCGATCCGCGAGATCCCGGTGCCGCAAGGCGCCGTGAAAGGCGACCACACCGCCCCGACCCAGGCCCGTTCGGACCTGAACCTGCTGGCCCCGGAACTGACCGAAAAAGCCATGTGGGGCGCCAGCCCGTTCGACCAGATGTTGTGCCGCATCCAGTTCAAGGAACTGCGCTACGAAGGCCAATACACGCCTCCGTCGGAACAGGGCAGCCTGATCTACCCGGGTAACGTCGGCGTGTTCAACTGGGGCGGTGTTTCTGTCGACCCGGTTCGCCAGATGCTGTTCACCAGCCCGAACTACATGGCTTTCGTCTCCAAGATGATCCCACGTGCCGACGTACCCGCCGACAGCAAGCGCGAAAGCGAAACTTCCGGCATCCAGAAAAACACCGGTGCGCCGTATGCCGTGACCATGCACCCGTTCATGTCGCCACTGGGCGTACCGTGCCAGGCCCCGGCCTGGGGCTACGTCGCCGGTATCGACCTGACCACCGGCAAAGTCGTCTGGAAACGCAAAAACGGTACCAGCCGCGACAGCTCGCCAATCCCGATCGGCTTCACCCTGGGCGTGCCAAGCATGGGCGGCTCGATCGTCACTGCCGGCGGCGTCGGCTTCCTCAGCGGCACGCTGGACCAGTACCTGCGCGCCTACGACGTGAACACCGGTAAAGAACTGTGGAAATCGCGTCTGCCGGCCGGCGGCCAGGCGACCCCAATGACCTACACCGGCAAGGACGGCAAGCAATACGTCCTGCTCGTGGTGGGTGGTCACGGCTCGCTGGGCACCAAGATGGGTGACTATGTGATTGCCTACAAACTGCCGGAATAAGCTTTAGCGGCGGTAAGGAAAAAGGCGATGCCCTGTGAGGGGTGTCGCCTTTTTTTGTGGACTGCGGTTTCTAAACGAGGTGTTTATGTCCTACAGAAGGGGTGTTTGCGGGGGATGTTTCTGACATGTCGCGTCGGTTGTCGCTCGGAAATGGGGTGGATAGGCTTTGGGGGTCGCTGCAAATTCAGCGAACGGGCGTCGCGGCCCGATAACTGATGCATAATCGCCAACCTCACGGCACCTCGGTGCCTGTTGTTTGTTTCATGGCGGCTGTGCGCGGGATACCTTCCTTGGAGGTATGCCGATTCCTCAGTTATCGGTCCGCGAACCCGCGTACAGCTGCCACCTCAGATTGCGTCGCGGCAATCGAAGGCAGCTCCAATTTCACCAACTGAGTATTCACCATGAAAAAACCAACACCCAATCCCCCCGAATCAAACGACACCTCGCCATACGAATCCCCTGATTCAATGAAACTCCACGACGCCGCCGAACGCGCGCTCGACCACCATTTCAATCCGATTCCAAAAAAATGCCCCGGTCGCCGACCGAGCCAGATGTTCCAGATCTCGCCAGACATGGACGATGAAAGCCTGTTGGCCCATGCCTGTGAGTCCCTGGCTACCGCAAGTGTCATGGCCAGTGATGTAGCGGCTTTTGTCGATACGCCGCAGCGGCATCGGATCCTGGGCATTCAGCAGGTGATCATGCTGGCGGAACTGGCGGTGAATCGGGTGCTGGATAATGTCGAGGTCAGTCGATATCCGGCGTAAATGCTGATGAGGTTTCTGCGGGAGCCAGGCTTGTGGTGAGTCAGTCAGGACGCTGCCCTCACCCTAGCCCTCTCCCGGAGGGAGAGGGGACTGACCGCGTTGTCTGGGAGAGGTACGCCGACGTGAGATACCGAGTCGAACTCAGGTTTTAGAGCCCCAATCGGCTCCCTCCTCTCACCATCACCTTCTCACTCTGCTCTTCCCTGCTGTTCCCTGCTCTTCCCTGCTCTTCACCACTCAACACGATGAGCGTTAGCTCGAGTACCGCTCTTGACCTGCCGGCCCCATCGGAAGGCTGAGTGGAGGGATTTATCCGGGGGTGGGAGCGCAGCGACCGTTTGGCGAAGCCAAACACATCGAGAGGAGGTGCAGCGAAGCAAACCGTAGGCGATGCCCCCGGATGAATCCCGGAGCGAAGGAACGCCGAGCCACAGCGAGGCGCCGGACGCAGGGGCCCAGACCTTTGGTTCCTTTGGGGCGTTTGCCAAAGGGACTCGCCGTAAGGGCGAAACCGCCAGCGGGCGCACCCGAAGAAACGGATATGTACTCGATAAAACCGCAGCATGGTCGGCCCAAAGGCCGCCAAGCTCAAAACCCTGTCAAAACCCTGAACACACAAGCAGAAACATTCACCCCCATTGAAACCACCCAACCCCTGCCCCATCTAACAGCCATACCCAATTGCGCAGGTGCCCCATGAGCGACCAGCAAGAATTCCCCGAAAACCCCGACGACATCACCGAAACCGACGCCGAACACATCGAACACCACGTCCCCGGCAAAGGCCTGGCCCTGCCCGGCCAGAACCTGCCGGACAAGGTCTACATCATCCCGATCCACAACCGCCCGTTCTTCCCGGCCCAGGTCCTGCCGGTTATCGTCAACGAAGAGCCCTGGGCCGAAACCCTTGAACTGGTCAGCAAATCCGAACACCACTCCCTGGCCCTGTTCTTCATGGACACACCCCAGGAAGACCCGCGCCACTTCGACACCAAGGCGTTGCCGCAATACGGCACCCTGGTCAAGGTGCATCACGCCAGCCGCGAAAACGGCAAACTGCAATTCGTCGCGCAGGGCCTGAGCCGCGTACGCATCAAGACCTGGCTCAAACACCATCGCCCGCCGTATCTCGTTGAAGTCGAATACCCGCACCAGCCCACCGAGCCGACCGACGAGGTCAAGGCCTACGGAATGGCGCTGATCAACGCTATCAAGGAACTGCTGCCGCTCAACCCGCTGTACAGCGAAGAGCTGAAGAACTACCTCAACCGCTTCAGCCCCAACGATCCGTCGCCGCTGACCGACTTCGCCGCCGCCCTCACATCGGCGACCGGCAATGAGCTGCAGGAAGTGCTCGACTGCGTGCCGATGCTCAAGCGCATGGAAAAAGTCCTGCCGATGCTGCGCAAGGAAGTCGAAGTCGCGCGTCTGCAAAAAGAAATCTCCGCCGAAGTGAACCGCAAGATCGGCGAGCATCAGCGCGAGTTCTTCCTCAAGGAACAGCTCAAGGTCATCCAGCAAGAGCTGGGCCTGACCAAGGACGACCGCAGCGCCGACCTCGAGCAGTTCGAGCAGCGTCTGGAAGGCAAGGTCCTGCCGACGCAGGTACAAAAGCGCCTCGAAGAAGAAATGAACAAACTGTCGATCCTCGAAACCGGATCGCCGGAGTACGCGGTCACCCGCAACTACCTCGACTGGGCAACCTCGGTACCGTGGGGCGTGTATGGCGAGGACAAACTCGACCTCAAGCACGCGCGCAAGGTGCTGGACAAACACCACGCCGGCCTCGACGACATCAAGGACCGGATTCTCGAATTCCTAGCGGTCGGTGCCTATAAAGGCGAGATCAGTGGCTCCATCGTGCTGCTGGTGGGCCCGCCGGGCGTGGGTAAAACCAGTGTCGGCAAATCCATCGCCGAATCCCTCGGCCGGCCGTTCTACCGCTTCAGCCTCGGCGGCATGCGCGACGAAGCCGAGATCAAGGGCCACCGCCGCACCTACATCGGCGCGCAGCCGGGCAAACTCGTGCAGGCGTTGAAAGACGTCGAAGTGATGAACCCGGTGATCATGCTCGACGAGATCGACAAGATGGGCCAGAGCTACCAGGGCGACCCCGCCTCGGCGCTGCTCGAAACCCTCGACCCGGAACAGAACGTCGAATTCCTCGACCACTATCTGGACCTGCGGATGGACCTGTCGAAAGTCCTGTTCGTCTGCACCGCCAACACCCTGGATTCGATTCCCGGCCCGTTGCTGGACCGGATGGAAGTGATTCGCCTGTCGGGCTACATCACCGAAGAAAAAGTCGCCATCGCCAAGCGTCACCTGTGGCCGAAACTGCTGGAAAAGGCTGGCGTGTCCAAAGGCAGCCTGAGCATCAGCGACACGGCGCTCAAGGCTCTGATCGACGGTTATGCCCGTGAAGCCGGCGTGCGCCAGCTGGAAAAACAGATGGGCAAACTGGTGCGCAAAGCGGTGATGAAGCTGATCGACGACCCGAAAGCGGCGATCAAGATCGGCCCGAAAGACCTCGAAGCGTCCCTCGGCCATCCGGTGTTCCGCAACGAGCAAGTGCTGTCCGGCACTGGCGTGATCACGGGACTTGCCTGGACCAGCATGGGCGGCGCGACACTGCCGATTGAAGCGACGCGGATTCACACGCTCAATCGAGGTTTCAAACTCACCGGGCAACTGGGCGATGTGATGAAGGAGTCGGCGGAGATCGCCTACAGCTACGTCAGCTCGCACCTGAAACAGTTCGGCGGTGACGCGAAATTCTTCGACGAAGCTTTCGTCCACCTGCACGTACCGGAAGGCGCCACACCGAAAGACGGCCCAAGCGCCGGCGTGACCATGGCCAGCGCCCTGCTCTCCCTCGCCCGTAATCAGCCGCCGAAAAAAGGCGTGGCCATGACCGGTGAACTGACGCTGACCGGCCATGTGCTGCCGATTGGCGGGGTGCGCGAGAAGGTGATTGCGGCGCGGCGGCAGAAGATTTTCGAGTTGATTCTGCCGGAACCCAATCGGGGTAACTTCGAGGAACTGCCGGATTACTTGAAGGAAGGCATTACCGTGCACTTCGCCAAGAAGTTTTCGGATGTGGCGAAGGTGCTTTTCTGATTTCTTCTTGAGCTATCGAGGGGGCTGCCATCGCTCCCCCTCACCGTCACACTTTGCCTCATCTTCAGTTATGCTCGCCGTTCGTCGCCAACGCTGGAGCCACTGAATCCATGTCCTACCTTCGCCTGTTTGTCCCCCTGTCCCTCGCCCTGCTGGCCGCCTGCGCCACGCAACCGAAAACCAACGTGACCGTGGAGAAACAAAGCGAATGCCCGGTGCGCCTGACCAACGGGCAAAACCTGATCGTCATGCTCCCGAGCAACCCCACTACCGGCTACCGCTGGGCCATCCAGGATTCTGCCGGTGGCGTATTGCGCGCCCTCAGCCCCGAGGTCTACAGCAATCCGGAGGATGCCGGCGTGGTCGGCGCGGCCGGGCTCTCGACCTGGCGCTTCCAGGCCTTCGCCACCGGCACCGGGCGCCTGCGCCTGACTTCGCAGCAACCGTGGGCGCCGGAAGTGTTGCCGGTGGAAACTTTTGACTGCGCCATTTCGGTGAACTGATCGTGGGCTGGCTGATCCTCGCGCTGATGGGCGCAGTGACCTTTCTCTATGGCCTCAGTACCCATGCGGCGCTGCTGTGTCTGCTGGTCAAACCGTTGCCGGTGTTGGCGTTGCTCGGCTGGCTGCATGACGCGCCACCCAGCGACTATCGCCGCTGGATCAGCCTCGGTCTGATTTTCTCGCTGGTCGGTGATGTACTGCTGGCGTGGCCGGGGGATTTGTTCGTCTTCGGTTTGGGCGCGTTTCTGGTCGCGCATCTGGCGTACCTCAAGGCTTACCTCAGCGATTGCCGGCGCCCGGCATTACTGCCGCTGGTTCTGGCGCTCAGCGTGGGTGCCGTGTTGTTGGGCATTCTGATTTCCAGTGGACTCGGGCCATTGACCGTGCCGGTGATCGTTTACGGAACGGCCATCAGCGCCATGCTCTGGCGCGCTCTCGCCCGCCTCGGCAGCGACGTACCGCAACGTTCGGCACTGCTGGCGGCGGGCGGCGCAGTAGCGTTCGTGTTCTCCGACAGCGTGATCGGCATCAACCGGTTTGTCTCACCGTTCAATGCAGCGCCCTACATCATCATTCTCAGTTACTGGCTGGGGCAGTGGGGGATTGCGGCGTCGGCGTTTTCACAGAGCAAACGTCCGGAGCTTTGAACCAGCGGTTTATCAGACAACCCGCGCATCTGCGCGCCAGTTTGGCTAAAATGCCGGCCTTTTCATCGACACCGCCGGAACCGCCGTGAGCAAAGAACCCGATCGCATTTTCGCCCAGCCGATGGCCCAGGTGCCTGACTTCGCCTTCAACGAAGACGTGGTGCGGGTGTTCCCGGACATGATCAAGCGCTCGGTGCCGGGTTATCCGACCATCGTCGAAAATCTCGGCGTGCTCGCGGCACAATTTGCTCAGCCGAACAGCGTGCTCTACGACCTCGGCGCCTCCCTCGGAGCGGTGACCCAGGCATTACGTCGCCACGTGCGCACCGACGGTTGCCGGGTGATCGCGGTGGATAACTCGGCGGCGATGGTCGAGCGCTGCCGCGAGTACCTCAACGGTCAGGATTCGATGTTCCAGGAGTTGCTGCCGGTCGAGGTGATCGAAGGCGACATCCTCGCCCTCGACTTCAAACCGGCCTCGGTGGTGGCGCTGAACTTCACCCTGCAATTCATCGCTCCGGATCAGCGTACGGCATTGCTGTCGCGCATTCGCCAATCATTGTTGCCGGGCGGCGCGCTGATTCTGTCGGAGAAGCTGCGCTTCAACGATGCCGAAGAACATGCGCTGCTGACCGATCTGCACGTCGCGTTCAAGCGCGCCAACGGTTACAGCGAACTGGAAATCGCCCAGAAGCGCAGCGCCATCGAAAACGTCATGAAGCCCGACAGCCTCGAAGAACACCGCGAGCGCCTGCTGGCCGCCGGGTTCTCGAAGGTCGTGCCGTGGTTCCAGTGTCTTAACTTTGCCTCGTTGATTGCCTTGCCATGATTGATCTGTCCCCCCTCGCCCGCCGTCTGGCCGGCACGCCGCTGGCCGAATGGGCCAACACCCTGCAAGTGCAGCTCGACAAAAAAATGGAGAAAGGCCACGGCGATCTGGAGCGCTGGCAAAGTGCGCTGGACGCCCTGCCGAAGATCCAGCCGACCGAAGTCGACCTGCTCGACGGCCTGAAGCTGGACACCAATTGCGACGACGAAACCCGCGCGCAAATGCGTACGGCGCTGATGGGGCTGTCGCCGTGGCGCAAGGGGCCGTTCGATCTGTTCGGCGTGCACGTCGACACCGAATGGCGCTCGGACTGGAAGTGGTCGCGGGTCTCTCCGCATCTGGATCTGAAGGGCAAGCGCATCCTCGATGTCGGTTGTGGTAACGGCTATTACATGTGGCGAATGCTCGGTGCCGGCGCCGACAGCGTGATCGGTGTCGATCCGAACTGGCTGTTCTTCTGCCAGTTCCAAGCGGTACAGCGTTATCTGTCAGAGCCGAATGCCTGGCACCTGCCGTTCCCGTTCGAAGACCTGCCGCCGAATCTGGAAGGCTTCGACACGGTGTTTTCGATGGGTGTGTTCTATCACCGTCGTTCGCCGATCGAGCATTTGCTGGCGCTGAAGGATTGCCTGGTGAAGGGTGGCGAACTGGTGC
Organism: Pseudomonas sp. B7; assembly: GCF_016735645.1. Classification (NCBI taxonomy): domain Bacteria; kingdom Pseudomonadati; phylum Pseudomonadota; class Gammaproteobacteria; order Pseudomonadales; family Pseudomonadaceae; genus Pseudomonas; species Pseudomonas sp. B7. The sequence goes on from NZ_JAERRE010000001.1 coordinate 800,083, forward strand.
TGGAGACGCTGGTGGTCGAAGGCGACAAGCATCAGGTGCTGGTGCCGGAAGATCGTTATGCGCAGATGCGTAACGTGTGGTTCTTGCCGTCGGTGCCGGCGCTGGAATTGTGGCTGCGTCGTGCGGGGTTCACCGACGTTCGTTGCGTGGATGTCAGCATGACAACGGTCGATGAACAGCGTGGGACCGAGTGGATGAAGTATCAGTCGCTGAGTGATTTCCTTGATCCGGATGACCACAGCAAGACGATTGAAGGGCTGCCGGCGCCGATGCGGGCGGTCATCGTCGCGAAGAAGTAACGATCCCTTCCAGACACTGCAAAAAATTGTGGGAGCTGGCTTGCCAGCGATAACGGTGGATCAGTCGACATCAATGCTTGATGTGCCGACGCCATCGCCGGCAAGCCAGCTCCCACAGGGTTTGTGTTGTTCTTCAGTCTGCGGGTTTTGCCCGCCGCGCCCTGAAGAACTCGGTCAACACCGCCCCACACTCCTCCGCCAACACCCCACCTTCATACAACACTCGATGGTTGAGAAAGCCCTGAGTGAAGAACTGCCCCTGGCTCTGCACAATCCCGGCCTTGGGCTCCAGCGCGCCGAACACCACCCGCGAAACCCGCGAATGCACGATCAGCCCGGCGCACATGCTGCACGGCTCGAGCGTCACGTAGAGCGTACTGCCCGGCAGTCGATAGTTATCCACCGCTTGCGCGGCAGCGCGGATCGCGACCATTTCTGCGTGCGCGCTGGGATCACTGGTGCTGATCGGGCAGTTGAAACCACGGCCAATGATCTCGCCATCCTGCACCAGCACCGCGCCCACCGGCACTTCGCCGAGGGCCGCGCCTTGGGCTGCCAACTCCAGCGCCTCGCGCATGAAGTCGCGGTCACGGCTGCGGTCGATGATCGCCGCGGGGCGAATCTGGCGCATCACTTCACCTCGATGGCGGCCATCAGGCCGGTTTCCATGTGGTCGATCACATGGCAGTGGAACATCCACACCCCGGGGTTATCCGCCACCAGCGCCACTTGCGCGCGCTCGTTCTTGCCCAGCAGGTAGGTGTCGGTGAAGTACGGCACGATCTTGTGCCGGTTCGACGCAATCACCTTGAAACTCATGCCGTGCAAGTGGATCGGGTGCTGGTACTGAGTCATGTTCTTCAGTTCGAAAATATAGCTCTGGCCGAGTTTCAGGCTGGCGATTGGCCGGTCGGCGCAGGTCTTGTCGGTGATGTCCCAAGCCTTGCCGTTGATCTGCCACAGGCTCGGTGGCTTGCCGTTGTCGACGTTGACCGACACCGAACCGACCCATTCGAAATTGAAGTTGAGTTTCTCGGCATTGGCCAGGTCCGGCTCGGCCACCGGGTTGGCCGGCAGTGCTTTCGGCCAGTCGGTCGGCGCGTCAGTGTTGGCCACTGAACGCAGGGTGCCCAGGCGAACCGGGCCGTTGCGCAGCGACAGTTCTTCACCGGCCGGCGGTGCCTTGATCGCCAGGCAGATGCGCATGCCCGGGCCGAGCCAGTATTCCTTGCCCAATGGGCGCGGCTCGACCGGGTTGCCGTCCAGCGCATAGATCTGCGCTTCGACGCCGGGAATGTTGATGCGATAGGTCAGGGTATTGTCGAGGTTGAGCAGGCGTACGCGGGTGATCTGCCCCGCCGGCAACTCGATCACCGGGGTCGGAACGCCGTTGATCGTCGACAGCCGCCCCGCCGTACCGCCTCGGGCCGCTTCACGGGGAATGCTGAACTCGACGAAGTTGCCCTCGTCGTCGATGTGCCAGTTTTTCAGGCTCAGGGTCTTTTCGTACTTGAACCCGGTCGGCTCGCGCTCCTCGACAATCAACGGCCCGACCAGCCCGCGACCGAGTTCTTCGCTGCTGCTGACGTGCGGGTGATACCAGTAGCTGCCGGCGTCCGGCACACGGAATTTGTAATCGAAGTATTCGCCCGGCAGCACCGGCAACTGCGACACATAGGGCACGCCGTCCATCTCCAGCGGCAGGCGGATGCCGTGCCAGTGAATGGTCGTCGCCACCGGCAGATGGTTGATGAACCGCACCCGCAGCCACTCGCCCTGACGCACACGCAATTCGGTGCCCGGCGCCGACGGACCGAACGCCCAGGCCTCGGTCTTGTGTCCCGGCACCAGCTCGACGTCCAGAGGCGCAGCGATCAGTTCGTAGTCGTGTCCCGCGTTGGCATCCGCCACCTTGCCCAACCAGTAACGCGTCGCACCACCGGCTCCCGCGCCAACCACTGCAAGACCGGCCAGGCCACCGAGAATTTGTCGACGGGTAAAGGAGATGGACACAACTACCTCACGTATCAGCCGCGGGCCAGGGCGCCCGCAAAAGGCGAATACGATACACCTGCGCCTGGGAAACAGTAAGGGCGGCGCGGCGGATGGCCGCACATCCGGGACAATATCGGGTGGTAATCATGTACCGCACACCCCTTGAGCGAGTGGATCACCCTTCTCTTCCCTCTCAAGGAATAGAACGAATGAACCCGACAGAACAACGTCCGCTGCCCAACGACGCCGACAGAGCTGCACTCAAGGTCATGGCCACACAGGTGATCACGGCGTGCCCGAGCCTGAACGACACGGCCCGTCAGATTGCCATTGAAATGCTCGCCAGACATGGCCTTACCGGCCTCGATCCCGATCACGTCTATTACCATCGATTCAGAACTGCTCAGAGTCTTTCCACATCATTCACCGGTTGGCAGCATTATGGTGAAAAACCCTATGAAAGCCTGACCCTGACGCAACTGGTGATACACCGGTTCCGCGCCACGGATCAGGACAACGCCGACTTGCTCGATGTATACGGCGGGTTTTACAGCGCAGGGCCGGACACCGAAAACTTCGATACAACCAACGAAGTCCGGCTGCACGGTAACGAGGTACTCGACGACTTCTGGAACATCAACTTCAGCGAGCGTTACCGCAACGAGCTGCAGTCGTTCTGGGATCAGCACTCCCGTGAATTCCGCACGCTGGCCAAATGCAACTTTCTCGGCAAAGCCGTTGAAGCCCGGGAATTCGGCCACCTGAACGACGAGGACTTCCAGACTGCAATCAGCGCGGTCATCGGCCTGCTGAGCTGGCCAGTGAGCCTGCACAGTCTGCAAACCGAGTTCATCCCCGGCCATGGCCTGCGGGTTTGCACGCTGGATATCGACGGCCGTATGGCCACCGATATCCTGCGCATCATTGACTCGACAGGCCGGCAGATCCTCTATGTGCCCGGCGACAACCAACCATTTCATGTGCTGGACACCCCCACTGACATGCACTGGTGGGCCTTGCAACAGCTGAACGAGAAAGCACCGCGCGAACTGTTCCTCAAACACTTCTCGCTGGCTGACCGGCACTGGATGACCGAACACATCAGTGACCTGATGAATCGACTGGTCAGCACCTGGGGGCATTCGGATCATCATCTGATCAACCGTAACGATCACACGGTCACGGTGGATGCATTCAGCTGGCTGCGTGACTGTGCCCATAGCGCGATGTTCGCCGAAGCGGATCTTTCCCTGACCTCGAACGGTGATCTGCGCAAGAAACTCTGGATCGGCTATCTGAGCGCTGGTCTGAAAGTCTTCGGCCCGATGGCCGTGGTGGGCTGGCCTGTTGCATTGCCGGTGATTGGCGCCAGCCTCGCCGACATGGGGCTGAACATCGACAAGGCCGTCAACGGCAAGACTTCCGCGGAGCGCAAGGAAGGTGTCCTGGGGGCCGTTTTCAGCGGTATCGATGCGCTGTTCAATATTCCGTTTCTCAAGGGCACAGGCTCACTGGCGGAGCTCGACATGCCGTCAGAAGCCATCGAAGCAAGCGAACTGACAGAAGCCGATACAGCAGCGGAACTGGAGCCAGAACAACCGAATGACATCGTGCCTGTTCTGCCAGAACAGCCCTCGGTCATATCCGAACCAGTGCAAGCTTCACAAATCCCGCAACGCTTTCAATCCAACGCAATCCTCGACGGTCTTGATCCGGTTACGGAGCCGGGCAAATATCGCGGCATCTACAGACTCGACACCGATCCTCCCTACGCCATCCAGATGAACGACACGGCCTACTGCGTCCGTTACTTCAACGACTCACTGGGTGGCGGATTCTGGGCGATCATCGACCCGGCAAAACCGAACCAGCTGATTCACGCAATACCCGTGCGCTTGAACAGTGAAGGTCTGTGGGAGCGCATGACTCAACTGGGACTCAAGGGGGGCGGTCAGTGTCTGGGCAGGCAATGCACCGTCGATGTGGCACTTGAACTTGATACACGCGAACCCTCGCCCGCTGAGCCGGAGCCGTTGGTCACACAACCTGGACCGTCAAACCCTGCGCCCAGCGAGCCCCTGAACATCCGACTGGTCAAGACGCCTTACGCAGTCGATCCGCAGCGGGAGTTCGAACTGAGGCGTTGGGCCCTGCAATTACGTGAAACCCATATTCAACTGCGAATTGGTCCTGACGGCGGGCTGATCGCTCCGGATCGCTATGCCCTGTATTTCGCCGATAAAGCCCGCGCGCTTCGGATCTCCGCCAGGCGCTTCTACAAGAATCTGCCATGGGCAAACCTGCCGCCACGCCCGCCGATACCTGCAATTACCTCTTCAATGACCTTCATGGAATTCGTAGCACAGGCACTCAAGGAAGCGCCCGGTCTGGTGATCGGCGAAACGCCTGGCCGTATCACCAGCATGCGACTGATCATTGAAAACATGCCTGCTCTGGCGCGCGAAGGCGTCAAGACGCTTTATGTGCGCCGACTGCTCAGCGACTTTGCCCAGGCTGACCTGAATGCATACTTCAAGTCCGGCGTCATGTCCGAGGACTTGCAGCAGTACCTGAGTCGCCTCGGTACCGATCCGGCAGGGCGGTTCGACGAACTGGCACTGGTCAAAAGTGCCCGAGAAAACGGTATTCGAGTCCAGGCAACCGATTGCGCGGCTTCCTACAAAAGGCCCGATACGCTCGCACGGCCCGAGGAACAAATCATGACCAATCACCTGACAGCCGACATCATGTTTATCGACAAGAACCTGAATGACGTCGGCAAGTGGGTGGTACTGACAGGCGTGGAAAACACCAATACGTTCAGGGGCGTTGCCGGCATCAGCGAACTGGAAGGCGGCATTGGTTTGCGCATTGAAGAAGTTGATCCGGGACTGGGCGAACGTGTCTCACCGGACCCAGGTATCGATATAGAACGGGGCCCGCATTCAGAAACGCTGGTACAACGCGGGACTTTCGATACCCATTACGTCGACGCGCTGGTGCAATTGGAAGCGGCGCCGGTCAGCCGAAGCGAACTGCAAATACACCGACTGCTGTACCGCGCGGGCATGTATGTTTTCGAACGTTCACAAGGTACCTATCGGTTGTTCCACAGAAGTGTGAACGGCGAGATTGTACAAACCCCTGTCCAGACCTTCGCAGACGGGCGCTATTACATTGATCGCCCGTCCTGGGGTCCGGTACACCGCGTCCCCTACGATAATCTTGAGCAGTTATCCAGCGCACTGAAACAGATGGGGCTGCAACTGCAAAGCCGCCTTCCCCACTGACCTGCCCATTGCCACAAACAAAAAAACCCTGGCCGAAGCCAGGGTTTTTCATTGCATCAATACAACCGGTGTCGCGGGATCACTCCCACTCAATCGTCGCCGGCGGCTTGCTCGACACGTCGTAAGTCACGCGGGAGATGCCTTCGATTTCATTGATGATTCGGCCGGAAACGGTTTCCAGCAGTTCGTAAGGCAGGTGTGCCCAACGTGCGGTCATGAAGTCGATGGTTTCCACGGCACGCAGGGCCACGACCCAGGCGTAACGGCGGCCATCGCCGACCACGCCCACCGATTTCACCGGCTGGAACACGACAAACGCCTGGCTGACCTTGTGGTACCAGTCGGCCTTGCGCAGTTCTTCGATGAAGATGTGGTCGGCGCGACGCAGCAGGTCGGCGTATTCCTTCTTCACTTCACCGAGGATCCGTACGCCCAGGCCCGGGCCCGGGAACGGGTGACGGTAGACCATGTCGTACGGCAGGCCCAGTTCCAGACCCAGACGACGGACTTCGTCCTTGAACAGTTCGCGCAGTGGCTCGACCAGTTTCAGGTTCATTTCTTCCGGCAGGCCGCCCACGTTGTGGTGCGACTTGATCACGTGGGCCTTGCCGCTTTTCGCGCCAGCCGACTCGATCACGTCCGGGTAGATGGTGCCCTGAGCCAGGTACTTGATGTTGTCCAGTTTGCAGGATTCGGCATCGAACACGTCGATGAAGGTACGACCGATGATCTTGCGCTTCTTCTCCGGATCGGCTTCGCCGGCCAGGTTATTCAGGAACTGGTCTTCCGCGTTGGCGCGGATCACCTTGACGCCCATGTTCTCGGCGAACATGGCCATCACCTGCTCGCCTTCGTGCAGACGCAGCAGGCCGTTGTCGACGAAGACGCAGGTCAGCTGATCACCGATGGCCTTGTGCAGCAGCGCCGCAACCACCGAGGAATCCACACCGCCGGACAGCCCCAGCAGCACGTTGTCGGTACCGACCTGTGCGCGGATGTTGGCGATGGCGTCTTCGGCGATCTTCGACGGGGTCCACAGGGCTTCACAGCCGCAGATGTCGAGAACGAAACGCGACAGGATGCGACCGCCCTGCTTGGTGTGGGTCACTTCCGGGTGGAACTGCACGCCGTAGTAAGCGCGCTCGTCGTTGAACATGCCGGCGATCGGACAGCTCGGGGTGCTGGCCAGAATGTGGAAATCGCTTGGCATCTTGGTGACCTTGTCACCGTGGCTCATCCACACGTCGAGGCCGAACAGGCCGTCGGCGTCGATGTGGTCTTCGATGCCGTCGAGCAGACGGCTCTTGCCGACCACGTCAACGCGGGCATAACCGAACTCACGCAGTTCGGAGCCTTCAACCTTGCCGCCCAGTTGCTCGGCCATGGTCTGCATGCCGTAGCAGATACCGAAGACCGGTACGCCCAGGTCGAACACCGCTTGCGGGCAGCGCGGGCTGTTGGCTTCGTGCACGGACTCGGGACCGCCGGCGAGGATCACGCCTTTTGGCGCAAATTCGCGGATCGCATCTTCGTCCATGTCGAACGGGTGCAGTTCGCAGTACACACCGATCTCGCGCACGCGGCGGGCGATCAGTTGGGTGTATTGCGAACCGAAGTCGAGGATCAGGATGCGGTGAGCGTGAATGTCGAGGGCCATGATTCAGTCTCGTCTAAGTAATTCAGAAACGACTCGGGGCTGAATAAAACAGCCCCGGTCATTTAACGTTTTGCTTGAAGCCTCAACCTACGCGGTAGTTTGGCGCTTCCTTGGTGATCTGCACGTCGTGAACGTGGGATTCGGCCATGCCGGCACCGGTGATCCGCACGAACTCAGGCTTGGTGCGCATTTCTTCGATGTTGGCGCTGCCGGTGTAACCCATCGAGGAACGCAGACCGCCCATCAACTGGTGAATGATCGCGCTCAGGGTGCCCTTGTAAGGCACACGGCCTTCGATGCCTTCCGGAACGAGTTTCTCGGCGCCTGCCGAGGAGTCCTGGAAGTAACGGTCGGAGGAACCTTGAGCCTGGGACATGGCGCCCAGCGAACCCATGCCGCGATAAGCCTTGTACGAACGGCCCTGGAACAGTTCGATCTCGCCCGGTGCTTCTTCGGTACCGGCGAACATCGAGCCCATCATCACGCAGGACGCACCGGCCACGATGGCCTTGGACAGGTCACCGGAGAAACGGATGCCGCCGTCGGCGATCAACGGAACACCGGTGCCTTCAAGGGCAGCGGCAACGTTGGCGATGGCACTGATTTGCGGAACGCCGACACCGGCGACGATACGGGTGGTGCAGATCGAGCCAGGGCCGATACCGACCTTGACCGCGTCGGCGCCGGCTTCGGCCAGGGCCTTGGCGGCTGCGCCGGTGGCGATGTTGCCGCCGATCACCTGCACTTCAGGGAAGTTCTCTTTGACCCAGCGAACGCGGTCGATCACACCTTTGGAGTGACCGTGTGCGGTATCGACCACCACCACGTCCACACCGGCATTGACCAGGGCTGCAACGCGGTCACCGGTGTCTTTACCGGTACCGACCGCAGCGCCGACACGCAGACGACCTTGATCATCCTTGCTGGCCAGCGGGTAGGCCTTGGCTTTTTCGATGTCTTTGACGGTCATCATGCCTTTGAGGGCAAACTTGTCGTCGACGATCAGGACTTTTTCCAGGCGGTGCTTGTGCAGCAGCTCGCGGACTTCGTTCTTGTCGGCGCCTTCGCGAACAGTGACCAGACGCTCTTTAGGCGTCATCACTTCACGAACGGTGGCGTCCAGACGGGTTTCGAAACGCACGTCACGGGAAGTGACGATGCCGACCAGGTCGCCATCGTGCAGCACCGGAACGCCGGAAATGTTGTGCATGCGGGTCAGTTCGAACAGATCACGAACCGTGGCGTCAGCCTCGATGGTGATTGGGTCCTTGACCACACCGGCTTCGAACTTCTTGACCTTGCGAACTTCGGCAGCTTGCTGCTCGATGGTCATGTTCTTGTGGATAATGCCGATGCCACCTTCCTGAGCCATGGCGATTGCCAGACGGGCTTCGGTGACGGTGTCCATGGCGGCAGAAACCAGAGGAATGTTCAGCTCGATGCCACGGGTAAGGCGGGTCTTCAGACTGACTTCATTAGGAAGTACCTCGGAATAACCGGGCACTAGGAGAATGTCGTCGAAGGTCAGAGCTTCTTGGCTGATACGCAGCATCGCGGGGGCTCCCGAGCGGGAAAATGGAAGCGCGCCATTATACTCAGACACCCTACCGGGCTCAATGTAAAACTTGTCTTATATCAATGTTGCTGATGTACGGGAAAAACGCCCCTTACAACTCGACCTTGACCCAGCTCACCGGCTGATCCAGCCAGTCGGCGAATTCGTCGATGAAACTCTGCTTGAACCCCGCCTCGAGCCAGTTGTTGAAGATGAAACCGAGGTTGGAAAACCCGCATTCCTGTAAATACAGAAAACCGTTGATATCGTCTTCATGCCCGCATTCGGGGCAGGTGAAGTTGTCGGTGCGCCCCGGCATCCAGTCTTCCAGACTTTCGAACAGCGCTTCGCCGATCTCCTGCCGGCACTCGGCGCAACCGGCCTCTTCGAGAAAACCCTTGGCCGGGGTGTAGATGCAGCGCTTGGTGATGACTTCCAGCCCATTGATCGGCTCACCGAACGGTAACGCCTCGGGATGCAGCACCACCGCGCGGGCGCCATCGGCGATGGCGTAGGCCATGCGATTGCCGGTGCGTCCGCAGGTGCTCAGTTCTTCCTTGACGATGTTCTTGCGCACCAGCCAGCGCAGAATCGCCCGGGCGCGGGGCTCGTGCACCGGCAGGTTGGAGATTTTCGGGACGATGATGCTTTGGGAATTCATGGTGCAAGCCTGCTACGTCAAAGGATGTTCTGCGACGAACGCGGCCGGCAGCTTAATCCCTGACAAAATCCGGTCAAGTGCTTAAATAGCGGCCGATCAGAGCAATCCCGCTCGCCAGCACCAGCCAGGTCACCAGCCGCACGAAGGCCTCGCGGGACAGGCGCATGGTCAAACGTCGCCCGCCCCACAAGCCCAGCGCCATGGCTGGCAACAGACACACTGCAAGCATCAACAAGGGTAGCTCGGCATACACCCCGGCGATGGCAAACAGACTCAAGCGGACCACCGTGCTGCAACTGATCAGCGCACTCTGCGTGGCCCGTGCCGCGTCCTTGGGCAGTCGGCTGTTGAGGTAGATCGCATAAAGAAAGCCGCCGCTGCCGAACAACGCCCCGAACAACCCGCCCACGGTTCCCATCGGCAACGCCCATCCAGCGGACAACTGCGCCGGTCGTGCCTTGATCCACAAGCTGTAAACCGCGTAGGCACTGATGAACAACCCCATCAGCAGCAACAGCAGATCGGACTTGAGGTTAAGCAGGAAAATCACCCCCAGCGTGCAGCCCACCGCCATGCACGGCAGCAGCCGCAGCAACTCCGGTTTCGCCACATCCCGCCGCGACGGCAGCAGATTGCCGAACGCCGCGACGAAATCCAGCAGCACCAGCAACGGCACGATCTTCGACAGCGGCATGAACAGAATCAGAATCGGCCCCGCCACCAGCGCCGTGCCGAAACCGGCAATCCCGAACACGATGTAGGCCAGCGCGATGGCCAGTCCGATCACCACCCAGCCCTGCGCGCCCCACGACCATTCGCTCAACAACCCCGCCACGCTCATTCGCTCGCTTCCTTTATAAGCCTGCGATGACTTTAGCCAGCGCCGAGGGTTGCGACTAATATCTTCGAAACCGCCAAGCCATCTCGAAAAGGCATGTCTCGTGCTTTCAACCCGTCAATTGCGTTACTTCGTGGAAATCGCCGAGAGCGGCAGCTTCAGTGCTGCAGCCGAACGGCTGTTCATTGCTCAATCGGCGTTGAGCCGACAGATCAAGGACATGGAAACCCGCCTGCAAACGCCGCTGTTCGAACGCACCGCGCGCCAGCCCCGACTCACCGCCGCTGGCGAAGCGTTCCTGCCCCGGGCGAAAAATCTGCTCAATGAACTGAACAAGGCCAGCACCCTGGCCACGGAAATCGGCCAAGGGCAGCGCGGCACCTTGCGCCTTTGTCACTCCAGCACCGTGCCGATCAGTGGCCGACTGTTGCGCGACATGAGCGCATATCTGGAGCAGCAGCCCGGCGTTTCGCTGGACATCGGCACGCTCTCCTCGGAGGCGCAACTTGAAGAACTGGCCGAGGGTCGGCTCGATATCGGTCTGCTGCGTCTGCCGGTGCTGCGCCAGCGCGAGGGCGTTCAGGTTGTGCCGCTCTATAACGAACGCTTGCTGCTTGCCGTGCCGGCGGATCATCGACTGGCTTTGATGGAGGCAGTCGATCTGGCGCAATTGAAGGACGAAGCATTCATCTCCATCCCGCATCCGCAGCGCGGCGGGCTGAGCTATTTGTGCGCCGATCTGTGCATGCGTCACGGTTTCTTCCCCCAGGCTGCGAGGGTGATGTCGCGCAAGACCACGCAATTGCAGTTGATCCAGGCCGGATTCGGCATCGCTCTACTGCCGGAATCGATGCAGGACATCGCGCCCGCTGGTGTGAGATTTCTGCCGCTGACCGGCGATTGCCAAAGCACTGTCGCCCTCGCTTCTCGGCAAAATCCCACACCTCTGGTGCAACACTTCCTCCAGACATTCACCGGCGAATGCCTTTAAACTGCGCCCCATGATTAAAGATCCCTTTGCAAGACTCGGCCTCGACCGCGAAGTCCTGACCGTCAGCCAGCTCAACGGCCGCGCGCGGGTGTTGCTCGAAGACGTGTTCAGCAACATCTGGGTCGAAGGCGAAATCTCCAACCTCGCCCGCCCGGCGTCCGGCCACGTGTATTTCACGCTCAAGGACAGCGGCGCGCAGGTGCGTTGCGCACTGTTCCGGCAGAATGCGGCGCGGGTGCGTCAGGCGCTGAAGGACGGCCTGGCGGTCAAAGTGCGCGGCAAGGTCTCGCTGTTCGAAGGGCGTGGCGACTATCAGCTGATCCTCGACACCGTGGAGCCGGCTGGTGACGGTGCCCTGCGTCTGGCCTTCGATGCCTTGAAGGAGAAGCTCAGCGCCGAAGGCCTGTTCAGTGCCGAGCGCAAAGTGCCGCTGCCGGCCCATCCGCAGCGCATCGGCATCATCAGTTCGCCGACCGGCGCGGTGATTCGCGACATTATCAGCGTGTTCCGCCGCCGCGCGCCGCAAGTACAACTGACGCTGATACCCACCGCCGTTCAGGGCCGCGAAGCCACCGCGCAGATCGTCCGCGCCCTGAAACTGGCGGATACCCGTGGCTTCGACGCGCTGATCCTGGCCCGTGGCGGCGGCTCGCTGGAAGACCTGTGGTGCTTCAATGAAGAGGCGGTGGCCCGGGCGGTGGATGCCTGCGTTACGCCGATCGTCAGTGCAGTCGGGCATGAAACCGATGTGTCGATCAGCGACTTTGTGGCTGACGTGCGCGCGCCTACACCGTCCGCTGCTGCTGAACTGCTTGCCCCGGATTCCAGCCACCTGATCCGACAGGTCGAAAGCCTGCATCGCCGGCTGGTGATGCGCATGCGTGATCGCCTGATGCGCGATCGATTGCGCCTCGAAGGCATGACCCGCCGCTTGCGCCATCCCGGCGAACGTCTGCGCCAGCAGGCACAGCGTCTGGATGACCTGGACATGCGCATGCGCCGCGCCTTCGAGCGCCAGCTCAATACCCGTCGCGAACGCTTGATCCGCCTGGAAACCCGCCTCGCCGGGCAACACCCGGGGCGCCAACTGGCCCTGTTGCGCCAGCGCCTCGACAGTCTTGCCGAGCGCCTGCCACGCGCCATGAACGAAGGCCTGAAACGCCGTCGCCTGCAGTTGCAAAGCCAGATGCAGACCCTGCACGTGGTCAGCCCGCTGGCGACTCTTGGTCGCGGCTACAGCATTCTGCTGGATGAACGCGGCAACGCGATCCGCAACGCCGCGCAAACTCACACCGGTCAGCGCCTCAAGGCCAGACTGGGCGAAGGCGAACTGCAAGTGCGCGTCGAGGACAATCACCTGACGCCCGTCACTCTCTCTTTACTGGACTGATCCATGCCGCGTTTTTTCGCTCCGCTGCTGTTGCTGTGCCTGACCTTCAACGCCCACGCCGACAGTTACATCACCCGCCTGCTGAACAAACCGGTGCCGGGCGGCGTGGCTGTCGTCGATCTGGGGACAGCTGCGCAAGCGCCGAAAGCCACGTATCAGGGCAAACCGGTGCTGGTGGTCAAGGAACAGAACAACTGGCTGGCGATTGTCGGCCTTGCGTTGACCGTCAAACCCGGCATTCAGCAGATCAGCAGTGGCGGCCGCAACCTCAATTTCAGTGTCGGCAACAAGAAATACCCGGAACAGCACATCACCCTGAAGAACACCCAGCAGGTCAATCCGAACCCGGCCAACCTCAAGCGTATCGAGGGCGAGCTGGCCGAACAGATCAAGGCCTACCGCAGTTTCAGCCCGAACACCCCGAGCAACCTGCTGCTGGACAAACCGGTCAACGGGCCGCTGTCGAGCAAGTTCGGCGTGCGCCGTTTCTTCAACGGTGAAGAGCGTAATCCGCACGCAGGTCTGGACTTCGCGGTGCCGGCCGGCACGCCGATCAAGACTCCGGCAGCGGGCAAGGTGATCCTGATCGGTAACTACTTCTTCAATGGCAACACCGTGTTCGTCGACCACGGCCAGGGCTTCATCAGCATGTTCTGTCATATGTCGAAAATCGATGTGCAGAACGGCCAGCAACTGGCGCGCGGCGCGGTGGTTGGCAAGGTGGGCGCCACTGGTCGCGCGACCGGGCCGCACATGCACTGGAACGTCAGCCTGAACGATGCGCGGGTCGATCCGGCGATTTTCATTGGGGCTTTCCAGCCTTGATTTCAGGCTGAAGCCCTTCCAGCAGGGATTGCGCACGACGATTGGTCCGCGCAATCCCCGCAAACAAATACAGCCATATCAAGAATAAAATCTCGGAAAAAACCGCTTTCCGGGTATTCCTCTCAATTTTTTTCGACTGCTTGCCATCCTCATCCCCCGCGGTTAGGGTTGAAGGCATGAAAACCTCTCACACCCTCATTCAGCTTCGCCAGCACCGCAGCCTGTGCCTCGTCAGCGCACGACTGCCGGGCTGAATCGCTGCACCTCGTCCCACGCTTTTCCAGGAACGTTCGTTCCACCGGCAGGCCGCCTCTTTTCGGCCCAGACAATAAGGAATTTCCCGATGAGCATGCTCAAAGACCCGTCTTCGAAATACCGCGCGTTTCCAGTGATCAACCTGCCGGATCGCACGTGGCCGTCGAAAACCATCGATGCCGCGCCAATCTGGTGCAGCTCCGACCTGCGTGACGGCAACCAGTCGTTGATCGAGCCAATGGACGCGGTGAAAAAGCTGCGCTTCTGGAAAACCCTGGTGCAGGTGGGCGTGAAGGAAATCGAAGCGTCGTTCCCGGCCGCTTCGCAAACCGACTTCGACTTCGTGCGTACCCTGATCGAGGACGGCCACATCCCGGACGACACCACCATTCAGGTGCTGACCCAGGGCCGTGAAGACCTGATCGAGCGCACCTTCGAATCCCTGCGCGGGGCGAAGAAAGCCATCGTTCATCTGTACAACGCCACCTCCCCTTCTTTCCGTCGCATCGTTTTCAACCAGGACAAGGACGGGATCAAGGCCATCGCCGTGAACGCCGCCAAGCTGTTCGTCAAATACGCGGCCATGCAGCCGGACACCGAGTGGACCTTCGAGTACTCGCCGGAAACCTTCAGCGCCACCGAACTGGAATTCGCCAAGGAAGTCTGTGACGCGGTGATCGAGGTCTGGAACCCGACGCCTGAGCACAAGATCATCCTCAACCTGCCGGCCACCGTTGAATGTGCGACCCCGAACGTCTACGCCGACCAGATCGAGTGGTTCCACCGCAACATCAACCGCCGTGACAGCGTGATCATCAGCCTGCACACCCACAACGACCGCGGCACTGGCGTGGCCGCCACCGAGCTGGGCCTGATGGCCGGCGCCGATCGCGTCGAAGGCTGCCTGTTCGGCAACGGCGAGCGTACCGGTAACGTCGACCTCGTGACTGTGGCACTGAACATGTACACCCAGGGCATCAATCCTGAGCTGGACTTTTCCGACATCGACGGCGTGCGCAAAGTCGTCGAAGAGTGCAACCAGATCCAGGTTCACCCGCGTCACCCGTACGTCGGCGACCTGGTGCACACAGCGTTCTCCGGCTCCCACCAGGACGCGATCCGCAAGGGCTTCGCCCAGCAGAAACCGGACACCCTGTGGGAAGTGCCGTACCTGCCGATCGACCCGGCCGACATCGGCCGCAGCTACGAGGCGGTGATCCGCGTCAACAGCCAGTCGGGCAAGGGCGGCATCGCCTACCTGCTGGAGCAGGAATACGGCATCAGCCTGCCACGTCGCATGCAGATCGAATTCAGCCAGGTCGTGCAGCGTGAAACCGATCGCCTGGGCCTGGAGATGACCGCGCAGCAAATCCACGCGCTGCTGCACAGCGAATATCTGCAAGCCAACACCCCGTACGCGCTGGTCAGCCATCGCCTGCAGGAAGAAAACGGTAACAGCGCCGTCGAAGTGGAAGTGGCGAGCAAGGGTCAGGGCGAAACCAACCTGCACTGGCGCGGCAAGGGCAACGGCGCGCTGGAAGCGCTGGTGGCCGGTCTGCCGATTCCGGTGGAAATCATGGACTACAACGAACACGCCATCGGCGCGGGCACTAACGCCAAGGCGGCAGCCTACATCGAGCTGCGTGTGAACGGCGAACGTGCGGTGCACGGCGTGGGCATCGATGAAAACATCACCACCGCCAGCTTCAAGGCACTGTTCAGCGCGCTGAACCGCTCGCTGAGCCAACCGGAAGCGAAAGCGGCGTAACTGACCGCTGCAATGCAAAAGGCCCCGGGGTTTGCACCCCGGGGCCTTTTTATTGCTTCTTCTGATCGTTCCCACGCAGAGCATGGGAACGATCAGGCGCCTCGTGACTATCAGGTGAACTCGAAGGTGTCCGCATCCAGATTCGCCGGGAACCGCTCGCGGTAAGCCGCCAGTGAAGCCGCTTCCAGAACCACCTTGAACACCCCGTCAGCCTCTCCCGCCGCCAGCAACGTCTCGCCCTGAAAATCCAGCACCTGACTGTCGCCGGTATAGGCAAAGCCCTTGCCATCGGTGCCAACCCGGTTGACCGCCGCCACATAGCACAGGTTTTCGATGGCCCGGGCCGGCAGCAAGCGGTTCCAGTGCTGACGCCGCGCGCCCGGCCAGTTGGCCGTGTACAGCAACAGATCGGTGTCCTGAGCGTCGCGGCTCCACACCGGGAAGCGCAAGTCGTAGCAAATCAGCGGACGCACCCGCCAGCCCTTGAGCTCGAACTGCACCTGACGCTCGCCGGGGGTGTAGTGATTGTGCTCGCCGGCCATGCGGAACAGGTGACGTTTATCGTAATGCAGCACTTCGCCGTCCGGCCGCGCCCACAGCAAGCGGTTGCGATGACTGCCGTCGGCGGCCTGGATGATCACGCTGCCGGTGACGACCGCGTTCAGTTTCGCCGCCTGGATCCGCAGCCATTTGCTGGTCGGGCCGTTTTCGGATTCGGCCAGGGTTTCGGACGCCATGGAGAATCCGGTGGTGAACATTTCCGGCAAGATGATCAGATCCGCACCGCGCGCCTGCTCCAGCAAGGCGTCGAAATGCTCGAGGTTGGCCTGACGGTCATGCCAGGCCAGGCTGGTCTGGATCAGCGCCAGATTGAGATCGGGCAACGCACTCAAATCACGCATAGTTTGGCCGCCGCTTCCCGCAGCGTCTCCTCACGTTTGGCAAAGCACAGGCGCACCAAGCGCTGGCCTTCGGGTGGATGCTGGTAGAACACCGACACCGGAATACTTGCCACGCCGTGCTCGCGGGTCATCCACATCGCCATCTCGACATCGTTCAGGTCAGGGCGAATCTGCGAGTAATCGACCAGTTGGAAATAAGTGCCGGTGACCCGGGTGAAGCTGAATCGCGACGGCGCGAGCAAATCACAGAACAGATCGCGCTTGGCCTGATAGAAGCCTGGCAGCTCTTCAACGTGTTCCGGATGCTCGGCCATGTAATCGGCCAGGGCATACTGCAACGGTGTCACACCGCAGAAACTGACGTACTGGTGCACCTTGCGCAGCTCCGCCGTCAGGGCCGGCGGCGCCACGACGTAACCGGTTTTCCAGCCTGTGACGTGATAGGTCTTGCCGAACGAGCTGACCACGAATGCGCGCTGATACAACTCTTCATGGGCCAGCACGCTGACGTGCGGCACACCGTCGAACACCAGGTGTTCGTAGACTTCGTCGCTGATCACATAGATGTCGCGATCACGGATCAACGCCGCCAACTGATCCAGTTCGGCGCGACTGATCAAAGCACCGCTCGGGTTATGCGGGGTGTTGAGGATGATCATCCGCGTGCGCGGGCTCAGGGCTGCGCTGAGTCTGTCGAAGTCGATGGAGAAATCTTTCAGGCCCAGCTGCACATGCACGCAGCGCCCGCCGGCCAGTTCCACCGCCGGCTCGTAGCTGTCGTAGGCCGGGTCGAACACGATGACTTCGTCGCCAGTGCGGATAACCGCCTGGATAGCGCAGAAGATCGCCTGGGTTGCGCCCGGGGTCACGGTCACTTCAGTGTCGGCATCGACGTTGGCGCCATAACTGCGGGCGATTTTCGCAGCGATCTGCTGGCGCAGCGCCGGCAGGCCGGTCATGGGCGAATACTGGTTATGGCCGCTGGCGATGTGTCGACCGACTGCATCGCGCAGTGCCTGCGGGCCGTCGAAATCGGGAAAACCCTGGGAAAGGTTGATCGCTCCGGTCTGCGCCGCGAGCTGAGACATCTGCGTGAAAATAGTGATGCCGACATTCGGCAGCTTGCTGGTGATCATCGGGGTTCCCTGCTCTGCCCCGGCTCTGACGACGGCGCGGGAGAGCCCGAGGATAGCCCATCCGGCGCCCATAAAAAAAGGGCGCCAAACGGCGCCCCTTCTCTTTGTTCGCAACGACCTTACTTCTTGTCGCGGCGCTTCTTGCTGGCTTTCTTGTTGTGCGACATCAAGCGACGCTTCTTGTTGACCTGGCGGTCGGTCAGCGTGTTCTTGTTGCCTTCGTACGGGTTCTCGCCACCCTTGAACTCGATACGGATCGGCGTACCGACCAGTTTGAGCACACGGCGATAAGTGTTCTCCAGATAGCGCACGTACGACTTCGGCACTTTCTCGATCTGGTTGCCGTGGATCACGATGATCGGCGGGTTCGCACCACCCAGATGAGCGTAACGCAGCTTGATCCGGCGGCTGTTGACCATCGGCGGCTGGTGCTCGCTGACCGCGTCTTCGAGAATCTGCGTCAGGCGGCTGGTCGGCCAGCGGGTGACCGCGGACTTGAACGAGTTCTGCACCGAGGCGTAGAGGTTGCCCACGCCAGTACCGTGCAGTGCCGAGATGAAGTGGATATCGGCGAAGTCAACGAAGAACAACCGACGCTGTAGCTCGACCTTCACGAAGTCGCGCTCGCTCGGGGTCATGCCGTCCCATTTGTTGATCGCGATCACCAGCGCACGACCTGCTTCAAGGGCGAAGCCCAGCAGGTTGAGGTCGTGATCGACCACGCCTTCGCGGGCGTCCATCACGAAGATCACCACGTTGGCGTCTTTGATCGCCTGCAGGGTTTTGACCACGGAGAATTTTTCGACTTCTTCGTGGATCTTGCCGCGCTTGCGCACACCGGCGGTGTCGATCAGCGTGTACTTCTCGTCGTTACGCTCGAACGGGATGTAGATACTGTCGCGGGTGGTGCCGGGCTGGTCGTAGACGATTACCCGGTCTTCACCAAGCATGCGGTTAACCAGGGTCGACTTGCCGACGTTCGGACGGCCGATGATGGCAATCTTGATCCCGTCTTTTTCGCTCGGCCCAGGAATGCGCTTGGCTTCCTCGCCTTCGGCGACCACTTCTTCCTCTTCACCTTCGGCCGGCTCGTCATCATCGCGCGGGAAGTCGCTCAGGGCGGCTTCCAGCAATTGCGTGATGCCGCGACCGTGGGCGCCGGCGATCGGGATCGCGTGGCCCATGCCCAGCGGGGCGAATTCGGCGCGGGCCATTTCCGGGTCGATGTTGTCGACCTTGTTGGCCACCACGTGGGAGCGCTTGTTACGTTTGCGCAAGTGTTCGGCGATCATCTGGTCGGCGGCGGTGAAACCGGCCTTGGCATCTACCAGGAACAGAACGACATCCGCTTCTTCGATGGCCAGCAGCGACTGCTCGGCCATTTTTTCGTCCATACCATGCTCGTCACCGGAGATACCGCCGGTGTCGATCAGAATGTAGGAACGCCCTTGCCACTTGGCCTCACCGTACTGGCGATCACGGGTCAGACCGGACAAGTCGCCGACGATGGCGTCGCGAGTCCTGGTCAGGCGGTTGAACAAGGTGGACTTGCCGACGTTCGGTCGGCCCACCAGGGCGATTACGGGAACCATGCGGCTCTCCACTTCGTTATTTCAGAAAATACAAAAGCCGCTGCGAGGCAGCGGCTGGTGCTCGGGGCAACACCCGTGGGTGCTGCAAACCCTGCAGAAGCAAGGCCGCCTGGGGAATTAACCCCAAGCATAGTTGTTACTTGATGGTCAGGGCTTCCAGTTTGCCGCTGTTGCCATACACATAAATCGTGTCACCCACCACCAGCGGACGGGCACGCAGGCCGTCGCTGTCGATGCGCTCGCGGCCGACGAAGCGACCGTCCACCTGACTCAGCAGGTGCAGGTAACCTTCCAGGTCACCGACTGCAACGTAGCTGGAGAACACTTCCGGCGCCGACAGTTGACGACGGGCCAGCGAGTCGTTACTCCACAGTGCTGTGGTGGAACGCTCGTCGACGCCTTCAACGGTACCCGACGACAGGCTTACGTAGACGTTGCCGAAACCCTGGGCAACACCGGCGTAGCTCGACGCGTCGCGCTGCCAGAGTTGACGGCCGCTTTCCAGGTCCAGTGCCGCAACGCGACCCTGATAGCTAGCGACGTACAGGGTACCGCCGGACAGCAGCAGACCGCCGTCGATGTCGACCACGCGCTCCAGTTCCGAACGACCTTGTGGAATCGCGATCCGCTGTTCCCAGACCGGCACGCCGTTGGAAATGTCGAGAGCGACCACTTTACCGGTCGACAGGCCAGCCACCGCGAGGCGGTTGGTGACGATCGGTGCGCTGGTGCCGCGCAGGGTCAGTACGGCCGGCGTGCTGTCATACACCCAGCGCTGGTTGCCGGTGGACGCGTCCAGACCGATCAGACGATCGTCCTGGGTCTGTACCACCACCACGTCACCGTTGCTGGCCGGTGGCGCGAGGACTTCGCTGTTGACGCGCGAGCGCCACTTCTCTTCGCCGTTGATGGCGTCGAGGGCAACGACTTCACCGCGCAGGGTGCCGACCATGACCAGACCGTAACCCACGCCAACGGCGCCGGACACAGGCAGTTCGAGGTCTTTCTTCCATTTCACGTCACCGTTGCCGCGATCCAGGCCCATCACGATACCGGTCACGTCGGCCGCGTAGATGGTGTCACCGTCGATCGCCGGCACCAGCATGTTGTACGTTTCGCCCTGACCGTCACCGATCGAGCGGCTCCACTGCTTGTGCAGGACCACTTCTTCCTTGAAGTCGGTCAGCTCGGCCGGTGGCAGTTCTTTTTTGCTGTTGCTGCTGCAACCCGCGGCCAGAATGGCCAGAGCCAGCAATGCTGCATGCTTCCAACGGATCACGTCACGCATCCCCTTTGGCCAGGTCGTCCAGCTTGATTTGAAGGCCACCGACCGCCGCTTCATCCGACAGTGCTGCCTTGGCTTTTTGATACGCCGCGTTCGCTTCGTCGGTACGGCCCAGCTGTACCAGCAGGTCGCCCTTGAGTTCTTCGCGAGTGGCCAGGAACGACTTGTCGGCATCGCCTTCGAGCAGTTTCAGGGCTTCGTCGGCCTTGTTCTGTGCGCCCAGTACCTGCGCCAGACGCTGACGGGCGATTTCGCCCAGCGCCGGGTTGGCCGGTTTGGCAACGATGGCCTTGAGTTCGGTCGCCGCGTCGTCCAGCTTGCCGCTGTCGACCGCTACCTTGGCCACGAACAGGCTGCCGTACTGCGCGTAGGCAGAACCGCCGAATTCGCTGTTGAGCTTGCCGGCCAGATCCGCAACGCGCGCGGCGTCAGGCTTGCCGTCCGGGGTCAGCGTGGTTTCCAGCAATTGCTGATAGAGCACCGAGGCGCCTTGCGACTGGTTGCTCTGATACTTGTGATAAGCCTGCCAGCCGAACACGATGACCAGCGCCAACAGGCCGCCGGTGACCAGAGGTTTGCCGTTGCGTGTCCACCAGTCCTTCAAATCCGCCAACTGTTCGTCTTCGGTACTCGACACCCCAATACTCCTTAATCGCTAAATCGGCTGTTTGGACAGCTTCAACCCTGCACGACGCAGGTGGCCAGGTGTGCAGCGAGCGCATCCCAGGCAATGCTTTGTTGTTCGCCCTGGCCACGCAGGGGTTTGAAACCTACCACTTGCTGGGCCATTTCGTCGTCACCGAGGATCAGTGCGTACAGCGCACCGCTCTTGTCGGCTTTCTTGAACTGGCTCTTGAAGCTGCCGGCGCCGGCATTGACTTGCAGGCGCAGGTTGGGCAGTTGGTCGCGTACACGCTCGGCCAGGGCCAGACCGGCCAGCTCTGCTTCTTCGCCGAAGGCGCAGAGATAGACGTCGACCTGACGGGAGATTTCTTCCGGGATCTGCTCCAGGGTTTCCAGTAGCAGTACCAGACGCTCAATGCCCATGGCGAAACCGACGCCCGGGGTCGGCTTGCCGCCCATCTGCTCGACCAGACCGTCATAGCGCCCACCCGCGCAAACGGTGCCCTGGGCGCCGAGCTTGTCGGTGACCCATTCGAATACGGTTTTGCTGTAGTAATCCAGACCACGCACCAGCTTCGGGTTCAGCACGTAAGGAATACCGACGGCATCCAGACGGGCCTTCAGGCCTTTGAAGTGGGCACGGGATTCGTCATCCAGGTAGTCGGCCATTTTCGGCGCATCGACCAACACCGCTTGAGTGTCGGCGTTCTTGGTGTCGAGCACGCGCAGCGGGTTGGTTTTCAGGCGACGCTGGCTGTCTTCGTCCAGTTTGTCGTGGTGCGCCGAGAGGTACTCGACCAGCGCTTCACGATAACGGCCGCGGGATTCGCTGGTGCCGAGGCTGTTGAGTTCAAGCTTGACCGCATCGCGGATGCCCAGCTCGCCCCACAGGCGCCAGGTCATGATGATCAGTTCGGCGTCGATGTCCGGACCGTCGAGGTTGAACACCTCCAAACCGATCTGGTGGAACTGGCGATAACGGCCTTTCTGTGGACGCTCGTGACGGAACATCGGGCCGATGTACCAGAGTTTCTGTACCTGGCCACCGCCGGTGATGCCGTGTTCGAGCACCGCACGTACGCACGCGGCCGTGCCTTCCGGACGCAGGGTCAGCGAGTCGCCGTTGCGGTCTTCGAAGGTGTACATCTCTTTTTCGACGATGTCGGTCACTTCACCGATCGAGCGTTTGAACAGCTCGGTGAACTCGACGATTGGCATGCGGATCTGCTTGTAACCGTAATTATCCAGCAGACGCGAAACGGTGCCTTCGAAATAACGCCATACCGGCGTCTGTTCCGGCAGGATGTCGTTCATGCCACGAATGGCTTGCAGAGACTTGCTCACAGAAATTCCTTAATTCGTTCGATCAGCCGCGCGCGATAACCGCTGCGTCAGCTTCGACCTTCTCGGCCGCTTTCTCGCGGATCAGCTTTTCCAGCTCGTCCACCAGATTGTCATTCGTCAGTTTCTGCGACGGCTTGCCGTCGATGTAAATCAGGTTTGGCGTGCCGCCGGTCAAGCCGATATGGGCTTCCTTGGCTTCGCCGGGGCCGTTGACCACGCAACCGATCACCGCGACATCCAGCGGCACCAGCAGGTCTTCAAGGCGCCCTTCCAGCTCGTTCATGGTCTTGACCACATCGAAGTTCTGCCGCGAGCAGCTCGGGCAGGCGATGAAGTTGATGCCACGGGAACGCAGATGCAAAGACTTGAGAATGTCGTAACCGACCTTCACTTCCTCGACCGGGTCGGCCGCCAGCGAGATGCGGATAGTATCGCCAATCCCCTCGGCGAGCAGCATACCTAGGCCCACGGCGGATTTCACTGTACCAGAGCGCAATCCACCGGCCTCGGTGATGCCCAGGTGCAGTGGCTGAACGATTTCCTTGGCCAGCAGACGGTAGGCTTCAACGGCCATGAACACGTCGGAAGCCTTCACGCTGACCTTGAAGTCCTGGAAATTCAGGCGTTCGAGATGCTCGACGTGACGCAGGGCGGACTCGACCAGCGCGGCCGGCGTCGGCTCGCCGTATTTCTTTTGCAGGTCTTTTTCCAGCGAGCCGGCGTTGACGCCGATGCGGATCGGGATCCCGCGGTCACGGGCGGCATCGACCACCGCACGCACGCGGTCTTCGCGACCGATGTTGCCCGGGTTGATGCGCAGGCAGTCCACACCCAGTTCGGCCACGCGCAGAGCGATCTTATAGTCGAAATGGATGTCGGCAACCAACGGCACCTTGACCAGTTGCTTGATCTTGCCGAACGCCTCGGCGGCGTCCATGTCCGGCACCGAAACGCGGACGATGTCGACGCCGGCGGCTTCCAGACGGTTGATCTGCGCGACGGTGGCAGCGACGTCATTGGTGTCGCTGTTGGTCATGCTCTGCACAGCGATAGGGGCATCGCCGCCCACGGGCACGTTACCGACCCAGATCTTGCGCGATTCGCGACGTTTGATTGGAGATTCGCCGTGCATGACTTATTGACCCAACTTCAGGCGAGCAGTCTCGCCACTGGTGAACGGAGCGACATCGACCGGCTGGCCGTTGTAGCTGACCTGCGCGCCACGGGCAACGCCCAGACGCACGGCAAACGGAGGCTTGCCGACGACAGACAAGCTGTCGCCCTTACGCTTGAGGCCGCTGTACAGCACTTTGCCGCTGCCATCGGTCACTTGAGTCCAGCAATCGGCGATGAACTGCACCTGAACCTGGCCTTGACCAGCAGCCGGAGCAACGGGCGCTGTCGGCGCGGGTGCCGCGACGGCCGGAGCTGCCGGGGCAGTAACGGTCGGTGCAGGCGTGGCCG
The DNA here is from genome assembly GCF_016735645.1 of Pseudomonas sp. B7. NCBI lineage: Bacteria > Pseudomonadati > Pseudomonadota > Gammaproteobacteria > Pseudomonadales > Pseudomonadaceae > Pseudomonas > Pseudomonas sp. B7. The sequence goes on from NZ_JAERRE010000001.1 coordinate 823,954, forward strand.
GAGCGGCAGGTGCCGGATTTGCAGGAGCAGCAACCACAGGCGCTGGCGTATGAGCCGGTGCAGTCGGAGTAGCGGCTGGCGCAGCAGGTGCCGGAGCAACCGGTGCAGTCGCTGGAGCCGCGGCATCGGTCTCGGCGCCGGTCGATTCAGCCGTGGATTCCGATTGAGGCAGTGCCAGAGCGGTCGAGCCCTCGGCTTCGCCTTCCGCGACTGCCTGATCTTCCGGCTCGTCGAGCGGATGAATCTGGGTGGTGCCATCGGCGCCTTCGACTTCGACGTGCTCCGGGGCCAGGCCAATCAGGTCCTTGGTGCGCTGCGAAGTCTGATCCTGCCACCAGACGAAACCACCGCCGATGACTGCGATCAGCAGCAACAGGCTGACGATACGCAAAATGGTGTGGGAAACCCGTACCGGCTCTTCGATACGGCCCAGAGCGTGGACGTTGCTGCCTTGGGAATCGGTGCCGGTAGACTGGTCGAATTGCTGGACCAGAACGGTCTGATCCATGCCGAGCAATTTGGCGTAGGCGCGAATGTAGCCGCGAGCGAAGGTATGCCCGGGCAACTTGTCGAATGCGCCGGCTTCAAGATTGCTCAGGGAAGTCACGGTGAGGTTGAGCTTGAGGGCCACTTCGGCCAGCGACCAGCCATTGCTTTCGCGGGCCTGGCGCAGGGTCTCACCGGGGTTAACGCGATTCGCTGCTACAACTTCGGGATGCGCCGCTTTCATCATTGCTCCGACAGGTATTGCTGATATTCCGGCGTACCGGGATAGAGTCGTTTTAATTGCAGGCCCGCACTGGCGGCCTTGTCGCGATCTTCAAATACTTTTGCCAACCGAACGGCGAGCAACAGACTACGTGCATTTTGCTCGGAGAGCTGGCTGAAACGGTCGTAATAGTCACGCGCGGGCACATAATGCCTGTCTTCGAATGACAACTCAGCCATTTCCAGCAATGCCCGTGGCTGCTGGCGGTTCAAACGCAGCGCCTTTTCCAGCTGCTGCTGCGCCAGATCACGCTGACCGAGCTTTGCCGCCGTCATGCCGAGGTTCTCGAACACCCGCGAACGCTCAGGATACAGGGTATCGGCGGCCGCCTGTTCAAAACGCTCGTAGGCTTCCTTGTAACGCTGTTCTTCGTAGAGAAAACTGCCGTAGTTGTTGAGGATGCGCGCATCGGCGGGACGGGAGGACAAGGCTTTGCGGAAGTGTTCGTCAGCAAGCCCAGGTTCCATTTCGGCCTGGAACACCAGCCCCAGCGCGGCGTTGGCGTCGGGATCCGACCCGTCCAGCTCCAAGGCTTTCTTCAGTGGAACCTTGGCCCGTTCGGTCATGCCCTGCTGCAAGTATCCCAATCCCAGCTGCACGTAGGCAGCTCGCGCTTCGTCACGGCCCTTGCTGGTCTTCATCGGGTTGTAGTCGCCCGACAGGACACAACCAGCACACAGGCTGGCCAACAGCAACAGCAGCGCAAAGCGCAGGGACATAGAGATCCTCTCTTAGTTAGTGTTCGCGGCGTTCTGTGCCAGATCGCTGTCGGCGCTCAATTCGCGGACGGCGATGTAACGTTCGCTGCGACGGGTGCGATCCAGCACCTGCCCTACCAATTGACCACAAGCCGCGTCGATGTCTTCACCACGGGTGGTGCGCACGGTGACGTTGAAACCGGCCTGGTGAAGCTGATCCTGGAACCGGCGGATGGCGTTGTTGCTCGGCCGCTCGTACCCGGAATGCGGGAACGGGTTGAACGGAATCAGGTTGATCTTGCACGGAATATCCTTGAGCAGCTCGATCATTTCCACCGCGTGCTCAAGCTTGTCGTTGACGTCCTTGAGCAAGGTGTACTCGATGGTCAGCACACGTTTCTCGCCAAGGGCGGACATGTAGCGCTGGCACGACTCGAGCAGCATCTTAAGCGGATATTTCTTGTTGATCGGCACCAATTGGTTACGCAATGCGTCATTCGGTGCGTGCAGGGACAACGCCAGGGATACGTCGATGTGCTTGGCCAGCTCATCGATCATCGGCACCACACCCGACGTGGACAGGGTCACGCGGCGCTTGGAGATCCCGTAGCCCAGGTCATCCATCATCAGATGCATGGCGGCCACGACGTTGTCGAAGTTCAGCAGCGGTTCGCCCATGCCCATCATCACCACGTTGGTGATGGCGCGGTCGATGGTAGCCGGAACACTGCCGAAGGATTTGTTGGCAATCCACACCTGGCCGATGACTTCGGCGGCGGTGAGGTTGCTGTTGAAGCCTTGCTTGCCGGTGGAGCAGAAACTGCAGTCCAGGGCACAGCCTGCCTGGGACGAAACGCACAGAGTGCCGCGTTTGCCCTGGGGAATGTAAACGGTCTCGACGCAGCTGCCGGACGCCACGCGCACCACCCATTTGCGGGTGCCGTCGCTGGAAATGTCCTCGCTGACCACTTCGGGACCACGGACCTCAGCAACAGCCTTGAGCTTTTCGCGCAAGGCCTTGCTGACGTTCGTCATGGCGTCGAAATCATCGACGCCAAAGTGGTGAATCCATTTCATTACCTGACCGGCACGGAAACGCTTCTCCCCGATTGAGTCGAAGAATTTTTCCATTTCCGGCTGGGTCAGACCCAGCAGGTTGTTTTTAACAGTCGATGTCGTCATGGATTCACCTTCACTCTTAAGCCAATGCTTAGCGAGTGGTTACTTCAGTAGCTGCGAAGAAGTAAGCGATTTCGCGAGCAGCAGCGGCTTCGGAGTCCGAACCGTGAACGGCGTTGGCGTCGATCGATTCAGCGAAGTCAGCACGGATGGTGCCTGGAGCAGCTTCTTTAGGGTTGGTAGCGCCCATCAGCTCACGGTTGCGAGCGATGGCGTTTTCGCCTTCCAGAACCTGAACGACAACAGGACCCGAAGTCATGAAGGCAACCAAGTCGCCGAAGAAACCACGAGCGCTGTGCTCAGCGTAGAAGCCTTCGGCTTCGGCTTTCGACAGTTGCTTCAGTTTCGAAGCTACAACGCGCAGGCCAGCGTCTTCGAAGCGAGTGGTGATCTTGCCGATCACGTTTTTAGCAACGGCGTCAGGCTTGATGATGGAGAAAGTACGTTGAACAGCCATGGTGTAACTCCAGAAACGGTAATTTGCGAAAAATTAAACCCGCGAATTATACGCGGGTTCTTGGGTATTGCCTAACCTGCGAGGACGATCAGTCCAATTCATCGGCCCAGAGAGTCTGCACCGCCTCCAATACCTTCTCGCCGACACGACCAGAGGTATTGTCGAAGTCCGGCAGCTCTTGGATCCACTGCTGCAACTCGACGAAATTGACAGAATACGGATCTACACCCGGCTTGGCCTCAGCCAGCTCTTCTGCAATACGTTGAACATCATTCCAACCGTAGCTCATGACAGTCTTACCAGTCAGTGCGGCGCTTCGGCCGCATGGTTAAGCGAATATTTCGGAATCTCGACGGTGATGTCTTCTTCACCGACGATCGCCTGGCAAGCCAAGCGCGACTGGGCTTCCAGACCCCAGGCACGATCGAGGAAATCTTCCTCCAACTCGTCGGCCTCTTCCAGCGAGTCAAAACCCTCGCGAATGATGCAGTGACAAGTGGTGCAGGCGCAGACGCCGCCGCAGGCGCTTTCCATCTCGATGTGGTGCTCGTGAGCCAGTTCGAGGATCGACGTGCCAGGCGCAGCGTCGACGACCATGCCTTCAGGGCAGAACTTCTCGTGGGGCAGAAAAATGACCTGCGGCATCAGATATCCTCGATTTCATTCAGATTGCGCCCCGACAGAGCGGCTTTCACCGTCTGATCCATACGACGGGCTGCAAAAGCATCGGTCACTTGCGACAGACGCTTGGTCTGCTGCTCGATGGCATAACCATCAGTGCCTTTCATCAGTTCGGTCAGTTCCTGCACCTGCAGATCGATGACCATGCGCTCTTCGGCATCTAGCAAGCGCTCGCCATCCGCCTCAAGAGCGCCCTGCACCGCTTCGATCAGGCGCTGGGCATCGACTTGTTGCTCGCGAAGAACGCGGGCGACTTTGTCATCGTTGGCGTGCTGGAACGAATCTTTCAGCATCTTGGCGATTTCGCCATCGGTCAGGCCATAGGATGGCTTGACCTGAATGCTCGCTTCAACGCCCGAACCCAATTCACGGGCAGAGACGCTGAGCAGACCGTCGGCATCGACCTGGAAGGTCACGCGAATTTTCGCCGCACCGGCCACCATCGCCGGGATGCCGCGCAACTCGAAGCGAGCCAGAGAGCGGCAATCGCTGATCAGCTCACGCTCGCCTTGCAACACGTGGATCGCCATGGCCGACTGGCCGTCTTTATAAGTGGTGAAGTCCTGGGCGCGAGCGACGGGGATGGTGGTGTTGCGCGGAATCACCTTCTCCATCAGGCCGCCCATGGTTTCCAGCCCCAGGGACAGCGGAATCACGTCGAGCAGCAGCAGTTCGCCGCCATCGCGCTTGTTGCCGGCCAGCGTATCGGCCTGGATCGCAGCACCAATGGCCACCACTTGATCCGGGTCGATTTCGGTCAGCGGCTGACGACCGAAGGCTTCGGCGACGGCTTCGCGAACACGTGGAACCCGGGTCGAACCACCGACCATGACCACGGCGTGCACATCTTCCAGCTCGACGCCGGAATCACGAACGGCGCGGCGACAGGCTTTCAGGCTGCGGGCGACCATTGGCTCGATCAGCGCATCGAAGGCTTCGCGAGTCAGCTGAGCCTTCCAGTCGCCGTAAGCAACTTCAACACTGTCAGAATCCGTCAGGGCTTCTTTGGCTGCGCAGGCAGCTTGCAGCAGGCTGCGCTGTGCGCCCGGATCGAGGTCGGCGGACAAACCGGCGCTCTCGATGATCCAGCCGGCAATCGCGTGATCGAAATCATCGCCGCCCAGCGCGCTATCGCCGCCAGTGGCCAGGACTTCGAAGACACCGCCAGTCAGGCGCAGAATCGAAATATCGAAGGTGCCGCCGCCCAGGTCATAAATCGCGACCAGGCCTTCGGCATGCTGATCCAGACCGTATGCCACCGCCGCAGCGGTCGGCTCGTTGAGCAGACGCAACACGTTCAGACCGGCAAGTTTCGCCGCGTCCTTCGTAGCTTGGCGCTGAGCATCGTCGAAGTACGCCGGAACGGTGATCACCGCGCCCACCAACTCACCGCCAAGGGTGGCTTCAGCGCGCTGACGCAATACTTTCAGGATATCGGCGGACACTTCGACCGGGCTTTTCGGGCCCTGCACGGTGTCGATGAACGGCATGTGCGATTCGCCGCCGACAAAGCGGTACGGCAGCTGATCGCCCAATTGCTTGACGTCGGACAGACCACGACCCATCAGGCGCTTGACCGACAGCACGGTATTCAGGGGATCGGAGGATGCGGCCAGCTTGGCCGACTCGCCGACTTCGACGCGATCGGCGTGATAACGCACGGCGGAAGGCAGGATGACCCGCCCTTCGGCATCGGCCAGCGGCTCGGAAAGACCACTGCGCAACGCAGCGACCAGCGAATTGGTAGTGCCCAAGTCGATTCCCACAGCCAGACGACGCTGGTGTGGTTGAGGACTTTGGCCGGGTTCGGCGATCTGCAGTAGGGCCATCGTGATCAGGACTTATCTGTATATCAGGCGTGCGACCGGAGCGGCACTGGGTTAATCGTCGAGGCGCTCTTCTAACTGGCGCACTTCGTAGGTGAGCTTGTCGAGGAACTGCATGCGCCGCATCAGGCGTTCGGCCTGTTCGCGTTGCGCTGCATCATCCCAACAGGCTGCGAAGCTTTCGTTGAGCTCTTCCTGGGCGGTTTTCAGGCGACGCTTGAAAGCCGCGACACCGGCCAGGTCGGCACTGTCCTGCAGATCTTCGAGCTCTTCGCGCCATTGCATCTGCTGCAGAAGAAACTCGGGATCGTGAACGGTAACTTCCATCGGCACTTCATGCCCGCTGATGGTCAGCAGGTAGCGTGCACGCTGGGCCGGACTCTTGAGTGTCTGGTAGGCATCGTTGAGCCGCGCAGACTGCTCCAGCGCTGACCGCTGCTCGCGCTCGGAAGCATCGGCAAAGCGGTCAGGATGAACACCGCGCGCCAGCTCACGATAGCGCGTGGCCAACTGCTCGAGATCCAGACGAAAGCCCGGTTGCAGCTCGAATAAAGCGAAATGACAAGGAATACCCACGACAAGCCTCAGATGTTGAAGCTTTCGCCGCAGCCACATTCACCGCGTACGTTGGGATTGTTGAACTTGAAGCCTTCGTTCAATCCTTCCTTGACGAAGTCGAGCTCGGTGCCGTCGAGGTAGGCCAGGCTTTTCGGGTCGATGATCACTTTCTCGCCGTGACTTTCGAACACCTGATCTTCTGCAACCACCTCGTCGACAAACTCCAGCACGTAGGCAAGGCCGGAACAGCCTGTGGTGCGAACACCCAGACGAATCCCTTCACCCTTGCCGCGCCCGTCGAGGGAGCGCCGCACGTGTCGAGCAGCCGCTTCTGTCATGCTGATAGCCATCGTTGACTCCTTACTCGTCGCCAAATCTTGAAAGTCAGATCAAGCCTTTCTTCTGCTTGTAATCGCGAACGGCCGCTTTGATAGCGTCTTCAGCGAGAACCGAGCAGTGGATTTTCACTGGCGGCAGAGCTAGTTCTTCGGCCAGCTGAGTGTTCTTGATGGTTTCAGCTTCGTCCAGAGTCTTGCCCTTCATCCACTCGGTAGCGAGGGAGCTGGAGGCGATAGCCGAACCGCAGCCGTAGGTCTTGAACTTGGCGTCTTCGATAACGCCCTGATCGTTGACCTTGATTTGCAGACGCATCACGTCGCCGCACGCCGGAGCGCCGACCATGCCAGTGCCGACATCAGGATCTTCCGCGTTCATCTTGCCGACGTTGCGCGGGTTTTCGTAGTGGTCGATGACCTTTTCGCTGTAAGCCATGATTCTCAATCCTCACTCATCAGGGCCGCTCTTGAGACCCTGCAACTGCGCTGCGTAAACCGCCGCGTCGCTACAGGATCTGTATCCGGCGGCTTCTATATTTAGTGTGCCGCCCACTCGATCTTCGAGATATCGACGCCGTCTTTGTACATGTCCCACAGCGGCGACAGAGCGCGCAGCTTGGTAACGGCCTCGCAGACTTTCTGCGCGGCGTAGTCGATTTCTTCTTCGGTGGTGAAACGGCCGAAGGTGAAACGGATCGAGCTGTGTGCCAGTTCGTCGTTGCGGCCCAGGGCGCGCAGTACGTACGAAGGCTCAAGCGACGCCGAGGTGCAGGCCGAACCGGACGAAACCGCCAGATCCTTGAGCGCCATGATCAGCGACTCGCCTTCAACGTAGTTGAAGCTCAGGTTCAGGTTGTGCGGAACGCGGGCGGTCAGGCTGCCGTTGACGTACAGCTCTTCCAGGTGCTCGACCTGCTTGTAGAAGCGGTCGCTCAATGCCTTGATACGGACGTTTTCGGCAGCCATGTCTTCCTTGGCCACACGGAACGCTTCGCCCATGCCGACGATCTGGTGAGTCGCCAGGGTGCCAGAACGCATGCCACGCTCGTGACCGCCACCGTGCATGGTCGCTTCGATGCGCACACGCGGCTTGCGGCTAACGTACAGCGCGCCGATACCTTTAGGGCCGTAGGTTTTGTGGGCGGAGAACGACATCATGTCGACTTTCAGTTTCTGCAGGTCGATTTCGACCTTGCCAGTGGACTGAGCGGCGTCAACGTGGAACAGGATGCCTTTGGAACGAAGCAACTCGCCGATGGCGGCGATGTCGTTGACGGTGCCGATTTCGTTGTTCACGTGCATTACCGACACCAGGATGGTGTCTTCGCGCAGCGCGGCTTCGATCATGGCCGGGGTGATCAGGCCATCTTCGGTCGGGTCGAGGTAGGTGACTTCGAAACCTTCACGCTCCAGCTGGCGCATGGTGTCGAGAACAGCCTTGTGTTCGATCTTGGAGGTGATCAGGTGCTTGCCCTTGGAGGCATAGAAATGTGCCGCACCCTTGATTGCCAGGTTGTCGGACTCGGTGGCACCGGAGGTCCAGACGATTTCACGCGGGTCGGCGTTGACCAGATCGGCCACCTGACGACGGGCGTTTTCGACGGACTCTTCGGCTTTCCAGCCGAACACGTGGGAACGGGACGCCGGGTTACCGAAGTTTCCGTCGACCAGCAGGCATTCACTCATTTTTTGCGCAACGCGCGGATCGACCGGGGTGGTCGCAGAGTAATCAAGGTAAATCGGCAATTTCATGGACTATCTCCTAAATCAGGCTGGCTGGCGTGCCGCTAGCTCTCTGGCTGTCATTCGACGGCGGACGCTTCAATCTTGTCCAGGCGCGGCGCCTTGCCATTGCAACGACGCTGATCCTGACGCTGGGCCACTTCCTGCACCTCACGGCGAGTTACGAGGTCGGCCAAGCTGATACCGCTGAGAAATTCGTGAATCTGCAGGCTCAGGTCGCACCACAGGTGATGGGTCAGGCAGGTGTCACCGGAGTGGCAGTCGCCCTGGCCCTGGCATTTTGTTGCATCGACCGATTCGTTCACCGCATCGATCACCTGAGCCACCTGGATGCCCTGCATGTCGCGGGACAACTGGTAGCCACCGCCCGGACCGCGAACACTGGAAACCAGGTTACTGCGGCGCAGCTTGGCGAAAAGCTGTTCGAGATAGGACAGGGAGATGCCTTGGCGCTCGGAGATATCGGCCAGGGACACCGGCCCGTGTTGCGCGTGCAACGCCAGGTCAAGCATGGCGGTCACGGCGTATCGGCCTTTTGTAGTCAGTCGCATGGACAATTACCACGGAGTTCGGAATGGGCGGGAGTATGCAATTCCCGAGCATTTAAGTCAACTATAAGACCTAGTGCTTTAGTCGGGTTTACCCGCAAAAGAGCGCGCGAATGATAGCAGGGTCTGCGGCCTAATGGCACACCGGTCGGCAGCAGCCCTGCAAGTGCGTCAGTGGAGCTTGGATTCGCCCTTGCCCTTGACGCAGGCGAAGTCTTCTTCACGCAGCTCGGGCAGATCTTTCGCACAGTAATTGCTGCCCAGATCCTTCAGCGCGCCGCACATTCCTTCCAGACGCCCATCCACCGCTTGCAGGTGATCAAGCAACTGGCCGATGGCACGCGCCACCGGATCGGGCATGTCTTCACTGACGCCGTAGGCATCGAAGCCGATCTTCTCGGCCATCGCCTTGCGCTTGGCGTCGGCCTCATCATCGGACTTGACGATGATCCGTCCCGGAATCCCGACCACGGTGGCACCCGGTGGCACTTCTTTGGTGACGACAGCATTGGACCCGACCTTGGCGCCGGCACCCACAGTGAACGGGCCGAGCACCTTCGCACCTGCGCCCACCACCACGCCATCACCGAGGGTCGGATGACGCTTGCCCTTGTTCCAGCTGGTGCCGCCGAGCGTCACGCCCTGATAGATCGTCACGTCATCGCCGATTTCAGCGGTTTCGCCAATCACGATGCCCATGCCGTGGTCGATGAAGAAGCGTCGACCGACCTTGGCACCCGGATGGATCTCGATCCCGGTCAGCCAGCGACCGAAGTTCGACACCAGCCGCGCCAGCCATTTCAGATCGTTGCGCCAGAGCATCCCGGCCAGTCGATGAATCCAGATCGCATGCATGCCGGGGTAGCAGGTCAGGACTTCAAAAGCGTTACGCGCCGCCGGGTCTCGGTGGAATACGCTCTGGATATCTTCACGCAAACGCTCGAACATCATTAATCCTTCCGCTTAAGGAGCTCGCCACGGGCCGCTTTCTGGGTTTCCGTGAGGATGCCACGCAAAATATTCATTTCCGCCCGGCTGACCGAGCTGCGTCCATACAACCGGCGCAGGCGCGCCATCAAGTGCCGCGGCTTTTCCGGATCGAGGAATTCGATGGCCACCAGGGTCTGCTCCAGGTGTTCATAGAACCGCTCCAGCTCATCCATGGTCGCAAGCTCTGCGCTTTTCACGGAGGCCACTTCTTCCTTCTCGATCTTGGTCGGCTGGCCTTGTGCAGCCAGCCACGCCATGCGCACTTCATAACTCAACACCTGCACCGCCGCCCCGAGGTTCAGCGAGCTGAATTCAGGATCGGAGGGGATGTGCACGTGATAGTGACATCGCTGCAGCTCGTCATTGGTCAGGCCGGAATCCTCACGACCGAACACCAGCGCGATTTCCGCGCCCTGCCCGGCCTCCTCGACCACTTTGGTCCCGCACTCGCGCGGATCCAGCAATGGCCAGGGAATGCGCCGGTCACGGGCACTGGTGCCGAGCACCAGATTGCAACCGACCAAGGCGTCTTCCAAGGTGGCGACGACTTGCGCGTTTTCAAGGATGTCACCAGCACCGGAAGCACGGGCATCGGCTTCGTGATGCGGAAAGACTCGCGGATCAACCAGCACCAGACGCGACAGGCCCATGTTTTTCATGGCGCGCGCGGTCCCGCCGATGTTTCCCGGATGGCTGGTATTGACCAGGACGACACGAATATTTTGCAGCACGGCGGGCGCTCTCGGACTCGGCAAAGGGGTGCAAATCTTACAGAACAGCCTACCGTTAAGCTATGAAAGCGAACAGCGACCTTCACCTGAAGAAAAGTTCTGATAGAATGCGCGGCTTTCTTTAACAACCTTAGGTGACACATCCATGCAGCCCATGCTGAATATCGCGCTGCGCGCCGCCCGCAGCGCCAGTGAACTGATCTTCCGCTCCATCGAGCGCCTGGATACCATCAAGGTCGACGAAAAAGACGCCAAGGATTACGTATCCGAGGTCGATCGCGCCGCCGAACAGAAAATCATCGACGCCCTGCGCAAGGCTTACCCGAATCACTCGATCATGGGTGAGGAGACCGGCCTGCATGCCGGCACCGGCATCGAAGGCGAAGAATACCTGTGGATCATCGATCCACTGGACGGCACCACCAACTTCCTGCGCGGCATTCCTCACTTCGCTGTCAGCATTGCCTGCAAATACCGTGGTCGCCTGGAACACGCCGTTGTTCTGGATCCGGTTCGTCAGGAAGAATTCACCGCCAGCCGTGGTCGCGGCGCTCAACTGAACGGTCGTCGCCTGCGTGTCAGCGGTCGCACCAGCCTGGACGGCGCCCTGCTCGGCACCGGTTTCCCGTTCCGTGACGACCAGATGGACAACCTCGACAACTACCTGGGCATGTTCCGCGCCCTGGTTGGCCAGACTGCCGGCATCCGCCGCGCCGGTTCGGCAAGCCTGGACCTGGCTTACGTAGCCGCCGGCCGTTTCGACGCGTTCTGGGAGTCGGGTCTGTCCGAGTGGGACATGGCCGCTGGCGCCCTGCTGATTCAGGAAGCAGGCGGCCTGGTGAGCGACTTCACCGGCGGTCACGACTTCCTTGAAAAAGGCCACGTCGTTGCCGGCAACACCAAATGCTTCAAGGCAGTTCTGACGGCGATCCAGCCGCACTTGCCGGCCTCGCTGAAGCGCTAAGCGTTTCGCGAAACCAAAAAAAACACCCTTCGGGGTGTTTTTTTATGGGCATGAAAAAGCACCCCGAAGGGTGCTTTTTTTATAAGCCGTCAGCCAATTACTGGCCTGGCTGGTTCTGCGACAGGATCAGCTTGCCTTCCTTGTCGACCGGGATCTGGTTGCCCGGATCACGATCCATGCGCACCTTGCCTTCCTTGCCGTCCAGCGAATACCGGACGTCATAGCCCACGACCTTGTCGCTGATGTCATTCACCGTGTTGCAGCGAGTCTGAGTCGTGGTGTAGGTATCACGCTCCTGCATACCCTCCTGAACCTTGTTGCCGGCGTAACCACCACCGACCGCACCGGCCACCGTGGCAATCTTCTTGCCGGTGCCGCCGCCGATCTGATTACCCAGCAGACCACCCGCCAACGCACCGACCACGGTGCCGGCGATCTGGTGTTGATCTTTCACCGGTGCCTGCCGGGTCACCGTCACATCCTTGCACACTTCACGTGGAGTCTTGATCTGTGTTTTGACCGGCTCTACGGCCAGCACTTGCGCATACTCAGGGCCGCTTTTAACCAGGCTGTAGGTGGCAACAGCACCCCCGGCAGTTACACCGACAGCACCCAATACCGCACCAACCAGCAACGACTTGTTCACATGAACCTCCTGACCATCACATGCGGGAACGCGCCCGCGCTTCTCCCAGCCTTGGAGCAAAAAAAAAGACGCGAGTTCAACTCGCGTCTTTTTTGACTGACCGCCGGAAAATCGATGGCCGTTATGGACGGTCGTCGACTTCCTTCTCGGTGTTGGCCGGTGGAATAAGATCTTCAGTGCTCAGGTTCAGCCAGATCAACACCACGTTCGCGATGTAGATCGACGAGTAGGTACCCGCCAGAACACCGATAAACAGGGCGATGGAGAAGCCGAACAGGTTATCGCCACCAAAGAACAGCAGCGCCGCGATCGCCAGCAGGGTGGAGATCGACGTTGCCATGGTCCGCAGCAAGGTCTGAGTCGTCGAGATGTTGATGTTCTCGATCAGCGAAGCCTTGCGCAGGACACGGAAGTTCTCACGCACCCGGTCGAATACGACGATGGTGTCGTTGAGCGAGTAGCCGATGATCGCCAGCACCGCCGCCAACACCGTCAGGTCGAAGGTGATCTGGAAAAACGACAGGATACCGATGGTCACGATCACGTCGTGGATCAGCGATACGATGGCGCCGACCGCGAACTTCCACTGAAAGCGGAAAGCCAGGTAGATCAGGATGCCGCCGAGTGCCAGCAGCATGCCGAGGCCGCCCTGATCACGCAGCTCTTCACCGACCTGCGGGCCGACGAACTCGACACGCTTGACGGTAGCGGGGTTATCGCCGCCGACCTTTTGCAGCGCTTCTGCAACCTGATGACCCAGTTGCGGGTCTTCACCCGGCATACGCACCAGCAGGTCGGTGGTTGCACCGAAGTTCTGCACGACGGCCTCGTGGTAACCCGAAGTCACCAGTTGCTCGCGCACCTTGGTGACGTCAGCCGGACGCTCGTAGGTCAGCTCGATGAGCGTACCACCGGTGAAGTCCAGCCCCCAGTTCATGCCCTTGTGGAACACACTGAAGATTGCCAGCAAGGTCAGAAATACGGTGACGCCGAACGCAAAGTTGCGGACGCCCATGAAGTTGATTGTACGTAACATGGCAGCCCCTTAAATCCACAACTTCTTGAAGTCACGTCCGCCAAAGATCAGGTTGACCATTGCGCGGGTCACCATGATGGCCGTGAACATCGAGGTAAAGATCCCGAGGGACATGGTCACTGCAAAGCCCTTCACCGGGCCGGTGCCCATGGCGAACAGGATGCCGCCGACCAGCAAGGTGGTCAGGTTGGCGTCGAGAATCGCAGTGAATGCCCGGCCGAAGCCTTCGTTGATTGCACGTTGCACGGTCATGCCGGCGGCGATCTCTTCACGAATCCGCGAGAAGATCAGCACGTTGGCGTCGACCGCCATACCCATGGTCAACACGATACCGGCGATACCCGGCAGGGTCAGCGTAGCACCCAGCAGCGACATCAGCGCCAGCAGCAACACCATGTTCACCGCCAGTGCAACGGTGGCGATCAGGCCGAAGAAGCGGTAGATGGCGATGATGAACAGCGAGACGAACAACATGCCCCACAGCGATGCATCGATACCCTTGGTGATGTTGTCCGCACCCAGGCTCGGGCCGATGGTGCGTTCTTCAGCAAAGTACATCGGAGCAGCCAGACCACCGGCACGCAGCAACAGCGCCAGTTCGGACGACTCGCCCTGGCCGTTCAGGCCGGTGATACGGAACTGCGCACCCAGCGGCGACTGAATGGTCGCCAGGCTGATGATTTTCTTCTCTTCCTTGAAGGTCTGCACCGGCACGTCTTTTTCGACGCCGTCGACCACTTGCTTGACGTAAGTAGTGACCGGGCGCTGTTCGATGAAGATCACCGCCATGCTGCGACCGACGTTGCTGCGGGTCGCGCGGTTCATCAGATCACCACCGTGACCATCCAGGCGGATGTTCACTTCAGGCGTACCGTGCTGCGAATCGAAACCGGCCTTGGCGTCAGTCACCTGGTCACCGGTGATGATCAGACCACGCTCGATCTGCGCAGGAGGACGCTTGCCTTCACGGAATTCGAAGGTCTCGGAAGTGGCTTTCGAAGCGCCCGGCTCTGCAGCCAGACGGAACTCCAGGTTGGCCGTCTTGCCGAGGATACGCTTGGCTTCGGCAGTGTCCTGCACGCCCGGCAGCTCAACCACGATACGGTTGGCACCCTGACGCTGGACGATCGGTTCGGCAACACCCAGCTCGTTGACGCGGTTACGGACCGTGGTCAGGTTCTGCTTGATGGAGTATTCACGGATTTCCGCCAGCTTGGCCGGGGTCATCGCCAGACGCAGCACCGGTTGACCGTTGAGGTCGGCCGGAACAATGTCGAAATCGTTGAAATTCTTGCGGATCAGCGCACGGGCCTGTTCGCGGGAATCAGCATCGCTGAAGCCCAGCTGAATGGCGCCATTGAGTTGCGGCAGGCTGCGATAACGCAGCTTCTCTTTGCGCAGCAGGCTCTTGACGTCGCCTTCGTAGACTTTCAGGCGGGCGTCGAGGGCTTTGTCCATGTCCACTTCCAGCAGGAAGTGCACACCACCGGACAAGTCCAGACCCAGCTTCATCGGATGCGCAGCCAGGTTGCGCAACCATTGCGGGGTGGTTTGTGCCAGGTTCAGCGCGACGACGTAGTCATCACCCAATGCCTTGCGAACAACGTCTTTTGCCGGCAGCTGGTCTTCAGCCTTGGTCAGACGGATCAGACCGCCCTTGCCGTTCGCAGCCAGGCTCGAAGCCTTGACGTTGATCCCGGATTCCTTGAGCGCGGTGCTCACGCGATCCAGATCGGCCTGATTGACCTGCAGGGCCGTGCTGGCGCCGCTGATCTGAATGGCCGGGTCATCGGGGTATAGATTCGGAGCGGAATAAATCAGACCGATCGCCAGCACCGCCAGGATCAGAATGTATTTCCACAGAGGATATTTGTTCAGCATCACGCCGCCCGTTATGAACGCGGGGCGCCTTGCGCGCCCCGTCGATTGAGTAGAAGTTGGAACCTTAGATCGCTTTCAGCGTGCCTTTTGGCAGCGTGGCGGCGATGGCGCCCTTCTGGAACTTCATTTCCACGGTGTCGGAAACTTCCAGAACCACGAAGTCATCGGCCACTTTGGTGATCTTGCCGGCGATGCCGCCGGTGGTGACCACTTCGTCGCCCTTCTGCAGGCTGCTCAGCAGGTTCTTCTGCTCTTTGGCGCGCTTGGCCTGTGGACGCCAGATCATCAGGTAGAAGATGACCAGGAAGCCGACCAGGAAAATCCACTCGAAGCCGCCGCCCATAGGCGCTGCAGCCGGTGCAGCCGCGTCAGCCATGGCATTAGAGATAAAAAAGCTCATTTAGCACTCCAGTTGCAAATGTTGAATCTTGGGGTCAGAAAACTCAGTCCAAAGGCGGAACGGGAAGCCCGCGTTTGGCGTAGAAGGCATCGACAAAGGCGGCCAATGTACCCTGTTGAATAGCCTCGCGCAAACCAGCCATCAGCACCTGATAATGGCGCAAATTGTGGATGGTATTGAGCATGCTGCCGAGCATTTCGCCGCACTTGTCCAGATGATGCAGATAAGCGCGGGAGAAGTTCTGGCAGGTATAGCAATCGCAGGTCGGATCCAGTGGCGAATCATCATGGCGATGGAACGCGTTACGGATCTTCAGCACGCCTGTATCAATGAACAGATGCCCGTTGCGGGCATTACGGGTTGGCATCACGCAATCGAACATGTCCACACCGCGGCGCACACCCTCAACCAGATCTTCCGGTTTGCCAACGCCCATAAGGTAACGAGGTTTGTCAGCCGGCATCATGCCCGGCAGATAGTCCAGCACCTTGATCATTTCGTGCTTGGGTTCGCCCACCGACAGACCGCCGATGGCCAGGCCGTCGAAGCCGATCTTGTCCAGGCCTTCCAGCGAGCGCATGCGCAGGTCCTGGTGCATGCCGCCCTGAACGATGCCGAACAGTGCCGCCGTGTTGTCGCCATGGGCATTCTTCGAACGCTGGGCCCAGCGCAGCGACAGTTCCATGGACACGCGGGCCACGTCTTCGTCAGCCGGGTAAGGGGTGCATTCGTCGAAGATCATCACGATGTCCGAGCCCAGGTCGCGCTGGACCTGCATCGACTCTTCCGGGCCCATGAACACTTTCGAGCCGTCGACCGGGGAGGCGAAGGTCACGCCCTCCTCCTTGATCTTGCGCATGGCGCCGAGGCTGAACACCTGGAAACCGCCGGAGTCGGTCAGGATCGGGCCTTTCCACTGCATGAAATCGTGCAGGTCGCCGTGCTCCTTGATCACTTCGGTACCCGGGCGCAGCCACAGGTGGAAGGTGTTGCCCAGAATGATCTCCGCGCCCGTGGCGACGATGTCACGCGGCAACATGCCCTTGACCGTGCCGTAGGTGCCCACCGGCATGAACGCCGGGGTCTCGACGGTGCCACGGGGGAAGGTCAGACGACCACGACGGGCCTTGCCATCGGTGGCAAGCAGCTCGAACGACATACGACAGGTGCGACTCATACTGTTTCCTCTGGGCCGCGCGGCGCGGGATTACGGGTGATGAACATCGCATCACCGTAGCTGAAAAAGCGGTATCCGTTGTCCACGGCGGCTTTGTAGGCGGCCATGGTTTCCGGATAACCGGCGAACGCCGAAACCAGCATCAACAGCGTGGACTCGGGCAAATGGAAATTGGTGACCAGGGCGTCGACCACATGGAACGGCCGGCCCGGGTAGATAAAGATGTCGGTGTCACCGCTGAACGGCTTGAGTACGCCATCGCGGGCGGCGCTTTCCAGCGAACGCACGCTGGTGGTGCCGACAGCAATCACTCGACCGCCACGCTCACGACAAGCGGCGACGGCATCGACCACGTCCTGACCGACTTCCAGCCACTCGCTGTGCATGTGGTGATCTTCGATCTTCTCGACGCGCACCGGCTGGAACGTGCCGGCGCCGACGTGCAGCGTGACGAACGCCGTCTCGACGCCCTTGGCGGCGATCGCCTCCATCAGCGTCTGATCGAAATGCAGCCCGGCGGTCGGTGCCGCCACCGCGCCGAGCTTCTCGGCATACACGGTCTGATAGCGCTCGCGATCCGAACCTTCGTCCGGGCGATCTATATAAGGAGGCAACGGCATGTGCCCGACGCGATCAAGCAGCGGCAGCACTTCTTCGGCAAATCCCAGCTCGAACAGCGCATCGTGACGCGCCAGCATCTCGGCTTCGCCGCCGCCGTCGATCAGGATCTTCGAGCCCGGTTTCGGCGACTTGCTGGAACGCACATGGGCCAGCACGCGGTGGGTGTCGAGCACGCGTTCGATGAGGATTTCCAGCTTGCCGCCGGACGCCTTCTGCCCGAACAAGCGCGCCGGAATCACCCGGGTATTGTTGAACACCATCAGATCGCCGGGGCGCAAATGCTCCAGCAGATCAGTGAATTGACGGTGTGCCAGGGCGCCGCTGACCCCATCCAGGGTCAACAGGCGACTACCGCGACGCTCGGCCAAAGGATGGCGGGCAATCAGCGAATCAGGAAGCTCGAAGGTAAAGTCAGCAACGCGCATGATGGGGTTCGTCTAGCAGGGCCGGAAAGTCTAGCGGAAATATCGAAAATTGACCATGAAACGTGATTGACCAACGGTAGGCACCTCTCTATACTTCGCCGCCATTGAGCCCTGATGGCGGAATTGGTAGACGCGGCGGATTCAAAATCCGTTTTCGAAAGGAGTGGGAGTTCGAGTCTCCCTCGGGGCACCAAAATTAGAAAAGGTCTTGCTTAGCAAGGCCTTTTTTTTCGTCTGTCGGAAAGTGCCGCTGGCCCTCCCGGCGAGATCTCACACAGGTTCACCGCATGGAAACGTCACTGGAAACCGTCGCCCTGTTCTCCCTCAAACTCGCGTATGAGGAAGAAGGCCTGAGCCCGATTCTGCGCGATGACATGGTCATGGGCGACTACCAGAAAGACGTGTTCGAACTGCTGGTGCGCCGGGGTGATGTCGAGACGATCCAGTTCAAGATGAACGAGTGTCTGGCGCTGGCGATGGATGCGTTGGGTGGCGTCGAGAAACCGTTGGGGCGCGAACTGCACAAGTTGTCGACCGACTTCAGTCAGGCGCAGTCGCTGGAGCAGCTGGATCAGCCGCTCCTCGCGCTCAAGGGTTATTTGAAGGACATTCTTTAAGCTACGCAGATGAAGAAAGTGGCGCGAAGGTTCTATTTTGATATCTTGCCGCCCACTCGCCAGAGGCCGGTCAACCGCCTCTGTTATCGCGCACTCGGGAGTAAACCAAAATGGATGCTGTGTTGTGCTTGCTGGTGATGGCTGGAACCTGGTTATGGGTGGTGAAGCAACGGGGTGAGTGGAACCTGTTGCTGGCCAACCTTGCCGGCGCCGGCAGCGGCGTGGTTACCGGCATTGTGTTCACGCTGATTTACGACGCAATCATTGGTACGTCGATGGCGACACCCAACCTGCATCGCAGTCTGGTGGTGTTCATCACCAGCGCGGGCGTTCTGGCGGGGGTATGGCTGTGGATTGCCAATCGTCGCCAACCCGAACATCCGGTTGCACGTCAGTTGCTCGGCGCGGTGTGTGGCTTGGCCGCTGGCATGGCGACTCTGATGTTCCTCGCAGTGAATTATTTCCCCCACACATGACAGGACGGCGTGACTGCTTTGCAGTCAGCGCCGAGCCTTCAACACCCGAATATCCGTCGCAAACCCATCCGCGCCGACAATTTTCTTCCAGCCCACATACTGGAACTCGCCCCGCTCATCGATGTAATCGCCCTTCTCCACCGATCTGCCGCCGACGATCGCCACGCGCTTTTCCTCACCACACCCGCCATCCGACGGCCGCACGGTGTAGATCACATACGGCTTCACATATTGCGTGGCACGAAAATATTGGCCGCAGACTTCATCGACGGTAATCAGCATGGTTTTCAGGCGCGCTTCGCCGTCCATGTCTTCGTGAAGTTTGAGGAAGGAGATTTCGCCGACATCGCTGTAGCCGAGTGAACGGGCGCGTTGGTATTCGGGGGAGTTCTGGTGGGCGATGCGGCCTTGCTCCGCGGCCTGGTTCATTCTGTCGGCGAACTCGGCTTTGCCACGGGCAATCATCGCATCGGCCTCGGCCGCCACGTTTTCGCATTGAGCGAATTCCCGGGAGGCGAGGTACTGGGGCGGCAGGTTCGGGCGGTGCTCATTCATGCTCCCTTGGCTGTTCTCCAGATCGCCCATCACCTCAAAGGCGCCGGGCACGCGACCGCTTTGGACGTCGGCCATTTTTTCCTGCATGCGCTGACAGTTGGCGAGGTAATACTTCCAGCTGTTTTCCGGGTGCTCTTTCCAGGCGGCGAATGCCGGGGTCATGGCGCTGGCGAAAGTGATTGCACATAGCAGACGCAAAACAGGGGCGACTTTTGACATGAGTAGTCCATTACAGGAATCAGGAAAGTGGCGCGAAGCTACTATTTTGTTATCTTGCCGTCCATCGTCAGTAGTCAATCTGCGCGACGCACTGATTTCAGTTTTTTTGCAGGATTAAGGAAAGGATCGAATGGAGTTTCTGCGTTTTCTGGCATTTGTCGCGGCCTGGGGTTTCATGTGGCGCTGGGTGGTGAAAAACCGCGGCAGCTGGAATCTGTTTTACGCCAACCTGGTCGGTGTCGCGGGCGGTTTCATTGTTTCGATGGTTGTGCTGGCGATCACTTTTTCACTGTTCCCGTCGGCGCATCGCTACGAAGCCGCGCAGACTGAAAACGTCGTGGCGCAGCGGGAAGCCGAGCCGACCTCGTTGCTGCCGGAAGCCGAGGCGGTTGCGAGCCCTGCTGCGCTGAAAGATGCGCCGGTGTTTGCCGCTATCGTGCCGGACAACAAGCCCTCTCCAGCGGATTCCGCGTTGCTGCCGAACTACGCCAGTCGGGCGCCGAAGACGATGTCGGTGCAAACCGTAATCGACCAGAGTGACGATGAGGGGCGCAAGGCCCTGACGGCGCTGAGCAAAAAACTGCGCGCCGACGCCCACGGCGACAAATCGATGCTCGCGTATGTCATGTGCAGCCCGTTCGTGACCAGCACATTGCGCTTCCCCGCATCTGCCCGGTTTGCCGACAGCAAAAGCCTGACGCCGCAACGCTTCAAGGATCAGGTTTACACCTTCAGCAACACCGTCACCGCACGAAACATGAATGGCGACGATGTGACGTACCGTTTCGACTGCTCCGTACAGGAACAGCCAAGAGTCGATGCGACGCCTGCCGAATGGCGCCTGTTGGCGTTGAAGCTGGAAAAAACGGGCTCTTAAGCCTGGTTTAAGGGTTCGAGGCGCCGGCTGCGCTATCATCGCCGGCCTGTGCGCCTTGAGCTTTTCCCCCGATGCCTCCGACACCTGATGACCTGAGCCCGCTGCCCGCTGTTCTGGCCGGGCCGTTGCTGCGACGGCTGGAACCGACGCGCATCGTTCTTTGGCTGGTCGGCAGCCGCGAGCTGTCGCTGACCCTGCGCCTGCAAGGCGTAGGGGACATTCCTCTCGATAGCGGGAAATGCACGGTCATTCCGATAGGCACCCGGGCGTTTGTTCACCTGATCGACGTTCCGCTGGAAACCGCCCCGCCCTGCGACACCCGCATCGACTACGACCTGTTGATCGATGGCCAGCAGCCGATCGCCGACTGGGCGCCGCACCTGCTCTACGACAACGCCACCAGCCCGAACTTCGTCCCGCGCTCGCGCATTGACCAGTTGCTCCACGGTTCCTGTCGCAAGCCCCATCATCCGGCCGCCGACGGTTTGCTTTGCGTTGACCGCTTACTGGCCGCCGAAACCGATCCGCAGCAACGTCCCGCCCTGTTGATGATGAGCGGTGATCAGGTCTACGCCGACGACGTTGCCGGCCCGATGTTACGAGCGATTCACGCCCTGATCGAGCGCCTCGGCCTGTTCGGTGAGCACCTCGAAGGCGCGGTGGTCAGCGACAGCGCGAAACTCTACGAACACCCGGCCAGTTACTACCATCGCGCGGATTTGCTGCCTGCACTCGAGAGCAACGAGACACTGCGCGAGCGTTTCTTCGGCGGTGCGCGCAAGCCGATTTTCACCAGCAGCAGCGCCGACAATCACCTCGTAACGTTTGCCGAAGTCATGGCGATGTATTTGCTGGTGTGGTCGCCAACACCTTGGACACTGGTCAATCCGCAGCCACCGGCACTGACGCCTGAACGCCTCAAGCGCTACGCCCTCGAGCAGACCCGCATCGACGGTTTCAAGGCCGGCCTCGGCCAAGTGGCCCGGGCATTGGCGCATCTGCCGAGCCTGATGATCTTCGATGACCACGACATCACCGACGACTGGAACCTGTCTGCGCAATGGGAGGAAACGGCCTACGGCCACCCGTTCTCCAAACGCATCATCGGCAACGCGCTGATCGCCTACATGCTGTGTCAGGGTTGGGGCAACAATCCGGATGCATTCAGCGCAGTGCTGGAGAAAACCCGCGGCCTGAGCGCCAACGGTGACGACCGCTACCTCGACGCTCCCGTGCAGGACGAATTGATTGAGGAATTGCTGCGCTTTCAGCAATGGCATTTCGTATTGCCGACCAGCCCGGCGCTGGTGGTGCTCGATACCCGCACCCGACGCTGGCGCAGCGAAATGGCACTCAAGCAGCCGTCGGGCCTGCTGGACTGGGAAGCCTTGAGCGAACTGCAGCAGGAACTGCTCGACCATCCTTCGGCGATCATCGTTTCGCCGGCACCGATCTTCGGCGTGAAGCTGATCGAAACCGTGCAGCGAGTATTCAGCTGGTGCGGTTATCCACTGCTGGTGGACGCAGAAAACTGGATGGCCCATCGCGGCGCCGCCCAGGTGATCCTGAACATTTTCCGACACTCGCGTACACCGGGCAGCTACGTGGTGCTGTCAGGCGACGTGCATTATTCCTTCGTCTACGAAGTCTTGATCCGACACCGCAAGGCCGGCCCGCGCATCTGGCAAATCACCAGCAGCGGCATCAAGAACGAATTTCCCCCGACCCTGTTGGAATGGTTCGACCGTCTCAACCGCTGGCTCTACTCACCACGCTCGCCGCTCAACTGGCTGACCAAACGCCGCCGCATGCGCATCGTCCCGTACGTGCCGGAACACGCAGAAGCGGGTGAGCGACTGTGGAATTCGGCGGGGATCGGCCAGGTATTTTTCAATCATCAGGGACAGCCGAGCGACATCATCCAGCACAACGCGAACGGCGCACCGAAGACCCGGATGCTGGCGCCGGATTTGTCGGACTACCCTGATTAGAAAAATCTCACGTAGAGAGTGAGAGGGATGGCAGGCGCGTCGGAATCAGCTTACAAAAGACCCAGAAACGTCTCGACGAGACTTCGGTGATACTCAGCACACCGCAGGCAGCCCGTCTGTGGCACAACCAATGATAGGTATCGCCTTGTCATCCTGTACTCATTTCTGTACGTTCTTTGCATCAAGCGAGGACTACAACATGGACACTATCAACTACACCACAGCTCGTGCGCACTTGGCTGAAACCATGGATCGCGTGAATGAAGACTGCGCCCCGCTTCTGGTAACCCGACAAAAAGGCGAGCCTGTAGTGATGATGTCTCTGGCCGAATACAACGCGCTGGAAGAAACGGCTTATCTGCTGCGTTCTCCGGCCAATGCCGAGCGCTTGATCAAATCAATTGGCGAAATGCGCGCTGGAAAAGCCAAAGTCAGGCAACTGATTGAAGAATGAAAATCCAGTTCACGCCAACGGGCTGGGAAGACTACTTATGGTTTCAACAAAACGATAAGGCCGGTCTCAAACGAATCAATCTTCTGATCAAAGCGATCCAGCGCCAACCCTTTGAAGGCTTGGGCAAACCGGAGCCGCTCAAGCACAACATGAGCGGCTTCTGGTCACGGCGGATAACTGCCGAGCATCGCTTGGTCTATGCGATCGTAGACGGCGAAATCTGCGTCATAACTTGCAGATTTCACTACTGACCGAGGGATCAGACATGGCTCAGGGAACGGCCCACCCCTCTGACAATCATCCCCACCTCCCGCTCATCAATCGTCAGCGGCGGAAGCAACCGGATCGTCTTGCCGCGCGTGACGTTGATCAGTAGTCCATGATCCCGTGCGGCAATCAGTGTCAGGTCGCGGATCGGCTGTTTGAGTTCGATGCCGATCATCAGCCCTTGCCCGCGAATCGCCAGCACATTCGGATTGTCCGTCAGCTCTGCACGCAAGCGAGTCAGCAGGCGCTCGCCCTGGACCCTGGCATTTTCCAGCAGGCCTTGTTCCTCGATGATCTCGAGCACGGTGCAACCCACCCGACACGCCAGTGGATTGCCGCCGAAGGTGCTGCCGTGGCTGCCGGGGGTGAACAGATCCGCCGCCCGACCCCGTGCCAGGCAGGCACCGATCGGCACGCCATTACCCAGGCCCTTGGCGAGGGTCATGACGTCGGGAACGATGCCTTCGCGCTGAAACGCGAACCAGCGACCGGTGCGACCGATGCCGGTCTGAATTTCGTCGAGCATCAACAGCCAGGCGTGGCGGTTGCACAATTCACGCAGGGCCTTGAGGTAGCCGGGAGGCGCCAGTTGCACGCCGCTTTCACCCTGGATCGGCTCGACCAGAATCGCCACGATCCGCTGGCCATGCTTGCGCTGCACTTGCTCCAGCGCCTCAAGATCGCCGAACGGCACCTTGACAAAATCCCCGGGCAACTCATTGAAACCCAGGCGCACCGCCGGGCCATCGCTGGCGGACAAGGTGCCAAGGGTACGGCCATGAAACGCGTTGGCCATCACCACCACCAGCGGCTGCTCGATGCCTTTGTGCCAGCCGTACAGACGCGCCAGTTTCAGCGCGGTTTCATTGGCCTCGGCACCGGAGTTGTTGAAGAACGCCCGCTCCATCCCCGCCAGCTGCGTCAGCTTCCGCGCCAGCGACTGTTGCCAGTCGATGCTGTAGAGGTTGGAGGTGTGCAGCAGCAATCCCGCCTGCTCGCTGATCGCCGACACGATGCGTGGGTGCGAGTGGCCGACATTGGTCACCGCCACGCCCGCCACCGCGTCCAGATACTCGCGGCCCGACTGATCCCAGAGTCGGGTGCCCAGGCCTTTGATGAAGCTCAAGTCCAGCGGTTGATAGGTGTTCATCAGGGCGGCGGTCATGTCGGCAAACTCCAGCGAGGTGAGAGGTGCTGGCAGTATGGTTATCCACCTGAACTGGATAAACTCGGCAAAACTTCAATCATTTAAAAGCCGGGCTTGATAATGGATCTGTTCCAGTCGATGAGCGTGTACGTCAAGGTTGTGGAGTCCGGCAGCATGACGGCGGCCGCGCTGCAGTGCGAAATGTCCACGACCATGGTGGGCAATCACCTGCGGGCGCTGGAGCAACGGCTCGGCGTGCAACTGTTGCAACGCACCACCCGCCGCCAGCGGCTGACCGAGTTCGGCAGCGTTTACTACCAGCGCTGTCTGGAAGTACTTGGCCTGGTCGCCGACTCCGAACGCCTCGCCGAGCAGACGCTGGATGAACCGCGCGGCATCCTGCGGGTGACCGCGCCGCTGACCTTTGGTGTCGAACGCCTGGCCCCGGCACTCAGTGAGTTTTCCCTGCAATGTCCGCAGGTCAAACTCGACGTGATCCTGACCAACCGCCGTCCGGATCTGCTGGAAAGCGGTCTCGACGTGGCCTTCCGACTGGGCCACTTCGACCAGTCCAACCTGATCGCCCGCCCCCTGATCGACTACACCCTGACGGTCTGCGCCTCCCCGGAGTACGTGGCCCGACGCGGCATGCCGCTCACCCCTGAGGAACTGCGTCAGCACGATTGCCTGTCCTTCGCCTACCCCGCTGGCGATGACTGGCAATCGGTGGAAAAACAGTGGCGCCTCAGCGGCCCGGACGGCGAAATCATGGTCGACGTCAAAGGTCCGATGCTGATCAACAGCTCCGCCGGTCTGCATCAGGCTGCACGCACCGGTATGGGCATCGTGATGCTGCCGGATGCGCTGGTGGAACAGGACCTGCGCGATGGCAGGCTGGTCGTCGTGATGCCTGACTACCAGCCGCCGAACCGCCCGATGCATCTGCTCTATGCGCCGGATCGCTATCGGCTGCCTAAACTGCGTCGCTTCGTCGAGTTCGCCCTGCAGATGTGGGGCAGACCGTAAGCAACGCGACTACTGTTGGAAATACACCAGGGACGGGATCAAGGAATGAACAAAGACATTTCAATACGCGACCTCCTGCCCACGGAAGTGGAGGCGGCAAGGCAGTTTCTTGAGCGGCACGGCTGGGCTCATCGCACCGGTACCGCCGAACATTTCGCACAGCTTGTTCAGAACTCTCAGCGCACCGCCGTGGCACTGAGCGGCCAGCAAATTGTCGGTTTCGCCCGTGGCATCACCGATGGTTTGTCCAACGGTTACCTGTCGATGGTGGTGGTCGACGGGCAACATCGGCGCGCGGGCATCGGGCGGGCGCTGGTCGAACATGTGATGGGGGATAACAGCGACATTACCTGGGTTTTGCGTGCCGGGCGCGAAGGTGCGGAGGCGTTTTTTGCCAGCCTGGGGTTTGAAACGTCGGTGATCGCGATGGAGCGTTTACGGCTGAAATAGCCTGCACAATCGACGCTTAAACACTGATCGTTCATTGCGCTTGTTCAATTATTCAACAACCTTGAATGCCATTTCCGAGATGTCCGTAGGAACCGTCTCGACCTGCATTTTCGGCATTCGCACACTCATCGAGCCTGAATACAATCCGCCGACTTCTGAAAGCGCGGACGCATTCAAGGCCCCTCATGACCTTCAGCTCACCCAAGTTCTTCCTGATCTACCTGCCCATTGTCTTTTTTGTGTACTTCTTCCTGAATCGTCAGCGGCTGGTCACAGCTGGAAAAGTCTGGCTTGTCATTGCCAGTCTGATTTTCTATGGGCGCTGGAGCGTCGCTTACATTCCCTTGCTCATGTTCTCCATCGGCTTCAACTTCATAGTCGGAAAAGCCCTCGCCGCCCCCGACAACACCCTGCCGTCAGGCCTGTCGAAAAGGGCCATTCTGGGCATTGGAATAGTCACTGACCTGGCCTTGCTCGGGTATTTCAAATACACCAATTTCCTGGTCAACAACATCAACTCGGTGCTCGGAACCGAGTTGTTTTTCTACCAGGTCATTTTGCCTCTGGGCATCAGCTTCTACACGTTTACGCAAATCGCCTTTCTGGTGGACTGCTACAAGAACCTCGCGAAAGAGTACAGCTTCGTCAACTATGCGCTGTTCGTAACGTTCTTCCCTCACCTGATCGCCGGGCCGATTCTTCACCATAAAGAAATGATGAGTCAGTTCCAGTCACGCTGGACGCTCGTCATTCGCCACAGAAACGTGGTCATGGGCCTGTTCATTTTCAGCATCGGTCTGTTCAAGAAAGTGATGATTGCCGACACCTTTGCCATTTGGGCGGATGCCGGATTCGCTCAGGGTGTCAGTCATGATTTTTTCAGCGCGTGGACGACCAGTCTTTCCTACACCTTTCAGCTCTACTTCGACTTCAGCGGTTACTGCGACATGGCAATAGGCGCCGCGTTGCTGTTCAACATATGGCTGCCGCTGAACTTCAACTCACCTTACAAGGCGCTGGACATCCAGGACTTCTGGCGGCGCTGGCACATGACGTTGAGCCGTTATCTTCGCGACTACCTATACGTACCGCTGGGCGGTAACCGGTGCGGCCGGCAGCGCTTGTATTTCAATCTGATGGTGACTTTCGTTCTCGGCGGGCTCTGGCATGGTGCGAGCTGGATGTTCATCATCTGGGGGGCATTGCATGGCGGCGCCATTGTCATGCACCGGATCTGGAAACAAGTGGGCCTGTCGCTGCCCGACCCTGTCGGATGGTTCGTCACGTTCATGTTCGTGAACATCACATGGGTGTTTTTCAGAGCCGATTCCGTTGACGACGCACTGCGCATATTGCACGGGATGATTGATTTCGACTCTATCGATCAGCTCTCCGTAAACACCGTCCCGACTGCCAACCTTGCCTGGGGAGGGACGCTATCCGATCGCTTGCTCGAGACCCTTCCCACAGGCCTGACAGCCAATCTTGCTCCGACATTGATGATTGCCGTCGCGCTGTTGATCATCCGCTGTAAAAACGCTTTCGAACTCACCGCTCACACTGATTTTGGCAAGGCGAAGACGCTCGCCATGTCCACGCTGTTTTGTCTTTCGCTGTACGCCAGCGTGCAAAGCAAAAGCCCCGTTTTCCTCTACTTCAACTTCTAGGGGCTCGCCTGTGAAAAGACAGTTATATGCGGCACTCACCCTGACTGCATTGATCATGTGCACTGTTCCGACCGTCAATCTGTACCAGGTGTTTACGACACAGAGCGACGTGAAATGGTGGAAGGCCAAGGTGCTGTACAACATGGACCTGTTTCATGGACTCATCAGCAAACTGATCTATCCCATGGGGATATCGATTCATCCGGGCAAGGTCATCATCGGAAAGGAAGGCTGGCTGTTTCTCGGCGATGAATATGCCGACAAGATTTCTGTAAAACGCGCAGGTGTTGACCAGAAAGAAACGCAAATCATCGAAAGCGTCGCCCGATCCATGGAGTCCTGGGATCAGCGGCTAAGCAGCAAAGGCGTAACTGCCTTTCGCATTGTCATAGGCCCGGACAAAGACTCCGTATATCCGGAATACCTTCCGGAATGGTCGTCACACACAAGCCCCAGACCAACCGACGTGCTACTGCGCCACGCCCGGGGCAATATTTATGTCGACCCCACAAAGGCGGTGGTACAAGCCAAACTACAGTTCGCTCATCCGCTCTACTACCAGACCGACACGCACTGGAACAACGCCGGAGCCTGGATAGCCTTCGATGAATTACGCAAGAGCCTGGATAAAACCCAGGCTCGGCTGACCTGGCCACAGGCCCGGGAACCCCTGACCCTGACCACTCACAAGCGCGCTGGCGGCGACCTCGCGCACTTTCTACGGATCCAGGAGTCGCTGAGCGACAATGAAGTCCTACTCAACTTCCCCGACGAGTACTCGCTGCCGGTCGAACACCATGACTTCAACTCCGGTGAAATGACCTTCTCCGGTCAGAACATCGGTATCGCATCCCCGGCGTCGCCCCTTCTGGTCAGTTCCCCGCAAGCCTTGAACTCGAAAAAAGTGCTTTGGCTACGTGATTCGTTTGGCACAGCCATGACTCCCTTGATGACCGCGACCTTCACCGAGACGCTGCATGTGTATTACTTGCTGCTCAAACCCGAAGCACTTGTCGCCCTCGTTGAACGGTTTCAACCGGACTATGTGTTCATCACCAGTGTCGAGCGCGATATTCGCGGTGATTTTTTCCAGTCGGGCCCTCCCGTCACCCACGTCGATGCAGCCGTGATCAACTAGCCCAACAGGCAGATGCGTTTGCCTTGAACTCGGCAACGGCTATGCTCGTCTCTCTCTTTCCAGCATGGATGCTGCGCAATGCTCACGATTCTGCAAAACACCCCGATACGGGTTTACCTGATTTTTCTCCTGCTGGTTTATTTCGGCATCAAGGCGTTCTCTCCCCGCCGAGAGAGCCGTGCCTCGATGCTGATAACACCCCCGGCGTTTCTGGCGTGGTCGCTGTATTCCCTGAACCTGTCGATCAACCCGGTCTTGTTTTTCAGCACCTGGCTCGCCGCGCTGTTGCTGGGCGGTCTCTCGGCATGGCTGGTGTTCTCTCGGCGGGGCGTGGTGCTCGACGACTCTGCGACAGGGCTGATCATGCCGGGCACGGTAAAAATCCTGATCATGTACCTGATGTTCTTTTCCGCGAACTACTACTTCGGTTACCAGCATGACGTGAATCCGGAGCGTTCCGCGTCCCCGGACATGCTGCTGCTCAAGTCCGGCATTGCGGGTTTCATGTGCGGCCTGATCAGCACCCGTTCTCTGAAGCTCTACTGGACGTTGCGTGGCCTGACGTCCCGGCGACTACCCGAGAACGCTGTCGCCAATGAATGAGACAAGGCACGCGCGGTGTCTGGTTGCTCATCACAAATCATCCGGATAAATAATCGGCACCACCGGCCCCTTGTTCCGTGACAACGCCGTCGCGCTCCCCTAAATTAGTCGGCCTGAAAAAGCCCCCAGCGCTTTCTCGTCTCATCTCAAGTTAAAAAAGTAGTGAAATTTCAATGTCCGATTTCAACACCGCTGAATCCGTAGTCACTCTGTCGTCCAAAGCGGAATACGAAAACTCCATCAATCTTTCACAACACATCCCACAGGCGAAGATCATCAGCGAGATGGTGCTGGACGCGTTCCAGTCGAGCCGCGAGAGCGATCAGATCCGCGAACTGCGCGCCGCGATCCGTCAGGCCCACGACCGCTTCGATGACGACCAGGCTTACGAGCTGATGGGCGAACTCAAGCGTCTGAAGGACGCCGAGGCTGCCGACATCGCCGCCCTCGAAGACCTCAGCAGCAAGTTCCCGATCAGCCGCATCCTGTCCAGCTTCAAGGACGATCCGGCGTTCCAGGAAATCGTCTATGGCCTGGCACTCAAGGTGCTGAACCAGACCCATCAAGCGATCAGCAACCCGAGCGGCGGCAAGAGCAAGACCGCACGCGCCAAGAAAGACGTCGAAGTGTTCAGCATCAGCAAGGACGGCATCAGCGTGACCCTCCCAATGCGCACACCGCGTTCGCGCCTGAGCGTGGATCGCGAGGCGCTGGAGTTCCTCGGCTTCACCTTCGTCGGTGAAGGCGACGAAGCAGAAATCGAAGGCGAAACCTTCGTCGACAACGCCGGCACCGAGCACGCAATCAACCGCAAGAACATCATCACCGCGCTGCAACAGCAGACCGCGTTTGATGGCTACAGCATCGCCGCCCAGTAATACCGGCGCTGACGAAAAAGCCCCGCTCTGACATTCAGGCGGGGCTTTTTGTTGTGCGGCTTTCAGCGATTACGCCGAAGGATGCACTGCGGCGATCATATCGACTTCGATGGCTGCGTTTTTCGGCAACTGATAGACGCCGACGGTGGTGCGGGTGTGTCGCCCGACATCGCCCAACACATAACTGAATACATCCGATGCGCCGTTGGCGACTTCGCTGAGGTCAACGAAATCCGGCGTGGACTTCACGTACACCGTGACCCGCAACAACGACCTGACCTTGTCCAGCGAACCGACTGCATCGACGATAAAGGCCAGACAGCGCATCGCGCTGATGCTTGCCGCCGCCTGCGCATCCTTGAGCGTCAACTCCTGCCCCACTCGCCCAGGATACTGAATCTTGCCCTCGGTGCGCGGCACCATGCCGCTGATGTAGATTTCATCGCGATGACGGATCAATGGCGCGTAATTGCCACCCACCGTGTTCTCACCGTTGATGTCGTAATTCAGCTCTTTTGCCAGGGCAATGAAGCGCTCGTCGCAGGTCATCCTCTCAGTCATTTCGCCCAGCCTCTTGATCGATGCATGTAGTTGGATCCGAATCTAGGGCTTTTGCCTATCGACCGCAACCTGTCGATTTCTAGCTAGTCGTTTCGAGGGAATGGCTGATTACCCCACCCTTTTGGGAGAGAGTCTGTTAACGACAAAGGACGTCGTTTCTCCATCATCCGAGCAACAAAAAACCCCGCTCATCTCTCGATGAACGGGGTTTCTCGTACAACGTTCGAACCTTACGGCGCGTACGTCAGCAGCAGCTCGGTCGGCACCTTGAAGTCCAGAGACATCATGACGCTCAACGCGGTGATGGTGAAGATCGAGAAGACGAACAGCTTGCGTGCCCAGACCGTGTCATCCACCGCCTTGTAGCCGGTCCAGGCCATGTACAGCCAGTACATGCCCATGGCCGCGGCGACGGCGAGGTAGCTCATGCCGGCGTAACCGCTGAAGGTCAGCATCAAGGTCGCCACGAGGAAGGCCAGGATGTAGATCAGGATGTGCTTCTTGGCCACCTGGATTCCGCGCTTCACTGGCAGCACCGGAATCGATGCGGCCAGGTAATCGTTGAAGCGGAAGATCGCGATGGCGTAGGAATGCGGCATCTGCCACAGACTGAACATCACCAGCAGGGTCAGCGCGGCCATGTCGAAGCTATTGGTCACGGCCACGTAACCGATCACCGGCGGCATGGCGCCCGACAGACTGCCCACCAGCGTGCCGTGAACCGACTTGCGCTTGAGGTACAGGCTGTAGAAGCCGACGTAGATGATGAAGCCGATCACGGCGAACAATGCGGCCAACGGGTTGGCCACCTTGTACAGCAACGCAACGCCGGCGACACCCAGGACGGTTGCATAGACCAGGGCCAGTTTCAGGGAGATCAAGCCCTGGACCAGCACCCGGTTCTTGGTGCGTTCCATCTTCAGGTCGATGTCGCGGTCGATGCAGTTGTTGAACACGCAACCGGAGGCCACAACCAGGGAAGTGCCGATCATGGCTGCCAGAAACACGGCCAGATCGACATGCCCTTTCGAGGCCAGGAAGAACCCGCCTGCCACAGAAAGCACGTTACCGAAAATGATCCCCGGTTTGGTGATTTGGATAAAGTGCTTGAGCGACATCGGGTTTACCTCACTTCGCCATCATGTAGGTGTGGATGCTGAACATGATCCACAGCGACAGACCGACCAGCAGCACGATCACGATGGCCGTAAAGACGAACGCAATCACGTTGTTACGTTGAGCGATGGAACGATCCAGGTGCAGGAAGTAATACAGGTGAACGATCACCTGGATCACCGCGAACAGCAGGACGATTGCCAGCGTCGTCGACTTCGGCAGGGTCGGGTACATCACCAGGCCGAACGGGATGACGGTCAGGATTACCGACAGGATGAAGCCGATGGCGTACGACTTTACGCTGCCGTGGCCAGCATCATGGCTGTCATGGGAGTGTGCATTAGCCATTACAGGGTCCCCATCAGGTAAACAACGGTGAATACGCAGATCCACACCACGTCCAGGAAGTGCCAGAACAGGCTCAGGCAGCTCAGACGGGTCTTGTTGGTCGCCGTCAGGCCGTGCTTGTTGACCTGGTACATCATGATGCCCATCCAGATCAGACCGGCGGACACGTGCAGACCGTGGGTACCGACCAGCGTGAAGAACGCCGACAGGAAGCCCGAACGGCTAGGACCGAAGCCCTCGGAGATCAGCAGGTGGAACTCGTTGATCTCCATGGCGATGAAGCCTGCGCCGAGCAGGAAGGTCATGAACAACCAGCCCAGAACCTGCTGCTTTTTACCCTTGTACAACGCCAGCATGGCGAAGCCGTAGGTGATCGAACTGA
Source organism: Pseudomonas sp. B7 (assembly GCF_016735645.1). Taxonomy (NCBI): domain Bacteria; kingdom Pseudomonadati; phylum Pseudomonadota; class Gammaproteobacteria; order Pseudomonadales; family Pseudomonadaceae; genus Pseudomonas; species Pseudomonas sp. B7. The sequence goes on from NZ_JAERRE010000001.1 coordinate 856,391, forward strand.
ACAACAGCAGAGCGGTTTCGCCCAGCACGTATGGCAGTTCGAAGATGTCGTGGCCCGACGGGCCACCGGCGACGTTGTTTACCAGTACCGCGTACACCGCGAAGATCGACGCAAACAGAATGCAGTCGGTCATCAGGTAGAGCCAGAAACCGTATACGGTCATCTCGCCCGAGTCGTGGTGATGGTCATCGTGCCCATGGTCATGACCATGGGCGTGTCCAGCATTGGTCACTAAGTTCGACATTGTTTAAGCCTGTTCCAACTTGGTTTCAACACGGGTTGCGGAAGCAGGGATCTTCCCGGCCGCTACCAGACGCTTGTGCTGCTCGGCTTCGATGCGCTCGATTGTTTCAACCGGCACCATGTAGCCCTGATCGTCACGTGCTGCGTGGATCACGAAGTAGATGACAGTGCCGGCCAGGCTGGCGATCGCCAACCACCAGATGTGCCAGATCATCGCGAAACCGAACACGGTCAGCAGTGCGCCCATCACCACGCCAGTGGCGGTGTTGTTCGGCATGTGGATCGGTTCGTACTTGGCTGGTGCCTTGTACGCGGTACCGTTTTCCTTGGCCTCGGTGAACGGATCGATGCAGTCTGCTTTTGGCAGTACAGCGAAGTTGTAGAACGGAGGTGGCGACGAGGTCGACCATTCCAGGGTATGGGCATTCCACGGGTCACCGTGTTCGCACATGTTTTCCGGCTTGTTGCGGTCACGCACCGACACGTACAGCTGGATCAGCTGGCAGGCGATACCCACAGCGATCATCACCGCACCGAACATGGCAACGTACAGGTACGGTACCCACTCAGGGTTGGTGGTGGCGTTCAGACGACGGGTCATGCCCATGAAGCCCAGAGCGTAGAGCGGCATGAACGCGACGAAGAAGCCCGAGATCCAGAACCAGAACGCTGCTTTACCCCAGCCTTCGTGCAGCTTGAAGCCGAACGCTTTCGGGAAGTAGAAGCCGAAACCTGCGATGTAGCCGAATACCGCGCCGCCGATGATCACGTTGTGGAAGTGAGCGATCACGAACAGGCTGTTGTGCAGAACGAAGTCAGCACCCGGGATGGCCAGCAGTACGCCGGTCATGCCGCCGATGGCGAAGGTCACCATGAAGCCCAGGGTCCACAGAACCTGGCTGGTGAAGCGCAGACGGCCCTGGTAGATGGTGAACAGCCAGTTGAACAGTTTCACACCCGTCGGGATGGAAATCAGCATCGTCGCCAGACCGAAGAAGGCGTTGACGCTGGCACCCGAACCCATGGTGAAGAAGTGGTGCAGCCAAACCATGAAGCCCAGTACCGAGATCGCGCCCGAGGCGTAGATCATCGAGTGGTGGCCGAACAGTTTCTTGCCGGTGAAGGCCGAGATGACTTCCGAGAAAATGCCGAATGCCGGCAGGATCAGGATGTAAACCTCAGGGTGGCCCCATGCCCAGAACAGGTTGACGTACATCATTGGATTGCCACCAAGTTCATTGGTGAAAATGTGGAAATCCATGTAACGGTCAAGGGTCAGCAGTGCCAGGGTAGCGGTCAGGATCGGGAACGAAGCCACGATCAGAACGTTTGCCCAGGTGCAGGTCCAGGTGAAGATCGGCATGTCCATCAGTTTCATGCCAGGGGTACGCATTTTCAGCACGGTCGCGAGGAAGTTGACCCCGGTTAACGTTGTACCCAGACCCGATAGCTGTAGCGCCCAGATGTAGTAGTCCATCCCCACGCCAGGGCTGTATTGCAGACCCGACAGCGGTGGATAGGCAACCCAGCCGGTCTTGGCGAATTCGCCGACGCCCAGGGACAGGTTGATCAGCACGACGCCGGACACCAGCAGCCAGAAGCTCAGGGAGTTCAGGAACGGGAACGCAACGTCACGTGCGCCGATCTGCAGCGGCACTGCAAGGTTCATCAGGCCGGTGAAGAATGGCATCGCCATGAAGATGATCATGATCACACCGTGAGCGGTGAAGATCTGGTCATAGTGTTCAGGTGGCAGATAGCCAGGCGAACCCTCGGTGGCCATGGCCAGCTGGGTACGCATCATGATGGCGTCGGCAAAACCGCGCAGCAGCATGACCATGGCGACGATGATGTACATCACGCCGATTTTCTTGTGGTCGACCGACGTCAGCCACTCGGTCCACAGGTAAGTCCACTTCTTGAAGTAGGTGATTGCAGCGAACAACGCCAGACCACCGAGCGCGATCATCGAGATGGTGACCATCACGATCGGCTCGTGGAAAGGGATCGCTTCCCAACTTAATTTACCAAACATCGTTTACTCCTCTGCCCCGGCAGCTGAATGCGAATTCGAGTCCATATCCGTTGCCGCCACTTCTTTCTCTTTCTTCTCGTGCTTCAGCGGCTTGCCTGGTTTCATGCCTTCGTACTTGTCGACGATGGTCTGGAACAGGTTCGGCGTGACCGAGGAGTAGAGCTCGACTGGATTGTTCTGGCTTGGCTTGGCAAGGGCTGCGTATTCAGCGGCTTCAAGCTGTTTAGGTGCCTTTTTGACTTCACTTACCCAGGCGTCGAAATCTTCCTGAGAAGTTGCGATCGCTTTGAATTTCATACCGGTGAAACCAGCGCCGCTGTAGTTGGCGGAGATACCGTCCATTTCAGCGTTGCGGTCAGCGATCAGGTGCAGCTTGGTGGTCATGCCCGCCATCGCATAGATCTGGCCGCCCAGGCCCGGGATGAAGAACGAGTTCATCACCGCGTCCGAAGTGATCCGGAAATTAACTGGCGTGTGCGCCGGGAACACGATCTTGTTGACCGTGGCAATGCCTTGTTCCGGGTAGATGAACAGCCACTTCCAGTCCAGCGCGACCACTTCGATAGTCACTGGCTTGACGTCGGATTCGATCGGACGATACGGATCCAGCGAGTGGGTCGACTTGTAGGTGATGTAACCCAGGGCAATGATGATCAGGACCGGGATGGTCCAGACGGCCACTTCGATCTTGGTCGAGTGCGACCATTTCGGGGTGTAGACGGCGTTCTTGTTCGAGGCGCGGTACTTCCAGGCGAACAGGAAGGTCATGACGATGACCGGCACAACAACCAACAGCATCAGCAGCGTGGCGGTGATGATCAGGTTGCGCTGTTCCAGGCCGACCTGGCCCGTTGGATTGAGCAAGGTCATGTTGCAGCCTCCCAGCAACAACGTGCCGAGCAGCGGCACTAGGCCTAGTAATCTGGGGTACCTGTTTTTACTCATCTCACGACCTCTAAAGCAGCTTGCGCAATGCAGTTGGGTTTTGATCGCCAACACTTCACCCTGCCAAGGGTTGGCATTTTCTTTGGATTGAATAAGGGCTGCCCGTCGCGCGTCAGACGCTCGACAAAACCTGGGACAGCGGTCAGTTCTTATTCGAATTCGTGGTCAAAGGCCTTGTCACAGACCAATTCCATTTGGTGCGGAAAGTTGGAAGGCACCGACACCTGGGTGTCTCGCAAGCCTCTCGGCCGCTCGACACCCGACTTCCTGCTCGCCTCCTTAATAAAGGCTGAACAGTGCCGGGAATTCAGTGCGGGCGATTGTAGATAGGTAGCGCCCTATACACCATGTCTTATCCCGAAATAATTTTTATCGCTCAGAGCAACAATCCATCACCGTTTTTGCAAAAGTTCCGTATGTTATCGAAATCGATTCTCAACAAAAACACCAAAAAATGTAGGTCTATCGGCCTCAGTTCAGACAGCTCCGAGGGCTTTTTCCCACGGCGCAATCCGCGCAAAGCCCGATATGCCAAGGCTTTTGGCCATCTGCCAGCGTCTGTTAAAACTGCCTGATCCGGCACACGCGTGCAAAAACCGAAAAACGCTGAAACAGACCAATCCTTTTTTGTAACAGCACTCCAATCCGGGCCTGTGAAACGAGCTGCGACCCGGCCTGTGTGACAACATGTCGCACACCTGTCGCACCCTTCCTTGCCGTTCGTCACGGTGTTTTCACACAGACCCTGAAATGCAAAACGCCTCGATTCGCGTCACCGCAAATCGAGGCGTTTGTTTTATCGGCGCACGCGCCGAAAAGTTGATTCAGCGCAACGCTTTTCGGTTACGCGAGATCAGCAGCGGCACCAGGATCACCACCAGCACGAAGGCCACGAGTGCCCATTGCGCCAGCGACAGACCGAGGATCGGCGGGTACGGCGTCGAGCAGAAACCGTCGACCTGGAAGCCCAGCGGGAAGATCTTCGCCAGCGGCAGGTCATCGACGATCGGCTGCAACACATCGATGCCGCAGCTCACCGCCGGATAGAACTGGGTGTACACGTGATGCCCGGCGACACCAGCGCCGGCGATGGCGCAAATCACCACCAGCACCTCGAACACGGTGATGCTGCGCCGGGTGCGCATGGCCGCGCCGATGAACGCGAACAGCGCGATCAGCAGCAACGCATAACGCTGCAGGATGCACAGCGGGCACGGCGCCTCGCCCAGCACGATCTGCATGTACAGCGCGCCGCCGATCAGTGCCAGGCAGATGATGCCCAGCAACACCAGATAGCGCCGCTCACGTCCCAATCGAATCGTTTCCTCGCTCATCGCGTTTCCCTTTCATGTCCATGGTTCAGCTGGCCGGCGGCTGCGCTTGCAGTTGCGCCATCAGACTGATGTTGTCTTCGATATGCCAATTGGCCGCGATGCGACCGTTGTCGATCTGATAGATATCGGTTGCCCGGAAGTCTACACGCTGGCCCTGCCCTTTGAGAGCCTTGAACGTGCCGGTGAAATGCCCGCGAAAGTGCAGATGCACCACCACGTGATCCCCGGCAACGATCATTTGCTCGATCTCGCATCTCAAGTCCGGCACCGCCGTGCGAAAGAACTTCGACGCCAGCAGCGGCCCGGTCGGCCCCTGCACCCGGCCTTCCGGCGGGGTCTTGTCGACGAACTGCGGCGACAGGGCAGCGGTGGCCAACGCCTCTTCGCCCGTGTTCCAGAAACTGCCGTAACGCCGCGCCGCCAGTTCCATTGCATCTCGCTGCGCCTTGGGCAGGCTCTGATCGACGATCAGGGTCTGGGGTTCGATCAAGGCGGATTCGGCGAACGCGAACGGACTGGACAGCAAGGCAACCGACAGGCCCAAAGTGGCCAGGCTGAAACGACGGGAAGAGGCGAAGTGCGACATGGGGGCGATCCTGATCATGTAAACGAACGAGCGCCTATCATCAGCATCGGGGAATAAACGATAAACCGGTTAAGAAACGATTAACCTTTAAACAGAATTTAAGAATCAAGTTAGCGATGCCCCCATCGCGGGCAAGCCCGCGATGAAGGCAACCCGGTTTCAGATCATTCCAAAGCAGCAGCCGGTCCGAAGAACTCATACCGGCTCTGCTTCTCAGGCACACCCAGCGCCTTCAGATGACGCTTGATCGCCCCCATGAAACCTTTCGGCCCAAGGAAGTAAGCGTCCACATCACGCTCCGCCGGCAGCCACTCGCCCAGTTGCTCCTCGCTCAACAACCCGACCTTGTCCGCCGCCGGGCTCACACCATCATCTTCGGCGTAGCAATAGAAGCGCTTGAGCTGCGGATGACGCGCGGCCAGCCCGTCGATCCAGTCGCGGAACGCATGCACGCTGCCATTGCGCGCACTGTGGATGAAGTACACCGGACGCTCGGTTTCCAGCGCCGCTTCCAGCATCGCCAGTGTCGGAGTGATGCCGACGCCGCCGCTGATCAGCACCAGCGGTTTGTCGCTGGCAGTCAGGGTGAACTCACCCGATGGCGGGAACAGCTGAATACTGGCGCCGACATGCAGTTGATCATGCAGGTAATTGGAGGCACGGCCGCCCGGTTCGCGTTTGACGCTGATGCGGTATTGGCCTTTGTTGGCCAGGGCCGACAGCGAATAGTTGCGGCGGATTTCCTCACCGTCGAGCACCAGCTTCATGCCGATGTACTGGCCTGGCTCGGCGGCGAGGATCGGGCCTTTGTCCGCCGGTTCAAAGTAGAACGAAATGATTTCCGCGCTCTCCTCAACCTTGGCCGCGACGATGAACTCCCGTGCCCCGCGCCAGCCGCCGACGGCTTGCTCTTTCTGGTCATAAATGGCGGTTTCGGCACCGATCAGAATCTCGGCCAACTGACCGTAAGCCGCGCCCCAGGCGCTCATCACCTCCGGCGTGGCGATTTCTTCGCCGAGCACTTCGGAGATGGCGCGCAGCAGGCAGGTGCCAACGATCGGGTAGTGTTCCGGCAGAATCTGCAACGCCACGTGCTTGTTGATGATCTTGGCCACCAGATCGCCCAACTGGTCGAGTTGATCGATGTGACGGGCGTACATCAACACGCCGTTGGCCAGGGCGCGAGGCTGGTCACCGCTGGCCTGGTGGGCCTGGTTGAACAGCGGGCGGACTTCCGGGTACTCGGAGAGCATCATCCGGTAGAAATGGGTGATCAGCGCTTCACCGCCGCTTTCCAGCAGAGGCACAGTGGATTTGACGATGGCACGATCCTGGACGCTAAGCATAAGGGTGACTCCTGAGCCTTCTCTAAAAGTGCCTTATCCATTCCAGTATTCGTGCCAACTATTTTTTCTATATAAATCAATAGCTTGAAAATTATGTAGTCAGATCGACACAAGTGCCTCTATAGTCGCTTCGACTACAACGTGTCTCTTTGACTACAAGCCTATGTCCGCCAAATCATTGCTCACCGCCCTGCTCCCACTGGTCTCCGACCTGTCCCGCGAATTGCCCGAAGGCGAGCGCTACCGACGCCTGCTCGAAGCCATGCGCGCCCTGCTGCCCTGCGATGCCGCCGCATTGTTGCGCCTCGACGGTGAATGGCTGGTGCCGCTGGCCGTGGACGGCTTGAGTACCGACACCCTCGGCCGCCGTTTCAAGGTCAGCGAACACCCGCGCTTTGAAGTGCTGTTGGCCGGCGAAGGGCCGACCCGTTTCGCCGCCGACAGCGATCTGCCCGATCCGTACGACGGACTGGTCGACGGCCTCGACGATCATCTTGAAGTTCACGATTGCCTCGGCTGTCCGTTGTTCGTCGATGAAAAGCTGTGGGGGCTGATCACCCTCGACGCCCTCGATCCGGAGCGCTTCGAACCGATCGAACTCGACGCCCTGCAAGCCTTCGCCAGCCTCGCTTCGGCCACGGTCAACGCCGCCGAACGCATCGAGCGTCTGGCGACCCGCGCCGAAGACGAACACCAGCGCGCCGAGGTCTATCGCCAGGCCAGCGGTCAGCAGAATCGCGAAATGATCGGCCAGAGCAAAGCGCATAAACGGCTGGTCGAAGAAATCAATCTGGTGGGCGGCAGCGACCTGACCGTGCTGATCACCGGCGAAACCGGGGTCGGCAAGGAACTGGTGGCCCAGGCGATCCACGCCGCCTCCAAGCGCGCCGACAAACCGATCATCAGCCTCAACTGCGCGGCCCTGCCGGACACGCTGGTGGAAAGCGAACTGTTCGGCCACGTGCGCGGCGCCTTCACCGGCGCCACCAGCGACCGGCGCGGCAAGTTCGAACTGGCCAACGGCGGCACGCTTTTTCTCGATGAAGTCGGCGAGTTGTCGCTGACCGTCCAGGCCAAACTGTTGCGGGTTTTGCAGAGCGGCCAGTTGCAGCGTCTGGGTTCGGACAAGGAGCATCAGGTCGACGTGCGCCTGATCGCCGCGACCAACCGCGACCTGGCCGAAGAAGTGCGCAGCGGCCGCTACCGCGCCGACTTCTACCATCGCCTCAGCGTCTACCCATTGCGAGTGCCGGCGCTGCGTGACCGGGGGCGCGATGTGTTGTTGCTCAGCGGCTATTTCCTGGAACAGAACCGCTCGCGCATGGGCCTCAACAGCCTGCGCCTGAACAGCGATGCCCAGGAGGCGCTGCTGACCTACACCTGGCCAGGCAACGTGCGGGAACTGGAGCACTTGATCGGACGCAGCGCGCTGAAGGCGCTGGGCAACTGCAAGGTGCGACCGAAGATTCTCAGCCTGAGCGCGATGGACCTCGATCTGCCGCGCGAGGTTGTGGATAACTCGCCGATGCCGTCCGAAGCGACTGCCGCTCTGCCCTTGATCAGCGGCGATCTGCGCACCGCCACCGAGCAGTATCAGCGGCAGTTGATCAGTGCAGCGCTTGAGCGCAATCAGGACAACTGGGCCAGTGCCGCCCGTGAACTGGGGCTGGACCGGGCGAATCTGGGGCGGATGGCCAAGCGCTTGGGGATGAAATAAAAGTCCCGCCGTCGGATTGGCGCCAGAATCCCTAAAGCCTGCCGGTTACAAGTCGATAACCCGGCATCGATACCTGCTGGCGATCCGTGCGATCGCCGCTCACCTTTTTCCACAGAAGGTTTTTATGTCTTCCAACAAAGCCCGCGCAGATTCACTTTCGCTTCTGCTGTTTACCTTGCGCAGCGGCAAGCTGATGGCGATCAACCTGCTGAAGGTCAGTGAAATCATCCCCTGCCCGCCGCTGACCAAGCTGCCGGAGTCGCACCCGCACGTCAAAGGAATCGCCACCCTGCGCGGCGCTTCGCTGTCGGTGATCGACCTGAGCCGCGCCATCGGCGAGCGGCCGCTGGAAGACCCGAACGGCGGCTGCCTGATCGTCACCGACGTCAGCCGTTCGAAACAGGGCCTGCACGTGCAGGCAGTGAGCAAGATCGTGCATTGCCTGACCACCGACATCAAACCGCCGCCGTTCGGTTCCGGCGGTTCGCGCGCCTACATCACTGGCGTGACCTCGGTGGACGGCACGCTGGTGCAGGTGCTGGACATTGAAAAAGTCATCCACGGCATCGCCCCGGCACAGATCGAAATGGCCCCGACCGAGCTGAGCATGGAAGACGCCGAAGTGCTGGGCAACGCGCGGATCCTGGTGGTCGACGACAGTCAGGTGGCGTTGCAGCAATCGGTGCACACCCTGCGCAACCTCGGCCTGCAATGCCACACTGCGCGCAGCGCCAAGGAAGCCATCGACTGCCTGCTGGACCTGCAAGGCACGGCGCAGCAGATCAACCTGATCGTCTCCGACATTGAAATGTCCGAGATGGACGGTTACGCCTTCACCCGTACCCTGCGCGAAACCCCGGACTTCGCCCACCTCTACGTGCTGCTGCACACCTCGCTGGACAGCGCGATGAACAGCGAAAAGGCCCGCCTCGCCGGAGCCAACGGCGTGCTGACCAAGTTCTCCTCGCCGGAGCTGACCCACTGCCTGATCGAAGCGGCCAAGCATGTCGCTGCTCAGGGTCACTGAGTCTTGAGCGAGACGTTCTGCTTCCTGATGCGGCGCGACCTGAGCCAGGACGTGCCGACCATCGAATGGCCGAACGGCATCGAACTCACGACTTACAGCGCCGAACGCGCATCCGCCGTGCATGAACTGATGCAGATCGGCTACCGCGAAGGCGGTGGCCGGGTGCCGGCGCCGGACGTCTGGCAACAGCAGTTCGAAACCGATCCGGAATACGATCCGGCACTGTGTTTCATCGCCAGCGATGCCGAAGGCGTCATTGGCCTGGCGCAGTGCTGGACCAGTTCCTATATCAAGAATCTGGTGGTGCATCCTCGGGGGCAAGGTCGGGGATTGGGTCGGGCGTTGCTGCTTCATGCGTTCAAGACGTTTCAGGATCGGCGTGAAGGATTTGTCGACCTGAAGGTGCTGGAGAGCAATCAGCGAGCGCAGCGCTTGTACGAAATGTCTGGAATGTATGTGGTTCGCCGGGAACTGGTGCCGGACTGACAAACTAAAATCCTGCGGCATACTCCAACCTTGGCGATCAACTTCCAAGGATGCCCGAACCATGAAACGCCTCGCCCTCTCCGTACTTTGCCTCATCGCCCCGCTTGCCCACGCCTCCAGCCCCGACGCCTGGGCGGCCTACGACAAAGCCGTGCTCACCAGCTGCACCAAGGCCAGCGGCCTGAAAAACGCCAAACCGGTCGGCAACGCCGCGCAATTCGATGACCGCGTCGGCTACACCGCGCTGTTGCTGCAAGGCCAGTACCCGCAAAAGCACATGAAGGGCCAGCAAGGCACCGAGCTGTGCCTGTACAACAAAAAGTCGAAAACCGCGTTCGTCACCGAATGGGACTCGATCCGCCCCACCGCCAAACCCTGAGCGAATGGCGCACAACTTGCTTCACTTCGGGCCTGTACGGCGGCCTTATGTCGCCGATTCACACCCTGATTGAAGATTGCCCGCTCAATGAATACGACCTTTTCCTGCGTAGGCTGCGGCAAATGCTGCACCGATCACCATGTGCCCCTGACCCTGGCGGAAGCCCGCATGTGGGCGGCCGACGGCGGTCAGGTGATCGTGCTGGTGGAGGCGTTTCTTGCCAACGGCCTTGGGCTGCCGGAGCAGCAGCGCGAGCATGCGCAACGCCGTTCTGCAGTTGTCCGCAGCGGAATGTCCGACGCCCATGTGGCGATCACTTTCGCCGCCTACAACGTCGGCCCCTGCCGGAATCTTGACGACGACAAGCTGTGCCGCATCTACGAGCGCCGGCCACTTGTGTGCCGCATCTATCCCGCCGAAATCAATCCGCACATCCCGCTCAACCCCGCCGCCAAGGACTGCCCGCCAGAGTCCTGGGAGCAAGGGCCAGACCTGATCGTCGGCGGTGAACTGGTGGATCAGGAACTGGTGACGCTGATCCAGCGCTCGCGTCAGGCGGATCGCGACGACATCCGGATCAAGGATGCGATCTGCGGCTTGCTCGGCATCCGCACCACAGCGCTCAAGGGCGACGGGTTTACCGCGTACCTGCCGGACATGGGCGCGTTTGCCTCAGTGATCGATCAGGTCGCGGCGCAGCCATTGAGCGAAGTTTCCAGCGAATGGCTGTTCCATGTCTCCGGCGACGACATTGCCGGGCAAGTGCGGGCGGCCGGGGCACAGGTGGTGTCCGAGCCGCCGCAGACCTACGCGTTCATTTCGTTGCGAGCGGCCTAAGCGCCCTGCCGCCGCCCCCAGAACTCCCGCGCCAGCGAACGCAAATCCCCCGCCAGCCCCGCCACATCCTGTGAGTTGAGCTGGCTCTGGCGCCCCTCATCCACCGTCAGTTCACAGGCCGTGCGAATACTGACGATGTTGCGGTTGATGTCCTCGCTCACCGCGCTCTGTTCTTCAACCGCCGCCGCAATCTGCAGACTCATCTCGGTGATCTGCTCGACCCGGCCGCTGATCCCGTCCAGGGCCCGGGCCGCACGCTGGGCCTGTTCGACGCTGTTATCCACATGCTCACTGCTCTGCTGCATCACCAGCACCGCATCCCGCGCGCCGTTTTGCAGGGTGCTGATCATCCGTTGAATCTCGTTGGTCGACTGCTGAGTACGCTGAGCCAGACCACGCACCTCATCGGCGACCACCGCAAACCCACGCCCGGCATCCCCGGCCCGCGCCGCTTCGATCGCCGCGTTGAGCGCCAGCAGATTGGTTTGCTCGGCGATGCTGCGAATCACCTCCAGCACCCCGGAAATCTCGATGCTGTGGCCTTCGAGCTGATGAATCACCTCGGTCGCCCGCCCCAACTCCTCGGCCAGCCGCAACACTGCACTGCGACTCTCGCCCACCAGCAGATGACCTTCACGGGTTTCCGTACCCGCCATGTCCGCCGCCACCGACGCCTGCTGCGCATGGCTGGCCACCTCGGCCACACTGGCCGCCATCTGATGAATCGCCGCCGCCACCTGATCGGTTTCCGCCTGCTGCGCCAACGTGCTGGTGTGACTGCTGTGCAGATGATCGACCAATTGCGCCGCATGCCCGGCCAGCCGCTGCGATGCATCACCGATCCGCCCCACCACCGCGCCGACCTGCGCTTCAAGCATCTGCAAGGCAAACTCGATCTGCCCGAACTGATCCCGCCGCCCGGTATAAATGCCCTGGCTCAACGGGTTATCGGCAATCAGCCGGGCACGCTCGGTCAAATGCTCCAGCGGCCGCAATAACCAACCCACGCCCAGCGCACACGCGCCACTGCCGGCCACCAGCGCAGCGGCTTCGATGCCCATGGACTCCGGCCGCAGCCAGGCTTCCATCCCCAGCACCAGCGCCAGCAACGAACTGGTCAACGCCATGATCTTCGCCCGCAAACTCAGGCTCGGCAGCCGCGGCCACCGCGCCACCCGCCCCTCGCGCAACTGCGCATACGCCCGCTCCGCTGCCGCAATCTGCCGCGTATCCGGCCGCGTGCGCACCGACTGATACTCCACCGCCGCACCGTTCTGCGTGACCGGCGTGACATAAGCACTGACCCAGTAGTGATCACCGTTCTTGCAACGATTCTTGACCAGCCCCATCCACGACCGCCCACCCTTGAGCGTCTGCCACATATGGGCAAACGCCTGCGCGGGCATGTCCGGATGACGCAGCAAATTGTGCGGCGCACCCAGCAGCTCGTCGCGGCTGTAACCGCTGATCCTGATGAAGTCGTTGTTGGCGTAGGTGATCGCGCTGGTCAGATCGGTGGTCGAGAGAATGTTCGCATCCGGCGCAACATCGACATTGCGCCCGGTCACCGGGAGATTGATCTTCATGGAAAGCGCGCTCGTTTTATTGGAAAGAGTCGGCAGGGCTGCTGACTCTAAGCGCACTCACTGGTGAAACGTTGATCTGGCTCAGGAACTGAGCAATTAGCCATCACTGTGACCGAAAATCACAGCAACGGCCGAAGCGGGATTGAATCAGCGCTTGCCCATCGAACGGCGAGTGCCCGAAGGTGCCACACCCGGAATCTTGGCATGGCGATCACCGTCCTTGCCCTTGAACTGCGGCTGCTTCGCCGCTTTGGCAGCCGCCAGCTCACCTGGTTTGAACGGAAACTTGAACGCAGGAATGGTCGGCTTGGATTCGCCGGCCTCGGCCAGCTCTGCCGGGACATCGCTCACAGCGTTGTCGATTGGGGAAGTCATGAAAGCTCCGCGAAGCAAAAAGTCCGGCCCGGTGGACGAGCCGCGAAAGCGCGCAGTATACCTGCGTGTGCGGACTTTAAAGAGCCCCCAAAAGGGTACGACCGGTTTCTTTTCGGGACTCTTCGACTAGCGGATCACGTTTGCGGATCAACCCGATCCAGCGCCCGGTTCACCGCCAGCTCCGCCAGCATGATGATCTGCTGGATTCCCAACGCCGTACTGCGCTGCGGGCCCGAAAGCTCATTGGCGAAATTGCTGGCGATGGTACTGGCCGACGCCAGGGACTCGCAGGCATTGGCCAGCAGGCTTTCGGTGTCGACGTTAGGAGTGACCATGTACATCGTGCTCGGGCGCGGCTTGGTGGGGTTGGGGCAGAGGTAGTAGTCGAGGGCGCGTTTGATTGCTTCGCGGTTACGGGCGAGGTCTTCGGCGCGCATGGCCTCTTCGAGAGGGGTGGGTGATTCGAGGGGTGGGTCGGGTATCAGTTTGTCCATGAAAAGCTCCTACTTGGCTATGGAGCCATCCCTTGTCGTTTCCACACGACAAAAGGTGGCAGCTGTACGCAGGGTGGAAAACCGATAAGTAGGCAACCGGCCAGACCGAAGTCTGCCTGCGCACAGCCGCCGCGACGCAGTTTGCAGACGAAAGAAGACATCGGCAACGATTACGGGGAGATGCTTTGCAACTACTTGAAATCAGGTTTCCACGCCTGTTCGCTGAATTGGCAGCGACAGCCAAAGACTAGAGAGCGTGCTTCCGACGGACAACCTGAAAACATTGTGGGAAGTATCCGGTTTGGTTGTTGAGATTTAAACAACCTCAAAAGCCCCCTCACCCTAGCCCTCTCCCAGGGGGAGAGGGGACTGACCGAGGTGTTTGGAGGAGGTACGCCGACGTGAAAGACCGAGGTGAATTCAGCTTTTGAAAAGCTCCTGTGTTGTCCTCCACTCCCTCGAGAAAGGGCCGAGGTGAGCAAACCCAACAAAAACCAAAAGCCGACCGCACGCCCTTCACCACTCAGCACGATGAGCGTTAGCTCGAGTACCGCTCTTGACGTGCCGGCCCCATCGGAAGGCTGAGTGGAGGGATTTATCCGGGGGTGGGAGCGCAGCGACCGTGCGGCGCAGCCGCATGCATCGAGAGGAGGTGCAGCGAAGCAAACCGTAGGCGATGCCCCCGGATGAATCCCGGAACGAAGGAACGCCGAGCCACAGCGAGGCGCCGAACGCCGAGCCACAGCGAGGCGCCGAACGCCGGGGCCCAGCGTTTTGGTTACTTTTGGGCGTCTGCAAAAGTGACTCGCTGTAAGAGCGAAACCGCCATCCGCAACACCCGAAGAAACGGATATTCACCCAAACCCAAAACAGCATGGTCGGCCCAAAGGCCGCCAAGTCAAAAGCCGAAACTGACAGCGCCGTCAGCTAGCCGTCACCCTCCTGACCCCCAAACAAGTTTATAAAGACAAAACCTGCCCAAACCCCGTCCCCCTGGCGCCCCACAAGCATGCAAACCCAGAAGAAAAAAGCCCTGCTCGCTATCCTGCTGATCGCCTTCGCAGTCGGGGCCCTGTGGTTCACCCTGAAACCCGCCCCGGCCAAACTGGCAACCCCCACCGCCATCCCGGTGCGAGTCGTCGCCGTCAGCGAAAAAGACGTCCCCCGCTACACCAGCGGCATCGGCTCGGTCCTCTCGTTGCACAGCGTCGTGGTGCGCCCACAGATCGACGGCATCCTCACCAAGCTTTTGGTCAAAGAGGGCCAACTGGTGAAACAGGGCGACCTGCTCGCCACCATCGACGACCGCTCGATCCGCGCCAGCCTCGACCAGGCCCGGGCGCAACTGGGCGAAAGCCAGGCGCAACTGCAAGTCGCTTTGGTCAACCTCAAGCGCTACAAACTGCTCAGCGTCGACGACGGTGTATCGAAGCAGACCTACGACCAGCAGCAGGCACTGGTCAACCAGCTCAAAGCCACCGCCCAGGGCAATCAGGCCGCGATTGACGCGGCACAGGTACAACTTTCCTACACCCAGATTCGTTCCCCGGTCACCGGCCGCGTCGGGATTCGCACGGTCGACGAAGGCAACTTCCTGCGCATGACCGACACCCAGGGTCTGTTCACCGTGACCCAGATCGACCCGATCGCCGTCGAGTTTTCCCTGCCCCAGCAAATGCTGCCGACCCTGCAAGGCCTGATCAGCGACCCGCAGCGCGCGCAGGTCAAGGCCTACATCGGCGCCGACACCGATGGCGAAACCGGCAACCTGCTCGGCGAAGGTCACCTGACCCTGATCGACAACCAGATCAACGCCAACACCGGCACCATCCGCGCCAAGGCTGAGTTCGACAATCCCAACCAGAAGCTCTGGCCCGGCCTGCTGGTGACGGTAAAGATTCAGACAGCGCTGGATAAAGATGCACTGGTGGTCCCGCCCACTGTCGTACAACGCGGACTCGATCAGCACTTCGTGTACCGGGTCAACGGCGACAAGGTTGAAGCGGTGCAGGTGCAAATGGTTTATCAGGGCAGCGGTCAGGACATCATCAAAGGCGTGAAACCCGGCGACGTATTGGTCAGTGACGGCCAGTCGCGGCTCAAGCCCGGTTCGACCGTGCAGGTCATGAGCGAACCGCCGCAGGTGGTGCAAGCGGAGCCCAAGCCATGAAGCAGCACAAAGGCGTTTCGACCTGGTGCATCGATCACCCGGTGGCGACGATTCTGCTGACCATCGCGCTGGTGCTGGTCGGGGTGATTGCCTTCCCGCGCCTGCCGATTGCCCCGCTGCCGGAAGCGGAATTTCCGACGATCCAGGTCTCCGCCCAACTGCCCGGCGCCAGCCCCGACACCATGGCTTCTTCCGTGGCCACGCCGCTGGAGGTGCAATTCAGCGCCATCCCCGGCATGACCCAGATGACCTCCAGCAGTGCGCTGGGCTCGACCCTGCTGACCTTGCAATTCACCCTCGACAAGAGCATCGACACCGCCGCCCAGGAAGTGCAGGCCGCGATCAACACCGCCGCCGGCAAACTGCCGAAAGACATGCCGACCCTGCCGACCTGGAAGAAGGTCAACCCGGCCGACAGCCCGGTGCTGATCCTCAGCGTCAGCTCCACGCAAATGCCCGGCACTGAACTCAGCGACCTGGTGGAAACCCTGCTTGCGCGTCAGATCAGTCAGATCGACGGTGTAGGCCAGATCAACATCACCGGTCAGCAACGTCCGGCAATCCGCGTACAGGCCTCGGCGGACAAACTGGCGGCCATCGGCCTGACCCTCGCCGACATTCGTGTGGCGATCCAGCAGACCAGCCTCAACCTCGCCAAGGGCGCCTTGTACGGCGACTCGAGCATTTCCACGTTGTCGACCAACGACCAGTTGTTCCACCCCGAGGAATACAGCCAGCTCATCGTTTCCTACAAGGACGGCGCCCCGGTTCACCTCAAGGATGTGGCGAAAGTCGTCAACGGTTCGGAAGATGCCTACGTGCAGGCCTGGGCCGGCGATCGGCCGGGCGTGAACCTGGTGATCTCCCGCCAGCCCGGCGCCAACATCGTCGAAACGGTGGACCGGATTCAGGCCGCCCTGCCCGGCCTCGAAGCCATGCTGCCGGCCTCGGTGCAGGTCAAGACACTGATCGACCGCACCCAGACCATCCGCGCCTCGCTGCACGAAGTGGAAATCACTTTGCTGATCGCGATCCTGCTGGTGGTGGCGGTGATGGCGCTGTTTCTGCGCCAGTTGTCGGCGACGATGATTGTGTCGGCGGTGCTCGGTGTGTCGCTGACCGCCAGTTTCGCGCTGATGTATTTACTCGGCTTCAGTCTGAACAACCTGACGCTGGTGGCCATCGTGGTGGCGGTAGGTTTCGTGGTCGACGACGCCATCGTGGTGGTGGAAAACATTCACCGCCATCTGGAGGCCGGCGACAGCATGCGCGACGCTGCGATCAAGGGCGCCGGCGAGATCGGGTTTACCGTGGTGTCGATCAGTTTCTCGCTGGTGGCGGCGTTCATTCCGCTGCTGTTCATGGGCGGCGTGGTCGGGCGCCTGTTCAAGGAGTTCGCCCTGACGGCCACCTCGACCATCATGATTTCCGTGGTGGTATCCCTGACGCTTGCGCCGACACTGGCGGCGCTGTTCATGCGCAAACCGGTGCATCACGCCCATGACAAACCGGGCTTCAGCGAACGCCTGCTCGGCTGGTACGAAAAAGGCCTGCGCCGCGCCCTCGCCCACCAGAAACTGATGATCGGCGTGTTCGGCATTTCCGTCGCGCTGGCGATTGGCGGCTACGTGTTTATCCCCAAGGGTTTCTTCCCGGTGCAGGACACCGGTTTCGTCCTCGGCACCACCGAAGCCGCCGCCGATATTTCCTACAGCGACATGGTGAAAAAACACCTGGCGATGGCCGAAATCGTCGCTGCCGACCCTGCCGTCCAGGCGTTTTCCCACTCGGTCGGCGTGTCCGGCAGCAACCAGACCATCGCCAACGGCCGCTTCTGGATCGCCCTGAAAAAACGCGGTGACCGCGATGTTTCAGCCAGCCAGTTCATCGACCGTATTCGTCCGCAACTGATGAAAGTCCCCGGCATCGTGCTTTACCTGCGCGCCGGCCAGGACATCAACCTCAGTTCCGGCCCGAGCCGTGCGCAGTATCAATACGTGCTCAAGAGCAACGACGGGCCGACCCTCGCCACCTGGACCCAGAAACTCACCGAAAAGCTACGCAGCATCCCGGCGTTCCGTGACATTTCCAACGACCTGCAACTGGGCGGCAGCATCACCCACATCAGCATCGACCGCAGCGCCGCCGCGCGTTTCGGCCTGACGGCGAGTGATGTCGACGAGGCGCTGTACGACGCCTTCGGCCAGCGGCAGATCAACGAGTTCCAGACCCAGGTCAACCAGTACAACGTGATTCTGGAGCTGGACACCAAGCAGCGCGGCAAGGCCGAAAGCCTCAACTATTTCTACCTGCGCTCGCCGCTCAGCGGAGAGATGGTGCCGCTGTCAGCACTGGCCCGATTCGACGCGCCGACCATCGGTCCGCTGTCCATCGCCCACGACGGCATGTTCCCGGCCGCCAACCTGTCGTTCAACCTGGCGCCCGGCGTGGCACTGGGCGACGCGGTGATCCTGCTCAATCAGGCCAAGGCCGAGATCGGCATGCCGACCGCGATCAGCGGCAACTTCCAGGGCGCGGCGCAGGCGTTTCAGAGCTCGCTGAAAAGTCAGCCGTGGCTGATTCTCGCGGCGCTGGTGGCGGTGTACATCATCCTTGGCGTGCTCTACGAGAGCTTCGTCCATCCGCTGACGATCATTTCGACCTTGCCGGCGGCGGGTCTCGGCGCGGTGATCATGCTGTGGATCTGCGGGCAGGACTTTTCGATCATGGCGTTGATCGGGTTGGTGCTGCTGATCGGTATCGTCAAGAAGAACGGTATTCTGATGATCGACTTCGCCCTGGAAGCGCAGCGTCATCGCGGCTTGTCGCCGCAGGATGCGATTTTCGAGGCATGTATCACGCGGTTCCGGCCGATCATCATGACCACCCTCGCCGCCCTGCTCGGCGCCCTGCCACTGATGCTCGGTTACGGCACCGGCGCCGAACTGCGCCAGCCGCTGGGGATCGCAGTGGTGGGTGGGCTGCTGGTCAGCCAGATGCTGACGCTGTTCACCACGCCGGTCATATACTTGTGGCTTGAGCGGCTGTTCCACAAGCCCAAACCTGCGCCCGTCGCGGCGCTGGCAACGACAGACTGAGGCGGGTCATGCGCGTTCTGATTATCGAAGACGAAGAGAAAACCGCGGACTACCTGCACCGCGGCCTGACGGAACAGGGTTACACCGTGGATCGGGCCCGCGACGGCGTCGAGGGCCTGCACCTGGCGCTGGAAAGCGACTACGCGGTGATCGTCCTCGACGTGATGCTGCCGGGCCTCGACGGCTTCGGCGTATTGCGGGCGTTGCGTGCGCGCAAGCAGACACCGGTGATCATGCTCACCGCCCGCGAACGGGTCGAAGACCGGATCCGCGGCCTGCGCGACGGCGCCGACGATTACCTCGGCAAACCGTTCTCCTTCCTCGAACTGGTGGCGCGCCTGCAAGCGCTGACCCGGCGCAGTGGCGGCCACGAACCGGTACAAGTGAGCATCGCCGACCTGTGGATCGACCTGATCAGCCGCAAGGCCACCCGCGCCGGCACGCGGCTGGATCTGACGGCGAAAGAGTTTTCACTGCTCAGCGTGCTGGCCCGGCGCCAAGGCGAAATCCTCTCGAAAACCGCGATTGCGGAGATGGTCTGGGACATCAATTTCGACAGCGACGCCAACGTCGTCGAAGTCGCGATCAAACGCCTGCGGGCCAAGCTCGACGGGCCGTTCGACGAGAAACTGCTGCACACCATCCGTGGCATGGGTTATGTGCTGGAGAGCCGTGGTGTCCAGTAATTCCATTGCGCTGCGCTTGAGCGGGATGTTCACGCTGGTGGCGCTGCTGGTGTTCCTGTTGATCGGCGGCGCGCTGTATCAACAAGTGGACAAAGGCCTCGGCCTGCTGCCGGAAGCGGAGCTCGATGCGCGTTACAGCGTGCTGGAATCCGCGCTCAACCGCTATGGCACCCCTGAGCACTGGGTGAAGATCAACGCCAAGCTCAAGCTGCTCGGCGAAGAGGACAAGCGCATCCGCTTCTGGGTGGTCAGCGGCAATCCGGGCTACGAGTTTGGCGAGCCGGATGCCTTGATCCGCGCGTTTGCCCAAGGCCCCTTGGGCATGCGCGACCTGCAACTGCCCGACCATCCTTATCCGCTGAAAGTGCTGCTCACCGAATTGCCGGCCAAGGATCAACGCCCGCCGTTGCGCTTCATGATCGGCATCGACACCGAGACCTTTCACCAGACCCAGCATCAGTTGCTGATCGCGCTGGTGAGTCTGGCGGTGATCGGTGTGCTACTGGCGTCGGCATTGGGTTACTGGGTGGCGCGGATCGGCCTCAAACCGTTGATCAAACTGTCCCACGAAGCCCAGCGTCTGGCCCCGCCGTTGCGGGCCGGGCGCCTGCGTCTGTCACCGTTGCCACCGGAACTGGAGCAGTTCGTCGAGTCGTTCAACTCGACGCTGGAGCGGGTCGAACAGGCTTATTCGCGGCTCGAATCATTCAACGCCGACGTCGCCCATGAACTGCGCTCGCCGCTGACCAACCTGATCGGCCAGACCCAGGTCGCCCTGACGCGCGGGCGCTCTGCCGAGCATTATTTCGAAGTGCTGCAATCCAACCTCGAAGAGCTGGAACGCCTGCGCTCGATCATCAACGACATGCTGTTCCTGGCCAGCGCCGATCAGGGCAGTAAAGCCACCAAACTGACCTCAACGTCGCTGGCCGATGAAGTGGCAACCACCCTCGAATACCTCGACTTCATTCTCGAAGATGCGCAGGTCCAGGTGCGGGTAAGCGGCGACGCGCGGGTACAGATCGAGATCGCCCATCTGCGCCGGGCCTTGATCAATCTGCTGAGCAACGCGGTACAACACACCGCGCCCGGTCAGGTGATCGAAGTACAGATCGCGGCCGAGGAACATCAGGTCAGCATCGGCGTGGCCAACCCCGGTTTGCCGATTGCCAGCGAGCATTTGCCGCGCTTGTTCGAGCGCTTTTACCGGGTCGATGCGTCGCGCAGCAACAGCGGCAACAATCACGGGTTGGGGCTGGCGATCGTCAAGGCGATTGCGCTGATGCATGGCGGCGATGTGTTTGTGCGCAGTGATCGCGGGATGAACACCTTCGGGATCCACCTTCCGGTCTGAGGTCAGGGATCATTGCCATTCCCGCAACAGTCATTTATGAAAATCACGCTGTTTCCCAACGCCCGGCAACCTTATCTTTGCCCGCACCAAACAGCACTTGCCAAGCAAGAAGGTTTTCAAGATGTCCAACAGTATGGGTATTGCCAGCGCTTTCGTTTTGTCCTCATTGATCCTGTCGCCGCTGGCGATGGCTGAAGAATCCCAGACGTTTGTAGCGCAAAACGCCGCTCGCGCTCACGCATTCGAACAGCATCAGGCAGAAGTGATGGCCAAGGCTCAAGACGCCACGCAAGCCCCTCAGGCCGCAACTTCGCAGGCTCAAGCTTCTGAGAAAGACAGCTGAGTACCGCACCGCGCAACGTTTCCCTCGACGCGGTTGTTTGGCTCTTCCCGTTCAACCGTCGTCCTTGCAGGCCGCTGATTTTCAGCGGCCTTTTTTCGTTGTGGTCTGAACGCTGTCTGGTTCGTCTTTAACAACTGGAAACATCCCGCACCTCAAGACATTGAAGTGTCAGTTGACCCAAGGAGCTTTACCGCACGTGCGTTACCCAGTTCGCTTCACCCCGCTGTTCATTGCAATTGCCGCAACGATTGCCCCCACTGCCCACGCCGCCGAATCCGAGAAACAGGGTTTCGTCGAAGGTGCGAGCCTCAACCTCAATGCCCGCAACTACTACATGAACCGTAACCGTCTGCAGCAGGCGGATGACAACATCGAGTGGGGCCAGGGTTTCCTCGGCAAATTCGAGTCGGGCTACACCGAAGGCACGGTCGGCTTCGGCCTCGATGCCCACACCATGCTCGGTCTGAAACTCGACGGCGGTGGCGGAACGGACAACTCCAGCATCCTGCCGGTCAGTGACGGCAGCGGCAAAGCGCCGGGCGCGTTCTCCACGGCGGGCGGCACCTTGAAAATGCGCGCGTTCGATACCGAGCTGAAGGCCGGCGATCTGTTCCTCGCCAACCCGGTGATCGCCGGTGGCGAGACGCGCATGCTGCCGCAGACCTTTCGCGGCCTCAGCCTGACCAACCACAGCTTCGACGGCTGGATGATCGAAGGCGGCCAGGCCAGCTTCACCAAACCCTACAACCAGAGCGGCCACAAACGCATCGGCACCTCTTACGGCACCCTCGCCGACGGCGACAAGAGCCAGCACCTGAACTGGGCCGGC
Organism: Pseudomonas sp. B7; assembly: GCF_016735645.1. Classification (NCBI taxonomy): domain Bacteria; kingdom Pseudomonadati; phylum Pseudomonadota; class Gammaproteobacteria; order Pseudomonadales; family Pseudomonadaceae; genus Pseudomonas; species Pseudomonas sp. B7. Next base: position 878,261 of record NZ_JAERRE010000001.1, read on the forward strand.
GTGGCCTGGAGCGGCGTCGAAGGCCTGACCAGCAGCCTGTACGCGTCCGAGCTGAAGGACATCTGGAACCAGTACTACTACGACCTCGACTACACATGGGCGCTGAATGATCGGGTGACCCTCAACCCGGGTCTGCACTTCTATCACACCCAGGACACCGGCGACGCGCTGCTGGGCAACATCGACAACAACACCTACAGCCTGCATTTCACCGTCGGCGTCGGCAGTCACAGCGTCACCGCCGCGTACCAGCGGGTCAACGGCAACACGCCGTTCGATTACATCAGCCAGGGCGACAGCGTTTACCTCGACAACTCGCAGCAGTACTCGGACTTCAACGGCCCGAACGAGCGTTCGTGGAAGCTGAAGTACGCCTACGACTTCGCCGGCGTCGGCTTGCCGGGTCTGACCTCGGCGCTGTCTTACTCGCGCGGTACGCTGGACCTGACCAAGGTCGATCCGCACAGCAAGGGTTACGCCTCGTGGTACAGCGCCGAAGGCCGCAACGCCAAGCACTGGGAGCGCGACATCGACCTCAAGTATGTGGTGCAGAGCGGTCAGGCCAAAGACCTGGCGGTGCGCCTGCAATGGGCGACCAACCGTGGCGGCAACGGTTACGGCGCACTGGATTCAGACACAGATGAATACCGTGTGATCATCGACTACCCGATCAACGTCTTCTAAGATCGGCGCTACAGTAAAAAGGCCAGCCTGATGCGCTGGCCTTTTTCTTGCCTGCGGCAGCGAAGCGGGTACAACTACGCTTACAAGAATCCCTTACCGAAACCGAACCATGATCGCGAGCCGCACCCCTACCGTTCCCGGCACGACCGGACGCTCCGAGCTGCTGCTGATCCTCGGCAGCCTGCTGAGCGTGATCGCGATTGTGTGCATCGTGACGTTCCTGCTGATCCGCGAACACGCCAACGCTCAGGAGTCGGCGACCCGTGGCGCCACCACCATCGCCCAACTGATCGACGCCGACGTGCTGCGCACCGTCGAGCTGTATGACCTGACGCTGCAAGGGCTGATCGCCGCCGCTCAGCGTGACGACCTGAAAGATGTGTCGCCGCAGATCCGCCATCTGGCGTTGTTTGATCGCTCCACCACGGCGCGCTTCAAGGGCGACATCCTGCTGCTCGACAAGCATGGCGAAGTGATCGCCGATTCCTCACGGGTCGATCCGCTGCCAGGCAATTTCGCCGACCGTGACTATTTCCTCGCCCACGCCTTCAACCGCGACACCGGCATGTTCATCAGCCGTCCGTTCAAGCCCCGCTGCGACTGCGATGACGCGGACCAGTGGCGGATCAGTTTCAGTCGGCGCATCTCGTCGGACACCGGCGAGTTCCTCGGCGTGGCCGTGGCGTCGATGAAACTCGATTACTTCGATCAGCTGTTCAACAGCCTCGACATCGGCATCGACAGCACCCTCAACATCATCAATAACGACGGCATCCTGCTGGCACAGAAGCCTTATCTGCAGAGCGATTCGATCGGCAAGAGCTTTGCCGCGCGGCCCAATGTGGTGCGGATCCTGCGCGACAGCAGCGGCAATGGCAGTTTCAACAGCATCTCGAGCATGGATCATCAGCAACGGCTGTACACCTACTCGCGGGTCGGCAATCTGCCGCTGACGGTGATCGTTGCCCTGTCCAGCGAGGAAGTGTTCGGCGCGTGGCGACGCACGGCGATCCTGATCAGCAGCGCCACCGGCGTGCTGTGTGCCGGGCTGCTGTGGCTGACCTGGCTGCTGGCCCGGGAGCTGCGCCTGCGTCAGCGTGCCGAACGCGAACTGGCGCAGCTCGCGGCGACCGATGCCCTGACCGGGGTCGCCAACCGGCGGATGCTTGATCAGTCGCTGCGCCACGAGTGGTTCCGCGCCCAGCGCTCGGGCAAGCCACTGTCATTGCTGATGATCGATGCCGACCACTTCAAGGCCTTCAATGACCGGCATGGGCATCAGGCCGGGGATCAGGCGTTGCGTGAACTGGCCAGGGTAATCACCACCAATGTGCGGCGCCCGGCGGACCTGGTGGCGCGTTATGGCGGTGAGGAGTTTTCGGTGATCCTCGCGGAAACCGACAGTGTCGGGGCGCAGCAGATCGCCGAGCACATTCGCGCAGCGGTGGAACAACTGTCGAGCGTGAATGAAGACCAGTCACCGATGACCGTGAGTATCGGCATCAGCACCTGGACGGCGACGAGCGAGATCAGCCTGGAGCAGCTGTTGTTCGCGGCGGACAAGGCGTTGTACCAGGCCAAGGAAGGTGGGCGAAACCGGGTCGTCGTGGCCTGAGAACAGGCATAAAAAAAGGCCACCCAAAGGTGGCCTTCAAAAAACTAGAGAGGTTTTTTACTTACACCGCCGCAACCGGGCGCATGTAAGAGATTGGTGCAGTGCTGGCGTCTTCGAACGTCACGACTTCCCAGGCATCTTTCTGCTCAATCAACTTGCGCAGCAGCTGGTTGTTCAGTGCGTGGCCGGACTTGAAGCCCTTGAACTCACCAATCAGGCTGTTGCCCAGCAGGTACAGGTCGCCAATTGCATCGAGGATCTTGTGCTTCACGAATTCGTCTTCATAGCGAAGGCCGTCTTCGTTCAGTACGCCATCGGCATCGACCACAATCGCGTTTTCCACGCTGCCGCCGAGTGCGAGGTTGTGCTTGCGCAGGTACTCGATGTCACTCATGAAACCGAAAGTACGGGCGCGGCTGACTTCTTTTACGAACGAAGTGCTGGAAAAATCCACGCTTGCACTTTGGGTGCGGTCCCGGAAAACCGGGTGATCGAAATCGATCTCGAAGCTCACCTTGAACCCTTCGAAAGGGACGAAAGTGGCGCGCTTGTCGCCGTCTTCCACTGTCACTTCACGCAGGATGCGGATGAATTTCTTGGCGGCGTCCTGTTCTTCCAGGCCAGCCGATTGAATCAGGAATACGAAAGGTCCTGCGCTGCCATCCATGATCGGGACTTCAGACGCGGAGAGCTCGACGTAGGCGTTATCGATGCCCAGGCCAGCCATGGCCGAGAGCAGGTGCTCCACCGTGTCTACCTTCACGTCACCGTTGACCAGCGTTGTCGACATGGTTGTCTCGCCGACGTTGGCCGCACGAGCCGGTATCTCGACAACCGGATCGAGATCGGCACGACGAAAGACGATCCCGGTGTCGACAGGTGCAGGCTTGAGGGTCAGGTAAACCTTCTCCCCGGAGTGCAGACCTACACCGGTGGCACGGATAATATTTTTCAGTGTGCGTTGTTTAATCATGGCATGGGCCGCTTCAGCGCAAATTGCGAACTGGTATCAACAAAGGCTGGCGATGATAGCAGACCGAGCCTTTGCTGAACACCAATCACCTGAATACCCCTGATACATTTCATCAATCGGCCTGACGACGCAGGAAAGCCGGGATGTCCAGGTAGTCCAGGTCATCTTGCGGATTCATCTTCGCGGCAGTCGCAGCACCGGCCTGAGCCTGGTTGCGCATGACGGTCGGACGGTCCAGGTCACGGTAGTTCACCGCTGGCTGTTCCTGACGAGCAGGTGCCGGTTGCTGCACTTGAGCAGCCGCCATCGAGGTGTGAACGGTGTTGTCGATGACCTTTACAGGCTTCTCGATTTTCGCGCCCAGACCGGTGGCAACCACGGTCACGTGCAATTCGTCGCGCATGTCCGGATCGATAACGGTACCGACCTTGACCATCGCGTGCTCGGAAGCGAAGGCTTCGATGATCGAACCCACGTCGGAGTACTCACCCAGGGACAGGTCAGGACCGGCGGTGATGTTCACCAGGATGCCGCGTGCGCCTTGCAGGTTCACGTCTTCCAGCAGCGGGTTGCGGATGGCCGCTTCGGTCGCTTCACGTGCACGGTTCGGACCGCTGGCGCAGCCAGTGCCCATCATCGCCATGCCCATTTCGCTCATCACGGTGCGTACGTCGGCGAAGTCGACGTTGATCATGCCCGGACGCTTGATGATGTCGGAGATACCGCGAACGGCACCGGCCAGTACGTCGTCAGCCTTGGCGAAAGCCGACAAGAGGCTTGCGTCCTTGCCGAGGATGGTCAGCAGTTTTTCGTTCGGAATGGTGATCAGCGAGTCGACGCTTTCCGAGAGCATGCGGATGCCTTCGTCGGCGATCTGCATACGCTTGCGGCCTTCGAACGGGAAAGGACGGGTCACGACCGCAACGGTCAGGATGCCCATTTCCTTGGCCACTTCGGCGATGATCGGCGCAGCACCGGTACCGGTACCGCCGCCCATGCCGGTGGTGATGAACACCATGTTGGTGCCGGCCAGCACTTCAGCGATGCGCTCGCGATCTTCCAGCGCAGCCTGACGGCCGACTTCCGGGTTGGCGCCGGCGCCAAGGCCTTTGGTCACGCCGGTGCCCAGTTGCAGAATGGTGCGCGCGCCGATGTTTTTCAGCGCTTGAGCATCGGTGTTGGCGCAGATGAATTCCACACCTTCGATGTTGCTCTTGACCATGTGGTTGACAGCGTTGCCGCCGCCACCGCCAACACCGATAACTTTGATTACCGGGCTTGCGGGGATGTTGTCTACGAGTTCGAACATTTTCCCTCTCCTTACATTCTCTAGTTTTTTCGCCTACTGCTGTTTGTTGCGGTGCTGCGGTAAAGCGTTAGAAGTTGCCTTGAACCCACTTCTTCAAACGGTCCAGCAACGGCGCCTGCGGCTCATCGTTGCTGTAGCTGTCGCGGCTGCCGATGCCCGAGAACGAGATCCCGTCGGACTGCTTCTGCAGGCCGTACATCAACAAGCCAACGCCAGTGGAATAAATCGGGTTGCGTACCACGTCATCCAGCCCCTTCACGCCATGCGGCACGCCCAGGCGGACCGGCATGTGGAAGATTTCTTCGGCCAGCTCGGTGGCACCTTCCATCTTCGAGGTACCACCGGTCAGCACGATGCCGGCCGGGATCAGGTCTTCGTAGCCGCTGCGACGCAGCTCGGCCTGGATCAGGGTGAACAGTTCGTCGTAACGCGGCTCGACCACTTCGGCCAGGGCCTGACGGGACAGTTCACGCGGCGGACGGTCGCCGACGCTCGGCACCTTGATGGTCTCGCCGGCACCGGCCAGTTTGGCCAGGGCGCAGGCGTAGCGGATCTTGATCTCTTCGGCGTACTGGGTCGGGGTGCGCAACGCCATGGCGATGTCGTTGGTCACCTGGTCACCGGCAATCGGGATCACGGCCGTGTGGCGGATGGCGCCTTCGGTGAAGATCGCGATGTCGGTGGTGCCGCCGCCGATGTCGACCAGGCAAACGCCCAGCTCTTTTTCGTCGTCGGTCAGAACCGAGTAGGCCGAGGCCAGTTGCTCGAGAATGATGTCGTCGATTTCCAGACCGCAGCGACGCACGCATTTTTCAATGTTCTGTGCGGCGTTGACGGCGCAGGTGACCACATGAACCTTGGCCTCCAGACGCACGCCGGACATGCCCAGCGGCTCGCGCACGCCTTCCTGGTTATCGATCACGTAATCCTGCGGCAGGGTGTGCAGCACACGCTGGTCGGCCGGGATCGCCACGGCCTGGGCGGCATCGAGTACACGCTCCAGGTCCGCCGCGCTGACTTCGCGATCACGGATCGCGACGATGCCGTGGGAGTTCAGGCTGCGGATGTGATTGCCCGCCACGCCGACGAACGCCGAGTGAATGCGGCAGCCCGCCATCAACTGGGCTTCCTCGATCGCGCGCTGGATCGACTGCACGGTGGACTCGATGTTGACCACCACGCCTTTCTTCAGGCCGCGGGACGGATGAGTGCCGATCCCGACGATTTCCAGCGAGCCGTCGTCCGCAACCTCGCCGACCAGCGCCACCACCTTGGAGGTGCCGATATCGAGACCGACGATCATTTTGCCGCTTTGCACGTTTGCCATGGGTCCTGCCTCTTCTTAATTCTTTGCGACAGCGGGTTGGGCTGTCGTCGGCGCTACTGGTTCCCGCCAGCCAACAGCGAGGCCGTTGGCGTAGCGCAGATCGATGCGCGCAATGTTCGTAATCTGTTCTTTGAGCGTCTTGTCATAGATGGCAATGAAGCGGCGCATCTTTTCCACCAGGTTGCCGCGTCCCAGCAGCAGCTCGATCCCGGGGCCGGAACTGCCGGCACCGGTGGTCAGGAACCAGCTGCCACGTTCACGCAGCTCCAGCCGCGCAATCGAGAAGCCCAATGGCCGGAGCATCTGGCTCAGCACCTGGTATTGCTGCATCACTTGCTGCTGGGCCCGCTGCGGACCGAACAGCTGCGGCAGGTGTTCGTAGTTCGCCAGTTCCTTGGGCGTGAACGCCTGGCCCTGGTTGTTGAGCAACGACTCGTCGCCCCAACGGGCCACCGGCAGTTGCTCTTCGAGGCGGATCACCACCTGGTCCGGCCACACCCGACGTACTTCGGCGTGGGCGATCCAAGGCATCTGCTCAAGCTCGGTGCGCATGCTCGCCAGGTCGATGGTGAAGAAGCTCGACGCCACGTACGGGGCGATTCGCTGCTGCACCGCCTGCTGGCTGATGTAACTCAGGTCGCCCTGCACCGCGATCTTGGTGATCGGCCGGTCGGCGTACGGCAGCAATCGCTGCGCGCCTTCGTAAGTGCCGAACCCCAGGGCCACCAGCAGCACCGGCCAGAACAGACCTTTCAAAAAGCCGAAGTTGGCTTTTGGCAGGCGCGCGGACATCGGCTCTTTGGCCACCATTCGGCTGGCACCCCGCGGCACCGGCTTGCGGCCGGGTGCGGGTGGCTGATGTCTGAGCTGTGCGCCTTGCATGGTTTTAACCTCGCGCCTCTTTCTTGCCGTCGGCATCGACACTGGCGGCCAGAATGGCCAGGACCAGCTGCTGGAAATCCAGACCGGCCGCTTTCGCCGCCATCGGTACCAGGCTGTGATCGGTCATGCCGGGAGCGGTGTTGACTTCCAGGAACCAGAATTTGCCGTCGGCGTCCTGCATCACGTCCGCCCGGCCCCAACCGGCAATACCCAGCGCCTCGCAGGCTTGCGCCGTGAGGTCCATGAGTTCTTTTTCCTTGGCGGCATCGAGCCCGCACGGAATCCGATACTGGGTATCGTTGGCGATGTACTTGGCGTCGTAGTCGTAGAACGTGTGCGGCGTACCCAGAGCGATAGGAGGCAACACCTGGTCACGCAGGGTGGCGATGGTGAACTCCGGACCGTGGATCCATTGCTCGACCAACACTTGCGAATCGTAGGTACTGGCCGCTTTCCATGCGTCGATCAACTCGGACGCAGAACTCACTTTGGCCATCCCGATACTTGAACCTTCATGCGCCGGTTTGACGATCAAAGGGAAGCCCAGTTCCGTCGCCGCCGAAATACAATCGGCCTCGCTGCGCAGCACGGCGTGACGCGGCGTCGGAATCCCGAGCGTGTGCCAGACCTGCTTGGTGCGCAACTTGTCCATCGCCAGTGCCGAAGCCAGGATGCCACTGCCGGTGTACGGAATGCCGGCCACTTCGAGCAGGCCCTGCATGCTGCCGTCTTCACCGCCACGACCGTGGAGGATGATGAACGCGCGGTCGATCTTCTCGCTCAGCAGGCGCTGCAGAATGTCGGCGCCGACGTCGATGCCGAACGCGTCCACACCTGCGCTTTGCAGCGCAGTGAGCACGGCATTGCCGGACTTCAGCGAGACTTCACGCTCGGCACTCAGGCCACCGAACAACACGGCCACACGGCCGAAATCCTTCGGGGCGATGGTGGAGAACAGATTGGCGTAGGCAGCAGTCATTTCAACTTCCCCTCGACCGATGCCGCCACGGCACCGGCGAACAACTCGCTTTTCAACAGTTTCGGTGCGAGACCGCCGATGTCACCGGCGCCCTGGCACAGCAGAATGTCGCCGGCACGCAGCAGCGGCTTGACCAGTGGCGCCAGATCGACGCCGCGCTCGATGTAGATCGGGTCGAGCTGACCGCGCTGGCGGATGCTGTTGCACAGCTTGCGGCTGTCGGCGCCCGGGATCGGCTCTTCGCCGGCCGGGTAGACTTCCATCAGCAGCAGCACGTTGGCGTCGGCCAGGACATTGACGAAATCGTCGTACAGGTCGCGGGTGCGGCTGTAACGGTGCGGCTGGTAGACCATCACCAGACGGCGCTCCGGCCAGCCACCGCGCACGGCTTTGATCACGGCTGCGACTTCGGTCGGGTGGTGACCGTAGTCGTCGACCAGCATCACATTGCCGCCGTCCACCGGCAGTTCGCCGTAGACCTGGAAGCGTCGGCCGACACCCTGGAAGCCGGACAGGCCCTGGACGATGGCCTCGTCGCTGACGCCTTCGTCGGTGGCGATGCAGATGGTCGCCAGGGAATTGAGCACGTTGTGATTGCCCGGCATGTTCACGGACACATCAAGAGGCTCGCGATCAGGGCGCAGCACGGTAAAGAAGGTCTGCATGCCCTGCTGACGAACATTGATCGCGCGCACGTCGGCGTCTTCGCTGAAGCCATAGGTCACGGTCGGACGCTTGACCAGCGGCAGGATTTCACGCACCACCGGATCGTCCAGGCACATCACCGCCAGACCGTAGAACGGCAGGTTGTGCAGGAACTCGACGAAGGTTTTCTTCAGTTTGTTGAAGTCACCGTCGTAGGTCGCCATGTGGTCGGCGTCGATATTGGTGACCACAGCCACCAGCGGCTGCAGATGCAGGAAGCTTGCGTCGCTTTCATCGGCTTCGGCAATCAGATAACGGCTGGTGCCGAGCTGGGCATTGGTGCCCGCAGCATTCAAACGGCCACCGATGACGAAGGTCGGATCCAGGCCACCCGCCGCGAACACCGAAGCGATCAGGCTGGTGGTGGTGGTTTTGCCATGGGTACCGGCGACGGCGATGCCGTGGCGGTAGCGCATCAGTTCGGCGAGCATTTCGGCACGCGGCACCACCGGGATGCGGCGTTCCAGTGCGGTCGCCACTTCCGGGTTGGAGGTGTTGACGGCGCTCGACACCACCAGCACATCGGCGGCAGCGGCGTTCTCGGCACGGTGGCCGATGAAGATCTGCGCACCGAAGGATTCCAGGCGCTCGGTCACCGGCGAAGCTTTCAGGTCCGAACCGGACACTTCATAGCCCAGGTTCAGCAGCACTTCGGCGATGCCGCACATGCCCACGCCGCCGATCCCGACGAAGTGGATGCGACGGATGCGGCGCATTTCCGGTTGCGGCATGGCTTTCTGATTCTCAACCATGGGCCACCTCCAGACAGGTATCGACCACGCTACGGGTGGCTTCGGGTTTCGCCAGACGGCGGGCCGCTTGGGCCATTTGTTCGAGTCGTTGCGGTTGCATCAAGACCTCTGTCAGGCGCGCGGCAAGGTCCGCGGCACCAGTCGTTCTTTGCGGCATCAGGAAGGCAGCGCCTTCGCGGGCCAAATAATCGGCGTTGCGGGTCTGGTGATCGTCGATCGCGTGGGGCAAGGGCACCAGCATCGAGGGCAGACCGGCGGCGGCCAGTTCGCTGATGGTCAATGCGCCGGCGCGGCACACCACCAGGTCAGCCCAGCCATAGGCCTGGGCCATGTCTTTGATGAACGGCTGCACCTGCGCATCCACGCCGGCGGCGCGGTAGCGCTCTGCAGTCACTTCATCGTGGTTTCTGCCAGCCTGATGGAACACTTCCGGACGCAAGTCGGCAGCGACTTGTGCCAGGGCTTCAGGCAGCAACTTGTTCAACGGCTCTGCGCCCAGGCTTCCGCCCAGGATCAGCAAACGCGCCTTGCGTCCGGCCAGGGCCGGGCGCGGTGTTTCGAGGAACAGCTCGCTGCGCACCGGGTTACCGGTGGTACGGCGGCTGTCCGACAGGGTAAAGGTGTCGGGGAAGGCTTCACACACCCGGGCGGCGAACGGCACCAGCAACCGATTGGCGGTGCCGGCCACGGCGTTCTGCTCATGAACGATCACCGGCACGCCGGCCAGTTTGGCGGCAAGACCACCGGGGCCGGTCACATAGCCGCCGAATCCGACCACGCACACCGGCCGCAAGCGGCGAATGATCGCCCGCGCCTGCCACACCGATTTCAGCAGCATGAACGGCGCCTTGAGCAGCGACAGCTTGCCCTTGCCACGCAGTCCTGTGGCGTTGATGCGGTGCAGTTCAAGACCCGCCGCCGGCACCAGATCGTTCTCGATCCCGCGCGGCGTACCGAGCCAGTGCACGGTGTAGCCGCGTGCCTGGAATTCGCGGGCACAGGCCAGCGCCGGGAACACGTGGCCACCGGTGCCGCCGGCCATGATCAATACGTTAGCGCCCATGGTTCGGCTCCTCGGCGAAGTCGCTCTCATGGAATTCCATCTCTTCACTGCCCAGGTGGGTCCGGCTCTCCCACTCGATCCTCAGCAACAGGCCAAGGCAGGCGCAGCAGATCACCAGGGAACTGCCGCCATAACTGAGGAACGGCAAGGTCAGGCCCTTGGTCGGCAACAGGCCGACGTTCACACCGATGTTGATCAGGAACTGGCCGATCCACAGGAACGACAGGCCGTAGGCAACGTAAGCGGCAAAAAACTGTTTGGCTTTCTCGGCCCACAGACCGATGTACATGCCGCGAATACACACGAACACGAACAGCGCCACGGTGCACAGCGAGCCTACGGCGCCGAGCTCTTCGGCCAGGACCGAGAACACGAAGTCGGTGTGCGCTTCCGGCAGGTAGAACTGCTTCTGCACGCTGTTTCCCAGGCCGACGCCCAGCCATTCACCGCGACCGAACGCGATCAGGGCTTGCGACAACTGATAACCGGCGCCGAACTGGTCGGCCCACGGGTCGGCGAAGTTGGTAAGACGCGCCATCCGGTACGGCTGCATCTGAATCAGCAACACCACCGCACCGACGGCCAGCACCACCATCAGCGAGAACCGGAACAGCCCGACCCCGCCGAGGAACAGCATCGCCGCCGCAGCGCCCATCATCACGACGGTGGCACCGAAGTCCGGCTCCATCAGGAGCAGGCCCGCCATCGGCAGCAGCACGATGAACGGCTTGAAGAAGCCCATCCAGCTCTCGCGCACTTCTTTCTGGCGACGCACCAGATAACCGGCGAGGTAGATCACCACGAACACCTTGGCGATCTCGGACGGCTGCACGTTGAAGAAGCTGAAACCGATCCAGCGCATCGAACCGTTCACCTCACGGCCGATCCCGGGGATGATCACCATCACCAGCAGGCCGAACGCGCCGATCAGCATCAGCCAGCCCAGCCGCTGCCAGGTGGCGATCGGAATCATCATGGTGACGACGCACGCGCCCAGGCCCAGCACCACGTAGATCAGGTGACGGGTCATGTAATACAGAGCACTGCCCGACTGCGCTGCGCCGACTTCTGTCGATGCCGAGGCGATCATGATCAGGCCCAGACCGAGCAACGCCAGGCAACCGGCGAGCATCGGGAAGTCGAGGTCGATTCCGCGTCCGGTAATGAGCGGCGACGGGTATGGCTTGATGATGTTTCTCAAGCTCATGCCAGATCCTCCACGGCGCGGACGAACTGGTGACCACGGTCTTCGTAGTTCTTGAACATGTCGAAACTGGCGCAGGCCGGCGACAGCAGCACCACATCACCCGGCTGGGCGGCGGCGCGGCACTGGTCAACCGCATCGACCAGCGTGGTGGCGCGAATCAGCGGAACGGCATCGCCGATCGCTTCGCCGATCTTGTCGGAGTCACGGCCCATCAGGATCACGGCGCGGCAATGGGTCGCCACCGGATCGCGCAGGTCCTTGAATTCGGCGCCTTTGCCGTCGCCACCGGCGATCAGCACGACCTTGCCGTCGATGTCGGCACCCAGGCCTTCGATGGCGGCCAGTGCGGCGCCCACGTTGGTGGCTTTGGAATCGTTGTAGTAACCGACGCCGTCCAGATCACGCACCCACTGACAACGGTGTTCGAGACCGGCGAAGGTGCGCAGCGCCACCAGCATGGCGTCGAACGGCAGCCCGACCGCGTGGCCGAGTGCCAGCGCCGCCAGGGCGTTGGACTGGTTGTGGGCGCCGCGAATCTTCAGTTCGCGCACCGGCATCAGGTTCTGGAATTCGAAGGCCAGGTATTTCTCGCCATTCTCTTCACGCAGGCCGAACGCCTTGAAATCCGGTTTGCTCAGGCCGAAGGTCCAGCACGGCTGGCCCTCGCCCATCAACGGACGGGTCAACGCATCCTGACGGTTGACCACGAACTGCTTGGCGCCACGGAAGATCCGGTGTTTGGCCAGGTGATAGGCCGGCAGACCGCTGTAGCGGTCCATGTGGTCTTCGCTGATGTTGAGCACGGTCGCCACTTCGGCGTTGAGCTGGTCGGTGGTTTCCAGCTGGAAACTCGACAGTTCCATCACGTACAGCTCGACGTCATCGCTGAGCAGATCCAGCGCCGGCGTACCGAGGTTGCCGCCCACGGCCACGCGCTTGCCGGCCGCAGCCGCCATCTCGCCGACCAGGGTGGTGACGGTGCTTTTCGCGTTGGAACCGCTGATGGCCACGATCGGCGCCTTCGCGTTACGCGCGAACAGCTCGATGTCGCCGGAAAGCTTCACGCCACGGGCCGCGGCGGCTTGCAGGGCCGGGGTCGCCAGCGCCAGGCCGGGGCTCACGTAGAGCTCGTCGGCACGGCACAGGAACTCGACGTCCAGCTCGCCACAACGCACTTCCACGTGCGGATAGTCACGCTGGAGCGTGGCCAGTTCCGGTGGATTTTCCCGCGTATCGGCCACGGCAAACGCCACGCCCCGGTTCGCCAGGAAGCGAACCAGGGACATGCCGCTCTTGCCGAGGCCGACAACGATGCGGAAGTGGTCAGAAGCGATCAGAGACACTCGTTCTACCTCAGCTTCAGGGTGGCAAGGCCGATCAGCACGAGAATCACGGTGATGATCCAGAAACGGACGATCACGCGCGGCTCGGGCCAGCCCTTGAGTTCAAAGTGGTGGTGAATCGGCGCCATGCGGAACACACGGCGACCGGTCAGCTTAAAGGACGCAACCTGAATGACGACTGACAGGGTTTCCATCACGAACACGCCGCCCATGATGAACAGGACGATTTCCTGACGGACGATCACCGCGATGGTGCCCAGGGCTGCGCCCAGCGCCAGTGCGCCGACGTCACCCATGAAGACTTGCGCCGGGTAGGTGTTGAACCAAAGAAAGCCCAGGCCGGCACCGATCAATGCGCCGCAGAACACGATCAGCTCGCCTGCGCCCGGTACGTAAGGGATCAGCAGGTATTCAGCGAATTTCACGTTACCCGACAGGTAGCAGAAGATGCCCAGACCACCGCCGACCATCACCGTCGGCATGATCGCCAGACCGTCGAGGCCGTCGGTGAGGTTGACTGCGTTGCTCGAACCGACGATCACAAAGTAGGTGAGCACGATGAAACCCGCGCCCAGCGGAATGCTGTAGTCCTTGAGCATCGGCAGGATCAGGGTGGTTTCCACCGGAGTGCTGGCAGTCATATAAAGGAAGATCGCCGCACCGAGGCCGAACACCGATTGCCAGAAATACTTCCAGCGACTCGGCAGACCACGGGAGTTCTTCTCGATCACCTTGCGGTAGTCGTCGACCCAGCCGATGGCGCCGAACAGCAGGGTCACCAGCAGCACGACCCACACGTAGCGGTTGCTCAGGTCAGCCCACAGCAGAGTGCTGACGCCGATCGAAGACAGAATCAGCGCACCGCCCATGGTCGGCGTACCGGACTTGGACAAGTGCGATTGCGGGCCGTCGTTACGAACCGACTGACCGATCTGACGGTTCTGCAGGGTGCGGATCATCCACGGGCCGTAGCACAGCGACAGGACCAGCGCGGTCAGCACACCGAGGATCCCGCGCAGGGTCAGGTACTGGAAGACCGCGAAGCCTTTGTAGAACTGTTGCAGATACTCCGCTAGCAGCAGCAGCATTAATGTTTCTCCAGACTGGACCCGCACAGGGCCGCAACGATGTTTTCCATCGCTGCGCTGCGCGAACCCTTGATCAAAATGGTGGTGTTTGTGTCCTGCTCGGCGCCGAGAGCCTGGATCAGTTCGGCCTGTGTGCCGAAGTGCTGCGCCTCGTTACCGAATGCGCTCACGGCGTGGACCATGTTCGGCCCGACGGCGTATAGCGCGGAAACCTTGCCCCGGGCGTATTCGCCCACGTCGCGATGCCCCTGCTCCGCCCAGTCGCCCAACTCGCCGATATCCCCGAGCACCAGGACGGTGCGGCCGGAAAAGCCGGCGAGTATATCAACGGCCGCGCACATCGAGGTGGGGTTCGCGTTGTAAGTGTCATCGATCACGCGCATGCCGTTTTTCGCCAGTTGCGCGACGGTGCGACCCTTGACCGGTTGTACCGCGCCAAGCCCGGTGGCGATGCCGAACAGCGACACACCCAAGGCGTGCGCAGCAGCAGCAGCGGCCATGGCGTTGGCGACGTTATGAGTGCCGAGCAGGTTCAGTTGAACCCGTTCCACACCTTCAGGACTGTGCAGGTTGAACGCCGGGCAGCCACGGGCATCGGTGGCCAGATCGCTGGCATGGAAGTCCGCCTGAGTGTTGCTCAATGCGAAAGTCAGCACTTTGCGACCGGCAGCGCGGGTCTTCCAGATGCCAAACGCCTTGTCATCGAGGTTCAGCACAGCGACGCCGTCGGCCGCCAGCCCTTCGATGATTTCGCCTTTGGCTTCGACGATTTTCTCCGGCCCGCCGAACTCACCGACGTGGGCGGTTCCGGCGTTGTTGAGGATCGCTACGTGCGGCTTGGTCAGCCCTACGGTGTAGGCGATTTCACCTAGACGCGAGGCGCCCAGTTCGATCACTGCCGCGCTGTGTTCCGGGGCGAGTTCGAGCAGGGTCAGCGGTACGCCGAGGTCGTTGTTCAGGTTGCCACGGGTCGCGTGTACCGAACCGCGTGTGCGCAGGATGCTCGCGAGCATTTCCTTGACCGTGGTCTTGCCGCTGGAGCCGGTGACTGCCGCAACCGGTTTGGTGAATGCGGCACGGTTCAAGGCACCCAACTGGCCGAGAGCCTGACGGGTATCCTTGACCAGCAATTGCGGCAGCGTGCTGTCGGCGACTTCACGTTCGACCAATGCCGCAACGGCGCCTTTGGCGGCGACTTCATTCAAATAGTCATGACCGTCGAAACGCGGACCGGTCAGGGCGATAAACAGTTGGCCAGCCTTGATCGCGCGGCTGTCGATGCTCACACCGTCAAAACTGGCATCGGCGCTGATCAGACGGGCGTCGAGCGCGTTGGTCAGTTCGCTGAGTTTCAGGGCCTTAAGCATGGGCCACCTCCCACGCGGTCAGGGCGTGATCCGCCTCGACCAGATCCGAGAATGCATGGCGCTCGCCGTTGATTTCCTGATAGTCCTCGTGACCTTTGCCGGCCAGGACAATCACGTCGTCGGCCGAAGCGCCGGCGATCAGTTGCGCGATGGCCTGGCCACGGCCAGCCACGAACGTCACGTTATCCACAGCCGTGAAGCCGGCGCGGATGTCATCGAAAATTACCGCCGGGTCTTCGGTGCGCGGATTGTCATCGGTCACCAGCACGCGGTCGGCCAGACGCTCGACCACTTCGGCCATCAGCGGACGCTTGCCGCGATCGCGATCACCGCCGCAGCCGAACAGGCACAGCAGTTGACCTTTGACGTGCGGACGCAACGCGGTCAGTACTTTTTCCAGGGCGTCCGGGGTATGCGCGTAATCGACCACCACCAGCGGCTGAGTGCCGCCGCCGAGACGCTGCATGCGTCCGGCCGGGCCTTCGAGTTTCGGCAATACCTTAAGGATTTCGTCGAGCGCGTAGTCGAGACCGAGCAAGGCGCCGACGGCGGCGAGTACGTTGCTCAGGTTGAAACGACCGAGCAGCGTGCTGCGCAGATGGTGCTCGCCCTGTGGCGTGACCAGCGTGGCGCGCACGCCATGGTCGTCGAACTGCGCTTCACGCACATAGAGATAGGCGCTGCTGTCGAGCAGGCTGTAAGTGATCAGCCGCGACTCGCGCTTTTCAGCGGCCAGTTGCCGGCCGAAGTCGTCGTCGAGGTTGACCACGCGGCACTTCAGGTCATTCCAGGCAAACAGCTTGGCCTTCGCTTCCGCGTAGGCCTCCATGGTGCCGTGATAATCCAGGTGATCGCGGGACAGGTTGGTCATCACTGCCACGTCGAACGCCAGCGCAGTAACCCGGCCCTGATCCAGGCCGTGGGACGAAACTTCCATGGCCACGGCTTTGGCGCCGGCCTTTTTCAGGTCGCCCAGGGTCGCTTGCATGGCGATCGGATTCGGCGTCGTGTGCAGGCCGCTTTGCAGCGAGCCATGGAAACCGGAGCCCAAGGTGCCGACGATGCCGCAATGCTGACCGAGCAGATCCAGCGCCTGCGCCACCAGTTGAGTCACGCTGGTCTTGCCGTTGGTGCCAGTGACGCCGATCAGATTCAGATGATGACTCGGCTCACCGTAAAAACGCCCGGCGATGTCCGACAACTGCGCCGCCAGGCCCTTGACCGGAATCAGCGGCACTTCGGTGATCGGCAGCACGGTGGCGCCTTCCACTTCATAAGCCACGGCAGCAGCACCGCGCTGCAAGGCGTCGGCAATGTGCGCACGACCGTCGAACCTGCCGCCCGGCACGGCGAGGAACAGGTCACCCGCGCGCACGTTGCGGCTGTCGAGCGCCAGTTCACGGATCAACAGATCGTGGCCGGCGTGGGGGAAAATCTTGTTCAGACTCAGAGACATCAGCCGCGCCCTCCATTGGCTTTCAGCGGAACGGCCGGGGTGGCGTTGGCCTGTTGTGTGGTCGGCAGGTTGTCCGGGGTGACGTTCATCAGGCGCAGGGTGCCCGACATCACACGGCTGAACACCGGCGCCGAAACCAGACCACCGAAGTAACCGGCCTTGGTCGGTTCATCGATCACCACGACGATTGCATAACGTGGATCGCTCATCGGGCCGAAACCGGCGAACAGCGAGCGGTAAGAGTTTTCGGCGTAGCCCTTGGTGCCGACCGACGTTTTACGCGCGGTACCGGACTTGCCGCCCACGTGATACGCCGGCACCTGCGCACGGAACACGCCGCGCGGGGCTTCGATCACTTGTTGCAGCATGCCTTGCATGGTTTTCGCGACGGCCTCCGGCAGCACCTGGGTGGTCTGCGGTGCCTTGTCGGTTTTGATCAGGGTCAGCGGTGCGAGACGACCGTTGTTGGCCAGCGCCGAGAATGCATGCACCAGCTGGATCGCAGTCACCGAAATACCGTAGCCGTACGACAGCGTTGCGGTCTCGGCCTTGCGCCACTCGCGGTAGTTCGGCAAGTTGCCGACACGCTCGCCCGGGAAGCCGAGGCCGGTGTCCTGACCGAGGCCGACTTTCTGTGCGAGGCGGAAAATGGTTTCGCCGCCGATGTCGAACGCGACCTTGCTCATGCCGACGTTACTGGAATTGATCAGAATGCCGGTCAGATCGAGTACCGGACCTTCGGTCTTCGATACGTCCTTGATCGTGTATTTACCGATCTGCAGGGAGCCCGGATACACCTCGACGGTGTCGCTCGGTTTCCAGCGGCCGGTTTCGATCGCGGCGCTCATCGAGATCGCTTTCATGGTCGAACCGGGTTCGAACACGTCGATCATCGCGCGGTTACGCATCATCGCCGGTTGCAGGTTGCGACGGTTGTTCGGGTTGTAGGTCGGCTGGTTGACCATGGCGAGAATCTCGCCGGTCTTCACGTCCATGATCACCAGACTGCCGGCCTTGGCGCCGTTCTCGATGATCGCGTTGCGCAGTTCGCGGTTGGCCAGGTATTGCAGGCGCAGGTCAATCGACAACGCCAAGGGCTTGCCGGCCTTGGCGTTTTTGGTGACCTGGACATCCTTGATCAGCCGACCGCGCCGATCTTTGATGACTTGCCGCTTGCCGGGCACGCCGGCCAGCCATTCGTCGTAGGCCAGTTCGACACCTTCACGACCGTGGTCATCGATATCGGTGAACCCGACCATGTGCGCCGTCACTTCACCGGCCGGGTAGAACCGGCGGAATTCTTCGATGCCGTAGACACCCGGGACTTTGAGGTCGAGCACGGCCTGGCCCTGCTCGGGGGTCAACCCGCGCACCAGATAAATGAATTCTTTGTTGGCCTGGGCTTCGAGACGTTCGGCCAGGGCTTTCGGATCCTGCCCCAGCGCGGCGGCCAGTGCCGGCCACTTCTCTTTGGCGGTCTGCATTTCCTTGGCGTTCGCCCAGAGCGTGGTCACCGGGGTACTCACGGCCAGCGGCTCGCCGTTACGGTCGGTGATCAGACCACGGTGAGCCGGAATCGGAATGTGCCGAAGACTGCGCGCGTCGCCCTGGCCTTTGAGGAAGTCTCGGTCAACCACTTGCAGGTCGATGATGCGCCAGCAGATGGCCGCGACCATCACGCCGAGCAGTGCCACCATCAGACGGAAGCGCCACGGGAAGAGAGCCCCTTCGAGTTTCATCATGGCGCCACCATCTTCACGTCAGCTGCGCCGGGGATGTGCATCTTCAGTTGTTCGGTGGCCAGCACTTCGATCCGGCTGTGGGCGGTCCAGGTGCTTTGCTCCAGGATCAGACGCCCCCACTCGGCCTGCGCCTTGTCGCGCACGCTCAGTTCGTTGTAAAGGGTGTTGAGCAACTGCCGGTTCCAGTGGGCGCTGTAAGACACGCCGATGGCCGACACGAGCACGCCGATGAACAGCAGCAGCATGAAAAAGCTGCCGCCGGGCAGTGGCTTGGCGAAAAGCTTGCTCACCGCAGCTTCTCCGCGACGCGCATGACGGCGCTACGGGAACGTGGGTTGGCTTTGAGTTCGGCGTCGGAGGCCGTCTGCGCTTTGCCATGGACTTTGATTTTCGGTTCGAACGCAACGTGGCGAACCGGCAGGTTGCGCGGCAGGTTGTCGGCTTCGCCTTTCACCAGCTTGCGCATGAACAGTTTGACAATACGGTCTTCCAGCGAGTGGAAGCTGATCACGACCAGACGACCGCCCACTTCCAGGCATTCGAGCGCGGCTTCAAGACCCGCTTCCAGATCGCCCAGTTCGTTGTTGACTTGAATGCGCAGGCCCTGGAAAGCGCGGGTTGCCGGGTTCTTGCCCTTTTCCCACGCCGGGTTGGCGACTTTCAGGACTTCGGCCAGATCGGCGGTGCGCTCGAACGGCGTGACATCACGGCGCTCGACAACGGCACGGGCCATGCGACCGGAGAAACGTTCTTCGCCGTACTCTTTGAAGACACGGGCAATTTCTTCCACCGGCGCGGTGTTGACGAACTCGGCTGCGCTGATGCCACGGGACGGATCCATGCGCATGTCCAGCGGGCCGTCGTTGAGAAAACTGAAGCCGCGCTCGGCGTCATCGAGCTGCGGCGAAGACACGCCCAGATCCAGCAGAATGCCGCTGACCTTGCCTGTCAGCCCCCGTTCGGCAACGACCGAACCGAGCTCGGCAAAGCTGCGCTGCACAACGACAAAGCGGCCGTCTTCGGCCGCTAGCGTTTGCCCGGTGGCAATCGCTTGAGGATCCTTGTCGAATCCGATGAGCCGACCGTCCGGCCCGAGCTTGCTCAGGATCAACCGGCTATGCCCGCCGCGTCCGAACGTGCCGTCCAGATAGCAGCCATCAGGGCGTACGGCGAGAGCCTCGACGGCTTCGTCAAGCAGTACGGTGATGTGGTTAAAGCCGCTATCAATAGTCACAGGATCAGATCACGCAATTCGTCAGGCATGGCGCCCGGTTGTTGTATGGCAGCCAAGTCAGCGGCAGAAACCGCGTTCCAGGCATCTTCGTCCCACAGTTGGAACTTGTTCAGTTGGCCCACCAGCATCGCGCGCTTGTCGAGCTTCGCGTATTCGCGCAGGCGCGGCGGCACCAGGAAACGACCACTGCCGTCGAGCTCGAGGTCAACGGCATTACCAATCAATAAACGCTGCAGACGACGGTTCTCTTCGCGAAGCGAAGGAAGCGCGCGCAACTTGGTTTCGATAATTTCCCACTCATCGAGCGGGTAGACACACAAACATGGATCAACGGCATCAATGGTCACGATCAACTGGCCGGAACTGCGCGAATCGAGCTCGTCACGGTACCGGCTCGGCATGGCGAGACGGCCCTTTGCGTCGAGACTGATAGCGTTAGCTCCGCGAAACACGTCTGCGTTTCTCCAATTTTTATCGTTTTGAGCTCAAAAAACCCACTTCATGCCACTTTCCGCCACTTGCGCACACTATAGGAATGCGCCCACCACACCGTCAAGGCGCGGATTAAAGGAAAACCCTTACAGAACGGAGATTTAGGAGCATAAAAGGAGGAGCAACGAGAATCTGGCGGATGCTTTTATCCAATAACTTGAAGCAGCACTGAAAGCTGCGCTCGAAAGTTAAAGTAATTTGTTAAGAGTAAGATTTTTTCGGTATTACAAAAGCGCTTCTGCTGTTGATTGAAGCAAGGTGGGAAATGGCTATTACTGCGTTTGCCGCTGCCGGTTTCCAGCGCAGGCCTGCTGATAATAAACAGCCCTGTCGCCTTTAATTCAAGCAGGGAAAAGAAAAAGGTGGAGAGTCGATCTGTAAGCCGGGTTCTGTCTTGAACAGTCATTCGTCTACGATGGCCATCACTGGACATCTTTAGCAACCTACCCGGTCCCAGCGCGGGCCACGCCTTGGGACCCTATTTGGTCTTGCTCCAAGTGGGGTTTACCTAGCCACGAACTGTTGCCAGACGTGCGGTGCGCTCTTACCGCACCTTTTCACCCTTACCGGCGCCGAAGCGCTTAGGCGGTTATTTTCTGTGGCACTTTCCGTAGGCTCACGCCTCCCAGGCATTACCTGGCACTTCGCCCTATGGAGCCCGGACTTTCCTCCCCCCCCTAATTTTCATAGAGGGCAGCGACTGTCCGATCGACTCTCCGCCGCGCAGGTTAACGGCAGAGCGGCCGAAGAACAAGCGCTAATAGCCCGCAAACCGGTCTGCGCGACGGGTTACGCATCTTTTTGCTGATCCAGCGCGACCTGATACAGCACGTTTTTGCGCTCACCGGTGATTTGCGCTGCCAGGGCTGCCGCACGCTTGAGCGGCATCTCTTCCAGCAACAGGTTAAGGATACGCATCGCCTCGCTGCTGACAGCGTCTTCGGATTCCGGTGCGGTCCAGCCCGCCACCACAACAACGCACTCGCCGCGCTGCTGATTGCTGTCGGCCTCGACGAATGCCCGCAACTCGCTCAGCGGTAATCCCTTGAGTGTTTCGAAGGTTTTGGTGATTTCACGAGCGAGCAATGCCGGACGGTCAGCGCCGAACACCGCTTCCATATCCTGCAGGCATTCCAGAATACGATGCGGCGCCTCGTAGAAAATCAACGTGCGCGGTTCTTCCTTGATAGCTTCCAGCCGCGCCTTGCGCCCTACGGCCTTGGCCGGCAAAAAGCCTTCGAAGATAAAACGGTCGGATGGCAGACCGGCAGCCGACAATGCCGCGATCAACGCGCACGCACCTGGCACCGGCACCACATTGATCCCGGCGGCACGCGCCTGACGCACCAGGTGATAACCAGGATCGGAGATCAGCGGCGTACCGGCATCGGAAATCAGTGCAACGTTGTCACCTGCCAACAGACGAGTTATGAAGCGACTGCCTTCATCCCGCTCGTTGTGTTCATGACAGGCCGCCAGCGGTGTGGAGATGCCGAAGTGCTGCATCAGGCGCTGTGAGTGGCGCGTGTCTTCGGCGGCGATCAGCGCCACCTCGCGCAGGATCTTCAACGCCCGCGCACTGATGTCATCCAGGTTGCCGATGGGCGTCGCCACCACATAAAGCGAGCCCGCAGCGGAATTCAAAGGACCTGGAGCAGTCAAAGCGCACACCTCATGATCGGTAAAAACCGCCATTGTAGCGCGTAGTACGTCGAACGATGCGCTCGGGTCGGACACGGTTTGTCGCACCATTGTGAGGCTGCGCACTCTTTGTATCAGCTAAATTGACGGTTTCACGCCAGTAACATCGCGCCCCGGCCAGTGC
Organism: Pseudomonas sp. B7; assembly: GCF_016735645.1. Classification (NCBI taxonomy): domain Bacteria; kingdom Pseudomonadati; phylum Pseudomonadota; class Gammaproteobacteria; order Pseudomonadales; family Pseudomonadaceae; genus Pseudomonas; species Pseudomonas sp. B7. The sequence goes on from NZ_JAERRE010000001.1 coordinate 900,304, forward strand.
TTGGGTACAATTCGACGCTAATTTGATCGAGTATCAGGAACACTTACATGATCGCTTGCCTGCGGCTGTTCACTGCCCTCTGCCTCGCTGCCTTGCTGGCGGCTTGCGCCAGCTCCCCTTCCTCCAGCCTTGGCGAACTTCCTCGGACCCCGGATGCCACCATCGAGCAATTGCTCGAACAGGCTGCCCAGGCCAAATCGCCGGACAAGGCTGCGCTGTTGCGCCTGAGTGCGGCAGACATGGCGTACCGCCAGGGCAATGCCGGACAGTCCGCGCAAATCCTGCAGCAAGTGCCGATGGAACAACTCCAGCCGGGCCAGCAGGCATTCGCCAGCACCCTGTCTGCTGAACTGGCCATGACCCGCAACCAGCCGAAAGCCGCGCTGACTGCCTTGAGCCATCCAAGCCTGCAACGCCTGAGCGAACTGTCCGTACCGCTGCAAGTTCGCGCCGGCACGGTTCACGCCCGCGCCCTTGAAGCCGACGGCCAGACCCTGGCCGCTGCCCGCGAGCGCATCTTCATCGCGCCGATGCTGGAAGGCGAAGCAGCCAGCAAGAACCACGAAGCGATCTGGACCCTGATTGCGTCGCTGCCGGCCGATCAACTGCAAGCGAACACCACCGATGACCTCGGCGGCTGGATGAGCCTGGCCCTGGCCGTGAAAACCGCCGGCACCCTGGAACAGCAGCAAGCCGCCATCGACAACTGGCGCAACCAGCATCCAAAGCACCCAGCCGCGATCAACCTGCCGCTGCCCCTGACCAAACTCAAGGAACTGGCCAGCCAGCCCCTGAGCAAGATCGCCCTGCTGTTGCCACAGGACGGCCAGTTGGCCTCGGTCGGCAAGGCCCTGCGTGACGGCTTCATGGCCGCACACTATCAGGCTCAGCAAGCCGGCCAGAAACCACCGGCCATCGAGTTCTACGACAGCTCGAAACTGACCAATCTCGACGAGTTCTACCGCAAGGCCCAGGCCGATGGCGTGCAACTGGTCGTCGGCCCGCTGGAGAAGCCGCTGGTCAAACAGTTGAGCACTCGCCCGCAACTGCCGATCACCACCCTCGCCCTGAACTACAGCGAAGGCGATCAAGGCCCGGCGCAGTTGTTCCAGTTCGGTCTGGCCGCTGAAGACGAAGCCCGCGAAGTCTCCCGCCGCGCCCGTGCAGACGGCCTGCACCGCGCCGCGATCATGGTGCCGAAAGGCGAATGGGGCGACCGCGTCCTGCGCGCGTTCAGCCAGGACTGGCAAGCCAACGGCGGCAGCATTGTCGCCACCGAGCGCGTCGATCAGCCGGTGCAACTGGCCCAGCAGATCGCCGACATGTTCCAACTGCGTCAGAGCGAAGCTCGCGCCAAGAGCCTGCAGAATGCTGCCGGCACCAACGTTGCCGCCCAGCCTTCGCGTCGCCAGGACATCGAATTCATCTTCCTCGCCGCCACACCACAACAGGCGCAGCAAATCAAGCCGACCCTGAATTTCCAGTACGCCGGTGACGTGCCGGTCTACGCGACCTCCCACGTGTTCAGCGCCAGCGGCGACGTGAACCAGTACAACGACATGAACGGCGTGCGCTTCTGCGAAACCCCGTGGCTGCTGGAAACCAGCGATCCGCTGCGTCAGCAGGTCACCGCGCAATGGCCACAAGCCGCCGGCAGCCTCGGCCGCCTGTACGCGATGGGCGTCGATGCCTACCGCCTCGCGCCGCGCCTGGATCAGCTCAAGGCACTGCCGGACAGCCGCATTGAAGGTCAGTCGGGCAGCTTGGGCATGACTCAGTCCCAGCGAGTCGTACGTCAGTTGCCATGGGCACAGTTCGTCAGCGGTCAGATCCAGCGCCTGCCGGACACTCCACGCTGATGCCCGACAGGTCACACCTGCAAAGCGGCAAGGATGCCGAGCGCCAGGCGCTCGAGCATCTGCAACACCAGGGTCTGCGCCTGCTGGCGCAGAACTGGTTATGCAAACGCGGTGAGCTTGATCTGGTCATGCTTGATGGCGATACAGTAGTATTCGTCGAAGTCCGTTACCGTAAGAACACTCAATGGGGTGGCGCACTCGACAGCATCGATGGGCGCAAGCGGCAGAAACTGATTTTCGCCGCACAGTATTTTCTTCAGCGCGAATCGCGTTGGGCCAATTCCCCCTGCCGCTTCGACGTGGTGGCCATCGACAGTCACCAGGATCAGCTGAACTGGTTGCAGAATGCGTTCGACAGTTGACCACCTGCCCCGACCCGGACACTTTCACTCAACACTTTTGCTCTTTGCTTTGCGGGCTGCACATTCACGTGCCGGACAGCCGCGCTAATTAAGGTCACACAGATGGACATGCAATCCCGAATTCGCCAGCTTTTCCAGGCCAGCATCGACACCAAGCAACAGGCGATGGACGTACTTGCACCGCACATCGAGCAAGCCAGCCAGGTGATGGTCAACGCCCTGCTCAACGAGGGCAAAATGCTCTCGTGCGGTAACGGCGGCTCGGCCGGCGATGCCCAGCACTTCTCCTCGGAACTGCTCAACCGTTTCGAGCGTGAGCGCCCGAGCCTGCCGGCGATCGCGCTGACCACCGACAGCTCGACCATCACCTCGATCGCCAACGACTACAGCTACAACGAAGTGTTTTCCAAGCAGATTCGCGCACTCGGCCAGCCGGGCGACGTATTGCTGGCGATTTCGACCAGCGGCAACTCGGCGAACATTATTCAGGCGATCCAGGCCGCACATGATCGCGAAATGATTGTCGTAGCATTGACCGGACGCGATGGCGGAGGCATGGCTTCACTGCTGCTGCCCGAAGACGTCGAGATTCGCGTACCGGCCAACGTCACCGCACGTATTCAGGAAGTCCACTTGCTAGCGATCCATTGCCTTTGCGATCTGATCGACAGCCAACTGTTCGGGAGTGAAGAATGACCCCTAATCGCCTTGGCCTTCTGGCCTTGACCCTGTGCCTCGGCATCAGTGGCTGCACCTCGGTGGTGAATGCCAGCCGTGAAGCGCCGATCGAAGACGACCGCGGCACCCGCACTTTCGGCAGCAAGATCGATGACTCGCTGATCGAAACCAAAGTCGGCGTCAACGTAGCCAAGGCCGATCCGGCCCTGGACAACGACTCGCACATCGTCGTGACCAGCTTCAACGGTGTCGTGCTGCTGGCCGGCCAGACCCCGCGCGCAGATCTCAAGGAAAAGGCCGAACAGGCCGCCGCCAACGTTCAGCGCGTGAAAAAGGTCCATAACGAACTGCAAGTGTTGCAGCCCTCCTCCCTGCTGGCTCGCCAGAACGATGCGTGGCTGACCACCAAGATCAAGACCCAGATGCTCACTGACGCCAGCATTCCCGGCTCGCGCATCAAGGTCGTGACCGAGAACGGTATTGTCTATCTGCTGGGCTTGCTGACCAAACAGGAAGCCGCCCAGGCGACCAACCTGGTGCAGGGTGTTTCCGGCGTACAGAAGATTGTGAAGCTGTTCGAATACATCGACTGACCCGCAAAACGCAGGCACAAAAAAGGCGATCCAACCGGATCGCCTTTTTTATTACTTCACCACTTTCAGACTTGGCCGACCGCTTGGGCGCGGTGGCTCGCTGTCCGGTGGCGGAACATCGTCATCCTGCTCGATCTCGTCTTCGTCATCCATCGGCGACTCCAGATCGAACACCATGCCCTGACCGTTCTCCCGGGCATAGATCCCCAGAATCGCAGCAATCGGCACGTACAGACTGTGCGGGACGCCACCGAAGCGACCTTCGAAGGTCACAACGTCATTGTCCATGTGCAAGTGCCGCACGGCACTTGGCGAAATGTTCAGGACAATCTGCCCGTCACTGGCAAAGCCCTGTGGCACCTGCACCGCCGGGTACTCGGAATTGACCAGCATGTGCGGGGTGCAATCGTTATCCACAATCCACTCGTAGAGCGCGCGGACCAGATAAGGTCGACTGGAGTTCATAGCGGCTCCTTAAGCCTTAGCGCATGTCACGTTCGACACCAGACAGACTCGCCTGGAATGCCTCACGCGCAAACTGACGCTCCATATAATCAAGCAGCGGCTTGGCCGGCCGCGGCAGTTCTATACCCAGAATCGGCAAACGCCAGAGTATTGGCAATAGGCAGCAATCCACCAGACTTTGTTCCTCACTGAGGAAAAACGGCTTGTCGGCAAACAGCGGCGACACGCCCGTCAGGCTTTCGCGCAATTCCTTGCGCGCCACGGCACGGGCCGCTTCCTTGGTGCGCGAATCCAGAATCAGATCCACCAGACCACACCAGTCGCGCTGAATACGATGAATCAGCAGACGGCTGTTGGCACGCGCCACCGGGTACACAGGCATCAACGGTGGATGCGGGTAACGCTCATCCAGGTATTCCATCACCACGGTCGACTCCCACAACGCCAGGTCTCGATCGACCAGCGTGGGCAGACTGCCGTAAGGGTTCACTTCAATCAGTTTAGGCGGCTGACGACCAGCCTCCACAAAAATGATTTCGGCGCTGACACCCTTCTCTGCAAGCACGATGCGCACTCGGTGGGAATAGTGGTCGGCGGGGTCGGAGTAACAGGCCAACCGATTGGTCACGCCCATGGCGATCCTCCTCGCTTGTTGAAATAGTCGGAGCCGGAAAAACGCGCGCGCCCAGAGGGCACCTCCCGCAACGACTGGCGAACCAGGCGTTGCGTTTTCAGAGGCGCCCTTGGGCGCGCGCGATTAACAGCAATTGCTTGAAGCGTTATCAGTGCACGTCTTTCCAGTATTCACGCTTGAGCAGGTAGGCGAACACAAAGAAGAACGCCAGGTACAGCAAGACGTAAGTACCGATGCGCTGATGTTGCAGCTTAACCGGGTTAGCCGAGTAAGCCAGGAAGGTTACCAGATTCTTGACCTTCTCATCGAACTGCTCTTCGTTGAGACTTCCGGTTTTCGGCACGATGGTCAACTGATCGCACGCTTCATGAGTCAGAGGCGTACCGGTCAGCGGGTCATATTGCTTCTTGCCGTCCTCGACGATCTGTACCTGTTTGCAACCCACAACCTGGCGACCTTGCAGGCCGACCAGCACGTTGGGCATGCCGACGTTCGGGAAGACCTTGTTGTTCACGCCCCATGGACGCGCAGGATCTTCGTAGAACGACTTGAGGTAACCGTAGAGCCAGTCGGTGCCGCGAACACGAGCCACCAGCGTCAGGTCTGGCGGCGCTGCGCCGAACCAGGTCTTGGCGTCGGCCGGCTGCATGCCGATGTTCATGTGATCGCCGATCTTGGCGCCGGTGAACACCAGTTTTTCCAGCATCAGTTCGTGCGGAACACCGAGGTCATCGGCCACACGCTCGTAACGCTGGAACTTGGCACTGTGGCAGCCCATGCAATAGTTGGCGAAAGTACGCGCGCCATCCTGCAGGGCAGCCTTGTCGGAAACGTCGATGTCGACCTTTTCCAGTTCCGGACCACCGTGTTCGGCCGCGAAAGACAGCACTGGCAGAGCAGCAAAAATCAGAGCAAAAAATAACTTTTTCATCAGCCAGTCACCCTTTCCGGAACCGGTTTGGTCTTCTCGAGCCTGGTGTAGAACGGCATCAGAATGAAGTAGGCGAAGTACAGGAAGGTGCAGACCTGCGACAGCAGCGTACGGCCTGGCGTCGGGGCCAGAACGCCCAGAATGCCGAGGATCACGAACGAAATGCAGAACACCACCAGCCAGATCTTGCTCATCCAGCCTTTGTAACGCATCGACTTGACCGGGCTGCGGTCGAGCCACGGCAGGACGAACAGCACCGCAATCGCGGCACCCATGGCGATAACGCCCATGAGCTTGTCAGGGACCGCCCGCAAGATTGCGTAGAACGGTGTGAAGTACCAGACCGGTGCAATGTGCTCTGGGGTCTTGAACGGGTTGGCCTGCTCGAAGTTAGGTTTTTCGAGGAAGTAACCGCCCATTTCCGGGAAGAAGAACACAATGAAGCAGAAGATGAACAGGAACACCACAACGCCGACGATATCTTTCACGGTGTAGTACGGGTGGAAGGCGATGCCGTCCAGCGGGATACCGTTTTCGTCTTTGTGCTTCTTGATGTCCACGCCGTCCGGGTTGTTCGAACCGACTTCGTGCAATGCCAGGATGTGCAGCACCACCAGACCGAGAATCACGATAGGCAGCGCAACCACGTGCAGGGCGAAGAAGCGGTTCAGGGTGATTCCGGAAATCAGGTAGTCACCACGGATCCACTGGGTCAGGTCGTTGCCGATGACCGGAATCGCGCCGAACAGCGAGATGATCACCTGGGCACCCCAGTAGGACATCTGGCCCCACGGCAGCAGGTAACCCATGAAGGCTTCAGCCATCAGCGCCAGGTAGATCAGCATGCCGAAGACCCACACCAGCTCACGCGGCTTCTGGTACGAACCGTAGAGCAGGCCACGGAACATGTGCAGATAGACCACGATGAAGAACGCCGAAGCGCCGGTGGAGTGCAGCAGGCGCAGGATCGAACCGTACTCGACGTCGCGCATGATGTATTCGACGGAAGCGAACGCTTCTTCCGCCGACGGGGTGTAGCTCATGGTCAGCCAGACGCCGGTGACGATCTGGTTGACCAGAACGAGCAGCGCCAGCGAGCCGAAGAAATAGAAGAAGTTGAAGTTTTTTGGCGCGTAATACTTGCTGAGATGGTCTTCCCACATTTTGGTGGCGGGGAAGCGTGCATCAACCCAATCCATGAACTTGCTCATCACGCTTTCTCCGTATCGACGCCAATGACAATCAGGTCATCGGTCTCATAGGAATGCGGGGGTACTGGCAGGTTCAAAGGCGCAGGTTGCGACTTGTAGACGCGGCCAGCCAGATCGTAGTGGGAACCGTGGCAAGGGCAGAAATAACCGCCTACCCAGTCTTTGCCCAGATCCGCGGGTGCCACTTCGGGACGGAAGGTCGGTGAGCAACCCAGGTGAGTGCAGATCCCGATCAGCAGGAGGATTTCCGGCTTGATCGAACGCACTTCAGGGTCGACATAAGTGGGTTGCGTGGAGTTTTTGGAGGTCGGATCGGAGAGTTGGCCTTCGATCTTTTTGAGATTCCCCAGGATTTCCTCGGTACGGCGGACAATGAACACCGGCTGGCCGCGCCATTCAGCAATCATCTGCTGTCCTGGCTCGATTTTGCTGACATTCACTTTCACCGGTGCTCCGGCAGCTTTCGCCTTGGCACTGGGAAACCATGACCCCACGAACGGGACCGCAGCCCCCACCGCTCCTGCAGCACCCACCACGGATGTGGCTGCTACCAAGAAGCGACGCCGGCCTGCATTCACGCCGTCATTGCTCATTCAGTCCTCTCCCATCAGCTTTGTGGCCTGTTAAATCAGGCGTCTACTAAATTGAAACTATGTACTTATAAAAATTTTGCCGAATGGTAATGAAAACCCCCAATTCTGACAAGGTAATTACCCGGAGGGCTGGCCCTCAAGCCTTGTAGTATAGGGGGTCTACGAATGTGGCAAGTTGTCACAGCGCAATTATTCAAGAAATCGCACGCATAAAAAAACGCCCGGTTCCGTGAGGAATCGGGCGTTCTTTTTGAACGTGGAAGCGAAATTAACGCTTCGAGTACTGCGGACGCTTACGCGCTTTACGCAGACCAACTTTCTTACGTTCAACTTCACGGGCGTCGCGGGTAACGAAGCCAGCTTTGCGCAGAGCGCTACGCAGGGTTTCGTCGTAGTCCATCAGAGCGCGAGTGATGCCGTGACGGATTGCGCCAGCCTGACCACTTACACCACCACCGATGACGGTGACGTAGATGTCGAACTTCTCGACAGTCTCAGTCAGTTCCAGCGGCTGACGAACTACCATGCGGGCAGTTTCGCGACCGAAGAACGTGTCCAGGGAGCGGTTGTTGATGGAGATGTTACCAGTACCCGGACGCAGGAAAACGCGTGCGGTTGCGGTCTTGCGACGGCCAGTGCCGTAATTTTGAGTCGCCGACATAATGAACTATTCCGTTAAATCTTCAGTTCTTGGGGCTGCTGAGCAGTATGAGGGTGTGCAGCGCCCGCATAGACTTTCAGCTTACGGTACATGTCGCGACCCAGTGGGTTTTTAGGCAGCATGCCTTTAACCGCGGTCTCGATCACGCGCTCAGGGGCCTTGGCGATCAGCTTTTCAAAGTTGATCGACTTGATGCCGCCCGGGAAACCGGAGTGGGAGTAGTACATTTTGTCAGTGGTTTTAGCGCCGGTAACACGGATCTGCTCAGCGTTGATTACGACGATGTAGTCGCCGGTGTCAACGTGAGGAGTGTACTCAGGCTTGTGCTTGCCACGCAGACGGCTCGCGATTTCGGTGGCCAGACGACCCAGGGTCTGACCAGCAGCGTCGACGACAAACCAGTCGCGCTTTACTGTTTCCGGTTTAGCAGTAAAAGTTTTCATTCTTTATAGCCTCAGGGGCCGCCTGTAAATAAGACGGCGGATCTTACTGAATAGTGCGTACTTTGACAAGTCAAAGGCAGCCGGATACAGACGCTTTCGGGGGCTCGGGTCGGCGCGTCCGTTCAACGGCAAGATTCTTCGGCGGCGGGGCATCACTTCCACTGCAGAAAGAGGTCGGCAATTATGCAGATTGCGAAAAAAATTTCAACCTGCTTTTATGCTTGTTTTGCCCAAGGAGCACCCGATGGACTATCGCCAGCTAGGCCGTACCGACCTGAACGTGAGTGCAATCTGCCTCGGCACCATGACCTGGGGCGAGCAAAACACTGAAGCTGAAGCCTTCGCCCAGATCGAACGGGCAAAAGAGGCCGGGATCAATTTCCTCGACACTGCCGAAATGTACCCGGTGCCGCCAAAAGCCGACACCTACGCCACCACCGAGCGCTACATCGGCAATTACTTCAAGAGCCGTGGCGACCGCGCCGACTGGATTCTCGCCAGCAAGATCGCCGGCCCCGGCAACACCATCGACTACATCCGCGACAAGAACCTGCGCCACAACCGCCAGCACATCACCGAGGCCGTGGACGCCAGCCTCAAGCGCCTGCAGACCGACTACATCGACCTCTACCAGTTGCACTGGCCGGAGCGCAGCACCAACTTTTTCGGACAGCTGGGCTACAAGCACCAGACCGAAGCCAACCTGACGCCGCTCGAAGACACCCTTGAGGCGCTCGATGAGCAAGTGAAGGCCGGCAAGATCCGCCACATCGGTTTGTCCAACGAAACGCCGTGGGGCACCATGCGATTTCTCGCCCTGGCCGAAGCCCGTGGCTGGCCGCGCGCTGTCTCGATCCAGAACCCGTACAACCTGCTCAACCGCAGTTTCGAGATCGGTCTGGCGGAAATCGCCATCCGTGAACAATGCGGCCTGCTCGCCTATTCGCCGCTGGCGTTCGGTTTCCTGTCGGGCAAGTACGAAGGTGGGGCGCGTCCACCGAAAGGCCGCCTGAGCCTCTACAGCCGTTTCAGCCGCTATTTCAACCCGCAATCGGAAGCAGCATGCAGCCGTTACGTGGCGCTGGCCCGTGAACACGGCCTGGATCCGGCACAAATGGCCCTGGCCTTTGTGAATCAGCAACCGTTCGTCACCAGCAACATCATCGGGGCGACGACGCTGGAACAGCTGGACAGCAACATTGCGAGCTACGAGCTGAAACTGTCGAAGGAAGTGCTGGAAGGGATCGAAGCGATTCACAAGGATTATCCGAACCCGGCGCCGTGATCAGCCGCTAAAAGCTTCGCGACCAGGCTCGCTCCCACAGGTACAGCGTGATGATTGTGGGAGCGAGCCTGCTCGCGAAGGGGCCAGTCAACTCACTGCAAAACTCAAAGCGACCGCGCAATGATCTCCTTCATGATTTCATTGGTGCCGGCATAGATGCGCTGCACCCGCGCATCCGCCCAGGCCCGGGCCACCGGGTATTCCCACATGAAACCGTAACCGCCATGCAGTTGCACGCACTCGTCGAGCACCTTGCATTGCAGGTCGGTGCCCCAGTACTTGGCCATCGCCGCCGTCGGCACATCCAGCTTGCCTTGCAGATGCAGCTCAAGGCAGCGGTCGACGAACACCCGGCCGATCTGAATCTCGGTGGCCATTTCCGCCAGTTTGAAGCGGGTATTCTGGAAGTCGGCAATCGACTTGCCGAACGCCTTGCGCTCGCGGGTGTAATCCAGCGTCCATTGCAGCGCCGCCTCGGCTGAAGCCAGACCGCCAATCGCCACAGTCAGACGCTCCTGCGGCAGTTCCTGCATCAGATAGGCAAATCCCGCCCCGGCCTGACCCAAGAGGTTTTCTTTCGGCACGCGCACGTCCTGGAAGAACAATTCCGACGTGTCCTGAGCCTTCATTCCGACCTTATCCAGGCGTTTGCCCTTGTCGAAGCCCGGTGTGTTCGCCTCCACCAGAAACAGGCTGGTACCCTTGGCACCGGCCTTGGGATCGGTCTTGGCCACGACAATCACCAGATCCGCCAGGAAGCCGTTGGTGATAAAGGTTTTCGAACCGTTGATCACATATTCGTCGCCATCCAGTACCGCCGTGGTCTTGACCCCTTGCAGGTCGGAACCGGCGCCGGGCTCGGTCATGGCGATCGCGGTAACCATCTCGCCAGACACCAGTTTCGGCAGGTATTTCTGCTTCAGCGCTTCGCTGCCGTAATGCAGGATGTACGGCGCGACGATGTCCGAATGCAGTGAAAAACCGATACCGGTCAAACCCAGCCGCCCGACTTCTTCGATCACGACCGCGCTGTAAAGAAAGTCCGCCCCCAACCCGCCGTATTCCTCCGGCAGGTTCGAGCAGAGCATCCCCGCCTCCCCTGCCTTGTTCCACAGTTTGCGGTCGATGTAGCCTTGTTTTTCCCATTGCCCATGGAACGGCACGGCCTCTTTTTCGAGGAAGGTTCGTACGCTGTCGCGGAACAATTCGTGCTCGGAGCTGAACAAGGTTCTGGGAATCATGCGGCACCTTTTATTTATTGTTGGAGGGATCAGACCTTCAGAGACTAAGCCTCGCTTCCGATACAGGACACTGGACACATCCGACAAAAAATAAGACGATCCAGCCGTCTGGTGACCACTTTCCCTTATAAAAACAAAAGTTGAATTATGTCCAAGCAAGTCTCCACGCCCTTGCGGCGCGTCAGCATCCTGGCGATCGACCGGGTTTTCGCTTCCACCCTCATGCAAGCCAAGGATTTCTTCCATCTGGCCAGCCTGCGTTACGGCAAACAACTGGGCCACGGCCTGACTCCGGCGTTCGAAACCCGCTTGGTCAGCCCCGACGGCAAACCGGTCAACAGCTTCAGTGACGTGGTCATGCCGGTGGACGGCGGCCTGGAAAACGCCGACGTCATCATCCTCCCGGCGTTCTGGGACGATTTCGATACGCTGTGCCAACGTTACCCACAGATCCTGCCGTGGCTGCGCGAACAGCATGCCCGGGGCGCGGTGCTCTGCGGCGAGGCCACCGGGGTGTTCTGGCTGGCCGAGGCCGGGTTGCTCAACGGCAAGGAAGCGACCACCTACTGGCGTTTCTTCAACGCCTTCGCCGAGCGTTTCCCGCAGGTCTATCTCAATCAGGACAAGCACCTGACCGACGCCGACAACCTGTACTGCGCCGGCGGTACGACCTCAGCCTGCGATCTCTACATTTATCTGATCGAGCGCTTCTGCGGCGCCAATGTGGCTCAGGCTGTGGCCCGCGACATTCTCTATGAAGTCCAACGCAGCTATGCACCGGGTCGCATTGGTTTCGGTGGCCAGAAACTGCATCAGGACGTGATCATCCTGCAGATCCAGCACTGGCTCGAAGAGCATTTCGCCGACAAGTTCCGCTTCGAAGACGTGGCCCGCGAGCACGGCATGAGCATCCGTAACTTCATGCGCCGCTTCCAGACCGCCACCGGTGACAAGCCACTGCACTACCTGCAACGGCTGCGCATCGAGACTGCCAAGGGCTTGCTCTCCGGCAGTCGCAAGAGCATCAAGACCATCAGCTACGAAGTCGGCTACGACGATGCGAGTTTCTTCGCACGGCTGTTCCGCCAGCACACCGAACTGTCGCCGAACCAGTACCGGCAGCAGTTCCAGCAAGCTGCCTGACGATTCGACCAGACACAAAAAAGGGCCTGCATCTGCAGGCCCTTTTTGTTTGCCGAATCCGCTTAAGGCTTGTGCGCCCGGGACAGGAATTCGTGCGATTGCATCTCCAGCAGACGGCTGAGGGTACGCTGGAACTCGAACGTCAGACGCCCGCCGGTGTACAGGTCTTTCAACTCGACTTCGGCAGAAATGATCAGTTTGACGTTACGGTCGTAGAACTCGTCGACCATGTTGATGAAGCGTCGGGCGATGTCGTCGGTGGTGACGCTCATCTGCTCCACGCCACTGAGCAGCACGGCGTGGAAGATCTTGCCCAGTTCGATGTAGTCGTTCTGGCTGCGCGGGCCGTCGCACAGTTCGCGGAAGTCGAACCAGGCCACGTCATCGCAAGTACGCAGGGCACGGATTTCGCGGTTCTCGATGATCAGCACATCGTTTTCCACCGCCGCCGTGCACTCAGGCGTCAGCGCGCGGAAGCTCTTGCGCAGGCTTTCGTGAGCGGCTTCGTCCAGCGGATAGTGGAACAGCTCCGCTTGTTCGAGGTGGCGCAGACGGTAGTCGACGCCGCTGTCGACGTTGACGATCTCGGTGTTCTGCTTGATCAGCGCGATGGCCGGCAGGAAGCGCGCGCGTTGCAGGCCGTCCTTGTACAGGCCGTCCGGCACGATGTTCGACGTGGCGACCAGGGTCACGCCGTTCTTGAACAGCTCTTCCATCAGCGTGCCGAGGATCATGGCGTCGGTGATGTCGGAAACGAAAAATTCATCGAAGCAGATGACCCGCGATTCAGTCGCAAAACGCTTGGCGATGATGGTCAGCGGGTTTTTCTCGCCGCCGAGGGTTTTCATCTCTTCGTGTACACGCTTCATGAAGCGGTGGAAGTGAGTGCGGGTCTTTTCCTTGAATGGCAGCGCTTCGAAGAAGGTGTCCACCAGGTAAGTCTTGCCGCGACCCACGCCGCCCCAGAAGTACAGGCCCTTGACCGGCGTCTGATCCTTTTTGCCAAACAGCTTGCCCAGCAAACCCGGCTTGTTCTGCTCGGCCGCGATCAGATCGTCATACAGGCGTTGCAGATGACGCACGGCAGTTTCCTGCGCCGCATCATGGAAGAAATCCGGGCGTTTCAGATCAGCTTGATATCGTTCTAGGGGCGTCATAATTCGTTAGCAAGGCAACAAAAACGGGCCGTCACTGTAGCGATGGCCCGTGGGAATGGCAATCGGCCCTTGGTCGGGCCGAGCCGTTGATTATTCCTGAACCGGTGTCAGAGCGATCCGCAAGGCCTCGACAGCCGCATCCCGCGCAGCCACGTCGACGAACGCCGGGCTGTCGCCGACGCACTCGCCTTCCAGCCAGACGCTGAAGCTCAGGTCTTCGCTGCGTACATCCAGCGCCTGACCCGATTGCAGTTGTTTGGTCACCTGACCGGCGGTTTTACCGTCGGCAAAGTTGCGCGACAGCAGCAGTTGCTCGCCGTCAGCCGCCAGCAGACGGAAACGGAAGCTGCCGTCGTCTTCACGGAAGCTGACGAAACGTGCGGCTTTCGCAGCTTTCTTCTTGGTGGTCGCAGCCACCTGAACCTGACTGACGAAGGAGCGCAGGCCGACCGCTTCGCGCAACTCGTTGAGGAACGGCGTCGCCACCGCACGAGCCTTCTTGGCGCCGTGTTGCAGGATGTCTTCCAGATCTGCCGGACGCTCGATCAACTGGTGATAACGCTCGCGGGATTCGCCCAGCTCGTTGTCGAGCAACTGGAACAGACGGTTCTTCGCCTCGCCCCAACCCAGACCGCCCAGCAGCTCGCTGCGGAACTCATCAGCCTGCGCCGGTGTGGCGAACGCCTGGAACAGGGTGAACAGGTGCGAGTTGTCCGGATCTTTCGCTTCGCCTGGCGCACGGGAGTCGGTAACGATCCGTGAAATCGCGTCCTTCATGTCCTTGGCGCTGGTGAACAGCGGGATGGTGTTGTCGTAGCTCTTGGACATCTTGCGACCGTCCAGGCCCGGCAACGTGGCCACGCTTTCCTCGATCAGCGCTTCGGGCATGGTGAAGAACTCCTTGCCCTGGCCGAACAGGTGGTTGAAGCGCTGGCCGATATCACGGGCCATTTCCACGTGCTGGATCTGATCGCGACCGACCGGCACCTTGTGCGCGTTGAACATCAGAATGTCCGCCGCCATCAGTACCGGATAGCTGTACAAACCCATCGTGATGCCGGCATCCGGGTCTTCGCCGGTCTCGACATTCTTGTCCACCGAAGCCTTGTAAGCATGGGCGCGGTTGAGCAGGCCTTTGGCGGCAACGCAGGTCAGCAGCCAGGTCAGCTCGGGGATTTCCGGAATGTCGGACTGACGGTAGAAGGTCACGCGATCCACATCCAGGCCACCGGCCAGCCAGGTCGCGGCGATTTCCAGACGCGAGCGCTGGATGCGCAGCGGGTCATCGCACTTGATCAGGGCGTGATAGTCGGCCAGGAAGTAGAACGAGTCGGCATTGCTGTCGCGGCTGGCGAGAATCGCCGGGCGAATGGCACCGGCGTAGTTGCCCAGGTGCGGGGTGCCGGTGGTGGTGATGCCGGTGAGGATGCGGGTACGGTTCGTCATGGGTAATCGCTTGTCAGACTGCAATCAATTCGAGAGACGCGGCAGGATCAGATCCTTGAGATCGGTCAGCTTGCCATGAAAAAAGTGTCCGCATTCTGCCACTTTCAGTAGCTCATGGGGGCGCGGGAGTTTTTCAGACCAGTCGTAGACCAGCGGCGGATCGATCACTTCGTCTGTTTCCGGCTGGATCACGGTCAACTCGCCCTGCTGCGGCAGTTGATCCTGCTCGCCCAGGCGCATCACCGCCGGCGCGACCATGAACAGGTGCTTGAGCTGAATGCCTTGGGCTTCGAGACGACCGCCGAGACTTGCTGCAACAAATCCGCCGAAAGAGAAGCCGAACAGGGTCAACGGCAGCTCCGGATGCTTTTCCAGCAACCAGGCGGCAGCGGCCTGGGCGTCGTCGACCTCACCAGTGCCCATGTCATGGGAACCTTCGCTGGCACCGACGCCGCGATAGTTGAAGCGCAAGGTGATAAGACCCGCGTCGCGCGCGGTGCGCTGCAGGGTCGAGACGACCTTGTTGAGCATGGTGCCGCCCTGCACCGGGTTCGGGTGGCAGATCAGCGCGATGCCGCGTGGCTGCTCATTGTCCAGATACAAAGACTCAAGTTGCCCCACCGGGCCATCAATCACTACAGGGGTTTCACGCATCAGCAAGGAAGGAACTCCGTGACCTCGGATCGGGTCGACTCGTCTAGCAAATTGTCTGTGCCAGTCTATTGCGAGTGAATCGCGGTATACAGCGCAGGTTCGAGCCGTTAACGTAAAGCAAAGCCGTTTATAGAGGAAGGACTCGTGGAACACTCGCTCTTAGTTTGGTTGTTACCGACTCTTGCCCTGGTTGTGGGTGTCGCCATTGGTTTCCTGATCGCTCGCGTTGCGCCGAACGCCGCGCCCAGCCGCACGCAGCGTCAACTGGATGATATTCAGGAACGTTTCGACAGTTATCAGAACGAAGTGGTGACCCACTTCAACAGCACCGCCAATCTGGTCAAGAAACTGACCCAGAGCTATCAGGAAGTGCAGGATCACCTCGCCGACGGCGCCAACCGCCTGGCCCTGGACGAGCAGACCCGTCAACGCTTGCTCGCCTCGCTGCACTCTGAAGCAGCACAGGCCCCACGGGAACGCCTGACACCACCACGGGATCAGGAACCTCCGCGTGACTACGCGCCGAAGACCCCGAACTCGCCGGGCATGCTTGACGAGCATTACGGCCTGAAGAAGTAAAATCTTCGCACCAGCGAAAGCCCTTGGACCAGTAATTGGCCAAGGGCTTTTCTGTTTTTTGCAGGATGTGCAGGGGCGATCATTTTATCAGGGCATATTTCGAACCGACTTATGCTGGCCGCCCTGAGTAGACTGCAAAGTCGGGTCTGGTAGAATCCGCAAAATTTTTCCGAGCCCCACCATGAATCCCCTTTACGTAGTGCACACACCAGAAATCCTGATACTTCTGGCATTTCTGTTCGCTTGCGCGGCGCTGCCGATGTTCATCTTTCAGTGGACCACGCCCTCACTCGTGCCTGAAGACCATCCGAAATCGCGCTGGCTGGATGGATTGCGTGGGTTGGCTGCCATTATGGTTTCCCTGAACCACGCCCCTTTTGTACTGATCAATCTTGCAGTGGTGCCGAAGGTTTTTTACTTCGATCCTGCCGACAGTGAGTTGCTGAAGTTTCTGGGAGCCATCGGTGTACAGGTATTTTTCTGCATTACCGGGCTGTTGTTTGCCAGCAAAATCCTGTCGGAAAAACCGGTTGACTGGTCAGATTTCTTCGTTAAGCGTGTACGCCGTATTGTCCCGGCCTATTTTGCTGCCGCCCTCCTGGCCATCGCCATCGGCTTCTGGTTCTCCTGGCCGATTCATCAGGACATTGCTTCAATGGTCGCGGCAATTCCGGCTTTGTTTGG
This sequence comes from Pseudomonas sp. B7, assembly GCF_016735645.1. Taxonomy (NCBI): domain Bacteria; kingdom Pseudomonadati; phylum Pseudomonadota; class Gammaproteobacteria; order Pseudomonadales; family Pseudomonadaceae; genus Pseudomonas; species Pseudomonas sp. B7. The sequence goes on from NZ_JAERRE010000001.1 coordinate 916,923, forward strand.
CTTCGGACTGCTTCCGCTTCCAACGCTGAACGAATTCAACTTTGCACGTCTCTTGGGCGTTTCCTGGTCGCTGGCCATCGAATGGCGGTTTTACCTAGTCCTGCCGCTGGTCTACATTGCCCTCAGGAAGAGTCGCAACTTTACGCTGTTGTCCATCATCATTTTTGCCATTCTTGACCTGATCCTCAACGGCGCCAGTGCCTGGGTGTTTTTCATTCCAGGGGCGCTCTGCTCAATGTTCAGCACCAGAGAGTTCAGCAAGAACTTGCGGCGGGGCGCGCTGGTTCTGGCGATTGCCACGATATCGCTGATGTTCTATCGATTTGGTGACAAGGGCATCTTCGGCCTGGAACAGTTCCTGAATGTCTCGGTCATTTTTGCCGCGCTGACAATTGCTCGTCCCTCATTACTGACCTTGCGTACGCTAGTGGCAATGGGCTCGGTCAGCTACAGCTTTTATCTGCTGCACGCTATGTTGTTGTTCCTGGTATTCGGCGCGGTGCATTTGTACTGGGTTGAAATCAGTGAGCTCTCCCTTGCTCGATTCGCCGTACTGGCAGGATGCACACTGGCCTTTGCTTCTATCGTATCCACCTTGTCTTTTGTCTTTATCGAGCGTCGGTTCATGCAGGCTGCACCGATGAAAAACCGAAAGATGGCCAAGCCTCAAACCGCCTGATACTCCGGCCATAAAAAAACCAGCTCACGCTGGTTTTTTTATGCATGCCAGTTTTTTCACCGGCAATCAGATCATTGATATTGCTGACCCTGCTGATATTGCTGACCAGGGATCGCCTTCAGGTTCACCTCGACGCGGCGGTTCTGCGCCCGGCCGTTGACGTCACCGTTGCTGGCGATCGGGTTATCCGGGCCGGCACCGCGGGCGCTCAGGTTGGCACCGCTTACACCCTGCGAAGTCAGGTAGGTCGCCACGCTCTGCGCACGACGCTGGGACAGGTCCATGTTGTGCTGGCGGCTGCCGGTGCTGTCGGTGTAGCCGACGATTTCGATCTGGTTCTGGTTGAACTCTTTGAGCGAGTTGGCCAGATTGTTCAGCGGCTGATAGAAGCTGGAAGCGATGTTCGCCGAATCGGTGGCGAAGGTGATGTTGCCCGGCATGATCAGCTTGATCTGGTCGCCCTGACGCTGCACTTCAACCCCGGTGTTGGCCATGCTGGCGCGCAGTTTTTTCTCCTGCTGGTCAGCGTAGTAGCCGTAACCGGCGGCCGAGGCACCGACGACGGCTGCACCGATCAGCGCACCCTTGCCGCGGTTGTTGTGGTCGATGGCGGCACCGGCCAGCGCGCCGGCCAGTGCACCGAGGCCACCGTACTTGGCGGTTTTGCTCATGCCCTGGGAGCCACTGTCGGCCTGACCCTGATTGTCATACGGGTTGGGCGAGGCGCAGCCGGACAAGACGGCCACGGCAGTAGCGACAATAATCAAACGACGCGTGGTGAACATGGAGTGCTCCTACATTTTGCATTCTGTGATGCCGCGGCCATTGGCAATTGGCCCGTGCGGGCGTTGGATCATGACAATGCACAAAAATTCCGCTGGGCACCCGTGACAAAATGTTTAGGCACGCACAAACGGGTTCTCGCGCATTTCATCCCCAAGACGCGTATCCGGACCATGCCCGGCCACAACGGTCGCGTCTTCATCCAGGGTGTACAGCCGCTGCTTGATCGATCGCACGATGGTCGCCTGATCGCCGCCCCACAAATCCGTGCGCCCTACTCCGCGACGAAACAGCGTGTCGCCGGCAATCAACAGCTTAGCCTCGGAAAACCAGAAGCTCATGGAACCTGGCGTATGCCCCGGCGTGTGCAACGCCACGCCACAGCCACAGGCCAGCTCTTCATCGTCGCTCAACCAGCGATCCGGTGACGGCACCGGGGTATAAGGCACACCAAACATCTGGCATTGCATCTCGAGGTTGTCCCACAGGAACTGATCCTCTTTATGCAGGTGCAACGTGGCGCCGGTCTTCTCTTTCATCTGGCCGGAAGCCAGGAAGTGATCGAGGTGCGCGTGGGTGTGAATGATGCTGACCACTTTCAGACCGAGCGCATCGAGGCGAGCCATGATCAGGTCAGAATTGCCGCCCGGATCGACAACGATGGCTTTTTTGGTGATCGGATCGCCGATGATCGTGCAGTTGCACTGCAGAGGACCGACAGGAAAGGTTTCGCGCAGAAGGGCGGAGCCTTGGATATTCATAAAGGTTCCTGAGAAGAGTCGACAGACGGTCACTAAACACATGACGAATTACTAAGGATTGTACGTGACGCGTCGATACAGGGCATCAGGTCGACAAATTGGCGCCAGAAAAATCAAAATAATGGCCAATTGATGTCACTTATTATTTTTTCGTGCAAAATTACACTTTTGTAGCGACCGCATTACGGAAGGGTCGCAGCCCCAACAGGAACCCCCGTATGCCCACTCCACTTGGTAACACCGAAAGCCGCATCTCTTTCCTCACCGGTAACCCTGACGTCAACAGCTTGATTTCCGGGACTCAATGGCTTCCATTCGGCTCGTCTCCGACCGTTGATCTGACGTACAGTTTTATCGCTCCGCGCACGTCCTACTTTGCCAATGCCTACAGCTCGGTCAATGAGTACAACGCAGTATTCTCCCTTTACACCGGTCAGAAGACTGCAATTTCCAATGCACTCTCGACGTGGAGCGCAGTTGCCAACGTCACCTTCACAATGGTCCGCGAAAGTGCTGCGAGCGTTGGAGATCTGCGATTTGGCGGCTATTCGGGAATGGATAACAAAACCGCTGCTTGGGCATACCTCCCTGACAATACCCCCAAGGGTGGAGATGTATGGATCGGTCCGTCCACCGATGAACTCTTTCCGTCGAAAGGCTCTTACGACTACCTGACCTTCGTGCACGAAATCGGTCATGCGATCGGCCTCAAGCATCCGTTCTCGGCCGGCACACTTAATCCGACAGTGCTCCAGCCGCTTCTGGACGACGTCAAGTACACGGTCATGAGCTACAACGACAACTATTCGTATCAGCCCACGACGCCCATGGTTCTGGACATTCTGGCCATCCAGTCGCTCTACGGTGCAAACGGACTCTGGCAAAGCGGCAATACCACCTATAGCTGGGCTCCCAATCAGCAAATTTTTGAAACGATCTGGGATGCCGGCGGCAATGACACCATTGACGCAAGCAATCAACTGGCTTCGGTTCGGATCAACCTAAATGAAGGACAATACAGCCAGATCGGCAAGGCGTTCACTAATCTGACGACCAATGCCGCCTTCAATGAAGGTCTGGGGATTGCGTATGGCGCCAAAATCGAAAACGCCGTGGGTTCGGATTTCGGTGACTGGCTGATCGGCAACGCACTGGACAATGTTCTTAATGGACGAGGTGGTGCCGACACCATGGAAGGTGGAGCAGGCAACGATACTTACTACGTCGACAACGTCGGTGATGTCGTTATCGAACGCGGAAGTTCCTTGTCTGAAATTGACACGGTCATCTCTACGATCAGCTATACGTTGGGTGCCAACGTCGAAAACCTGATACTCCAAGGCGGAGCAGAAAACCTCAATGCCACGGGCAATGCCCTGAACAACACGCTGAGAGGCAACGCAGGCAACAACCTTCTGGATGGTGGCACTGGTGCCGACATCATGATCGGTGGTCTGGGCAACGATACCTATGTCGTTGACAGCCTGCTGGATACCGTGATCGAAACCAGCAACCTGCCAACTGAAATCGATACCGTGCTTTCGGCGGTAAATTTCGCGTTGGGTGCTAACCTGGAAAACCTGACACTTCTTGGCACTGCCGACATCAATGGCAACGGAAACGCGCAGAACAACGTTCTGATCGGCAACGCCGGTAACAATGTCCTCAATGGTATGGGCGGCCTGGACACCATGATTGGTGGTGCAGGACACGACCTCTATATTCTGGATCAGGCCGGCGAGCTGGGACTGATACAAGAGCAGGCCAATGAAGGCACCGATACGCTCTATATCAGCTACGTCGCAGGTGCAGGCACAACCGTCATCGACCTCAACCGGAACAACCTCCTCAACGTGGAAAACGTCACGCTCGATAATATCAACACCGGACCATTCACGGTGCTGGGCAACACATCGAGCAACGTTCTGATCGGCAATATCGGCAATAACGTTCTGGACGGCGGCATCGGCGCCGACTACATGGCCGGCGGCGCAGGCAATGACACTTACTATGTGGACAATATTGGCGACACTGTTGTCGAGACAGGTAACTCGCTGACTGAAATCGACACGGTGCTGTCTACCGTCAGCTACGCCCTGGGCAACAACGTTGAAGTTCTGGCTCTTCTCGGTGCCAATAACCTCAACGGTACCGGTAATGCCCTGAACAACTATATGGTCGGTAACATCGGCGACAATATCCTCAACGGCGGCGCTGGAGCCGACACCCTTATTGGCGGTTTCGGCAACGATACCTACATCGTGGATAACGCTTTGGATGTGGTTGTGGAAACCAGCAACGATCCTAACGAGATTGACACCGTTCGTGCATCGGTCAATTGGCAGCTTGGCACCAACCTGGAAAACCTGACCCTGACCGGCAATACAAACCTCAATGGCAATGGCAACGAGTTGAATAACGTGCTGGTCGGCAATGCCGCCAACAACGTGCTCAACGGCATGGGCGGCCTGGATACCATGATTGGCGGCGCAGGCAACGACACGTACGTACTTGACCAGTTTGGTGAGCTGGCACTGGTGCAGGAACAGGCCAGCGAAGGCACCGATACCCTTTACATTGCCTACACGGCGGGTTTCGGCACCACCGTCATTGACCTTAACGGCAGCAACTTGCAGAACGTCGAAAACGTCACGCTGGACCCTGCCAATACCAGTCCGTTCAGCATTCTCGGCAACGCCCAGAACAACACGTTGTTTGGCAACGCAGGCAATAACGTTCTCAATGGCGGGGCAGGGATCGACAACCTTATCGGTGGCACCGGCAATGACACTTACATCGTGGACAACCAATACGATGTGGTACTGGAAACCAGCACCGATCCTAACGAAATCGATACCATTCAGTCGTCGGTGAGCTGGCAGCTTGGCGCCAACGTCGAGAACCTGACCCTGACCGGCAATAACAACCTCAACGGCAACGGCAACGGGCTGAACAACGTGCTGATCGGCAATGCCGGCAACAACGTACTCAACGGAATGGCAGGCCTGGACACCATGATCGGCGGCACAGGAAACGACACCTATGTACTTGACCAGTTCGGCGAGCTAGCACTGGTGAAGGAACAGGCCAACGAAGGCACTGACACCCTTTATGTCGCCTACACCGCAGGCTTCGGCACCACCGTTATTGACCTGAACAACAGCAACCTGCTGAACTTCGAAAACGTCACACTGGATCCTGGCAACACCAGCCCGTTCACCGTTACTGGCAATGCGCTGAACAACACCTTGATCGGCAATGCAGGAAATAACGTTCTCAACGGCGGAGCTGGGGCCGACCTGCTGACCGGCGGAGCCGGTGCCGACACCTTCGTGTTCTCGGCAGTCAATGAGATGGGAACCGGTGCCAACCGTGACGTCATCACGGACTTCAGCAGCCTGCAGGGCGACAAGATCGACCTGAGCAAATTCGACGCCAACCTGTTGAGTGCCGGTTTCAACGGCTTCAGCTTCATCGGCGCGAATGACTTCACCGGCGCAGGCCAGTTGCGCTTTGTCGATCACGTGCTGTCAGGCAACGTCAGCGGCAACGCCGGTGCGGACTTTGAAATCCAGCTGGTGGGTGTGAACAGTTTCAGCGCCAATGATCTGGTGGCCTGATCTGCAAACATGATCTGAAACAGGTCAGCCCGTAAAACAAAACGCCCCGACTGGTTCGGGGCGTTTTGTTTGGTAGGTGCCTGTACCGATCAATTCAAGACCCCCAGATCCTTGGCACGTGCCACTGCCTGCGTACGTCGCTCGACTCCGAGTTTGCTGTTGATGTGGCTGGCATGGGTCTTCACGGTATGCAGGGAAATAAACAGCTGATCGCTGATTTCCTGGTTCGAGCAGCCTTGTGCAATCAACCGCAATACGGCCAATTCACGGGAACTGAGCTGCTCGGTCGCAACGGATTCCGCTTGCGAGCGGACGCTCGCCTGCGGAAAGTGCTCCAGCAACTGCTGGCAAAACGCGGTCGCTGCGTTCAGTTGCAATTGCCCGCGCAACCACTCCGAATGCTCTTTGAGCAAGATTTCGAAAGGTTGCAGCACACCGCCTGCAGCCGCCTCCAGCGCCTGCCCCAAAGCCTTGCGAGCCTCGGACTCGCGCCCGCCTGCCAGTAAAAGCACAACCTTTTGCGTCAACGCCATCACGCTGAGCAGTTGTCGTCCGGTTTGCTGACCGTTTTCCAGCAAGACATTCAATCGCCCTTCGGCGAGCATGGGTTGTCCCTGAATGACATCCAGCAGCGCCTGCTGCAATTCGACGTGCAACGGCAATTGAGGGTGGAACTCCGGCGGGGCGGCCGCGCGCTCGCCGGTATAGGTCTGACCCAACCGCGCCAGCCAGGCCTCGGCCAGATCAATGCGCCCCTGGGACAGCCACAGTTCGCATTTGACCAGCGTGATCATCGCCAGATAGTAGATCGGTGGAACGTCCCAGATGTGCATCAGGCGTTCGGCTTCTGCCAGCTCGGCGAAGGCCTTGGCAAAATCTCCGCTGCTGCCCTCGAGCCGGGCGATCACGCAGTGGCCGATCAATACGCTGATATCACGACAGGCCCGTGCTTCGCTCAAGCCAGCCTGCAATCGCGCCCGTGCCACTTGTGGCTGCAGACGCATGGCCAGCAGGAAACCTTCATACAGCGTCAGCCGGGCACGGACTGCGTACAAGCGTTGTGCCGACAGCCCCCGCAGACGTTCCAGTCCCTGACGCACTTCATCGAGCGCACGCAGAATCTCGCCGCGAGCCTGCAGGACGCGGGCGCGATCGTAATGTGCCAACGCCTCGAACAACGGATTGCCGACCCGCTGCGCCAGTTCCAGGGATTCGCGGTTCAAGCCTCGGGCACGCCACAGATCGCCATCGGCGATCGCCAGGTTGGATAAAGTGGAAAGGCACATCAGACGCTGGCCGTAACGCTTGGCCGGCAAGCTTTCCAGCGCTTCACTGCAATACTCGATGGTCTGCTGGCGGTGCCCTCGCCCACGGGCGATGATCCCCTTCAGCGCCAGCCATTGGGCAAGCATCGACTTCTGCGCTGTCGCTGAGGGTGCCGGCAGAAACCGGCTCAGATGACTGGCAAGTTCTTCGGCAGCATCGAGCTGACACGCCAACCCCAACGCCCAGCTGTACAGCACGATCAGACGCGGGGTGCTGATCAACAGGCTGTCGGGCAAGTCCATCTTCCAGCGAAGCAGCATTCCAACATTCTGCTCGGCGAGCAGTTGTTCTTCGGACAGGTTCTGGACCAGGTTCGCCGCCACGTCCAGATGCCCTGCGCGCAAGGCCTGCTCCACGGCTTCATCCAGCAGCCCCTGCGCATTGAACCAGCGACAGGCGCGCAAGTGCAGCGTGGCAGCCGGGACTATCGCCCCGGTGATCGGACGACTGCGCAACAGATCGGAAAACAGATGGTGATAGCGATACCAGTGCCCGTGCTCGTCCAAGGGCACCAGAAACACCTGATGCGCCAGCAGGAAACGCAGGATTTCAGCACTGTCATGGGCTTCGCGCACAGCGTCGCACAGCTCGCTGCAAAAACGCTCCTGCGGCGCGGTGTCGTAGAGAAACGCCTGCACTTCGGCTGGCAGGCAATCGATGACTTCCTCCAGCAGGTAATCGCGGATCAGCCCTTCCCCGCCATTCAGCGCCTGAGGCAACACCGAGTCCCCTCCGGCTTCGGACTCGGCCAGCAGCCAGAATCGCAGGCCGGCGACCCAGCCTTCACTGCGCTGTATCAGGTTTTCCAGCGCCTCGCCACGAAGGGAGCTACGGTGCCGGTCGAGTAATGCCGAGGCTTCGTCGTGGGTCAGGCGAAGGTCCTGTTCGTGCAGTTCCAGCAATTGCCGCGACAGGCGCAGGCGAGCCAGGTGCCAGTCCGGCCGTTGCCGACTGGTGACCATGACCAGCAGACCGTCGGGCAAATGGTTGAGGAAAAATTGCAGGCAACGGTCGAGTACCGGCCCTTGTGCGAGGTGATAGTCGTCCAGCACCAGCAACAGGGGTGAGCACGGTTCGAGATGCTGAGCCAGCTCATCGAGCAGGCCGTCGAGCCATTCCTCGAAGGCGAACGGCTGATGACGCTGGCGCATTTTCAGCAGCCCCAGTGCCCGACTGCCCAGTTGCGGAAAGTAATCCTGCAAACCTTCGAGCAGACGCTCGAGAAAACGCCCCGGGTCGTTGTCCCGCGGGCTCAACCCCAGCCACAGGCTGTGCCAGTTCGCCGGCAGGCTTTGACAGAACTCCACGGCCAGCGAGCTTTTGCCGAACCCGGCCGGGGCGCTGACCAGCAACAGACGTCCACCGAGCCCGGCTTGCAGGCGCTCGCACAGTCGTGGCCGCATGACGTAGCCGTCAGGCAGTGGCGGGCGAAAAAAACGCCCGTCCAGTGCCGCGACGGCAACGCTTGCGGGACCCGGAAGTGGGGACAGATCAGTCATGGCCGGCTCTTGTTCGTATGGCTGTTGGCGGCGTAGCAGATGCCCGCAGACTAGCCTTAAACGGAGCGGTTATGAAGGTCGTTGCTACAAATGGCTACAAAAAGGCTACGAAAAAAGCGACAGACAAAAAACGCCCCGAACCTGTCGGGGCGTTTTCACGAGGATGCGGCCTCGATTTACAGGAGCTTAGCGAACACCATCCTGACGCAGGGCGGCCGGGGTGAAGTCGCTGGTGGTGGCAGTGAAGCCGAAGTCATACGCCGACTTCTCTTCGTTCTTCATGCCCAGCGCCAGATAGCGACCGGATTGCAGATCGTAGAGGGTTTCCAGGGTGTACCAAGGCACCTGCACGTTGTAGTAGTTCTGGGAGTGGGCTTCCGCCACGCGCCACAGTTGGTTGCGACCATCGTAGTGATCGATCACCGCCGCTTGCCAGGTGTCCTCGTCGATGAAGAAGTCACGCTTGGCGTAGATGTGGCGCTGACCTTCCTTCAGCGTCGCGGTCACATGCCAGACGCGACGCAGTTCATAACGCGCCAGATCCTGGTTGATGTGCCCGGCCTTGATGATGTCGGTGTACTTGAGTTTCGGATCGTCGAGCTTGTAGCTGTCGGAGGCGATGTACATCTCTTGCTTGCCGACCAGTTTCCAGTCGTAACGGTCCGGCGCACCGTTGAACATGTCCAGGTTGTCGGAGGTACGCAGCCCGTCCGCCGCAGTACCCGGGCCGTCATAGGACACTTGTGGTGCGCGGCGCACACGACGCTGACCGGCGTTGTAGACCCACGCCGAACGCGGTTCCTTCACCTGGTCGAGGGTTTCGTGCACCAGCAGCACGCCACCGGCCAGACGTGCCGGCGCGGTCACTTTCTGCTTGAAGTAGAACAGGATGTTGCCCGGGTTCGCCGGATCGTAATCCTTCATCTTGTCGCGGAACACGAACTGGTCCTGGAAGTACACCAGGCTGAACGAGCCGTTCGGTTGCGGCGTGGCCTGGGTCACCAGACGGGTCACGCTGCCGCCGCGATAGCGGGTGATGTGGTTCCAGATGACTTCCACGCCGGTTTTCGGAATCGGGAACGGCACGGCGGTATCGAAGTTTTCCAGACCGTTGCCACCCGACACCAGGGTCGTGGTGGTGGCGTTCTTCTTGATGGCGGCGAATACCTCATCCGGCACGGTGGCGCCGCGATGGGACGGGTAGACCGGCATCTTGAAGGTGTCAGGGTAGCGCTGGAACATCGCGTACTGACCCGGCGCGAGCTTGGCCTTGTACTGATCGACGTTCTGCTTGGTGATGGTGAACAGCGGTTTTTCGCTGGCATACGGGTCTGACAGGAAGCCTTTGCTGTCGACGGTGCCGGCATTCTTCGGCATCGGTTTCCAGGCCGGGATCGAGCCGTCGGCGTTGCCGGCCATTTCGGCGCCCATCGGGGTCAGGCTCTTGCCCAGTTTGTCCGCTTCGGCGGCAGGCACCGCCGCCATGACACCGGTCGCCAGCAGCGACAGGCCCAGAACACCGGCGTGGAACAGACTCTTTGTTATTTTCATAAATTCGTTCGTCCTGAAATGCAGTGCTTAGAAGTTCACGCCGAAGCTGAGCGCCACGAAGTCGCGGTCATCCACGGTGGTGTACTTGCCGTCGAAGAAGTTGGTGTAGGCCAGACTCGCGGTGTAGGTGTTCTGGTACTCGGCATCGACGCCCAGGCTCACCGCCTTGCGACCTTCTTCGAAGTTGCCGCCAGGGCCTGGCGAGTAGCCGCTGACGTCGTGGGACCAGGCCACGTTCGGCTTGAGGTTCACGCCGGCGAACACGTCGTTGTATTCCCAGATGGCGCGACCGCGATAGCCCCACGAAGTCGAGGTGGTGAAGCCTTCGTCGGTGCAGTTGCGGCTGCGGTTGTTCTGCGGCGAGCCGGGACCCGCACCATTGATGGTGCTGGCGTTGAGGATGTTGGCGCAGGTGTTGGCACCGCCCGTGGCCGGCAACTCGCCCGGACCGTAGACCGGGTCACGGCCGTAACGGACGTCGGAGGTGCTTTCCAGGCCGCCGACGTGAGTCACACCCACTTCGCCCACCAGGGTCAGACGGCTGGCGCCCATGACCTGATCGAAGAAGTGCGTCAGGGTGGTCTGGAACTGGGTGATCTCCTTGCGACGGTAACCGTGCAGGTCCTGGCCAGGCACACCGGTCAGCAGCGAAGCATTGGACAATGCACCACCCAGCGGACGTACACCGGCAAACAGGATGTCGGTGGAATTCAGTTGCACCGGCGCGTTCGGACGGTAGCTGATTTCGCCACTCCAAGCCGTACCGGTAGGCAGGGTGGTGGAGAAGCTCAGGCCATACAGGCGAATGTCTTCAGGGTATTCAACGAAGTACTGCGAATTGCCGGCCACCAGCAGTGGTGCAAGCGCAGCGAACGGCCCCGGCAATCCCCTGGCGGTGTTGTAGACCGACTGTGGCGCCCCCGTAGCGCTGAAGATCGGCGCACGGCTGTGGTAGTTCATGAAGTACGCGCCGAACTCGGTATCGAGCGGGTCGAACATGTATTTGAAGGACGCGCCCCACTGGCCGCTGTCCCGTGCATCGCGATCGCCTCCGCGACGCACCAGTACGCCTTCCTGGTTGACGTCCACACCGTTGGCCGCCAATGGCCCCAAAGCAATGGCAGGAATCGTCGAACGCTTGTTCAGCACGCGCAGGTTGCTGTCGCAACCGTCGGCAATGATGTCCGGCTGGGAGAAGAAGGTGCCGCAGTTGTCGACGACGGTCTGGTCCCACTCAAGCTGATAGAACGCTTCGGCGGACAGGTTGTCGGTCAGGCTCTGGGACACGTAGAACATGTTGACCGGGATCAGGCCTTCCTTGATCTCGGCGCCCGGACGACGAAACGCAGACACGTCGATCGGGTTGATCGAGTTGATGCCGCCGCCGATGAAGGTACTTTCACCCCAGCTCACCACCTGCTTGCCCAGACGCACGGAGCCCGGCTGATCGGCAATCGCGTAGTTGTGGTAAACGAAGGCATCGAGGATCTGACCGCCGGCGGACTTGGCGCCTTCCTTGCGGTTGCTGTCGCTGATGTCCTTGAACTCGCGGCTCTCGTCCTTCAGTTCGAAGTCGTACCAGTACTTGCCTCGGACGAATACGCCGGTGTCGCCGTATTTCAGTTCGAGGTCATGGATGCCCTTGAAGATCTTCGAGAACGTTTCGCCGCTCTTGAAGTTGGCATGGCCGTCGTCGGAAGTCTGGGACAGACCGTGACCGCCGTTGTTGACGCCGATGAGGTTCTTGTTCGGGCTCTGGGTGGACCAGCTGGCACCGATCGACAGGGAGGAGTCGAACTGGCCTTCGATTTCACCGACGTTGAAACTGACGCCGAATGCGGGCCCGGCGAGCGAAGAAGCAAGACTGACGGCCAGAGGCAGCTTTGCCCGGCGCCAGAACTGGTTTACTGAGGTCATCGACGCTACTCCATGTGCATTATTGTTATGGCAGTGAGTACTTTTAAAAACGCCTGAAGGACCGGGTGCCAGAGGCTTCCCGAAATCGCTTCAATGTTGCATCGCCCCGTTTGTGCGTGTGCCCCGTTCTTAAAAATCCTTGAGCGGACTATAGCCAGCAGGTGGTACTGCTTGATCCCTCTAAAGTGTGATTTGCAGCTGCCGGCCACTCTGGAACAGTCCTTTCGCCAGTCCGACACATGTCGGCACGGCAAGGATGGCTGAAAATTCGAATTTCACAAGCCAAGCGCTTGCTTGGTGGGCCTGGCGCGCCGTTTTCGGCGCGCCAGGGGACGCTCAGAGCGTCGAGAGGAAGGTGCTGTTGTTGGCCTGCCATTCGGTGATGTCGAGGCGGATGCGCTTCTTGTCGAGCTTGCCGACACTGGTCTTGGGAATTTCAGTAACAAGGGCGATCTGACTAGGTATCGCCCACTTGCTCAAGTGCCCCAGTTCAACGAACGGCTTGAGGTGTTCCTTGAGCTCGCGCGCCCCGATGGCGTGACCTTCACGGACCACCAGCAAGGCAAACGGGCGCTCGCCCCACTGCGGATCGGCGATGCCCACCACTGCTACTTCACGTACCGCGACGTGGCGGCTGATCAGGTCTTCGAGGTCCAGCGAGGAGATCCATTCGCCGCCGGTCTTGATCACGTCCTTGATCCGGTCGCGGATATCGATCACACCCATGGCGTCGAGCGTCGCTACGTCGCCGGTGTGCAGCCAGCCGCCGGCCCACAGCTCGGCGCCCTTCTGCGGTTCGTTGAAGTAGCCCTCGGTCAGCCACGGTGCGCGCAGTACCAGTTCGCCCTGGGTCTCGCCGTCTGCCGGGAGGAAATTGCCCTCGGTGTCGACGATCGCCGCTTCGACCAATGGCCCCGGCACACCGGCCTTGATCCGGTAGGTGGTGCGCTCGTCTTCGGTGCCGGCCATCAATTCATCGTTCAGATGCGCACATGAAACCAGAGGCCCGGTTTCCGACATGCCATAGGCAGCCGTCAGCTGAATGCCCTTGCTCTTGGCCGTTTCATACAGCGTGCGATTGAGCGCGCTGCCGCCGATGACGATTTTCCAGCCGCCGAAGTCGGTGCCTTGCGCGCCCTTGGCGTTGAGCACCATCTGCAGGATAGTCGGCACGCAATGGGAGAACGTGACCTTTTCCTTGCGCCACAACTCGACCAGGAATTCCGGGTCGTAACGCCCCGGATAAACCTGTTTCAGCCCGAGCATGGTCGCCACGTAAGGCAGGCCCCACGCATGCACATGGAACATCGGGGTGATTGGCATGTACACGTCGTTGGTGCCCAGCAGCCGCACGCTGTCGATGGCGCCCATGATGGTCGACACGCCCATGGTGTGCAGCACCAGTTGCCGATGGGTGAAATACACGCCTTTCGGATTGCCGGTGGTACCCGTGGTGTAGAACGTGGTGGCGACCGAGTTTTCGTCGAAATCCTTGAAGTCGTACTGCGGACTCGCGGCCGCCAGCAGTTGCTCGTACTCGCCCACCAGATTCGGCAGATCCGCGGTTTTTTCCGGCAGATCGGTCAGCAGCAGGGTTTTCTCCACCGTGGTCAGGTGTGGCGCAATAGCCTGGTACAGCCCGACGAACTCGCTGTTGACCAGCACGAAGCGGTCCTCGGCGTGGTTCATGGTGTAGAGGATCTGTTCCGGCGACAGGCGCACGTTGATGGTGTGAATCACCGCGCCGATCATCGGGATCGCAAACATGCACTCCAGGTAGCGATGGCTGTCCCAGTCCATCACCGCCACGGTGTCACCGGCCTTTACGCCAGCAGCCGTCAGTACGTTGGCCAGCCGCGCGACCCGCTCGATCAGGGTCGGGTAGCTGTAGCGCAGCTGGTCACGGTAGATGATCTCGCGGGTTTTCTCGTAACGGGCACCGGACATCAGCAGCCGTTTAATCAGCAGTGGATACTGGTACGCCCCTTCGGCGGGCGGAATAACGCGAGTCTGCAACATAAGAATCCCTTTTCTGACTGCACGGTGTTGGCTTTGGAGTTTCGTACTCTAGAACCCTTATACGTCAGCCAAATCAGCCAAAGGAATGATTTGCAGAGCCGTACAAATGCTAGCTTTGCGCCAGCATTTGCCGAAACAGATGACAGCGCAGAAGGATCAGTGCATCTCGGTGAACGCGAGTTTCACGCCAATCGCGATCAGTACAGCGCCCATGGTGCGGTCGAACCAGTGGCCCATACGGGCGAAACCGGCGCGCACGCGCTGCTGGCTGAACAACATGGCCACCAGGCAGAACCAGGTCGCGGTCGCGACAGCCAGATAGATCCCGTAACCAGCCTGGACTGTCAGCGGGGTGTGCGGGTTGATCACCACGGTGAACAGCGACAGGAAGAACAGCGTGGCTTTCGGGTTCAGGCCGTTGGTCACGAAACCCGAGGTGAACGCGCCACGAGCGGTGCGTTCGCCGACCTCTTTGTGCAGATCATCGGTGACGGTTTTCGCCGGTTGCGCGCGCAGGGCCTTGAAGCCGATGTACAGCAGATAAGCGGCGGCGGCCCATTTAAGGGCGTTGAACAACACGATCGATTGGGAAACGATCAGCCCGATCCCTAGCAGCGAATAACCCACGTGCAGGAAAATCGCCGTGCCCACGCCCAACGCGGTCCAGGTCCCGGCGCGTCGACCATGGGTCACGCTTTCGCGCACCACCACGGCGAAATCAGGACCGGGGCTGGCGACGGCCAGCAGGTGGATCAGGGCAACGGTCAAGAATTCGGTCCAGTACATGGGGGCTCCTTTCGGCCAAGCGTAACGAGTTGTTTCATCTGGTAGGCTCGGCAGATTACGCCTTCCCTTCAAAGCACAACAGGTACAGTTGATGACGAACGCCCACCGCGCCGTATTCCTCGATCACCCGTCGCTGGATCTTGGCGATCTCGATCTGAGCCCTTTGCGTGACTGCTTCAGCGATCTGCAACTGTTCGCCCAGACGTTGCCTGCGCAGGTTGCCGAACGCCTGCAAGGTGCGACCGTGGCGATCAGCAACAAGGTCCTGATCGACGCCGCCGCCATGGCCGCCAACCCACAGCTGAAGCTGATCCTGATCACCGCCACCGGTACCAACAACGTCGATCTGGCCGCCGCCCGCGCCCACGGCATCACCGTGTGCAACTGTCAGGGTTACGGCACGCCGTCGGTGGCGCAGCACACGATCATGCTGTTGCTCAACCTCGCCACGCGCCTGGCCGATTATCAAAAAGCCGTCAGCCAAGGCCGCTGGCAGCAAGCGAAACAGTTCTGCCTGCTGGATTACCCGATCGTCGAGCTGGAAGGCAAAACCCTTGGCTTGCTCGGTCATGGCGAACTCGGCGGCGCGGTCGCGCGACTGGCCGAAGCCTTCGGCATGCGCGTGTTGCTGGGGCAGATTCCGGGGCGCCCGGCCCGTCCGGATCGCCTGCCACTGGAAGAATTGCTGCCGCAAATCGACGCCCTCACCCTGCACTGCCCGCTCAACGAACACACCCGGCACTTCATCGGCGCCCGCGAACTCGCCTCGATGAAACCCGGCGCGTTCGTGGTCAACACCGCCCGTGGCGGACTGATTGACGAACAGGCTCTGGCCGACGCCCTGCGCAGCGGTCATCTGGGCGGCGCGGCCACCGATGTGCTGAGCGTCGAGCCGCCGACCAACGGCAATCCGCTGCTGGCCGCCGACATCCCGCGCCTGATCGTCACCCCGCACAACGCCTGGGGCAGCCGCGAGGCGCGGCAGCGAATCGTCGGCCAACTGGTCGAAAACACCCAGGCGTTCTTCAGCGGTAAGGCGCTGCGGGTCGTCAGTTGATAAACTGCGGCACTTTTTTTCACAGGAGCAGTTATGGATCCGCGCAGTGAAGTACTGCTTCGTCAGGCCGAGTTATTCCAGGGTTCGGTGTTGCTGGCCGGTTTGCCTGCCGATGATCTGCTGGGGCGCCTGCCCGATGCGTTTGGCTGGTGCTGGCACGCCGGCGATCAGGCTGCACTCGATGCGCGCTTCGAAGGGCGCAGCCATTTTGGCGTGAACGTGCCGGAGCGCTCGTTCGACACCGCCGTGGTGTTCCTGCCCAAGGCCAAGGATCTGACCGATTACATCCTCAATGCCGTGGCTTCGCGTCTGGCCGGACGTGAGGTGTATCTGGTCGGGGAAAAGCGCAGCGGCATCGAGGGCGCGTCCAAACAGCTCAACCCGTTCGGCAAACCACGCAAGCTCGACAGCGCACGACACTGTCAGCTGTGGCAAGTGACGGTGGCCAACGCACCTGAAGCCAAACCGCTGGAAAGCCTGGCGCAAACCTACGAACTGCCGCTGGCCGAAGGCCCGTTGAAAGTCATCAGCCTGCCGGGCGTGTTCAGCCATGGCCGACTGGATCGCGGCAGCGCCCTGCTGCTGGAACACCTGGACAAACTGCCGAGCGGTCATTTGCTGGACTTCGGTTGCGGCGCCGGCGTACTTGGCGCGGCGGTCAAGCGTCGTTACCCGCACAATCAGGTCACGTTGCTCGACGTTGATGCCTTCGCTGCCGCCAGCAGCCGTTTGACTCTGGCAGCCAACGGTCTGGAAGCCGAGGTGCTGACCGGTGACGGCATCGACGCCGCGCCGATGGGTTTGAACGCGATTCTGAGCAATCCACCGTTCCATGTCGGCGTCCACACCGATTATTTCGCCACCGAGAATTTGCTGCGAAAAGCGGCCAAACATCTGAAAAACGGCGGCGAACTTCGTCTGGTTGCCAACAGCTTCCTGAAATACCAGCCGCTGATCGAGGAGCATCTCGGAGTCTGTGCGATCAAGGCCGAAGGCAATGGTTTCCGGATTTACCGGGCCAAGCGCGGCTGAAAATTAGCACTTGCCGAATGGATTACGCCTAGGCAGAATCCGCTCCGTCCTAGGGGAGTAGTCTCCCACGAGCGCCAAGCTCGTCCGGCATACGTCAACATACTTGATCCTCAGATCATGGCGTATGCGACCCAAGCGTCCGCACCAGACGGATCGCAGGGTTTGACAAGACCTATGACACGCACACCTTACCCGGGGCGGGAAGGCTGTACGTGTCATAGCCGTGTCGACCCGCCCCTTAGGAAATCCTGATGCTGGACTCGTTACTCGTTCCCACCGCAATCGTTGCCTTGGCCGAAATCGGCGACAAGACGCAACTGCTCGCGCTGATTCTCGCCGCTCGCTTCCGCAAACCCTGGCCGATCATCGCCGGTATCGTGGCTGCGACCCTGGCCAACCACGCGGCAGCCGGTGCGGTCGGCGCCTGGTTCGGCAGTTTCTTCTCCGATTCGGTCCTGCACTGGATTCTCGCCGCGAGCTTCGCCGCCACCGCCCTGTGGACGCTGGTGCCGGACAAGATGGATGACGATGAAGCCAGCACCGCCCGCAAGTTCGGGCCATTCCTGACCACGCTGATTGCGTTCTTCCTCGCGGAAATCGGTGACAAGACTCAGATCGCTACCGTAATGCTGGCGGCGCAATACCCGGAGCTGTGGCTGGTGATCATCGGTACGACGGCGGGCATGCTGATCGCCAACGTGCCGGTGGTACTGGCGGGTAATTTTGCAGCGGAGAAACTGCCACTGACCCTGATCCGTCGACTGGCCGCCTCGGCGTTCCTGATCCTGGCGATCGTCGCGGTGTACAAGGCGATGCAGAGCAGCGGCTGGGTTTGATTCCGCTGACCGCTCCCGCACTGAGTGCGGGAGCGGTCCTGGCCTCAGGACTTGGGCGCTTTCTCGTAAAGCGGCATGACCTTCGGAATCGCCGCCTGCAAGGCAGCGGTGCGACTGCTGGAGGACGGGTGAGTGCTCATGAACTCCGGCGGCGCGCCTTCAGAGGCCTTGCTCATCTTGTTCCACAGGGTAATGGCAGCATTCGGGTTGTACCCGGCACGCGCGGCCAGTTCCAGACCGATCAGGTCGGCCTCGTTCTCGTTGGCGCGGCTGTTGGGCAGCGTCATGCCGTAGTTGGCCACGGTGTCGGCCAGCGCCAGGCTGTCCTGCCCCAGGCCGAGCAACGCACCGGCGCCCTGCTTGGCCATTTCGATGCCATAAGCCTTGGACATGGCTTCACGACCATGCTCGCGCAGGGCGTGGGCGATTTCATGACCCATGACCGCGGCGATTTCATCGTCGGTGAGTTTCAGGCTGTCGATCAGACCGGTGTAGAAAATGATCTTGCCGCCAGGACCACAATTGGCGTTGAGCTCGTCGCTCTTGATCAGGTTCACTTCCCACTGCCATTGCGCCGCATCCGGACGGAAGTTCGGCGCCTGAGCGATCAAGCGGTTGGCAATCGCCTGAACACGTTTGGCATCGTTGCTGGTCTTGTCCAGCACGCCTTTGCTGGACGCTTCGCCCACGGTCTTCTGATAGGACTGGGCATACATCTGGTCGACCTCTTGCGAGGACAGCATGCTGAACATGTACTGCTTGCGCTCGACGCCCACGGCACCGCCGCTGGTGGTGTTGACCGACTGACAACCGGCCAGCAACAGCGCTGCGCTCAGTGCACTTACAACCAATGTCTTGTTCATTCAAAAGCTCCCTGAAAACCTGCCGCGTATCCTAGGCGGGTAATGGTATCGACGCCAGATACAACGGACGTGTTGCACCTGATTTCAGAAGACCTCCTTCTGACCTGTAGGAAAACATTCATATCCACCGACAAACCCGCTGCAACTGCGTCGCTCACTGATCCATTTGCGACATTGCGCTGCAATTACTCTCTCTATACCTCATGGCTCAATAGTGGCTGCCGATACAACAGCGCAGACGTCCTCTCGCGTGCGGAGCTCCCATGAAGTTCAAGTCGATCCAGTTTTCCGTGGCAGCCCTGGCCGGCGCCATCGTGCTCAGCGTAGTCGCTGCGCTGGTGCTGTATGCGCTGTTCTCCGGTGCCCGCACCCAGGAAATGGTCCAGCAACGGACTCAGGCCCAGTTCGAGCAAGTCATCGAACAGCGCCTGACGTCGCTGGCGCAGACTCAGGTCAGCCAGATCCAGCGCGAACTGGAAGCGCCGCTGCTGATTGCCGGCGGACTGGTGCGCGTCAACGCCCTGCTCGGCACACCGGGCGCCGACGGCCAGCCACGCCTGAACGTCAGCCGCGAGCAACTGATCAGCCTGATCAAGGAAAACGTCGAGAAGAATCCGAAGATTCTCGGCACCTACATCGGCTGGGAAAAGAACGCACTGGACCACAATGACGCGGCCTACGTCGGCACTCAGGTTGTCGGGATCGATCCCGCCAACGGGCGCTTCCTGCCGTGGTGGTTCCGCAACGACGACGGCACCCTGGGCCTGGACAAACTGGTGGACGTCGACGACCAGAAAGTCCTGTCCACCGGCGTGCGCGCCAGCGAGTACTACCTGTGCTCGAAAGAAACCAAAAAGTCCTGCGTGATCGATCCCGCCCCGTACAAGGTCGGCGACAAGATCGTCATGCTCGCCTCCTTTATTGAACCGATCATGCTCAACGGCGCCTTCCAGGGCATCGTCGGCGCCGACCTGTCGGTGAACTTCATCCAGGAAATGCTCCTGGGCGCTAACCAAAAGCTTTACAGCGGCGCCGGGCAAATGGCCCTGATCGGCAGCAACGGCCGGATCGTCGCCTATACCAAGGACCCGAGCAAATTCGGCGAGAAGGTCAGCGACATTCTCGACGCCCAACAGATTGCCAACATGGCCAATCTCAAGCGCGGCGAAGTGACTTACACCGTCAATAAAGAGCAAGGCCGGATCGAGTTGTATCTGCCGTTCGGCATCGGCCAGACCGACGCGCGCTGGACACTGATGCTGCAACTGCCGCTAGACGCGGTGATGGCTGATCTGCAAAAGCTGCAAGGCGACCTCGATGCCCAGCGCAAATCCGACACCTTCGGCATGGCCATGGTCGGCCTGATCATCGCCGGCCTCGGCCTGCTGGTGATCTGGCTGGTGGGCCACGGCATCGCCCGTCCGCTGAAGCAAATGGTGACCATGCTCGATGACATCGCTCAGGGCGAAGGTGACCTGACCCGTCGTTTGACCAGTGATCGCAAAGACGAACTCGGCTCCATCGCCAAAGGCTTCAATACCTTCCTCGCCAAATTGCAGGGGATGATCACGCAGGTGGTGGCGTCGGTACAGAGCGTCAGCGATTCCTCGGAACACACCGCGGACATCGCGATCCGTACCAATATCGGCATACAGAAACAGATGGCCGAGATCGATCAGGTGGCCACCGCCGTGCAGGAAATGACCGCCACCGCCCAGGACGTCGCGCGCAACGCGACCCAGGCGGCACAAGCCGCCAGCCATGCCGATCAGGCCGCCAGTCAGGGCATGCAGATCGTGCGTGACACCTCCAACTCGATTGGCGTGCTGGCCGTGGAAATCGGCAAGGCCGTGAACGTGGTGCAGACCCTGGCCAAGGACAGCGAAAACATCAACGCGATCCTGATCGCCATTCGCGGGATCGCCGAGCAGACCAACCTGCTGGCCCTCAACGCGGCGATTGAAGCGGCCCGCGCGGGTGAACAAGGACGCGGTTTTGCGGTGGTGGCCGATGAAGTGCGCAACCTGGCGCAGAAAACCCAGCAGGCCACCGAAGAAATCCAGAGCATGATTCAGCAACTGCAACAGGGTACTCGCGATGTAGTGCGGGTCATGGAAGACAGCCAGAACCGCACCGACGAAAGCGTGCAACACGCGGCCAAGGCAGCCGAAGCGCTGGAAACCATCACCCAGGCAGTGTCGGTGATCAACGACATGAACACCCAGATCGCCAGTGCTGCCGAAGAACAGAGCGCGGTGGCCGACGACATCAACCGCAACGTGATCAATATCGGTCAGGTGGCCAATGAAGTGGCGGGTGGTGCGGATGAGTCGAGTTCGGCGAGTGCGGATCTGACCAAACTGGCGGAGCAGCAGCGGCGGTTGATCAATCAGTTCAAGGTGTAAAGACGCCGGAAGGTCCTTCGGACCTTATCGCGAGCAGCGACACATCAGGCCGGAGTCAGACACTCCGGCCCGTTGAGTTTCGGATCATTGACCAGATTCGCCAGCACCCGCTCGCGCAAGGCGGCGGGCTCGCTGGCAAGCAGGCCTTGCAGAACATGCAGTGGCGTCTCGGGATCAAGCCACGCCGCCTGCCCCGCCTCATCAAGAATCAACGGCCGGCGCTGACTGGCCGCCGACTGGGTGATCACAGCCGTGCTAAGCCACACCTGTTCCTGCACCGGATACGCCTCCCAGATCGCCGCAAAAAACAGCGAAGCCCCTTCTCCCGGTGTCAGCCAGTACGGCCGTTTGCGCACGTTGCCGCGCCATTCGTAGAAACCGTTGGCCGGCAGCAGGCAGCGCCGCAGCCGCAGGGCCTCGCGGAACATCGGCTGTTCGGCGACGGTTTCGGCCCGAGCGTGGGCCGGCGTGCGCGACAGGTCGGTCAGCCACGGCGGTGTCAGCCCCCAACGGGCACGGGCGAGCGTGCGCTGGCCGTCGGGCTCGGCGCGCAGCATCAGCACCGAATCGTTGGGGGAAATGTTCCACTGCGCCTGCTGATCGGCGGGAAAACCTGGCAGGTTCGCAAAATCGCGGTTCCAGCGAAACAGGGCATAACGTCCACACATGGGGCAGCACGACTCACAAATAAAACGAACGCCAGCCTAACAGACCAGCGTCCCGGGATAGCTGTCCGGTTCATCGCCGGGCAGCGGCAGCGCGGCATTGTACGCACTGATCAGCTCGCGGGCGTATTCGGCCTGGTCGTTATCCACCGACAGACCCAACAGGCCAAAAATCGGCAACTCCCCCGTGCCGCCCAGCAGATCGCGCCCGACCAGATGCGCCTCGATGCCTTCGCTGGCGAGCATGCCCTTGAGCATCTCGCCTTCCATCAGGTTTTCCGGCTCGTAGATTCGCTGCATGGCCGCGCCTCACTCGTTTTCGCTGAAGACTTCCAGAAACCAGTCCTCTCCATGGACCTGCAATACAAAGGTGATCGGCCGACAACACACCTGACAGTCTTCGATATAGGTCTGGTCGCCAGCGGAGAGATCCACGGTCGTCTCGACCTCTTCACCACAATACGGACATTCATATACTGCGCTTTCCAGCATCGCGGTCTCCCGGGTGACTTGTGCGTATAATCGCCGGTCTATTTGCAGGGCTATTTTTGTCTGGCTACTTTTTCAGACCGTGCCCCGTTGGTTTTCGATCAAAACCTTTACTTACCCTAGCCGTTTCCAACAAGAGAGCATGATGGGCGAATTCGATGCCATCCGACCTTACGACGACAGCGAAGTACCTGCGGTACTGGCGCGACTGCTCGGCGACAAGGCGTTTCTAGATATCCTCACCCACTTCCGCTTCCCGCGTTTTGCCGGTGCCTTCGGCTGGATGCTCAAACCACTTATAGCCCATCGGCTGCGTCGTGAGTTCGCCGACGTGACCTCCGTGGCCACTTTGCAGGACAAGGTCGAGTTCTACGTCGACCACACCATCGAGCGCGCCACCGATGGCGTGACCTACACCGGTGTCGAGCAATTCAAGTCCGGCAGCGCGTATCTGTTCATCGCCAACCACCGCGACATCGTGATGGACCCGGCCTTCGTCAACTACGCCGTGTACCACGCCGGCCTGCCGACCCCACGCATCGCAATTGGCGACAACCTGCTGCAAAAGCCGTTCGTCAGCGATCTGATGCGTCTGAACAAGAGCTTCATCGTGCACCGTTCGATCACCGGGCGCCGCGAGAAAATGGCGGCGTATCAACTGCTGTCGGCGTACATCAACCACTCGATCCGCAACGATTGCGCCTCGATCTGGATCGCCCAGGCCGAAGGCCGCGCGAAGGACGGCGACGACCGTACCGAGTCGGCGATCCTCAAGATGTTCCACATGAGCCGCAAGGACGAGCCGTTCGGCGAAGTCATTCAGTCGCTGAACCTGACCCCGGTGTCGATCAGCTACGAATACGACCCGTGCGACCAGGCCAAGGCCCGCGAGCTGTACATCCGCGCTACCACCGGCACCTACAGCAAGGCACCGGGCGAGGATGACGTGAGCATTGCCAAGGGCATCACCGGCTACAAGGGCCGGGTGCACGTGAACTTCGCCGCGCCGATCACCGAGCTGTTCGAGGACACCAAGCAATTGGCGGTCGAAATGGACAAGCAGATTCTCGGCGGCTACCGGTTGTTCCCGGTGCATTACCTGGCATACGCGCAGTGGGCTGATGCCGATCCGCAGTTGAACGTACCGAAGGCTGCCGAAGTGTTCGGTGCCGAGGAACTGGCCAAGGCCCAGGAAGAATGGCAAAGCCGTCTGGACGCTTGCCCGCAAGAGCATCGTCCGTATCTGGTACTGCAATATGCGACGCCGGTGCGCAATCAGTACCGGGTCAAGGCTGGCCTGCCGCTGTAAGCGGTTTCGGCAAGAGACAAAAACGGCGCCTTCGGGCGCCGTTCTTCGTTCAGAAGCGGGTGCTGATCCAGGACACCAGCAACGCCAGGCCCAGGCAGGCAAAACCGAAGCGATAGAAGAAGCGGTTCATGCGCAGGGTCGCCCAATCGAGCACCGGTTCCTGATCCGGCTGACTCTGACGCTGGGCCGCGATACTGGCCATCGCCCGTTGTTCACGGCGGCGGGTCGCGTGCAGCAGCCAACTGCCGGGGAAGGCCAACAGCAGGGCCAGCAGGTTGATCAGTTTGGCGGGATGGGCGGTAAACAGCGTCATCAAATGCAGCGACATCACAGACCTCAATCTAAACCGGTATGGCGAACGCCAGACCGACGACCGCGACGCGGATTCTACCGAAACACTCCCTGACGGCCCTAGCCTTTGCGACAAATAACCCATCAATCGACCGATGGCTGTCCTGTGTCACGGCATCGTCATTTGTTTCAGTCACCCTGCGCGCCTCGAAACCGACATGGAACGCGACATGCTTCACGCTGAAAACCAGGATCGCCTGTACCTCATCTCCCCGTCCGACGAACAGCAGACCCTCGTCGGCAGCCTGGCCTTCAATGTTCAGGACCGCCACTGGCTGGTGTATTGCGCCCTCGGCGGCCATCAGCATGCGGACTTGCCCGAGACTGATTTGCTGACCGGCGTCAGCGTTCTCGACTTCTATTCACAAGCCGCCTGAACGAAAAAGCCCGGAGCCATCACTGGCCCCGGGCTTTTTCACATCAACCGAACACTTACTCGGCGAGGACCTGACCCACGGTCGGGTCCTTGAACAGACGGGTCAGCGCATCGCTCAGCACGTCGCTGACCAGTTTGGTGTTGGTTTCCTGGTTCGGCGCCATGCCGAAACGCTGGTCCAGCGAGGCACCGTAACGGCCGCTGTAGCGACGGTTGCCGCTCTGCACGTCGGAGCGGAAGGTCGCGCCGATGGTGGCCTCGGTCACGTACATGCCTTCTTTCGGCGACTGGTATTTCAGTTCAGTCAGGGTCACGGTCAGTTGTGGAGCATTCATCGCGCCGTTGGACGGGGTGAAGCCCAGCAGACGTACGGCCGCTTCGGCCTGAGCCTGCAACTTCGGCAGGATCTGCTCGCGCTGCACGGTGATGGCGCTGGTTTCCGGGTACAGGCCGCCACGGGTGCCGAGGGTTGGCGACGGACGACCGTCGACCACGCGGACCACGACAGGCTGGCCATGGCCGACCGGTGCCAGCTGAGTGGTCAGCTTCGGTTCCGGGCTCAGTTGTTGCGGGCTGTGGGCGCAGCCAACCAGGGTCAAACTGGTCACAGTGATCAAACCGAACAACAGGCGTTGCAACATGCTCTTCTCTCCAGAATCAGGCACAGACAGGCCGGCAGTATAGCGGTGGGCCACTGTGGGTCACCAGCACTGAAATCTCAGACAAAACCCGCTGCCAACGGTTCCTGTCACACATTCGTCACCCCCCATACACGTGCGCGTCACGGCCCTTTGCCAATCTTGCTCACAGATCCCTAAAAGGAGCACAGCCATGCGCTATCTGATCTCGTTGTTCGCCCCACGCCCACTGCACCGCAGCTTCGCCCTGCTCGACCACAACGGCCATTGCCAGGCCTTCAAGCAATGCAGCCTGCAACCGATGGGTGACGGCTGGGTGGAAATCGAGGAAATCCGTCTCAACTGGCTGCACCAGCCACTGCCCGCCAGCGCCCGGGTCGAACAGCAGCGCCCACGCGCACGGGCTCAGGCGATGTTGAGCATCTGACCGGATGCCTAATAAAAGTCATTAAACTCGACCAACTCCGCGCATTTCTTCGATACAATCTCCCCCCGATTATAAGGACGTCTCCTGATCGGGCCCCGCAACAGCGTCAATGCGCTTGCATTGGCATCCAAATCGCCCACAGAGAGCCGCCCACACAGATCGAGTGAAGCTGGCGTGCTTGCTGTTTCCCTGGCAAATCCCGCTTTTCGCGAATCTGCAGAGCTGTCATGACGCTCGGCCACTGAGTTGTTTGCCCCTCCGGGCACGGTGCCAGCCCCGGACAGCCCTTTTTGAGGTTCACGTCTTCAAAAGAGCGTGAAAAAAACGGGTTTTCACAACTTCACAAGAGTGTGGCGAGCAAATGAATAGTTTTGCGTCTGAACATGCACCATTAGCGTCTGAAACAGCCCAACGACACAGGAACGGGAACGCCTCGACTACCGGAGCCTGAAGCCTGTCCGCTACGGATTTGGTTGCACAAACGGATGTCTCGACCATAAGTCGAATTGCCAGCCCCGTGCCGAAATGAGTTCATGGGACTCTTTAAGCCAGGCCGCACGCATCCGTCGAAGTTGCGAAAAATTGCGAAGATTCGGACATGGCACACCTGACCAAGGATACCCGGGGCTCAACTGACCTGCCCTGGACGCCTGGCAGCCATGCCGACAATTTGGTGCTGCAGATTTTGGAGACGCGTTAAATGGCGCATAACGAAGCAGTCGACGTAGTTCTGGTTGGGGCCGGCATCATGAGTGCCACCCTCGCAGTACTGCTCAAAGAGCTCGACCCGGCGATCAAGCTGGAAGTCGTCGAGTTGATGGATTCCGGTGCCGCGGAGAGTTCCAACCCCTGGAACAACGCCGGTACCGGCCACGCCGGCCTGTGCGAGCTGAACTACACGCCGCAGGCTGCCGACGGCACCGTCGACATCAAGAAGGCCGTGCACATCAACACCCAGTTCGAGGTGTCGAAGCAGTTCTGGTCGTACCTGACCAAGAAAGGCACGTTCGGCTCGTGCAAATCCTTTATCAGCCCGGTGCCGCACCTGAGTTACGTCGAGGGTGAGAAAGGCGTGTCGTTCCTCAAGGAACGTTTCAATACGCTGCGCAAGCATCACGCCTTCGCCGACATGGAATACACCGAAGACAAGGCGAAGATGACCGAGTGGATGCCGCTGATGATGCCGGGTCGTCCGAAAGACCAGGTGCTCGCCGCCACCCGCGTGATCAACGGCACCGACGTCAACTTCGGCGCCCTGACCAATCAGCTGCTCAAGCACCTGACCAGCGCACCCGATGCCCAGGTCAAGTACTGCAAGCGCGTGACCGGCCTCAAGCGTAACGCCAACGGCTGGACCGTCAGCATCAAGGACGTCAACAGCGGCAGCAGCCGTGAAGTCGACGCCAAGTTCGTATTCCTCGGCGCCGGTGGCGCGGCCCTGCCGCTGCTGCAAGCCTCGGGCATCGAAGAGAGCAAAGGCTTCGGCGGCTTCCCGATCAGCGGCCAGTGGCTGCGTTGCGACAACCCGGAAGTGGTCAAGCATCACCAGGCCAAGGTTTACAGCCAGGCCGCCGTGGGTTCGCCACCGATGTCCGTGCCGCACCTGGACACCCGCGTGGTCGACGGCAAGAAATCCCTGCTGTTCGGGCCATACGCCGGTTTCACCACCAAGTTCCTCAAGCACGGATCCTTCATGGACCTGCCGATGTCGGTTCGCGCCGGCAACATCGGGCCGATGCTGGCCGTGGCGAAAAACAACATGGACCTGACCAAGTACCTGGTCAGCGAAGTGATGCAGTCGATGGAACAGCGTCTGGAATCCCTGCGCCGTTTCTACCCGGAGGCGAAAGCCGAAGACTGGCGCCTGGAAGTAGCCGGCCAACGGGTGCAGATCATCAAGAAAGACCCGAAAAAAGGCGGCATCCTGCAGTTCGGTACCGAACTGGTGGCAGCGAAGGACGGCTCCCTCGCCGCCCTGCTCGGCGCTTCGCCAGGCGCTTCGGTGACCGTCTCAATCATGCTGGAACTGATCGAGAAGTGCTTCCCGGCCAAGGCCAAGGGTGAGTGGGCTGCCAAACTGGCGGAAATCTTCCCGGCCCGCGAAAAGGTCCTGGAAACCGACGCTGCGCTGTATCGCAAGATCAACACGCAGAACAACGTCGCGCTGGAACTGGTTGAAGCCAGCAACGAGACCGAAAGCTACGCCTGATTCGGCTCCATGAAAAACGCCCCGCACTCGGTGAGTGCGGGGCGTTTTTTATGCCTGTGGAAAACTTCGGGCTATCAGCCGCGTGCTTTCTCGATCAGCTCGATGTATTCCGGGGCATTGCGCTGATCGCGGATCTGATCGACGAAGGTCTTGCCGTGCTCGTCCTTGCCGTCCACGTCATAACCGGCGGCAACGAAGAACGTCAGGAAACGCTCGAAATCGTCGATGCGCAGGCCACGGTAAGCCTTGACCAGTTTGTGCAGCGACGGCGAGGTGGCGTCGACCGGCTCAAAATCGAGGAACAGCTTGATCTGCTCATCGCCGATCTCGTCACCAATCACTTGCTTCTTATCTTTACGCATTGCCGACTCCAGCTCGCAGACATTTCACGGGGCGGGCAGTTTACCCCTGCGCAGGCACAAGGCTCAACGCGAGCGCGTACTGCCGGTGTGCAAATCAGCCCAGATGTGGCCGTTGGCGTAGGTCAGAAACTGGCAATACACGGTGTCGTTGCGCAACAGATCGATCACCACCCGGTACTGCGCCAGCGGATAAAAGAGCGTCAGGGTCTTGCTCTTGTCGTCATACACCGGCTTTTTCAGGCTTTTGCTTTCGCCATCGAAGTTGACCAGCACCTGATTGATCGTCGCGCCCTTGTTCAGGGATTTGCCCTTGAGGCGGATCATCAACGGCGAGGTCACCGGGATCGGCTGCTGATTGGACTGGCGTTGGGCGCCGACCACCACGGAATAGTCGGTAACCTGCAACAGTTGCTGCTGCTCGGGTTCGGCATCGCGCAGGGTCAGGTCGTCCGGCGGCAGGAATTGACTGTGCATCGGGGCGGCGGCCAGGGGCAGGCTGAGGGTCAGCAACAGGGCGGCGCAGCTGCGGATCAAGAGGCTCATGACAGGCTCCGGGGGCGGGGCCGAGCACTTTAGCAGCCTTTAAAGCAAAAGATCGCAGCCCGGGGCTGCGATCTTTCAGGGGTTCTTACATGCCTTTGACGGCGAAGATCCCGTTGGCGTTGCGCCAGTAGCCTTTGTAGTCCATGCCGTAACCGAAGATGTAACGGTCGATGCACGGCAGACCGACGAAATCGGCTTTCAGGTCAGGACGGGCCTTGCGATCGTGATCCTTGTCGATCAGCACGGCGGTGTGCACTTTACGTGCACCGGCGTGACGGCAAAAGTCGATGATCGCGCCCAGGGTGTGACCTTCGTCGAGGATGTCGTCGATGATCAGCACGTCACGGTCGATGAACGAGACTTCCGGCTTGGCTTTCCAGAACAGGTCGCCGCCGCTGGTTTCGTTGCGGTAACGGGTGGCGTGCAGGTAGGACGCTTCCAGCGGGAACTGCAGATGCGTCAGCAGTTTGCCGGAGAAGATCAGGCCGCCGTTCATCACGCAGAACACCACCGGGTTGCTGTCGGCCAGTTGTTCGTTGATTTGTGCACCGACGCGGGCAATGGCAGCCTCGACTTCAGCTTCGGTGTACAGGCAGTCAGCCTCTCGCATGATTTGACGGATATGCTCGAGATCAGCGGACATGGCGCTCTCCAAGGGGGGTCTGTTTCGGAAAAGCGGGCAAAGGTACGCATCCCGCACGGCCGAATCAAGCATTTGTGGACTAACGTACTGTATGTCCTATAGGACATCACCCTCGGATAGATTAATCTAGGCCGGTTTTTTTGCCCGCCGCCGGAGCCTTTCCCCATGTCCATCCAAGAGATCCGCCATCCGCTGATCCGTCACAAACTTGGCCTTATGCGCCGTGCAGACATCAGCACCAAGAATTTCCGTGAGCTCGCTCAGGAAGTCGGTGCCCTGTTGACCTATGAAGCTACCAAAGACCTGCCGCTGGAAACCTACGATATCGAAGGTTGGTGCGGCACCGTGTCGGTCGAGAAAATCGCCGGCAAGAAGATCACCGTCGTGCCGATCCTGCGTGCCGGCATCGGCATGCTCGAAGGCGTGCTGAGCCTGATCCCGGGTGCGAAAGTCAGCGCCGTCGGCGTTGCCCGTAACGAAGAAACCCTGCAGGCCCACACCTATCTGGAAAAACTGGTTCCGGAAATCGACGAACGCCTGGCGATGATCATCGACCCGATGCTCGCCACCGGCAGCTCCATGGTCGCGACCATCGACCTGCTGAAGAAGGCCGGTTGCAAGGACATCCGTGCGATGGTGCTGGTTGCCGCGCCGGAAGGCATTGCCGCTGTCGAGCAAGCCCACCCGGACGTGATCATCTACACCGCGTCCATCGATCAGAAACTCAACGAGCACGGTTACATCATTCCTGGGCTTGGCGACGCCGGTGACAAGATCTTCGGCACCAAGCAGAAGGACGCGTAAGCATGCAGCAAGAGTTCAACGATCCGCTCTGGCGTACGGTGCTGTCCGGCGCACAGATGCTGTTCGTGGCTTTCGGCGCCCTGGTGCTGATGCCACTGATCACGGGCCTGGACCCGAACGTGGCACTGTTTACCGCAGGTTTAGGCACGATTCTGTTCCAGATCGTCACCGGGCGTCAGGTGCCGGTGTTCCTGGCATCGAGCTTCGCCTTCATCACCCCGATCATTCTCGCCAAGGGCCAGTTCGGCCTCGCCGCGACCATGGGCGGCGTGATGGCGGCCGGTTTCGTCTACACCTTCCTCGGCCTGGCCGTGAAGATCAAAGGCACCGGGTTCATTGACCGTCTGCTGCCGCCAGTCGTAATTGGCCCGGTGATCATCTCCATTGGCCTGGCCATGGCGCCGATTGCCGCGAACATGGCGATGGGCAAGGCCGGTGACGGTTCCGAGCTGATCCATTACCAGACCGCAATGATGATCTCGATGCCGGCACTGCTGACCACGTTGATCGTGGCGGTGTTCGGCAAAGGCATTTTCCGTCTGGTGCCGATTATTTCCGGGGTGCTGGTGGGCTTTGCCATGTCCTTCTATTTCGGTGTCGTCGACACCGCGAAGATTGCGGCGGCCCCATGGTTTGCACTTCCTCATTTCACCGCGCCGGAGTTCAACTGGCAGGCGATCCTGTTCATCGTCCCGGTGGCGCTGGCCCCGGCCATCGAACACATCGGCGGCGTGATTGCGGTCGGCAGCGTGACCGGTCGCGACTACCTGAAGAAGCCGGGCCTGCATCGCACCCTGCTCGGTGACGGTATCGCCACCACGGCTGCCGGCCTGTTCGGCGGTCCGCCCAACACGACCTACGCGGAAGTGACTGGCGCGGTGATGCTGACCAAGAACTACAACCCTAAAATCATGACCTGGGCGGCGATCTTCGCCATCAGCCTGGCGTTCATCGGCAAGTTCGGCGCCCTGCTGCAAAGCATTCCGGTGCCGGTGATGGGCGGGATTCTGTGCCTGCTGTTCGGTTCGATCGCGGCGGTGGGGATGAACACCCTGATCCGTCACAAGATCGACCTGGGCGAAGCGCGCAATCTGGTAATCGTTTCGGTGACCCTGGTGTTCGGTATCGGCGGTGTGCTGGTCGGCACCGGGACCGGCCCGGACGACTTCGGCCTCAAAGGCATCGCGCTGTGCGCGGTGGTGGCGATTGCGCTGAACCTGCTGCTGCCGGGTAACGACAGCTGGAAACAGAAGAAGGCGGATGAGCCGCTGATCTAAGCCCTTAGCTTCATCGCCTGAAAGACCGCTATCGCCAGCAGGCTGGCTCCCACATTGAAATGCGCTTTCCTGTGGGAGCAAGCCTGCTGGCGATGCTTTTAGAGGGCCAATGGCGCCCGTTCACACAACGTTGCCAACGCCTTCGCCCATTGCGGGTCGTCATTCAGACACGGCACCAGCACCAACTCTTCTCCCCCCGCCTCGCGGAACTGCTCCTTGCCGCGATCGCCGATCTCTTCCAGGGTCTCGATGCAATCGGCGACAAACGCCGGGCACATCACCAGAATCTTCTTCACGCCACTTTTGGCCAGCTCATCCAGCCGCGCTTCGGTGTAGGGTTCGATCCATTTCGCCCGGCCCAGCCGCGACTGAAACGACACCGACCATTTGCCGTCCGGCAGGCCCATGCGTTCTGCGAACAGCGCCGCTGTGCGCAGGCACTGGGCGCGATAACAGGTGGCCAATACAGCAGCCGAAGCATTCTTGCAGCAATCTTCATTCTTGAAGCAATGGTTACCGGTCGGGTCAAGCTTGGTCAGGTGCCGCTCCGGCAAACCATGGAAGCTCAGCAACAGGTGATCGTAATCCTGCTGCAAGTGCGGTCTGGCGCTCGCCACCAGCGCGTCGAGGTATTCCGGCTGATCGTAGAACGGCTGCAACACCGACAGCTGCACATCGAGTTTTTTCTCGCGCACCACACGCTTGGCTTCTTCGATCACGGTGGTCGTGGTGCTGTCGGCAAACTGTGGATAAAGCGGCGCGAGGGTGATGCGTTTGTGTCCCGCCGCGACCAGTTTCAGCAGATTTGTCTCGATGGACGGCTCGCCGTAACGCATGGCCAGCTCAACCGGGCCGTGGGTCCATTGCGCCTTCATCTGCTGCTGCAGGCGACGACTGAGGACCACCAGCGGCGAGCCTTCATCCCACCAGATCGAGGCGTAGGCGTGGGCCGACTGCTCGGGGCGCTTGATCAGGATCAGCGACACCAGCAGACGCCGCACCGGCCACGGCAGGTCGATCACGTAAGGATCCATCAGGAATTGATTGAGATAGCGGCGCACGTCGGCCACCGAAGTGGAGGCCGGCGAACCCAGGTTGACCAGAAGCAAGGCGTGATCGGTCATGCAACGTCCTATTTCAGAGGCGGCTGGAAAGATCGTCCAGGGCCGCGCGTAAATCCGTGAACCGGAAAGTGAATCCCGCTTCCAGCAAGCGCTTGGGCATGGCCCGTTGGCCACCCAGCAACAGCAATGACATCTCGCCGAACCCGACCTTCAAGGCGAGGGCCGGCATCGGCATGAACGCCGGGCGGTGCAGCACACTGCCCAGCGTCTTGGCGAACTCGCGATTGCGCACCGGTTTCGGCGCGCACGCATTATAAGGACCGCTCGCCTGATTGCAGTGCAGAAGAAAATCAATCAGGGCGATTTGATCGTCGATATGAATCCACGGCATCCACTGCCGACCGTTGCCCAAAGGCCCGCCCAGCCCGAGCTTGAACGGCAGCAGCAGGCGCGACAAAAAGCCGCCCTCGGCCGACAGCACCAGCCCGGTGCGCACCAGCACCACGCGAATACCCATTGCTTCGGCGCGTTGCGCAGTTTCTTCCCAGGCGATACACAACTGGCTGGCGAAATCGTCGATCACCGGCGGCGAGTCCTCGGTCAACTCGCGCTCGCCGCCGTCACCGTACCAACCCACGGCCGAACCCGAGATCAGCAGTGACGGTTTCTGCCCGCGTTTTTCCAGCCACGCCAGCAACGATTCGGTCAGCGAGATCCGGCTGCTCCACAACAGCGCCTTGCGTCGATGGGTCCACGGCCGGTCGGCAATTGGCGCGCCGGCGAGGTTGACGATCACGTCGACCGGCTCGTCGCCAAGGTCCTCCAGACGCGCAATGCCACGCACCTGGGCACCACAGATGTTCGCGACTTTTTCCGGACGACGACTCCAGACCGTCAGGCGATGCCCCTGCCCGGACCAGTGCCGGCAAAGCTGGCGTCCGATCAATCCAGTACCGCCGGTCAGCAATATGCGCATGACTTCTTCCTCGCGTGGCGTTTTACCCTGATCACTAGTCTATTTTTATAAACAGGGATCTTTTCTATCGGGCAGGCTCTATTGTTTAACCATAGGCCAAGCTGTCAGAACCAGAACGCTGGAAGTTATACCAAAAAACAGAATTGTACAGGTTTCATCCACGGCGTAGTCTGTACAGAAAGGTAAACGAGGCCCCTATGACTGTACCTATCGCAATCATTGGCACCGGCATCGCCGGACTCTCCGCCGCCCAGGCTCTTACGGATGCCGGGCATACCGTCCAGTTGTTCGATAAAAGCCGCGGCAGCGGCGGGCGCATGTCGAGCAAGCGCAGCGATGCCGGCTCGCTGGACATGGGCGCGCAATACTTCACTGCCCGTGACCGACGCTTCGTGACCGAAGTCCAGCGCTGGCAAAGCAAAGGCTGGGTCGCCGAATGGGCACCGCAGCTCTACACCTTTCATGGCGGGCAGTTGAACCTGTCGCCGGACGAACAGACCCGCTGGGTCGGCACGCCGCGCATGAGCGCCATCACCCGGGGTCTGCTCGACGGACTGGAAGTGCACTTTGCTTGTCGGATCACCGAGGTCTATCGCGGTGAAGAACACTGGCACCTGCAGGACGCCGAAGGTTTCACCCACGGGCCGTTCAGCCATGTCGTCATCGCCACACCGGCGCCGCAGGCCACAGCCCTGCTGGCCGCTGCGCCGAAACTCGCCGGTGCCGCCGCCGGAGTGAAAATGGACCCGACCTGGGCCGTCGCCCTCGCCTTCGACACACCGCTGGATACGCCGATCGAAGGCTGCTTCGTCCAGGACAGCGCCCTCGACTGGCTGGCCCGCAACCGCAGCAAACCGGGACGCGAGACCACCTGCGACACCTGGGTCCTGCACGCCACCAGTGCCTGGAGCCGGCAGCACATTGACCTGCCCAAGGAAGCGGTGATCGAACAATTGCACGGCGCCTTTGCCGAATTGCTGCACAGCGCCATGCCGGCCCCGACCTTCAGCCTCGCCCACCGCTGGCTCTATGCCCGGCCGGCCAGCAGTCATGAATGGGGCACCCTGGCCGACGCCGACCTGGGTCTGTACGCCTGTGGTGACTGGTGCCTGTCGGGTCGGGTCGAAGGGGCATGGCTCAGTGGTCAGGAGGCGGCAAGACGCTTGCACGAACACTTGCTGTGAACCGTATCAATCCGCGCAAATTGCTGCTGTCGAAATGGACAGCAGCCCACCCGCAAAACCGTGAAAAGCATTTTCTGGTGACCGAACTGTTCCGTGACGAGGACGGTACGGTGCTGGAAATCGAATTGCAGGCTGTGCTCACCCGGCGTACCGAGCAATGCGACTGGCGCGCTTTGCAGGATGACTCACACTGGAAAATGGGCTGGCGCTAAAAACCTCAAAAAACTTATACAAAAAGTTTGACTTGTACACCCATGAATCTATGCTGAGAGAATGTTGTACAGATCTATTCGTCTGTACAGGATCAGATTCGAGGTTGTTGCATGTCCGACTCATCGACGTCCCTGCCAAAAATCGCCATCAGCGCCTGCCTGATGGGGGCCGAAGTTCGCTACAACGGCGGCCACAAGGAATCGCGTTTGTGCAGCCGCACCCTGGCCGAGCATTTTGAGTTCGTTCCCGTCTGTCCTGAGGTAGCGATTGGTCTCGGGATACCCCGCGAGCCGATTCGTCTGGTGGGCGACCCGCAAAAGCCTGATGCGGTCGGCACCGTCAATCCATCGATCAATGTTACCCAGCCACTGGCCGCTTACGGCGAGAAAATGGCCGGGGAACTCAGTGACATCTGCGGCTACATCTTCATGCAGCAATCGCCGTCCTGCGGACTGGAGCGGGTCAAGGTCTACCACGCCAACGGCGCACCGGTGAATGGTGGCGGGCGCGGCATTTACGCCGACGCGTTCTGTGCACGGCATCCGGACCTGCCGGTGGAAGAAGCCGGGCGTCTTAATGATCCGGTGCTGCGGGAAAATTTCATCACCCGCGTACTCGCCTACCGCGAATGGCAGCAAGTGCTCCAGCAAGGCTTGAGCCGCCGCGCGCTCACCGACTTCCATTCGCGCTACAAATACCTGCTGATGGCTCACAATCCGGTGCAATACAAGGCGCTGGGCAATCTGCTGGGCAACATGGGCCGGACCGACCCGATCGAACTGGGCCCACGCTATTTCAGTGAACTGATGGCGGCACTCAAGAAATGCGCCACCCGCCGCACCCACAGCAATGTCCTGCAGCACATCAGTGGCTACCTGAAGCAGGCCATCAGCCCAGAAGACAAACAGGAAGTGCAGCACATCATCGGCCAATACCGACACGGCATCGTGCCGCTGGTGGTACCGCTGACGCTGCTCAAGCATCACTTTCGCCTCCACCCGGATCCCTACATTGCGCAGCAGGTGTACCTGCAGCCGCATCCGGAAAACCTCAGTCTGCGAAACGCCATTTGATGAACGACTCACCCGACACCAGCGCCCGGGAAGACCTCGGCGCCGACTTCAAGAAAGCCCTCGACGAAGGCTGGCTGCCGATCCGCGAAGTCGCGCGTCAGACCGGCGTCAATGCCGTCACCCTGCGCGCTTGGGAACGGCGCTACGGGCTGATCGTGCCGCAACGCACGCCCAAGGGCCATCGCCTGTACAACGCCGATCATGTGCTGCGTATCCAGAATATTCTCACCTGGCTCAACCGTGGCGTAGCGGTCAGCCAGGTCAAACCGCTGCTCGACACGGCGCAGGCCTTGAACGAACCGGTGGAAGACGAATGGCATCCCCTGCGTCAGGCCGCCCTGTTGGCGGTCACTCAACTGAACGAGCGCAGCCTTGACGACAGCGTCAACCAGGCGATGGCGCTGTATCCGCCACGCACCCTGTGCGAGCAATTGTTGCTGCCGCTGCTGAGCGATCTCGAACAACGTTGGCAGGGCCAGTTCGGCGCGCAGATGGAGCGCGTGTTCTTTTATGCCTGGTTGCGCAGCAAATTCGGCGCACGCATCTACCATAACAACCGTCAGTTGCGCACTGCGCCGCTGCTGCTGGTCAATCAATCGGATCTGGCGCTGGAGCCGCATCTGTGGCTCTGCGCCTGGCTCATCAGCAGCGCCGATTGCCCGGTACAAGTACTCGACTGGCCGCTGCCGGCCGGCGAACTGGCATTGGCAACCGATACCCTGCAAGCCCGTGGCGTACTGCTGTATTCCAGCAAAGCCCTGAACCTTGCCCAACTGCCGAAACTGTTGAATGGCATCAGTTGCCCGAAACTGATTGCCGGACCCACGGTGTGCATTCACCACGCCGAGTTGTCCGCCAGAACTTCCGAAATCGCAGATCTGCTGCTGGCCGAAGATCCTCTTTCGGCGCATCGGGCACTCGTTCAGCGTGGGTTGATTTAATGATTCAGACAGAAACCGACATGCAATTGATCTGGCTGCGCAGCGACTTGCGCCAACATGACAACACTGCCCTCGCAGCCGCCGCCGAGCGTGGCCCGAGCGTGGCCGTGTACCTGTTGAGCCCGCAGCAATGGCAGGAACATGACGACGCGCCGTGCAAGATCGATTTCTGGCTGCGCAATCTGCACGAGCTGAGCAAAAGCCTCGGCGACCTGAACATCCCGCTCCTGATCCGCACCGCGCCTCACTGGGATCAGGCACCGGCGGTGCTGCTCGAGCTGTGTCGGCAACTGAAGATCGAGGCAGTGCACGTCAACGAGGAATACGGCATCAACGAAAGCCGTCGCGACGCAGCCGTTGCCAAGGCGCTGCAAGCCGAAGGCATAACGTTCCATAGCTACCTCGACCAATTGCTGTTCAAGCCCGGCAGCGTGCTGACCCGCACCGGCACTTACTTTCAGGTGTTCAGTCAGTTCCGCAAAGTCTGCTACGAGCACCTGCACCGTTCGATGCCTTCGCTGAAACAGGCGCCGGGCAAACAGTCAGCGCTGAACATCGCCAGCGACCCCGTTCCAGAAGCCATCGAAGGATTCCCGACTCCCGGCGCATCCCTGCGCGCCCTGTGGCCCGCCGGTGAAACCGAGGCCCGGCGACGCCTCGACACGTTCGCCGATGCACAGATCGACTATTACAAGAGCGAACGTGACTTCCCGGCCAAACCCGGCACCAGCCAGCTCTCGCCTTATCTGGCCGCGGGTGTGATCTCGCCGCGCCAGTGCCTGCACGCTGCCCTGCAAAGCAATCAGGGCGAATTCGAAAGCGGCAAAGTCGGGGCCATCACCTGGATTAACGAACTGCTGTGGCGTGAGTTTTACAAACACATCCTCGTCGGCTATCCGCGGGTTTCACGGCATCGCGCATTCCGTCCGGAAACCGAAGACCTGGCCTGGCGCAATGCCCCCGAGGACCTGGCCGCCTGGCAAGAGGCCCGCACCGGCTTGCCGATCATCGACGCGGCCATGCGCCAACTGCTGGAAACCGGCTGGATGCACAACCGCCTGCGAATGGTGGTGGCGATGTTTCTGACCAAGAACCTGTTGATCGACTGGCGCGAAGGCGAGCGTTTCTTCATGCGCCACCTGATCGACGGCGACCTGGCCGCGAACAACGGCGGCTGGCAGTGGAGCGCCTCGACCGGCACCGACTCGGCGCCGTACTTTCGCATCTTCAACCCGGTCAGCCAGTCGGAAAAATTCGACAGCGAAGGCTTGTTCATCAAGCACTGGCTGCCGGAGCTGGCCGGACTGAACAAAAAAGACGTACACAACCCGGCCAGTGCCGGCGGGCTGTTCGGCGTCGCGGACTATCCGCCGCCGATCGTCAATCTGAGCACATCGCGGGAGCGGGCGCTGGCAGCCTTCAAGAACCTGCCGTCGCGGTCGTCTCAAGGAGAGAGCGATGAGTGAATTTCTGCGCGGTTTCGCCCGGCGGTTCGCACAGTTGAATAAAGACAACTTGCGAAAACTGGACGAACTGTACAGCGAGGACATTCATTTCACCGATCCGCTGCACGAAGTGCAGGGGCTGACGAACCTGCGCGCTTACTTCCGCGAGTTGTACGCCAACGTCAACGAACTGCGCTTCGATTTCCACGGTTTCGACCAGATCGGCGACGGGGAAGGTTATTTGCGCTGGGTCATGAGCTACCGCCACCCGCGCCTGGCCAGCGGGCAACTGATTCGAGTCTCCGGCTGCTCTCACCTGCTCTGGCGCGACAAGGTTTACCGTCATCGGGATTACTTCGATGCCGGAGCACTGCTTTATGAACATTTACCCATATTGGGTCGGGTGATCGCTTGGCTGAAAAGGAGATTGGGATGAGTCGTACAGCTCCACGGCGTTATTGGCTGACCGGTGCCAGCAGTGGCATCGGCGCGGCACTCGCGGAAGAAATTCTGAAGAGCGGCGCACATCTGGCGGTCAGTTCCCGACAGGTCGCGCCGCTCAAAGTGTTGGCACAGCGCTATCCGGGCCAGGTGCTGGTAGTGCCGGGAGACCTGACCAACAGCCAGACTGTCCGGGAAATAGGCGAGAAAATCGCCATGGACTGGGGCGCGCTGGACACAGTGATCCTCAACGCCGGCACCTGTGAGTACGTCGATGCCCGGCAGTTCGACGCCTCGATCATCGAGCACGTGGTGCGCACCAACCTGCTCGCCAGCAGCTATTGCATTGAAGCCGCGTTGCCCTTGCTGCGCAAAGGGACGGCACCGCATCTGGTGGGCATGGCCAGCTCGGTGACCTATGTGCCGCTGCCCCGCGCCGAAGCCTATGGCGCATCGAAGGCCGGGCTGCGCTATCTGTTCGAGTCCCTGCGTATCGATCTGGCGGACGAAGGCATTGAAGTGACCGTGATCAGCCCCGGTTTTGTAGAGACACCGCTGACCGCCAAAAATGATTTCCCGATGCCGCTCAGTTGGCCTGTGGATAAAGCCGCACGGCACATCTTCGCCAAGCTGAAAGATCGACCGCTGGAAATCGCCTTTCCGGCACTGTTCATGGCGGTTCTGTGGCCACTGTCGAAAATGCCTGCGCGGGTACAACTGGCAATTGGCAAACGCATGGTGCGCAGCAACCCTCCGCTCAAGGACGCAACATGAAGATCGCCATTGTCGGCAGCGGCATCGCCGGTTTGACCTGTGCCTATCTGCTCGCTCGTCGGCATGACATTACGGTGTTCGAAGCCGACGCCCGGATCGGCGGCCACACGCACACCGTGCCTGTGACCGTGGACGGGCGCGAGTATGCGGTGGACACCGGCTTCATCGTGTTCAACGACTGGACGTATCCCAACTTCATCCGTTTGCTTGGCCAACTGGGTGTGACGTTCAAACCCACCGAGATGAGCTTTTCGGTCAACGATCCGGACACCGGTCTGGAATACAACGGCAACAACCTGAACAGCCTGTTTGCCCAGCGCAGCAATCTGCTGTCGCCCGGATTCTGGGGCATGTTGCGCGACATCCTGCGATTCAATAAAGAAGCCCGGCGCGACCTTGCCGAACAGCGGATCACCGCGGACACCACACTCGACGATTACCTCAAGGCCGGCGCTTACGGCGAGCGCTTCATCCTGCATTACATCGTGCCGATGGGCGCGGCGATCTGGTCGATGCCGATGGCCGAGATGCTCAATTTTCCGTTGCAGTTCTTTGTGCGGTTTTTTGAGAACCACGGGTTGCTGTCGGTCAGCAACCGTCCGCAATGGCAGGTCATCGAGGGTGGTTCCAGCGCTTACATTGCGCCGTTGACCGCATCGTTCAAGGAGCGTATCCGCCTGAATTGCCCGGTGGGCCGGATCGATCGCGATGCGCACGGCGTGGTTATCCACAGCCCGGCCGGCATCGAACGTTTCGACAAAGTGGTGCTGGCCTGCCACAGCGACCAGGCCCTGCGACTGCTGGGAAGTCCTGACGATAAAGAAAGGGAAATCCTCGGCGCCCTGCCCTACGCCGACAACGAAGTGCTGCTGCACACCGACACCCGTCTGCTGCCCACGCGCAAGCGGGCCTGGGCCAGCTGGAACTATCGCCTCGGCGGAGCCGGTCATACCCGGGCGGCCGTGACCTACGACATGAACATTCTGCAAGGCATCCACAGCGACACCACGTTCTGCGTCAGCCTCAACCAGAGCGCTGGCATCACGCCGTCCAAAGTGCTGGCGCGCTTCACCTATGCCCACCCGCAATTCAGCCTCGCGGCCGTGGCGGCACAGCAGCGCTGGGTTGAAATCGACGGCGCGCAACACACGCATTATTGCGGCGCTTATTGGGCCAACGGTTTTCACGAGGACGGCGTGGTCAGCGCCCTGCGCGTGGCCGCAGCCTTCGGAGAAAGTCTGTGAACAGCGCGCTCTACAGTGGCTGGATTGCCCATCGGCGATTCGCACCGCGCCGTCATCAATTCCGTTACCGGATCGGCATGCTGTATCTGGATCTGGCTGAACAGGAAGCGGTGCTGGGCCTGTCCCGACTGGCGGGCACCAGCCGCTTTGCGCCGTTTTCATTTCGCGAAACCGATTACCTGAAAACCTTCACCGACCGGGGCGTGCGCCTGAGCGATGCGGTGCGCCAGTTGGTCGGCGAAGCCCTGGGCCATGCGCCGCAAGGTTCGATCTGCCTGCTGACCCAACCGCGCAGCTGGGGCCTGTCGTTCAACCCGGTGAGCTTTTTCTATTGCCACGAGGCCGACGGCCAACTGGCGGCGATTCTCTGCGAGGTCCGCAACACGCCATGGCGCGAGCGTTATCACTACGTGCTGCCGGCTCGAACGCCGACTCATCTGCGGGACTTTCATCAGCACTTTGCCGTGACCAAGGCCTTTCACGTGTCGCCGTTCCTGCCGCCGGACCTGGAATACCGCATGAGCTTCAGCCCGGCCGCGCAGACTTTGGGCGTACACATGGCCGACTGGCAGGGTGAGCAAAAACTGTTCGACGCCACCCTCGACCTGCAACGCGAACCCCTTGATCGAAGCCACTTGCACCGACACCTGTGGCGCTTTCCCTGGATGACTGCCAAGACCGCGCTGGCGATCTATTGGCAGGCGCTGCGCCTGTTGCTCAAGCGCACCCCGGTGTATGACCACCAACGCGCCGACGACCGTTTTCGAACCGCCACTGTACCGACCGAGGAACGCCACCATGAAATCCACTAGCGTCTCGGCCAAAGCCAGCCTGTTCAGCCCTCACGGCCTGAGCGGTTCGCTGCTGCGCCGGGGAGTACTGCGCCAGCTGGAGCAGCTCAAGCAGGGTCAACTGATCGTCATCGAGGACGGCGAGCGCCACGTCTTCGGCACGCCGGGCAGCGCCCTGGTGGGCGAGATTCAAGTTCTGGATCCGGCCGTCTGGGGCCTGGTCGCCGGCAATGGTTCGATCGGTGCGGGTGAAGCTTTCATCCATGGCTACTGGCGCTCGCCGGACCTGACGGCCGTGGTGCGGGTCTTCGTCAGCAACCTTGAAGTGCTCGACGCAATGGAAGGTGGCCTGGCCCGGCTCGGTCGCCCGCTGGTGCGCGGGCTGCACTGGCTCAACCGCAATACGCGCAAGGGCTCGCAGAAAAACATCGCCGCTCATTACGATCTGGGCAATGACCTGTTCGAGCAGTTTCTTGACCCGACCATGATGTATTCAGCCGCGCAGTTCCTCAGCCCTGACGACAGCCTGGAGCAGGCGCAACTGAACAAGCTGGAGCGGATCTGCCAGAAACTCGCGCTCAAGCCTGGCGACCATCTGCTGGAAATCGGCACCGGTTGGGGCAGCATGGCGCTCTACGCGGCGCAGCATTATGGCTGCAAAGTCACTACCACCACGCTGTCGAAGGAGCAGTTCGCCTTCACTGCCGCGCGCATCGAACGTCTCGGTTTGCAGGATCAAGTGACGCTGCTACTCAAGGACTACCGCGACCTCACCGGCCAGTACGACAAACTGGTATCGATCGAGATGATCGAGGCGGTCGGCCACCGCTTCCTGCCGACCTACTTCAAGCAATGCGCGCAGCTGCTCAAGAGCAACGGCCTGATGCTGCTGCAAGCGATCACCATCCGCGAACAGCGTTACGAACAGGCCCGCCGTGGCGTGGACTTCATCCAGCGCTACATTTTCCCCGGCGGCGCCCTGCCCTGCGTGCAGAAAATGCTCGAAATCGTCGGCCGCGACACCGACATGAACCTGCTGCACATGGAAGATTTCGGCCTGCATTACGCCCGCACCCTGCGTCTGTGGCACGAGAACTTTCGCCATGCTCACGGCCGTCTGACCGAACTGGGCTATGACGATTACTTCCTCAGGTTGTGGGAGTTCTACCTGTGTTACTGCGAGGGCGGATTCCTCGAGCGCACCATCGGCACCGCACAACTGGTGCTGGCCAAACCGGCGGCGATGACCGAGCCTTTGCTGGGCCGGTTCGATGCTTGAGCGGTTGGCCAACGCGGTGCTGTTCCAGATCGGCTGGCTGGCCTGCGTGCTCGGTGGCGACAGCCTTTGGCTGCTACTGGCGCTGGCGGTGCTGGTGATTCATCTGCGCTGGATCAGCAGCTGGGCGCAGGAAGGTCGCCTGTTGCTCTGCGTTGTGATTATCGGCACGACGGTGGACAGTACGCTGCGCGGTCTCGGGGTCTTCGAGTTCAAGGATCTGTCGCCGCTGATTCCGCTGTGGCTGATGTTGTTGTGGGCGTTGTTTGCCACGACATTACGTCATTGCCTGCAATGGAGCGCGAGGCCATGGTGGCTGGCCAGTCTGCTGGGGGCGGCAGGGGGCGCGTTGTCCTATGGCGCCGGCGGACGACTGGCTGGCGTGCAATTTCCCTTCGGAGAGCTCGCGACCCTGATCGGCATCGCGCTGCTGTGGGGATTGCTGTTTCCGCTGTTGCACCAATTGTCCCGGCGGCTGGCAAGGTAAACGCCTGTCAGGCCTTTCACACGGTCATCGGCCACTACCGTACACTGGCGCCATGAAAACCATTCCCCATCGGCAGATCGCCGAGCCCGTTGTCACCTGCTCGACCTGTGCAGCCTGCTGCTGTCAGCTCGAAGTGATGCTGATCACCGATACCGGCGTGCCCGAGCGTTTTATCGATACCGACGATTGGGGTGGAGAGGTGATGCTGCGTCTGGATGACGGCTGGTGCGCGGCGCTGGATCGCGACACGATGATGTGCACGATCTACGAGAAGCGTCCGCTGATCTGCCGCGAGTTCGAAATGGGCGCGCCGGAATGCATCGACGAACGCCAGGGGATTGCCACGGCGTATCGCTGAATACAAAAAAGGAGCGCCAGGCGCTCCTTTTTCATGGGGGTTACAACGGCATCGTGTAATGCAGCGAGTAGCTTTCGACCCCATCGTTGTCGCTGCTCAGGCCGGCGTTGGAATAGTGCGTCGCACGGATCCCGACTTCATGCCCGCCATTGAAGCGCAGGCCGAAACCAAGGCGGTCTTCGAACTGGAAGGAACCGCCGAGCTTGTTGTCTTCGTATTCGGTGTTGGAGAACAGCGCCACGCCGATCCCCGCCTCGACATACGGTTTGACCGACTGACCGGCGAACTCGTAAACAAACACCGGCGAGAACGACAGGCTGTTGTTGCTCGACGTCTTGTCGCCTTCCCAATAAGTGTAGGCGCCGCTCCAGTAACCGGTCAGACGACCGACGTCACTTTGCAGCCAACTCTTGTCCCAGTCGAAATTCATGCCCAGGCGATAAGTCATGGTCGAATCGCTGGTAGCACCCACTGCAAACTCGACGCCAGCAGCCTGTGCGGTAAAACTTTGCCCCATCAGTGCAGCCGCAATCGCGGCCAAGCAGAATAGTCGCTTCACTTTGAAACTTCCTTTTCCGGAACGATCGTTTGGTTTTCTAGGTCACTCTGCGCTATAGAAATCTGCGCTTGGTCAGAAGTTCAGCTGACTTTTTAGATATTTCACATTTTTTTTACAAGGTGAATTTTTCGACGTCGCCATCGACTTGGCCCAGCAGGACCAAGGTACTGCGCAAAGACTCGGGATCGGCGCTGGTCCAGAATCTGACCGGGCGGTTCGGCCCTTCGGCGAGCAGGTCACGCTCGGCCAGAAGTCGCTGCAGTTGTCGAGCCACGGCCGCGCCCGTATCGATCAGGCTGATGCTCTCGGGGATCATCGACTTGAGCATCGGCTTGAGAAACGGGTAGTGGGTGCAGCCGAGGATGATCGTGTCGCAACCGTTGGCCAGAAGCGGATCGACATAGTGCTTGAGCAAGGCACGCAACTGGGGACTGTGCAGGTCGCCGCTTTCAATCAGCTCCACCAGTCCAGGGCATGGCTGCGTGATGACCCGCACATCCGTTGCGAAGCGATCGAGCAGCGCCGCAAATTTCGCGCTCTGCAAGGTCCCGGTAGTGGCGAGTACGCCCACAACACCGCTGCGGGTGGCGGCGGCCGCCGGTTTGACCGCCGGCTCCATGCCGACGATCGGCCACTCGGGAAAATCCCGGCGCAGATCGGCGACGCCGGCCACGGTCGCGGTGTTGCACGCGATCACCAGCGCCTTGGCGCCCTGCTCGCGGAAAAAACCGGCCATCACGCTGCAACGCTGGCGGATGAATTCCGGGGTTTTCTCGCCATAAGGAATATGGCCGCAATCGCCGAGGTACAGCAG
Source organism: Pseudomonas sp. B7 (assembly GCF_016735645.1). Lineage (NCBI taxonomy): Bacteria > Pseudomonadati > Pseudomonadota > Gammaproteobacteria > Pseudomonadales > Pseudomonadaceae > Pseudomonas > Pseudomonas sp. B7. Next base: position 961,790 of record NZ_JAERRE010000001.1, read on the forward strand.
CGATTCATTCGGCAGCAGTTGTTGGATTTCCGCCAGCACCGACAGACCGCCGACGCCGGAATCGAAGACGGCAATCGGCGCTTCACGCATGCTGCGAACCACAGACGCTGCAACCGGGGTCGCGCTTGACCCGCAGCTCACGGAAACGCGAGCCCAGTGCATCGATCAACAGCAGACGACCCACCAGTGGCTCGCCAAAACCTGCCAGCAACTTCAAGGCTTCCAGCGCTTGCAAGCTGCCGACCAGACCGACCAGCGGCCCGACCACGCCGGCTTCGCTGCAAGTCAGTTCGGCTTCGCTGCCGTGACCGTACAGGCAGTGGTAGCACGGGCTTTCGGCGCGACGCGGGTCGAACACCGAAAGCTGTCCTTCAAGGCGGATCGCGGCGCCGCTGACCAAGGGCTTGCGCGCCGCCACGCACGCGGCGTTGACCGCTTCGCGGGTGGAGAAATTGTCCGAGCAGTCGAGTACCACATCTACCGCCGCCACAGCTGCGGCGAGGGAATCCTCGTCCAGCGCCTGACGATGGGGCACCAGTCGGATTTCAGGGTTGATCGCGCTCAGGCGCTTGAGCGCCGAGTCGACCTTGGTCATGCCGACGCTATCGGTGTCGTGGATGATCTGGCGTTGCAGGTTGGTCAGGTCGACCGTGTCGAAATCCGCCAGGTGCAATTCACCGACACCCGCCGCCGCCAGATACAAGGCCACCGGCGCACCGAGACCACCGAGACCGACGATCAATACCCGACTGTCCTTGAGCTTCAACTGGCCATCGATGTCGATGTGTTGCAGCAGGATCTGCCGACTGTAGCGCAACAATTCCTGATCATTCAGCACGGCAGGCGCCCCAGGCTGATCCGTTGATGGCCGCCCAGATCGGTGCGGCTGTGGACTTCGTCGAAACCTTGCGTCAGCAGCAGATCGCGCACGGCTTCGGCTTGATCATAGCCATGTTCGAGCATCAGCCAGCCGCCGGCTTCCAGATGGGCCGGCGCCTGGGCGATGATCAGGCGCAGATCGTCGAGCCCGTCGATGCCGGCCACCAAGGCGCTTTCCGGCTCGAAACGCACATCGCCTTCCATCAGATGCGGATCGGCGGCGCGAATGTACGGCGGATTGCTGATGATCAACTCGAAACGCTTGCCTTCGAGGGCGCTTAACCAGTGACTGCTCAGCACCGTCGCGTTGTTCAGGTGCAGGCGCTGGCGATTGCGTTCGGCCAGGGCCACGGCTTCCAGCACGCGATCCACGGCGGTGACTTTCCACGCCGGGCGCTCGCTGGCCAGAGCCAGGGCAATCGCCCCGCTGCCGGTGCCCAGATCGAGAACTTTTGCCGGAGTCGCCGGCAGCAATTCCAGTGCGGCCTCCACCAGCAGTTCGGTGTCCGGGCGCGGGATCAGCGTGTGCGGCGCGACTTCCAGATCGAGCTTCCAGAAACCCTGCTGACCCAGAATGTAGGCGACCGGCTCGCCGCCGCGGCGACGTTGCAGGTACTCGGCAAAAACCAGAGCGGCTTCGCTGGGCACGATGCGCTCGGGCCAGGTGTGGAGAAAACTGCGGGATTTGCCCAGCGCGGCAGCCAGAAGCAATTCGGCGTCCAGACGCGCGGTGGGCGAGTCCGGCAGTTCGGCGGCGCGCAACAGGCTGGCGATGATGGTCATTTACTCACCTATCGCTGCGAGCTGGTCGGCCTGGTATTCGGCCAGCAACGGCTCGATCACCGCTTCGACGCCACCGGCGAGGATTTCGTCGAGGGAATACAGGGTCAGGTTGACGCGATGGTCGGTGACCCGTCCCTGGGCAAAGTTATAGGTGCGGATACGCTCGGAGCGGTCACCGGAACCCACCAGCAATTTACGTTCGCTGGCGATGGCGTTGGCCGCCGCTGCGGTCTGCTGGTCGTTGAGCTTGGCCGACAGCCAGGCCATCGCCCGGGCACGGTTCTTGTGCTGGGAACGTTCTTCCTGGCACTCGACAACGGTGCCGGTCGGTATGTGGGTGATGCGGATCGCCGAATCGGTGGTGTTGACGTGCTGACCACCGGCCCCGGAGGAGCGGTAAGTGTCGACGCGCAAATCCGCCGGGTTGATCTCGATGGCTTCACGCTCGTCCGGCTCGGGCAATACCGCCACGGTGCAGGCCGAGGTATGGATACGGCCCTGGGATTCGGTGGCGGGTACACGCTGTACGCGGTGCGCGCCGGATTCGAATTTCAGCTTGCCGTAAACGTTGTCGCCTTCGATGCGGGCGATGACTTCTTTATAGCCACCGTGTTCGCCTTCGTTTTCCGAGAGGATCTCCACGCGCCAGCCACGGCGTTCGGCGTAACGCGAGTACATGCGGAAAAGGTCACCCGAGAAGATCGCCGCCTCGTCACCACCGGTGCCGGCGCGGATTTCGAGAAACACGTTGCGCCCGTCGTTGGGATCCTTGGGCAGCAGCATGCGTTGCAGGTCGGATTCCAGCGTGATCAGCAATTCCTTGGCTTCGCGGACTTCTTCCACGGCCATTTCACGCATGTCCGGGTCGCTGTCCTTGAGCAGCGCCTGTGCGCCTTCAAGATCGCCTTGTACGCCGAGCAGCTTTTTATAGCCTTGTACCACCGGCTCAAGTTCGGCGTATTCCTTGGAATAAGCGCGGAATTTGGTCTGGTCGGAAATGACTTCGCCGTCGCCGAGCAGCGCGGTCAGTTCCTCGAAACGGTCCTGGAGAATGTCCAGCTTATTGAGCAGTGACGCTTTCATTGCGGTTTTTTATCCGAAAAGCTATCCGGTGAGCCCTCGAGGGCAAAGAGTTCCTGAGCCATGGCCAGCGCATCGAGGCGGCCTTCGGCAGAAAGCTTTTTCAACTGCACGCTCGGGGCGTGCAGGAGTTTGTTGGTCAGGCCACGGGCCAGTTGCCCGAGCACGTCTTCGGCGTTGCCGCCATTGGCCAGCAGGCGCAGGGCCTTTTGCAGTTCTTCGTCGCGCAGGCGTTCGCTCTGTTGACGATAGGCCTTGAGCACATCGACTGCCGCCAGCTCGCGCAGGCGCACCATGAAATCGTCGGCGCCGACCGAAACCATCTCTTCGGCCGCCTGCGCTGCGCCCTGACGGCTCTTGAGGTTTTCAGCGACCACTTCGTGCAGATCGTCGACGCTATAGAGGTAAACGTCGTCGAGTTCGCCGACTTCTGGCTCGATGTCACGGGGAACGGCGATGTCGACCATGAAGATCGGCTTGTGCTTGCGCAGCTTCAGCGCGCTTTCCACCGCGCCTTTACCGAGAATCGGCAACTGACTGGCGGTAGAACTGATGACGATGTCGCTGCGCACCAGTTCGGCCGGGATGTCCGAGAGCAACACTGCGTGGGCACCGAACTGCTCGGCCAGCAGGCTGGCGCGCTCCAGCGTCCGGTTGGCGACCACGATGCGCTTGACCCCCAGTTCATGCAGGTGGCGGGCGACCAGGGTGATGGTCTCGCCGGCGCCGATCAGCAGGGCCTGGCTGCGTTGCAGGTCGCTGAAAATCTGTTTGGCCAGACTGACGGCGGCAAACGCCACGGACACCGGGTTTTCGCCGATGGCGGTGTCGGTACGTACTTGCTTGGCGGCGTTGAAGGTCGCCTGGAACAGTCGCCCCAGCAGCGGCCCGATGGTGCCGGCCTCGCGGGCCACGGCGTAGGCCGATTTCATCTGGCCGAGAATCTGCGGTTCGCCCAGCACCAGCGAGTCGAGCCCGGAGGCGACACGCATCATGTGACGAACTGCCGCATCATCTTCATGCACATAAGCACTCGCGCGCAGCTCATCGAGGCTTAAATGGTGATAGTCGGCCAGCCAGCGCAGCACGATATCGGCCGAAAGCTGATCCTGTTCTATATACAGCTCACTGCGATTGCAGGTGGAGAGGATCGCAGCTTCGCGGCTGTCGGTGAGTCGGCAGAGCTGCTGCAAGGCCTCCACCAGCTGCTCAGGGGTAAAGGCCACGCGCTCGCGGACGTCTACTGAAGCAGTCTTGTGGTTGATACCGAGTGCAAGGAAGGCCATTCAAGGTCGCTGATGGTGACGTGAAGCCGGCAATTGTCCTACTTCGTCAGATTCAGAACAACTACCGCTGACTATTGTCCCAATTGCCGGCCCCTATAATGGCCACAATCGAGTCTCGGTTATGTTTGGCCGAAGGCTTGTGTCATGATGATCCGACCGCAGGTTAGTCGTCCTCTTCCTATATGAATAGATCTTCCGCGTTGCTCCTCGCTTTTGTCTTCCTCAGCGGCTGCCAGGCCTTGGCCCCCGTTTCGCAGGACGGTGCCTCACCGGTCGAAGACACCACGCCGGCTCCTGAAAAGCCCAAGGTTTACAGCTCGTTCAGCCAGGAAACGGTGTTCAGCCTGCTGAGCGCCGAACTCGCCGGCCAGCGCAATCGTTTCGACATTGCCCTGGACAACTACGTGACCCAGGCCATCAACACCCAGGATCCGGGCGTTTCCGAGCGTGCCTTCCGCATCGCCGAGTACCTGGGCGCCGACCAGCCGGCCCTCGATACCGCACTGATCTGGGCGAAAAACGCCCCTGACGACCTCGAAGCGCAACGCGCCGCCGCCGTGCAACTGGCTCGTGCAGGGCGTTATGACGACTCGATGGTCTATATGGAGAAAGTCCTGCAGGGCAAGGGCGACACCCATTTCGACTTCCTCGCGCTATCGGCCGCCGACACCGATCAGGAAACCCGCAACGGCCTGATGAAAAGCTTCGACCGCCTGTTGCAGCGTCACCCGAACAACAATCAGCTGATTTTCGGCAAGGCCCTGCTGATGCAGCAGGACGGCGACACCCAAGGTGCGCTGACCCTGCTTGAAGACAATCCGCCGGAAGATGGTGAGATCGCCCCGATTCTGCTGCGTGCACGCCTGCTGCAAGGGCTGAACCGTGGCGACGAAGCCTTGCCGCTGTTACAGAAAAGCATCAAGAAATACCCGGACGACAAGCGCTTGCGCCTGACTTACGCGCGGATGCTGGTGGAACAGGACCGGATGGACGATGCCAAGGTCGAGTTCTCCACCCTGGTTCAGCAATACCCGGAAGACGACGAACTGCGTTACTCGCTGGCACTGGTCTGCCTGGAAGCCAAGGCCTGGGACGAGGCCAAGGGTTATCTGGAAGACCTGATCGCCCGGGAAAGCCATGTCGATTCGGCGCACCTGAACCTGGGCCGCATCGCCGAAGAACGCAACGACCCACAAGGCGCGCTTATCGAATACGCCCAGGTCGGCCCCGGCAACGACTATCTGCCGGCGCAACTGCGTCAGGCCGATATTCTGATGAACAACGGCAAGACCGCCGAAGCCCAGAGCAAACTCGCCGCCGAGCGTGACGAGCAGCCGGATTACGCGATCCAGCTGTACCTGATCGAAGCCGAAACCCTGTCCGCCAACAATCAGGGCGACAAGGCCTGGAAAGTCCTGCAACAAGCGCTGCAGCAATACCCGGACGATCTGAATCTGCTTTATACCCGTGCGATGCAGGCGGAAAAACGCAATGACCTGGCGCAAATGGAAAAAGACCTGCGCCTGATCATCAAGCGCGATCCGGATAACGCCATGGCCCTCAATGCCCTCGGCTACACCCTGTCCGACCGCACCACCCGCTACGCTGAAGCCAAGGCGCTGATCGAGCAGGCGCACCAGATCAACCCGGAAGACCCGGCGGTTCTCGACAGCCTCGGCTGGGTGAACTTCCGCATGGGCAATCTGGAAGACGCCGAGAAATACCTGCGTCAGGCCCTCGAGCGCTTCCCCGATCACGAAGTCGCCGCGCATCTGGGCGAAGTGCTGTGGGCCAAGGGCAAACAGCGCGAAGCGAAACAAATCTGGGGCAAGTTCCTCAAGGACCAGCCTGACAGCACCATCCTGCGCAGCACCATCAAGCGCCTGACCGGATCCGAGACTCTTTAACTCATGTTTTTGCGCCACGTCATCGTTTTCAGCTTCATCGCCCTGCTCGCCGGTTGCGCGGGCTTCGGCGCCCGTGAATCGGTCGAAGGCCACGGCAATCCGGCACAGTGGGCCGCGAACAAACAACACCTGACCGGCCTCGACGGCTGGCAGATCGACGGCAAGATCGGCATCCGCGCCCCGAAAGATTCGGGCAGCGGCACGCTGTTCTGGCTGCAACGTCAGGATTACTACGACATCCGCCTGTCCGGCCCGCTGGGTCGTGGCGCGGCGCGACTGACCGGCCGTCCGGGCGCGGTGTCGCTGGAAGTGGCGAATCAGGGCCGTTATGAAGCGCCGACTCCGGAAGCACTGGTCGAAGAGCAACTGGGCTGGAAACTGCCGGTCTCGCATCTGGCGTGGTGGGTTCGCGGCCTCCCGGCACCGGACAGCAAAAGCCGTCTGACCCTGGACGGCAACAGCCGCCTGGCCAATCTGGATCAGGATGGCTGGCAGGTTGAATACCTCAGCTATGCCGAACAGAACGGTTACTGGCTGCCCGAGCGGATCAAGCTGCACGGCAGCGATCTGGACGTGACGCTGGTGATCAAGACCTGGCAACCGCGCAAACTGGGGCAATAACGCATGACCGCTCCACGCCTCACTTTGCCTTCACCGGCCAAACTCAACCTGATGTTGCACATTCTCGGTCGCCGTGAAGACGGTTATCACGAATTGCAGACGCTTTTTCAGTTCCTCGACTACGGCGACGAAATCACCTTCGCCGTCCGTGACGACGGCGTGATTCGCCTGCACACCGAATTCGACGGAGTGCCCCACGACAGCAACCTGATCGTGCGCGCGGCGAAAAAACTGCAGGAACAATCCGCCTGCTCGCTCGGCATCGACATCTGGATCGACAAGATCCTGCCGATGGGCGGCGGCATCGGGGGCGGCAGCTCGAATGCGGCCACCACCCTGCTTGGCCTCAATCATTTGTGGCGACTGGGTTGGGATGAAGATCGCCTGGCTGCACTGGGCCTGACGCTGGGCGCCGACGTGCCGGTGTTCGTGCGTGGTCATGCGGCTTTTGCCGAAGGTGTCGGTGAGAAACTGACCCCGGTCGAGCCCGCCGAACCGTGGTACGTCGTGCTCGTTCCGCAAGTCTCTGTTAGTACGGCAGAAATTTTTTCAGATCCTTTGTTGACACGTAACACGCCGCCCATTAAAGTGCGCCCCGTTCCCGAGGGAAACAGTCGAAATGACTGCTTGCCGGTGGTCTCGAGGCGTTATCCAGAAGTACGTAACGCATTGAATTTGTTAGGTAATTTTACCGAAGCAAAACTTACCGGAACTGGAAGTTGTGTGTTTGGGGGCTTCCCAAGCAAAGCTGAAGCTGATAAAGTCTCGGCCCTTCTGACAGAGACCCTTACAGGGTTTGTAGCGAAAGGAAGCAACGTTTCGATGTTGCATCGCAAGCTGCAAAGTCTGCTCTAAAGGAACCAAGTGCCCGGCACTTGCAAGCAACAGATACAGGGGCGTCGCCAAGCGGTAAGGCAGCAGGTTTTGATCCTGCCATGCGTTGGTTCGAATCCAGCCGCCCCTGCCATTTTCCTATACTCATCCAGGTATACCCTCAGCCTTCAGGTACTGCGCGTGTCCAAGATGATGGTCTTTACGGGGAACGCTAACCCCGATCTGGCTCGGCGTGTCGTACGTCAGCTGCATATCCCTCTCGGTGACATCTCTGTCGGTAAATTTTCCGACGGCGAAATTACAGCCGAGATCAATGAAAACGTTCGTGGTAAAGACGTCTTCATTATTCAGCCGACTTGCGCTCCGACCAACGATAACCTGATGGAACTGGTAGTGATGGCTGATGCCTTCCGCCGCTCCTCGGCTACTCGTATCACTGCTGTTATTCCTTATTTTGGTTATGCCCGTCAGGATCGCCGTCCGCGTTCCGCACGTGTGGCTATCAGCGCGAAAGTCGTTGCTGACATGCTCACCGTAGTCGGCATCGACCGTGTTCTCACGGTGGATCTGCATGCTGACCAGATTCAGGGTTTCTTCGATATTCCGGTAGATAACATCTACGGCTCCCCGGTTCTGGTGGATGACATTGAAGATCAGCGCTTCGAGAACCTGATGATCGTGTCCCCGGACATTGGTGGCGTCGTGCGTGCACGTGCCGTTGCCAAATCCCTGGGTGTGGATCTCGGGATCATCGACAAACGCCGTGAGAAAGCCAATCACTCTGAAGTGATGCATATCATCGGCGATGTCGAAGGGCGTACCTGCATTCTGGTCGATGACATGGTCGATACCGCCGGCACTCTGTGCCACGCGGCCAAGGCCCTGAAAGAGCATGGCGCAGCCAAGGTCTTTGCCTACTGCACACACCCTGTGCTGTCGGGTCGGGCCATCGAGAATATCGAAAATTCCGTGCTGGACGAGCTGGTGGTCACTAACACCATCCCGCTGTCCGCTGCAGCACAAGCCTGTGCACGTATCCGTCAACTGGATATCGCACCGGTTGTTGCCGAAGCGGTTCGCCGCATCAGCAATGAAGAATCGATCAGCGCGATGTTCCGTTAAGGGCCCTGCCCTTCTCGAAATGTCTCGTTGACGAAAAGCGCCCCGCCCCGGCATTCCTGCCGGGGCGGGGCTTTTTTGCCCATACCGTGTTCGGCGCTGGTCGCAAACGCCACTCGGTCATGGCTATTTTGGAGATACAAAATGAACGATTTTACTTTGAATGCTGAACTGCGTTCCGACCTGGGGAAAGGTGCGAGCCGCCGCCTGCGTCGTCTCGCTGCCCTGGTTCCAGCTGTTGTTTACGGTGGCGACAAAGCCCCTGAATCCATCAGCATGCTGGCCAAAGAAGTTGCCAAACTGCTCGAAAACGAAGCGGCCTACAGCCACGTTATCGAACTGAACGTTGGTGGCACCAAGCAGAACGTGATCATCAAGGCTCTGCAACGTCACCCGGCCAAAGGCCACGTGATGCACGCTGACTTCGTACGCGTTGTAGCTGGCCAGAAACTGACCGCTATCGTTCCTGTGCACTTCATCAACGAAGCTGCTCCAGTGAAGAAAGGCGGCGAAATCTCGCACGTTGTTGCCGAGATCGAAGTTTCCTGCCTGCCAAAAGACCTGCCTGAGTTCATCGAAGTCGACCTGGCTAACGCTGAAATCGGCACCATCGTTCACCTGTCGGACATCAAGGCTCCTAAAGGCGTTGAGTTCGTTGCTCTGGCACACGGCGATGACAAGGCTGTTGCCAACGTCCACGCTCCACGTGTTGCTCCAGAAGCTACCGAAGAAGGCGCAGCAGAGTAAATCACTCTGTCATGCCTGAGTGAGCAGGTAACATCGCGGACTGGAACGTAGCGAGAAAGCGGGCGGGAACGCGGAGTTTACATCCATGGTAAATGAGCATTTTTCGTCCACTTTCGCCGCCTTCCCTGATCGCGGCGATGTTATCCACCACTCAAAGGAAGGGCCCCTATCGTGACTGCCATCAAACTGATCGTTGGCCTGGGAAATCCAGGCGCTGAATACGAGCAGACCCGGCATAACGCAGGGGCCCTTTTTGTTGAGCGCATCGCCCACGCACAGAATGTGAATCTCGTGGCCGATCGCAAGTATTTCGGCCTGACCGGGCGTTTTTCGCATCAGGGTCAGGATGTTCGTCTGCTGATTCCCACCACCTACATGAACCGCAGCGGCCAGGCCGTGGCGGCACTCGCCGGTTTCTTCCGCATCAAGCCTGAAGAGATCCTGGTGGCACACGACGAACTCGATCTGCCTCCGGGCGTCGCCAAACTCAAAGTCGGCGGCGGCCATGGCGGTCACAACGGGTTGCGCGACATCATTGCGCAATTGGGCAATCAGAATACGTTCCACCGCCTGCGGCTTGGCATCGGCCACCCGGGCGTCGCCAGTATGGTTTCAAATTTCGTCCTGGGTCGTGCGCCACGCGCCGAACAGGAAAAACTCGATGCCAGCATCGACTTTGCCCTCGGCGTGCTGCCGGATATCCTCGCCGGTGAATGGAACCGCGCGATGAAAAACCTGCACAGCCAGAAGGCCTGACTCTAATCCGAGGGGAAACACCATGGGATTCAATTGCGGCATCGTCGGCCTGCCTAACGTCGGCAAGTCCACCCTGTTCAACGCCCTGACCAAGTCCGGGATCGCGGCCGAGAACTTCCCCTTCTGCACCATCGAGCCGAACAGCGGCATCGTGCCGATGCCGGATCCGCGTCTCGACGCTCTGGCGGCCATCGTCAATCCGAAGCGCATCCTGCCGACCACCATGGAATTCGTCGACATCGCGGGCCTGGTTGCCGGCGCGTCGAAAGGTGAAGGCCTGGGCAACAAGTTCCTGGCCAACATCCGCGAAACCGACGCGATCGCTCACGTCGTGCGCTGCTTCGAAGACGAGAACGTGATCCACGTCTCCAACAGCGTCGACCCGAAACGCGACATCGAAATCATCGACCTGGAACTGATCTTCGCCGACCTCGACAGCTGCGAGAAGCAACTGCAGAAAGTCGCGCGCAACGCCAAGGGCGGTGACAAGGACGCGGTGGCCCAGAAGGCCCTGCTTGAGCAGTTGATCCCGCACTTCAGCGAAGGCAAGCCTGCGCGCAGCCTGATGAAGAACATGAGCGCCGACGAAAAGGCCATCATCAAGGGCTTCCACCTGCTGACCACCAAACCGGTCATGTACATCGCCAACGTCGCTGAAGACGGTTTCGAGAACAACCCGCACCTGGACGTGGTCAAGGCCATCGCCGAAGAAGAAGGCGCGATGGTTGTCCCGGTCTGCAACAAGATCGAAGCGGAAATCGCCGAGCTGGACGACGGCGAAGAGAAAGACATGTTCCTCGAGGCCCTGGGCCTGGAAGAGCCTGGCCTGAACCGCGTGATCCGCGCCGGCTACGAAATGCTGCACCTGCAGACCTACTTCACTGCCGGTGTCGAAGAAGTCCGCGCCTGGACCGTCCGCGTCGGTGCCACCGCACCGCAAGCAGCCGGCGTGATCCACACCGACTTCGAGAAAGGCTTCATCCGCGCCGAAGTGATCGCCTACAACGACTTCATCCAGTACAAGGGTGAAGCAGGCACCAAGGAAGCCGGCAAATGGCGCCTGGAAGGCAAGGATTACATCGTCAAGGACGGCGACGTGATGCACTTCCGCTTCAACGTGTAAAAGCTGCACCCAAGAAAAAGCCGCGTTGATACGCGGCTTTTTTTTGCCCGAAATTCAGCCTGTCAGGCTTTTTTGGTTCTCGGCAGGAAGATCGTCAGCACCCCGAACAGCGGCAGGAACGAGCACAGGAAGTACACGTATTCGATGCCGTGGATGTCCGCCAGATGCCCGAGCAACGCCGCGCCAATCCCGCCAAAGCCGAACATCAGACCGAAGAACACCCCGGCAATCATTCCGACGTTGCCCGGCACCAGCTCCTGCGCGTACACCACGATCGCCGAGAACGCTGAAGCGAGGATGAAACCGATCACCACGCTCAGAACGCTGGTCCAGAACAGGTCGACATGCGGCATCAGCAGCGTGAACGGTGCCACGCCAAGGATCGAGAACCAGATCACCGCCTTGCGCCCGATCTTGTCGCCGATAGGTCCGCCAAAGAACGTGCCCGCCGCCACTGCGCCGAGGAACAGGAACAGGTGCAATTGGGAACTGGCAACCGACAGGTCGAACTTCTCGATCAGGTAGAAGGTGAAGTAGCTGGTCAGGCTGGCCATGTAGAAGTACTTGGAGAACACCAGCAGACCGAGCACCACCAGAGCGCTGATCACCCTGCCCTTCGACAGTCCGTGAGTGGCGGCCTGGCCGGCCTTGAGCTTGAACAGGTTCAGGTGATGGGCGTACCAGCGGCTGATGCGATAGAGCACGAACAGCGCAAACACCGCGAACAAGCCGAACCAGGCCACGTTGCCCTGCCCGAAAGGAATGATGATCGCCGCCGCGAGTAACGGGCCGAAGGCCGAACCGGCATTACCACCGACCTGGAACGTCGACTGCGCCAGACCGAAACGCCCACCAGAAGCCAGGCGGGCGATACGAGAAGCCTCGGGGTGAAAGGTTGATGAACCAATGCCGATCAGCGCCGCCGCCAGCAGAATCAACGGAAAACTGCCAACCATCGACATCATCACGATGCCAATCAGGGTGCACACAGAACCTGCCGGCAACAGCCACGGTTTCGGATGGCGATCGGTGTGATAACCGACCCACGGCTGCAGCAGCGAAGCGGTCAATTGGAAGGTCAGGGTAATCAGGCCGACCTGGGTAAAACTCAAACCATAGTTGGCCTTGAGCATCGGATAGATCGACGGCAACACTGACTGGATCAGGTCATTGATCAAATGCGCCAGCGCCACCGCGCCAATGATGCGCATCACCAAAGGGCTGCTCTGGGGAGGAGCGGACGCCGAGGCAGCGGCGGTCTGAACATTGCTGATAGCCATGGGAATTTCCGGACTGCAGATGGGTGCACGCGGGCAGGTGCGTCAATGTGCCATTTTTCGGTGCGTCAGCGCCATCCTCTTAGCCAGCTAACGAACTATTCAGTCGTCGCGCCGCAAGTGATAGCGCAACGCCATGGTCTGAATCTTGCCTTGCTTATCGGCTTGAACGCGGCGCCCTTACAAAGGGCATCGAGAATGGGAAGTTTCGCTACAGAGCCGGCCTACAGAGCGGGCAAGGGTGAACTTTCGAGGCCTTTTAGCAGGGCACCAATCCCGGTCGCAGCGACCGGGATGCACGCCGATGGTGCGTGGTGTCCAGAGGAGTCATGGGGCATGCAGGCTTTTTTATCACCGGGGATCAGGTTGCTGGGGCGGTTTGGCTTCGCGCGTAAATTCCAGTTGTTGTTTCTGCTGTTTATCCTGCCATTGGCCGGCAGCCTGTTAATGATCGGCCAGGACTATCGCGACAAACTCAACCTGATCGCCGGCGAACGTGCCGGTGTGCGGCAGTTGCTTGCCCTCGATGCACTCGACAACCTGCTCGCCGCTCAACGTGACCGCGCCGCCCGCTGGCGCGCCACGGAAACCAACCGCCAGCCGACGCCCGCCACCCTGGCCGCCGTGGCCGCATTCGATGGCGTGCAACCTGCCGTGGCCCAGGCCACGCTGGAGCTGGGCAATGCCTTGCAAGCCGAAGGCGCGGAAAGCGAAACCCTGACCCGCTATCAGGCTCTGCAAGCCGCGCTCAATGGTCTGGACTCGAAAAGCCTTTCCGGTGTCGGCTGGTGGCCGGACGGTTACGACCGCTTCACCAATGCGCTCAGCGCCCTGCAAGCGTTGCGCGAACAAATCGCGATGGACAATCGGCTGATCCTCGCGCCGTGGCTGGAAACGTATCTGCTGACACAGATTTCCACCCAGCACGCACCGGACCTGATCGAGCGGGTCGGCCGACTGGCAGCCGTCGGCCAGGCTTCTGTAGTTTCCGGCCAGTTCACCCTGCAAAGCCGTCTGCAACTGCGTGACCTGCGCAGCCGTATCGGCGACGCCCGCGAGCAGTTGGTGAAAACCGCGAGCCTGCTCGAAGCGCGTCTGCCGCCAGCCCTGCAAGGCTGGGCCGGGCAGTATCACGACAGCCTCAAACAGCTGGATGCCGGGTTGAAAGTGCTGGATGACGGCGTGTTCGGCGGCAGCATCAATCTCAAGCCGGAAGAGTTCGAACGCAGCCTTGACGCCCTGCTCGGCAACCTTGCCACGTTGCGCCAGCAATCGCTGGTGTCGCTGGATCAGCGGCTGGATGACTACCATGGATCGGCGATTCGTCAGTTCATCGTTGTCGCGGCGGTCTTCGGTTTTCTGTTGCTGGCGGCGCTGTACCTGTTCGTCTGCCTGCAAGCCTCGATCCGCCGCAGCGCCAGTGGCATCACGCTGCTGGCCGAGGCCCTGCGTGACGGCAATCTGAGCCTGCAAGTGCCGGTCGTGGGCCGTGATGAACTGGCGTCGATCAGCACTGCACTCAACGTGGCCGTGGTGCAGTTGCGCACCAGCCTGCTGGGTGTCGATCACGAGACTTCGCAACTGAGCAACGCCGTGCGCAGCCTTAATGATCACTCCAGCGGAGCTCTCAGCGAAGTCGAAGCGCAGCAATTGCAGATCAGCCAGATCGCCGCCGCAGCCACGCAATTGGCGGCGACCTCCCAGGGCGTGGCGCAGAGTTGCGAACAGGCTTCCGGCAGCGCCCAGCACACCCGGCGCATCGCTGCCGACAGCAGCCGTGACAGTCAGCGCACCACGGCGAGCATTCAACAGCTCAATCAGCGCCTGAACGAAACTGCCGCAGCGCTCGGCCGGGTCAGCGAGCAAGGGCAGCAGATTCAATTGGTGGTCGACACCATCCGTGGCGTCGCCGAGCAGACCAACTTGCTCGCACTCAACGCCGCTATCGAGGCCGCTCGCGCGGGTGAACAAGGTCGTGGTTTTGCCGTGGTGGCGGATGAGGTGCGCAGCCTGTCGCAACGTACGCAGTCGTCCACGGCGCAGATTGCCGGAACGGTCGACAGCCTGCGCAATACGGTCAATGAAGCCGTGAGCCTGATGGAGGCTGCGTGCGGCCAGGCGCAATCGGACGCGGAAGCCGTCACGGGACTTGGCGAACGCCTGGGGGAAATCGCCAGCGCCGTGCAGAGCGTCACTGACACCCTCGCCCAGATCGCCACGGCAGTCGAAGAACAGGCGAGCACCGCCGATGAGGTCAGCGGCAATATCCAGCAGGTGGATCAGGCGGCAGTTCGCCTGCTCGAAGGCGCGCGGGCGGTGAACCTTGCGGCGGACACCTTGAGCCAGGGCAGCCATGCCTTGAGTGCCAACACCGGAAGATTTCAGCTGCGTTGAAAGCCCTTCCCGCGCCTTTTTTCGGCGCGGGAGGATAAGCGGTTGAAAATAAGAAGAAATATTTTGAATTTACGCTTGACGCTTTTCCATTTCAGGGGAATAATGCGCGCCACTTGGCTACATAGCTCAGTTGGTTAGAGCATAGCATTCATAATGCTGGGGTCCGGGGTTCAAGTCCCTGTGTAGCCACCAAGTACTAAAAACGGCTTACCGAAAGGTAGGCCGTTTTTTTATGCCTCGAGAAAAGTGCCCTCCCCGCTGGATCGGTCTGATTCTGTAGGAACCCGGTGCGAAAGGCGTACGAAGAGGATTTTTCGTTCGTCCAGGCACCTGCATCTGCGCCAGTCGATTTGATCGCCATCCCGATTGACCGACACGCTCCCCTGTCTCGATTCCAGGACAGACAGGGAGTGGTCATGAACCTGAACAAATTCCTTTTCGACGATGAGTGGCGTCGAAAACGCCCGAGCGAAAACGCGACATGGACCGGATGGATTCCACCCCCGCCACCAGAACCCGTTTATATCCGGACAGACGAATGGCCCACCCCGACGCCCCGCGACGATCTGGTATTTGCCAAGTCCTGCACACCGGACAACTGGTGTCGAACGGATGCCGGCACAACACCTGAGCCCGCCTCTCACTTTGGCAAAGTCATGGTGGCAGGCGCCCTGCGCATTCCCGCTGCCAGTCACGCCGTAGCGAAGGCCATCGGCGCCGATCTGGCGTTGGGGCGCATGGCCGGTGGTGGAATCCTGCAGCAGCGCCTTAATTGGGCAATCCGCGGTGCGGGAGGCCCGGCCAGCGTGTTTATCCTCGGGATGCTCCCGACCCGAATGGGCGACGGCACGCTTCACACTGATGAACAGCTACGCAGCATGAGCCGCGCCACCACTCGCGTGCGGTTCCAGTTCCGACGCGATGCCGAAGGCGTCATGCAGGTTTACGGCATCCACACCGGAGCCTCGGGCGACGACTCGGTGCGTACCGTAAAAGTCGAGTGGAACAACGACAAGAGCGCCATGGAGGCGAAGCTCAACGACATCACGATTTTGTGGACGCCGCAACGCGGGCCGCTGGGATCGATGCCGCCGCTGGTTCATCCGGAGCACGGCGAAGCACTGAGTACGATCCTCGTCCACCCGATCGCCGCGAACACCGACAGCCAGATTGAAATCCTGCCCGGCGAAGACATCACCGCCGAGGATTGTATTCTGGTGTTCCCGGCGGAGACCGGGCTGAAGTCGTTGTATGTGGTGTTTTCGAAACCGGCGAGATTGATGCCGGGGACGGTGACGGGGGTTGGGGAGGATGTTTCCGGTGTATGGCTTGACCATGCCCGGGGGGGATCTGGTGCGCCAATCCCAACCAGCATTGCCGATTCGCTAAGAGGGCGTGAATATTCCAGCTTTGATTCATTCAGGCGCGCCTTCTGGGCCGAAGCATCAAAAGATACCAGGCTAGCCGGGCAACTCAGCGAAGATAGCTTGGAGCGTATGCGCAACGGAAAGGCGCCTCGCGCCCGATTAGCTGATGCGGCTGGTAAAAGAATCTCTCACGAAATTCATCATGTGGAACTGATATCTCAAGGCGGCGAGGTCTATAACGTTGACAACCTGAGGGTCCACACTCCTAAAAATCACGTCGAAATACACCAAGATTGAGGCAACTGCATGAGCGACCCCTTCATCAAAAGCAATTTCTCTGATTACACCGAACAAGACTTCGTTGAGTTCATTGACGAGATCAGAAAGGAAGACAAGGCACCTACAGATGACCGTGCAGATATTCTATTGTTGCACTTCAACAAGATCGTTGGGCATCCGAGCAAGATGGATCTTATCTACTACCCTGAGCCAGGTGCTGACACGTCGTCATCTGGCATAGCCCGTACAATCGCGACATGGCATGAAGCAAACGGACTGCCAGGATTCAAGAAGTGAAGATTCATGGTCAATCACTGAAATGACTTCACACCACTAAGTATTAAAAACGGCTTACCAAAAGATAGGCCGTTTTTTTGTGCCTCGAGAAAAGTGGCCCACTTCAGTGGGCCGGCATGATTCCGTAGGAACAGAGCGCGAAAGGCGTACGAAGAGGATTATTCGTTCGATCAGGCCTCTGCATCCCGGCAAGTCGATTTGATCGCCATCCCGATTGACCGACACGCTCCCCTGTCTCGATTCCAGGACAGACAGGGAGTGGTCATGGACCTGAACAAATTCCTTTTCGACGATGAGTGGCGTCGAAAACGCCCGAGCGAAAACGCGACATGGACCGGATGGATTCCACCCCCGCCACCAGAACCCGTTTATATCCGGACAGACGAATGGCCCACCCCGACGCCCCGCGACGATCTGGTATTTGCCAAGTCCTGCACACCGGACAACTGGTGTCGAACGGATGCCGGCACAACACCTGAGCCCGCCTCTCACTTTGGCAAAGTCATGGTGGCAGGCGCCCTGCGCATTCCCGCTGCCAGTCACGCCGTAGCGAAGGCCATCGGCGCCGATCTGGCGTTGGGGCGCATGGCCGGTGGTGGAATCCTGCAGCAGCGCCTTAATTGGGCAATCCGCGGTGCGGGAGGCCCGGCCAGCGTGTTTATCCTCGGGATGCTCCCGACCCGAATGGGCGACGGCACGCTTCACACTGATGAACAGCTACGCAGCATGAGCCGCGCCACCACTCGCGTGCGCTTCCAGTTCCGGCGTGATGCCGAAGGGGTCATGCAGGTTTACGGCATTCACACCGGCGCTTCGGGCGATGACTCGGTGCGTACCGTAAAAGTCGAGTGGAACAGCGACAAGAGCGCCATGGAGGCCAAACTCAACGGCATCACCATTCTGTGGACGCCGCAACGCGGGCCGCTGGGATTGATGCCACCGCTGGTTTATCCGGAGCACGGCGAACCACTGAGCACGATCCTCGTCCACCCGATCGCCGCGAACACCGACAGCCAGATTGAAATCCTGCCCGGCGAAGACATTACTGCCGAAGATTGTATTCTGGTGTTTCCGGCAGAGACCGGGCTGAAGTCGTTGTATGTGGTGTTTTCGAAACCGGCGAGATTGACGCCTGGGACGGTGACGGGGATTGGTGAGGATGTTTCCGGGATATGGCTGGCGGGAGCAGGAACGGGGATTGGTGTGCCGATTCCCACGCGAATAGCAAACAGGCTCAGAGGGCGGGAGTTTTCAAGTTTCGACAAATTCAGGGAGGCGTTTTGGGAGGAAGTGGCCAATGATCCTGATCTGGCGGAACAATTCATACAGGGGAACATCGAGCGAATGCGCAATGGTTTGTCGCCAAAGGCTCGCAGGCAAGACTGGGCGGGAGACAGAACATCTTATGAGTTGCATCACGTCGAGCATATTGCCAATAACGGCGCGGTATACGACATAGACAACTTGCGAGTGAACACTCCAAAAAATCACGTTGAAAACCACCGAAGTGGATAGCCATGAAAAAAACCATTTCTGACTACACAGAAGCTGAGTTCATTGAGTTTCTGAAATCCGTGCTGGCGGCCAATACAAGTCCCGATGAAATACTTGATCCGTTACTTTTTGAGTTTGAACGTCTCAGTGAGCACCCGGCAGGATCTGACTTGATTTATTGGCCGGAGGATTTGAGCAAAAGAGTGACAGCCGAAGGCATCACAGAAACGGTGAAAGAGTGGCGTGCTGCCAACGGCCTACCTGGTTTCAAGCAGTAAACATCTGGAATCCATACTCCAAACAGCTAAAACGGCTTACCGAAAGGCAAGCCGTTTGTTTATACCTCTTCCCCCAAGGCCAAGAGCCCCTTCGCCCAAATCTGCCGCGTCCGCAAACCGACAATCGCCCGCCAGTCCGGATCCGCCGGATAAAACTGCTCCAGCAGATTCAACTTGATCGCCCGCCCCGTCGCATCCAGCGGATCGCCATGCAGATGCAGCCAGTGATCGTCGCGCAGGTAACGATGCACGTCCGGCCCCGGATAAGTGCCGCACTCGATCACGAACGGCATCAGCTGCACATTCGGCAGCGCATTGAGCAGTGCCTGCGAGGTGTACCCGGTGGCGGTTGCTGCAACGCCGGTATCACTCAAGGTTTCGGCGCCGGTGTGTAGCGTGTAAAGCCACGGGCCGTAAATCGATTGCGCTTGGGCCAGTGCCGGATACGGCGCCTGGGTAATCGTCAGCAGCATCGGATGCCCGTACTCACCGGCGCCGGTGTGCAGGTCGAAACACATCACGGTTTCAGCGCCGGCCAGATGATTCTCGATGATGGAATGCAACGTGCGATTCGACCAACTCGGCGCGAGCCCGCCGAAGAACAATCCGTCGGGATGACTGTGCTGACCGCTCTCGACAATCGACATCACCGCCGGCCAGCCGTGCTCGGCAATTTGCGCATCCAGCAAGGCATCAGCCTGTTGCCGCTGAGGGCCGTTCAAATCGGTGCAGGCGTAGATTTCATGAAGCGCCGCGTAAGCGCGGTTGTCCGGAAGCGGTCGGTTGAAATCCAGGTGATTGCGGTTGAGGTCAATATTGTCTTCATTGACCCGCCGCAGCCACGCCGTGCCCCACGGGTTGATCAAGTGGATCATCACGACCGCGACATCCTTCGGCAGCGACTCCGGCGTGAAATGCTTCAGCCAGTCGATCTGGCACTCCGAACCGTAATAACCTTCAACACCGTGGGTGCCGCTGAGCGCCACCAGGCGCCGTTTGGCCGCTGGATCCCCCAGCACCGCGACATCGGTACTCAAAGACTCGCCAAACGGCCCATTGAGCGGATGCGCGTACGAAGAGAGCGTGGCACCCGCCACCTTCGCGGCAGCAAGAAAGCGCTCGCGCTGTTCGCGATAGCTGGGCTGGGTCGGAAACTCGTTGTGCATGGCGGCCTCTTGTTGATTGCTCTGGCTTCACGTTTGCCCATGACCCTACAGAAAATCCGCCAAGGCATGAAGGACGAAGATGCCTGCGGTTTGCGTCGTACGCGGCCGGCCGATACAGTCCGTCAGACTTTTATCCCACGGACGGAGAGCCCCGCGTGCTTCCAGCCCTTTCCCTGAACCGCTTTCGTCTGCCCGCCCTGACACTGATCGTCAGCGCCATTGCCCTTACGGCCTGCAACGCACCGCCCTCCTCGACCCTGCCAGTGGCACCGGAAGCCGCCTCCGGCTACCGCACCGGCCTGCAAGCCAGCCACGCCGAAAAACACATGGCCGCCGCAGCCAATCCGCTGGCCGCCGAAGCCGGTCGCGAAATGTTGCGTCAGGGTGGTTCCGCCATCGATGCCGCCATCGCGATGCAAGCCGTGTTGACCCTGGTCGAACCGCAGTCCTCGGGGATCGGTGGTGGCGCGATGATCGTGCTGTGGGATGGCAAACAGGTGCGCACCTACGACGGTCGCGAAACCGCACCGGCCGGCGCGACCGAGAAGCTGTTTCTACAGGCAGACGGCAAACCGATGCCGTTCCCGCAGGCGCAGATCGGCGGACGCTCCGTCGGCACGCCGGGCGTGATGCGAGCGCTGGAACTGGCGCACAAAAAGCACGGCCGCTTGCCGTGGGCCAAGCTGTTCGAACCGGCGATCAAACTCGCCGAGCAGGGCTTTGCAATCTCTCCGCGCCTGCATTCACTGCTGGAATCCGATCCGGAGATACGCCGCTCGCCAGACATGGCCAAGTACTTTCTGAACAGCGACGGCAGCGTCAAAGCCGTCGGCACTCGCTTGCAGAACCCGGCGCTGGCCGCCGTGCTCAAGCGCATCGCCAACGAAGGCGCAGACACTCTGTACAAAGGCCCGATCGCCGAAGAGATCGTGGACAAGGTTCAGGGCCACGCCAACCCCGGCAGCCTGTCGCTGACCGACCTTCAGCACTATCAGGCCAAGGAACGCGCGCCCCTGTGCACCGACTACAAGCGCTGGCAGGTGTGCGGAATGCCGCCACCCTCATCGGGCGGGATTGCGGTGGCGCAGATTCTCGGCACCTTGCAGGCGCTGGAAACCCGCGATCCGCGTCAGGCCCTGACGCCGCTCAAGCCTGTGAAGACCAATAAGCCCGCCGGCATCGAACCTGCACCGCAAGCCGTGCACCTGATCGCCGAAGCCGAGCGTCTGGCCTACGCCGACCGCGCGCAATACGTAGCCGATACCGACTTCGTGCCGGTACCGGTCAAAGGCTTGGTCGATCCGGGTTACCTGGCCAGTCGCGCCAGCCTGATCAGCGAACGCAGCATGGGCAGCGCCAAACCCGGTACACCGCCGGGCATACAGGTTGCCTATGCGCCGGATCGCTCGCCACTGCGCATTTCCACCTCACAAGTGGTTGCCGTGGATGACTTCGGTGGCGCCGTGTCGATGACGACCACCATCGAAGCAGCGTTCGGCTCGCACCTGATGGTTCAGGGCTTCTTGCTCAACAATCAGATGACCGATTTCTCGTTCCTCCCCGAAGAGAACGGCCAGAAAGTCGCCAACCGCGTGGAACCCGGCAAACGCCCGCGCTCATCGATGGCGCCGACCCTGATCTTCGACCGCAACAGCGGCGAGTTCGTCGCCACCGTCGGCTCTCCGGGCGGCTCGCAGATCATCGAGTACGTGGCCAAAACCACGGTCGGCCTGCTCGACTGGAACCTCGACCCGCAAAGCGCCATCAGCCTGCCCAACTTCGGCAGCCGCAACGGCCCCACTGAACTCGAACAGGGCCAGTTCAGCCCGACGCTGATCCAGGCACTCAAGGACAAGGGCCACACCGTCAGCGAAATCGACATGACCAGCGGCACCCAGGCCATCGTGCGGGTCAAGGATGCTGCGGGGAAGGCAACGCTGTCAGGTGGGGCAGATCCTCGGCGCGAAGGAGCAGCGTTGGGGGATTGAATCAACGCTGCCAACTGAAAAAGGCTTACCGAGAGGTAAGCCTTTTTTGTATTGCAACATCCGGCCATGACTTGTCATTCAGCGGCGCTCAAACCTCGAGCATCTTGCCATCCACCGGATCGCCAATGGTCAGGAAATGTCCACCGGCCACATGGTGCAGCGTGCGCAGGCCGTCATGCCCTTCAAAATGCCAGCGTCCATCGCTGAACGCCCGCGAATCAGCCTGCGCCGCGATCACCTCGGCCAGGAACAGATCGTACTGTTCATGATTGCGCGGTTCCGGCAGCAACCGGCATTCGAGCCAGGCCACGCAACCGACCAGCATCGGTGCCTCGACCTGCTCGCCAGCGAAGCTCTGCAAGCCGTACGCCTGGAACTTGTCCTGACCTTGATCGCGATTGATTTCCAGGCCCGAGGTCGAACCGACAGTCTGCACAATGTCGGCCTGATGCACGCAAGGAACGTTCAGAACAAAGGTGCCCGACGCCTCGAGCAGTTGCCGGGTCCAGGTGGATTTGTCGAGGACCACCGCGACTTTCGGCGGTTCGAAATCCAGCGGCATGGCCCACGCAGCAGCCATGATGTTGCGCTGCCCGTCATGGGTGGCGCTGACCAGCACGGTCGGCCCGTGATTGAGCAGGCGGTAGGCTTTGTTCAGGGGAACCGGGCGACGGAAGGACTCGCTCATGGGATCTGCTCCGGGAAAAAGAGCCGATTGTAGCGGGATAAAAACAACGAAGGGATTGCCGTGGGCAATCCCTTCGCCTGGCAGGCATCAGTTGGATAGCTGGTTGGCGAACTGGCCGACTGCATCCACCACTTTCTGCGCGCCGTCCTGGATCTCGACGATCACCGTACCGGCCTCCGCCGCCAGCGCCAGACCTTGCTCGGCCTGTTGCTTGCCGTCGGTCATCAGGGCCACGGCGTTGCGCGCCATGTCCTGGTTCTGGCGAACCACGCCGACGATTTCCTCGGTCGCCTGGCTGGTGCGCGAAGCCAGTTGCCGCACTTCGTCGGCCACCACCGCAAACCCGCGCCCCTGTTCACCGGCGCGAGCGGCTTCGATGGCGGCGTTAAGTGCCAGCAGGTTGGTCTGTTCGGCAATGCCGCTGATGGTCTTGACGATGGTGCCGATCACCTGGGATTGCTCGTTCAGCGCCTCGATGCCTTCGCCGGCGGTCTGCATGTGCTTCGACAGATCGCGCATCACATTGACCGCTTCGGTCACCACACGGGTGCCACGCTGGGCGGTGCTGTCGGTTTGCAGGGACGTGCTGTAGGCGATATTGGCGGCATCGGCGACGGCCTGCTCTTGATTGACCTGATCGGTGATCACCGTGGCGAACTTCACCACTTTGTAGAGCTTTTCGTTGGCGTCGAGCACCGGGTTGTAGGACGCCTCCAGCCAGACCGTCCGACCATGGCTATCGACTCGCTTAAAACGGCCGGCAACGAATTCGCCGTTATTCAGGCGACGCCAGAAGTTCTGGTACTCGGCGCTGTTGTACTCCTCCGGCTCGCAGAACTGGCGGTGATGTTTGCCCTTGATCTGCGCCAGGCTGTAACCCATGCCCTGCAGGAACCGGTCGTTGGCACTCAGTACGTTGCCGCTGAGGTCGAACTCGATCACGGCGGTCGAACGCACCAGTGCGCCGATCAGGTTTTCGTGTTCGCGCGAGGCCTCGATGGTGCGGGTCAGGTCGCTGGAGAAAATCGAGAAGTGCTTGATCCGGCCATCCGACGAGCGAATCGGCTGCACGATCGAACGCAGCCACGCCTCTTCGCCATTGCCGCGGGAAAGGCGAACGGCGCCGGCAAAATGCTCGCCACGGGTCAGAGCGGCCTTGAAGCGGTGATGAAATTCGTCGGATTTCACATGGGCCGGCACGATGTCTTCGATGGCGCGGCCAATCAGGTCGTGGCTCTTGTAGAGCATTTCGCTGAGGAAGTTCTGGTTGACCGACTGAATCCGTCCGTCGGGCTCAAGGGTGAGCACCAGCATCTCGCTTTCCAGGCTCTCCTTCACTTGCAGAAGGCTGGAGAGTTCTTCACGAAGAGCCGCCAGCTCTTGCTTCAGGCGTTTGTTGAACATGGGAAAGCACCGATGGACTGGATGGATAGCGGGTATGCAGCCTAGCCATCGGCCTTGGAAATCTTTTCTGAAGAGCGCGCGAGGCTTGTCCTACAAAAATAGTTAAGCCTCGACAACTCAGGCGGTGCCGGCCACCGGACACGGCTCCGCGCGCGGCATCCGCGAGCCGAAATACGCTGCACTGACGACGCCCACCGCGCCCATCACCGCGCAGAACATCACGCAGATCCACGGGCTCCATGGCATCAGACCGATCAGCAGCAACGGCGTGACACTGGCCCAGGCGGCGTAGGCAATGTTGTAGGTGAAGGAGATCCCGGAAACGCGGATCCGCGCCGGGAACAGGCTGACCATCACTGACGGCACCGCACCGACCACGCCACAGCACAGCCCGGCGATGGCGTAGGCCAGACCGATCCAGTCCCCGCCGCTGATCAGGCAGGTGTAAAGCAGGCCGATCCCCAGTGGCAGCAACAGACTGTAGAGCATGACCGTGCGCCAGGCGCCGATGCGATCGACCAGCCGTCCGGCGATCACGCAGCCGATGTTCAGGAAAACAATGCCCAGCGCGCTCAACGCAAAAGTATGGCCGGCGGTCATGCCGAAGGTTTTCTGCATCATGGTCGGGGTAATGACCACGAACACCACTACCGCCGAGGTCAGTACGCAGGTCAGCAGCATCGCCGGCAACATGGCCAGTCGATGATCGCGCAGCACGGTGCGCAGCGGGAGTTCGACCCGCGCCTCGCGCTGCGCTTCCATGGCCATGAAAACAGGAGTTTCGCTCAACCAGCGACGCAACCAGACGCCGATCACACCGAACACCCCACCGAGCAGGAACGGATAACGCCAGGCGTAATCGAGCACTTCGGCCGGGGTGAACACTTGCGCCAGGAAAGTCGCGGTCAATGCGCCGATCAGATAACCGAAGGTCAGCCCGGCCTGCAGAAAGCCCAGGGCATAACCGCGATGCCCGGCCGGCGCGTGCTCGGCCACGAACACCCAGGCGCTCGGCACTTCACCGCCCACTGCCGCGCCTTGCAGGATGCGCAACGCCAACAACAACAATGGTGCGAAATAGCCGATCTGCGCGTAGGTCGGCATGATCCCGATCAGCAGGCACGGCAGCGCCATCATCAGGATGCTCAGGCTGAAGACTTTCTTGCGCCCCAACCGGTCGGCGAAATGCGCCATCAGGATCCCGCCCAGCGGGCGCGCCAGATAGCCGGTGACGAAGATCCCGAAGCTTTGCAGCAGGCGCAGCCACTCGGGCATTTCCGGCGGGAAGAACAACTGGCTGAGGGTCAGGGCGAAGAACACGAAAATGATGAAATCGTAGATCTCCAGCGCCCCGCCCAGGGCCGCAAGGCCGAGGGTCTTGTAGTCGGAACGGCTGAACGGCGCCGGTCGGGCAGTGGAATGGGCAGTCATGGTAAAGAACTCTGGCAGGCAAAAAACCAAGGCGCCCATGGTCTACGCAAACGGGCCGCCGGACAACCCGTTAGACCATAGTCTGATTCAGCAAAACACGGTCACAAAAATCCGCCGGTTGATTTACTGTTGGCAGCTGTCCAGACGGGCCGGCCAGGCCCCGAAGACCACAATAAACATAAAAATCCGAGGTACTCCCGTGGCCGTTGATATCGAAGATAGCCGCTCTGCGCGCTTTGCCTTGCGCTGTTCAAGTTTCGCCGAACGCTGGTTTCCCGACTCCTGGGTGTTCGCCGCACTGGCGGTGATCATCGTCGCGCTGGCGACCCTGGCCATGGGCGCCAAACCCACCGACGCCGCCATGGCGTTCGGGGACGGATTCTGGAGCCTGATCCCGTTCACCATGCAGATGGCGTTCGTGGTGATCGGTGGTTATGTCGTGGCCAGTTCGCCGCCCGCCGTGAAACTGATCGATCGCCTGGCGCGGATCCCGAAGAACGGTCGCTCTGCCGTGGCGTGGGTCGCGCTGATCTCGATGGTCGCGTCCTTGCTCAACTGGGGCCTGTCGCTGGTGTTCGGCGGTCTGCTGGTTCGCGCCCTCGCCCGCCGCACCGATCTGAAAATGGACTATCGCGCCGCCGGTGCCGCCGCCTACCTTGGCCTCGGCGCCGTGTGGGCACTGGGACTGTCGTCGTCCGCCGCGCAGTTGCAGGCCAACCCGGCCAGCCTGCCGCCGTCGATCCTGTCGATCACCGGGGTGATTCCGTTCACCCAGACGATTTTCCTCTGGCAGTCGGGCGTGATGCTGCTGGCGCTGATCGTGATTTCGATCATCATCGCCTACGCCACCGCGCCCGGCCCGAACTCGGCGCGTGACGCCAAGGCCTGCGGCATCGACCCGGCCTTCAACCTGCCACCGCTGCAACCGCGCACCCGCCCTGGCGAATGGCTGGAACACAGCCCGCTGCTGATCATCCTGCTGGTGCTGCTGGCGGCCGGATGGCTGTTCCACGAGTTTTCGACCAAACCTGCGATCACCGCGATTTCCGGGCTCAACACCTACAACTTCCTGTTCATCATGCTCGGCGCGTTGCTGCACTGGCGCCCGCGCAGCTTCCTCGATGCAGTGTCGCGCGCCGTGCCGACCACCACCGGGGTGCTGATCCAGTTCCCGCTGTACGGCTCGATTGCCGCGCTGATGACCACGGTAAAAGGTACCGATGCCCAGACTCTGGCCCATCACATCTCGACGTTCTTCGTCAGCATTGCCTCCCACGACACCTATGCACTGCTGATGGGCGTGTACTCGGCGATTCTCGGTTTCTTCATTCCGTCCGGCGGCGGCAAGTGGATCATCGAGGCGCCGTACGTGATGCAGGTGGCCAACGATCTGAACTATCACCTCGGCTGGGCGGTGCAGATCTACAACGCCGCCGAAGCCCTGCCGAATCTGATCAACCCGTTCTATATGCTGCCGCTGCTGGGCGTGCTGGGGCTGAAGGCGCGGGATCTGATCGGTTTTTCGTTCGTGCAATTGCTGGTGCACACGCCGCTGGTGCTGGTGCTGCTGTGGGCTCTGGGTACGACACTTTCGTATCTGCCGCCCGTCATGCCTTAAACGATGACGACAGGGCGCCGGCTCCGGTGCCCTGTCTTTCCCTTCGCCCCCTTCGACAAAAAGCGACCCGAACAATCCTTCCTGCAGTTGCCTGTCGCAAATAATGGCTCAGAGCCATCATCTTTCTTTACCGCGCCACTGCCTCGGTAATATTCTTGCGCGCCAATATCTGTTTCATTTTTTGTCAGAGCGCAAAGGGAGTTCGTTGCAATGATCGTCGGGATTGACCTGGGAACCACCAACAGCCTTGTTGCCGTATGGCGCGGCGATGCCACTGAGTTGGTGCCTAACGCCCTGGGGCAGTTCCTGACACCCAGCGTGGTGGGCCTTGACGATCAGGGCCGGATTCTGGTCGGGCAAGCTGCCCGCGAACGCCTGCACACTCATCCGCGTCTGACCGCGTCGCTGTTCAAGCGTCATATGGGCAGTGCGACGGAGGTCTACCTCGGGGATAAAAAATTCCGTCCTGAAGAGCTGTCGGCGCTGGTACTCAAGAGTCTGAAAGAAGACGTCGAGCGCACCTACGGCCAGACCGTCACGGAAGCCGTGATCAGCGTTCCGGCGTATTTCAGCGACGCCCAGCGCAAGGCCACGCGCATCGCCGGTGAGCTGGCGGGCCTGAAAGTCGAAAAGTTGATCAACGAACCCACCGCCGCCGCACTCGCCTACGGACTGCACCAACGGGACAAGGAAACTTCGTTCCTGGTGTTCGACCTGGGCGGCGGTACGTTCGACGTGTCGATTCTCGAACTCTTCGAAGGCGTCATGGAAGTGCGCGCCAGCGCCGGTGACAACTTCCTCGGCGGCGAGGATTTCGACAACGTGCTGCTCGAGCACTTTATCGATCAGCATCGCAACGTATCGGATTTCCCCGAGCGCTCGACCATCCTCCAGCCGCTGCGCCGCGAAGCCGAGCGTGTACGCCGCGCACTGGGCCAGGACGCCAGCGCCGAATTCAGATTGCAGGTCGGCGAAAAGCAATGGACCCAGACCATCACTCAGGCGCAAATGGCGACGCTGTACATGCCGTTGCTCGAACGCCTGCGCGCGCCGATCGAACGGGCCCTGCGCGACGCACGCATCCGCGTCAGCGACCTCGATGAAATCCTGCTGGTCGGCGGCACGACCCGCATGCCGCTGGTGCGCAAACTGGCTGCCGGGCTGTTCGGCCGCTTCCCGTCGATCAGCCTCGATCCGGATCAAGTGGTCGCTCAGGGCGCGGCGATTCAGGCGGCGCTCAAGGCCCGTTCGGCCGCGCTGGAAGAAGTGGTGCTCACCGATGTCTGCTCCTACACCCTGGGGATCGAGACCTCCACTCAGGTCGGTCGCCAGTATGAAAGCGGTCATTACCTGCCGATCATCGAGCGCAACAGCATCGTCCCGGTCAGCCGGGTGAAAACCGTGCAGACCCTTCACGACAATCAGGAACAGGTCGTCGTGAAAATCTTTCAGGGTGAAAGCCG
Source organism: Pseudomonas sp. B7 (assembly GCF_016735645.1). Lineage (NCBI taxonomy): Bacteria > Pseudomonadati > Pseudomonadota > Gammaproteobacteria > Pseudomonadales > Pseudomonadaceae > Pseudomonas > Pseudomonas sp. B7. The sequence continues at coordinate 990,069 of NZ_JAERRE010000001.1, forward strand.
TCTGGTCAAAGACAACGTGGCGCTCGGCCAACTGGACATCAAGGTGCCCAAGCGCAAGGCCGGCGAAGTCGAGCTGGATGTGCGCTTCACCTACGACAACAACGGCCTGCTCGAAGCCCAGGTCAGCATTCCTCTGACCGGTCAGCAGCATTCGCTGGTCATCGAGAACAACCCCGGCGTGCTGACGCCCGAGGAAATCCAGCAGCGTCTGCAAGCCCTGGCGCAACTGAAGATCCATCCGCGCGAGCAGCAAGTGAACACCCTGCTCAGTGCACGGCTGGAACGTCTGTATCAGGAAAGCCTGGGCGACCTGCGCGATCAGATCGGCTATTGGGCCAAGCAATTCCAGCAGGCGCTGGACTCCCAGGACGAGCGGCAGATCCGTGAAACCCGTACCGAACTGAGCAAGCAATTGAGCGCCCTCGACCGCAGCCCCTGGCAGTAAGGAAGCACGACATGGAATGCTGGTCCGTCCTGCAACTGCCCGAAGACGCCGGGCTGCGTGATATCAAGCGCAGCTATGCGCGTCTGCTGAAAGTCTTTCGGCCCGATGAAGATGCCGCAGGCTTCCAGCGCCTGCGCGAGGCTTATGAACGCGCACTGTCGATTGCCCAGTGGCGCCTTGAAAACGAAGAGACCGAAGAGCACGACGACGTCATGCTGGCCCCGGGGATCGCCGCGCTGGCGGTACAAGAGCAGTCCATGGCCCAGCCACTGCAGAAGACCGGGACCGATGCGCGGGATTACCCTGCGGCGCTGTTCGAACCGGTGGCCCCGGCCGCGCCCGAAGCACCGCTCGAGTCGCAGACCTTGCGGGTACAACCCCTGAACCCGGAGCCCGCGGAGCAGACCGCCGACTCGGCCGTTGAAGCCGCGTCGCAATTGCTGGACGGCCTCTCGGACACCAATCTGGACCAGCGCTGGGAGCAAGCGTGCCAGCAGGACTGTGCGCAAGCGTTCCAGACCCTGTTGCTGACGTTGTGCTTCGATCAGCCCGCCCTGCGCCTTTCGATTGCCCGTTGGGCGGTACAGCACCTGGGTTGGCTGGGCCCATGGCAGGAGATCGTCATCGGCGACCGGCAGCGCATCATTCTCGCCAACGAGTTGCTGGCGGATTACCGACAATCGCTGGAAACGCTGCTCGCATCGCAAAACGAGCGCGAATTTCTCGCGCTGCTCAAGACTTACACGGCCCAACCCTGGCTCCAGGTGTTCGACCGTCGGGAACACTGGCAGCAGATCATCCTGCAACTGCTGCAGGACACGGAGTGGAGCGTGCCGCTGTTCGACCGCGTCTCCCAATTGTTTGGTTGGGACGACACCAAGGGCATCCATCCGCAACCGGACTGGCTCTGGCAGGAGATGATCGAGCGCTGCAATCAGGAAAGCCTCTACGACAATCTGTGCGCCCGGGCCGAAGATCAGCGCAACGGGTCGCCCGATGCGCTGGCCGCACGGATGCTGATCAGCCCGATGAAGCCGCGGCAACAGAAAGACATGACCGACCGCTTCATTCCGGCGGACTGGCAGGCCTGCCAGCAGTTGTCGGAAACCCTCAAGTGGCGCTTCCCCGACCTGCTCGCCCGCCTGCCGTACGCCGACGTCTTCTACTGGCGACGCTTTCTGCCGCGCTACATCGCCGCCGAAACCTGGATGCAGTCATGGGCGGCGATCGCGCTGGCGCTGTGGCTGTTCTATCTGCCCGCCGAGCATAAAACCACAGCCATGAGCATCGTCATTCCCCTGGCCTTCGCCTGCGTTCCTGTCTGGTTTTTCCGGATCGGCTTGAGTTATTGGTTTCTGATCAGCGCCCATTTGATCGTTCAGGATCTGTGGTTGACCGAAAGGATCATTCCACGCCGATGGAACCCTGATACCCGCTGGCTTGTGCTGCGCCATGGCGTGCCGCAAGCCGTCATGATCCTGCTGTTCTCGGTCATGCTCGGCGGCCTGGGAGCCTTCACCTACATCGGCGTCATCGTGATCGGGCTTTGGCACAAGCGGCGCATCGGTACGCTCGACCCGGAATTCAGTGACAAACACCCTTGGCTGACCGCCCTGCACTGGGCGCACTTCAGCCCGTTACAACTGCTGTTTCTGGTGTTCATGACCGGGGTGACTCTTGCGAGTCAGCTTGGTTATTCGCTGAAACACCTGTTCCCCGGCTAGGCTAGACGCGGGCCGGATAGCCCTTCCACCAAGGTATTACCCTCGCTGAAAAGGATCTGAGCATGTTGAAACTCGCAGGCCTCACCCTCGCGGCGCTCACGTTGAGCGCCGCCGCCCACGCCGATGTCGACCTGAAACTGGGCAGCACCGAACGCGTCACCCGCCTCTTCGCCTACCCCAACAATTGCAGCGTGATCTGCTTTCGCAACTGGACGCTGGAGCAGACCGTCGCCCATTACCTGAGCCAGAGCGTGCAGCGTGACGGCTACACCAACGCCAAGGTGCTGGTGAAAAACGACAACGATCAGCTCTATGCCGAAATCAGCGGCGTACCACAGGGCTACGACAAACCGCTGACCGCGCTGCTGGACGCCGGCGACCTGGCCTACACCGGCGCCAGCAAGCTCAACGCCGACGGCAAATGGGCGTACAGCTGGTATCTGTTCCTGCCACTGGGCATGGCCCTGGAAAACCGCAAGAGTGTCGAGCTGCTGCACTTCCCGCCGGATTACTCGCTGACCCAGGCCCAGGATTACCTGCGCTCGAACACTACCGACCGCTGGGCCGCGCTGCTAACCGACAATGGCATTCCCGCCGACCAGACGCCGGCCTACCAGACCATCATCGACATCGCCCCGATCGCCGCGCCCGCCAGCGCCGGCAAGGATCTGGAAGGCGTGTACGACTACTTCAAGGATTACCAGACCACCATGGTCAGGCAGGTCAGCCAGAACGCCAGCGGCACCGTGCTGCCGATGGTTGCCTTTGGTGCGCCGGTGCGTAACTGGATCAAGCAGCAATACGGTGCGACCGTGAATGTACTGGGCCTGGCGACCATCAGCCCGAGCGCGGGGGTGAACGTACCGGTGCTGGGTTCCAACCACCCGAGCTACATCTGGTACGCCGCCGACCCGAGCAACTACACCGGCGACGATGCCCAGGCCAAGGCCGATGCGGCCGGTCTGAAGGTGATGGGACAAGACTTGAGCGCTGCCTGCTGGCAGGCCGGAATGGGCAGCAAACCGGGCACCGATCCGAAGACACTGCTCAACAGTTGCACCCAGACCTGGCAAGTGACGCAGAAAGCCAAGACCTGCGAGCTGTTCTACACCACGATCCGCAACGAGACCGTGGCACAGGCGGACAAAACCTGTTCGACCGCACCGGTCAAATCCCAGCTGCAACAGCTGAAAAGTCCATTGCCGGACATGGCCGCGCCCGCCGCCCACCTCTGAACGAACGTGCGACGCTCCCGTGTCAGCCTCGGCTGACTCGGGAAAGCGTCTATTTCGCCTGTCAGATCTGACAGTAGACCGCTAGTGTGATTTACGGGATCTTGGATCCAATCAATCGTGTTGCAGGACTGACAGGACGTCAGCCGAGGGATGTCGCGACACCGAATCCAACAGGGATCGTTATGAACACTTACGCACTACCGGGTAAAGCGGCACGCGATACCGAGGGCATTTATCCTTTTGCCGGACTCCCTGTGCGCCTGGGATTTCCGTCAAAACAGGATTTCGAGATTGTTCACGATCCCGACGGCGTGGCCACCGCTGTCATAGCGTGCCGGGCATTCATGCGCATCACCCGAATGTGCCGGGTTTCAGGCCAGTTGCTGCCCTATCGCTGCCGGCAGACCCGGCAATTGCTGGCCGGCATCCATCTTTACGATCCGCGCTTTTGCGGCGCGTTCGAGCATTGTTGCGACCCGAACACCTTTCTCGACATGAGCGAATTATGGGTATGGGCCCTACGCGACATTGTGGAGGGTGAAAGGCTGACCATTGATTACACCGCCACCGAAGACAAACTGCTGCGGCAGTTCGCCTGCGGTTGCGGGTCCTCGCGCTGCCGCGGGTGGATCACCGGTTACGACGAATCACCCAATCTTGAAGGCCAGCGCTATTTGCTCAGCTGGCGGCGACAAGGTTTACGCTGAACGACCGGTCAAGGCGCGCCGACCGGACGCAAGCGGTACTGCGGCGGTAATTGCTCGAAACCGCTGATCGTGGTGTTCAGGCTCTTCCAGCGACCATCCTTGATGCCGTAGATGCAACCGTGGATCGACAGGCTCTGCCCGCGATGCCAGGCGTTCTGGATGATGCTGGTGTGGGCGACGTTGGCCACTTGCTGAATCACGTTGAGCTCGCACAGACGATCGACCTGTTCTTCTTCGGTCGGCAGCCTGGCCAGTTCTTCGCGTTTCTCGTAGTACAGGTCACGGATCGAACGCAGCCAGCCATCGATCAGGCCGAACTGACGATCCTGCATCGACGCCCGCACACCGCCGCAGCCGTAGTGTCCGGTCACCAGGATATGTTTGACCTTGAGCACGTCCACTGCGTACTGGATCACCGACAGGCAGTTGAGGTCGGTGTGCAGCACCACGTTGGCGACGTTGCGGTGAACGAACAGATCGCCCGGCAGCATGCCGACGATTTCATTGGCCGGAACCCGTGCGTCGGAGCAGCCGATCCACAGATATTCAGGCGTCTGCTGACGGGCCAGCTTGGCGAAGAAATCCGGGTCTTCCTTGGTGATCGCGTCAGCCCAACGCTCGTTGTTATCAATCAGGTCTTGTAAGTCATGCATGCTGTAAGGCCTCAAGAAAGATGCGCTGGTATGACAGTCGACCGCCCGTCGGGGTCACGCACGGATCGCTGGTGATTTGCTTTGAATTCTCGCGCGCCCGGTGAGTCCACCTCAGTAAGGCCCACAGTATGAGGAATTGCCATGACTGATTCACGACGTCCCTTCGATGCGGTGCAACCGGAGCCCATCGATGATAACGAAGACCGCATGGGGTCGGTGCACGAGCTGGATTTCGACGATGAAGAGCCCAGTGCGAAGATCGGCGATGAACTGCCTGAACGCGAGCGCGAACAGTTGATGCCACGCGAGCGCGTGCGCGAAGCCGGTTTGACTGGGGCATCGACCGCCGATCATGAGCCTACCGACGACGACCTTAGCCCGGAAACCCTGATCCGTGAGGACGGTGCCCGGGATGCTCGGGAACTCGGTGAAGGCAATCAGGCCGATTGGGATTTGAGCGTGGTCGACGGCAACGACATCGGCGGCGGCAACGGGCTGGATGAAGCGGAACTGGCGCGCCGCGATCCGCTGGATCGCAAGCGCTGAGGACACCTGCCGCGATCAGTCGACGAGCGTGCAGGCCATGACCACGGCATCTTCACGCCCGCCGACCGCCGGGTAGTAATCCCGGCGCCGGCCGATCTCGTTGAAGCCATAGCGCTCGTACAAGCGAAAGGCCGAGGTGTTGCTGTCGCGCACTTCCAGAAAGCATTCCCGGGCATCGGCGGCGTAGGCGCGGGACATCAGGTATTCGAGCAGGGTCAGCCCCAGCCCGCGCCCCTGGTTTTCCGGCTTGACCGTGATGTTGAGCAGGTGCGCCTCATCGAGAATGATCTGCACCACCCCGTGGCCCACCTGCTGCTCTCCTTCGAACATCAGCCAGATCTGGTACTTGCCCAGGCCGTCGAGAAAAATCCCGCGGGTCCACGGATGGCTGTACGCGGCGAATTCAATCTTCAGCACGGCGTCCAGATCCGCCTCGGTCATCGGGCGAAACGATACAGCGTCACTCATTCGATTCTTTCCAGCGCGCCATCAGCCGACGCATGGCTTGCCACACGGCGGCCTTGCGCTGTGGCTCATCCATCAACAATTCCAGCCCCGGCACGGCCCACGCCAGGCCAAGACCCTCGATTTGCAATTCAGTGTTGAACGCTTCGGCATCCGCTTCACCGGCAAAGCGCACCGCCGGCAGGCCGATCAGCCACAGGCAGGCGCACGGCGCCGCCTCCATCTGCACCGACAGGAATCCCTGGACGAAATCCCGGGCCGCTTCAGGGCCCTGATCCATCGTGCCGCGGTTCAGCCACGGCCAGCGCACCGGCTCACCGACAATCTGCGGCGCGTCCGGCAGACCGGCGGCGCGCAGCATGTCCTTGAGCAACAGATAGGCAGGATCGCGGGACTGGAAGGCTTCGCCTGTGGGTAACTCCACCAGCAGCAGGCAACGGCCGGCGCGCAGCAATTGCAGGGCAAAACGTGGTGGCGGCACCGGTGCCGGCTTGGCCACCACGGGTGTTTCGTCGACTTCTTCGACCGGTTTGGCGCCCGTGCGGGTGCTGGCCAGCGAAGGTCGCGGAACTTCGATTTTCGGCCGTTCGACCGGACGCGTGGCCGGCTGCTCCGGCGCTTCGGCCGGGATGGCCGGGATCACCGGCGCGGCAATCTCGGGCTCGGGCATGTCCAGCAGCTCGGGCCGCGACGGCGCGGCAAAGGGCAATTCGGTGCGCGGCAGCCAGTTGACCACCTGCATGGCGTTCAAATAGGCGCGGCGGCGGGACTCGATTAGCAAGGGTCGGCCACTTGTGGATAACTGAAGTGCGCTGATTCTACCGCCCTTCGCTCAAGATCGCGCGCTGTTGATCGATAGTCTTGACCGATAGCTTGACGCAAAGAAAAGCGACAGCCCGTCCCGAGAGTGAATCGCATCCTTCGTGATGCAGTACAATCGCGGCTTTTAATCGCCAACCAGCCGGCCATTCCGATGATCGAACCCAAGCGCGTCTTGCGCGCCCTCGCTGAACACTGGGCACTTCTGGAGCCACTGTGCGAGCACTTCGACCAGGGCACCCTGAGCCTCAACGAACTGCGCACGCAACTGGCCGCCCAGCAACTGGACAGCACGCCGCAGGACATCACCAGCCTGCTCGACGTGTGGATCCGTCTCGACATTCTGGTTCCCGTGGCGAAAAGCCCGAACCGTTTCGAGCTCAATGCGCAGATCCACGACTTCCTCGCCTACCTGCGTAGGGAACACCGACTGGGCCTGTGCCTGGAGATCGAAGCCTATCTGCGTCACCTCGAGCGTCTGGCCGGTTATATCCAGGACGCGTTCGATGTCCGTGACGGCAATGATCTGGCGCGTCAGCTGCGCCTGCTCGACATGCGCGTGCGCGACGTTCTGAAGAAACTCGACAACGACGAACAGGCGCTGGTGGCCGTGGCCGAACGGGCCAAGACCAGCGACCGGCAGATTCCGCTGCGTCAGCGTTACGCCGAAGTACTGGCGACCTGGGACGAATACGTCGAGCCGATGATCGATCTGGTGAACGCCGACGGCGCCTTCGAGCAAGGCGTGCGCAAGGTCGAAACCGTGCTGCTGAAGATGCTCAGCGAACAGCAACGCCTCGGCCATCTGGTCGATGACGACATGCTGCTGCGCACCCACGCGCGCATCCTCGAAATGCAGACCAGTGCCCAGCTGACCCTGCGTCACGCCCGCGAGCTGTTGCTGCCGCTGCGTGAAGAAGCCCGCCGGCACAACGCCGTGACCCGTGGTGCCGCACTGGCGCTGGCCGCGATCCGCCGCAAAGGCATCGACGCCGTGCCGCAAGCCGCGATGCCGCTGTTCACCCGGCCGCAAAGCACCTTCCTCGGCAGCGCCAGTCAGGTTGAAGCCTACGTCTATGCCCTGGCCCGGTTCGAGCCGAAACCGGCGCGTTTTCCCAAGGCGCACAAATCGCAGAAGACCGGCGATGCCCCTCGCGCACCGCGCACAGTGCGCGAGATGGTCGACCGCTGCGAAGAATCCCTGCCGATGCCGGACCTGATGACCTGGCTGCTGGAGCAGGAGCCGGACGGCGCGACCGACGAATTGCTGTACTGGTTCTCGCGCCTGTCGCGGGAAAAACGCTTCAAGCGCGAGCGTCTGGAACGCCGCGAATACCACACTCACGAGCACCAGGTCAGCCTGCGCTCCTTCGCCCTGCTCTCGGCCGGCGATACCGCCGCCGAGGATTCTGCGAGCATCCCCAATGCATCTTGATCTATCCGAACTGTCTCAGCTGGCGCCGATCTTTCGCGAGCTGTTCAAGGGCTACCACGTCAGCCGTCGCGACCCGGAGCTGTACGCGCAACTGTCGAACTTCCAGGACCAGTACCGCACGCTGTTCAAGGCGCTGGGCTTCGAACTGGTCTGCGACACCCGTGGTTTCTACTACTTCGTGCCGGACATGGCCGCAGCGGCGGTGAACAAGACCGCTCAGCGCCTGGCGCTGTTCACTTTCATCCTGGTCGAGCATCTGGCCGATCAGGGCCGCGACCCGATCGCCGTGCTCGACGGCGGCAGCCTCGGCCGTGAAGAACTGCCGTCGCTGCTGGAAAAGTACCGCGACCTGTTCATCCAGGCCGAAGTGCAGACCGTCGAAGAACTCGAAGAAAAAATCATGCGCCGCATGACCCAGCTCGGTTTCGCCAGCGAGGAAAACGGCGTGTACCGTTTCCTGCCGCCGATGCACCGATTCCTCGACGTCTGCCTGTCGGTCCAGCAGGACCGTGATCTGGCGGCCAGCGTGCACAGTGTTCTGCCGCTGCCGGCACCGGTGCTGATCGACGAAGAAGCCGAGGCCAAATTCCTCGCCACCGACGACCCGCTCGATCTCAGCGAATTTGAGGAAGAGAGCGAAGAAGACGCACTGGCCCGAGCCATTGCCGAAGAACAGGAGTCCGACGCATGAGCCAGGAACGCTACGGCATCCGCCGCTTTGCCCTTTTGAACACCGCCGGTTACAGCCTTGGCCTGTTCCCGCTGGAAGAACCGCTGTCGGTCTACGGCGCGAACAACCTCGGTAAATCCGCCTCGATCAACGCCTTGCAGTTCCCGATCCTGGCGCGCATGTCGGACATGAGCTTCGGCAAGTACAGCCTGGAGCAATCCCGGCGTTTCTACTTTGCCTCCGACACCAGCTACATCCTCGTCGAAGTGAACCTGCCTCATGGCCCGCACGTGATCGGCGTGGTCGGTCGCGGCCCGGGTGGCGGTTTCGGTCACCAGTTCTTTGCCTACGCCGGCAAGCTCGATCTGGCGCACTACCAGAAAAACGACACCTGCCTGCGGCAGAAAGAGCTGTTCAGCAACCTTGAGAAAGAAGGCCTGAAAGCCTACGAACTCAAGCCGGATGAGCTGCGTCGCTTGCTGGTTGGCGGTCACACGTCGATCCCGCTGGATCTGACCTTGATCCCACTGCGCTCCACCAGCGAGCAGAGCCTGAAGACTTTCCGTGCGCTGTTCATCAACCTGCTGCACATGCGCGAAATCACCGCAGCCAAGCTCAAGCAGCTGTTCCTCGATGCCTTCGAACACAGCCTGCGTTCCGGCAGCGTCGATTACATCGCGGCGTGCGAAGAAGCCTTCCGCGACGTGCGGCGCATGGAACAGGACTACAACTCGCTGGTCGCTGCCGGCCCGTTGGTCGAAGCCTTGGCCAACGGCGTGAAACAGCGCGATGTACTGCGCGGCAAACTGCATCGCCTGTCGCCACTGCTCGACTCTTTGCTCGGCACCTGGTCGGACTACGCCACGGCGCGCAAGGAAGAGCTGACCATCCAGGCCGAGCACTACCGTCGCGAGCAGGACGATCTGCAAAACGATCAGCGCGGTGGCACCCAGGAACTCATGCGTCTGGAGCGGGAAATCTCCGGTATCCAGCGCTGGCTCGGCGAGTTGTCCGTTCTGAAGAACCGCTTCGCCCTGGTCGATGACGTCAAAGTGCTGGAGCAGCAACTGCTGGCGGCCAAGGACGCTCACGACGAACTGGCCGGTGCGCTGGCGCAGTCCCGTCAATTCAGTGCCGAGGATCTCGAAGAACGTCTTCGCGATCTGGAAAAACGCCTGAAGTCGGTGAAGCAGCAACTCGATCACGCCGACAACAACAGCTACGCCCGCCTGCGCGAAGAGTTCTCGCAACAGGACGTCGAGCGCCTGATGCGCCTGTTCAACAGCGCGCTGTTCAGCCTGCCGCTGGGCGAACACGGCATCACCCTCGACGAGAACGGCGAGTGGGTGAAATCGGTGGAGCTGATCCTCGACGGCTTCAAGGGCGAGCGTTTCGAAGTGCCGGGCCTGTCGATCGACATCTCGCACATCGAGCCTCCGGCTCTGCAAGCGCTGGCCGACCGTGCCGCGTTGCGCGATCAGAAAGAGCGTCTGGAAAAAGAGCTCAAGCAACTCAAGACCCAGCAAGCGGTGGCCGCCGACCGCGCCGCGAGCAAGACCCAGACCGAAGCGCTGTACCAGCAGGTGCTGGATGCGCAGAAGGCGCTGGAAGACTTCCGTCGCACCCAGACCCTGAGCGCCGAAGAAGGCGACAAGCTCGAGCAACTGGCGCAGATGGAAGCCGCGCAGGACGAACTCAAGCGCTCCAGCGATGCGTTCACCGAGCGCGTCCAGCAACTGTCGGCCAAGCTGCAACTGGTCGGCCGGCAAATTGCCGACATGGAAGCCAAGCAACGCACCCTCGACGATGCCCTGCGTCGCCGTCAGTTGCTGCCGGCGGACCTGCCGTTCGGTACGCCGTTCATGGATCCGGTCGACGATTCGATGGACAACCTGCTGCCGCTGCTCAACGACTATCAGGACAGCTGGCAAGGCCTGCTGCGCGCCGATGGCCAGATCGAGGCGCTGTACGCGCAGGTGCGCCTCAAGGGCGTGGCCAAGTTCGACAGTGAAGACGATATGGAGCGCCGCCTGTCGTTGCTGATCAACGCTTACGCGCACCGCACCGACGAAGCCCTGACCCTCGGCAAGGCCCGTCGCGCAGCCGTGACCGATATCGCGCGGACCCTGCGCAACATCCGCAGCGACTACGACAGCCTCGAGCATCAACTGGCGCTGTTCAACCGCGAGATCAACAAGCGTCAGGTGTCCAACCTGCAGAGCTTCCGTATCGTCCTTGCGCCGAACAAGGAAGCGCTCAAACACATCGACCAGATCATCCACAGCGCCGGTCAGTACGAAGAAGGCGAAACCCTGTCGGTGTTCGACCTGAGCCAAAGTGCGGAACAGGACAACAAGAACGAAGAGGCCAAGGAATACCTGGCGCGGCTGGTGGCGGCGAACCACAACCAGCTCGGCCTCAAGGACTTGTTCGAACTGGCGTTCGAGATTACCAAGGTCAACGGCCAGCCGGTGATCCACACTGACATCGACGGCGCGGCGTCCAACGGCACGACGATGACCATCAAGGCGCTGACCAACATGTACCTGTTGCTGCACTTGATGGATCGCGATCTGGCCGGTCGCGTGCGCCTGCCGTATTACCTCGACGAGGCAGCGGACATCGACGAGAAGAACCAGGCCGCACTGCTGGAAACCAGCCTGCAACTGGGCTTCGTGCCGATTCTGGCGAGTGTGAAGCCGCAGGTGTGCGCCAGTGTCGCCATCGACCTGGAAGGCGGCAGCGGGCCGGCCGGCATCTACATCGACGAAGCGGACTGGAAGTACATCCGTCGTCACGATGTGGTGAAGGCCACGATCAACGTCGAAGCTGACGAGCCGGAGCTGGATGCGGTTTGATACGTAACTGACGGGCACAAAAAAGGGCCGCGATCCAATGGATCGCGGCCCTTTTTCATGGGCTCTGGATTATTTGCCGAGGGGAATTTTCGGTGCCCAGGTCAGCCACTCGTCTTCGAACTTGTCGAACAGCGGGAAGGTTTGTTCGGCACGGGCTGGGTTGCCCATCTTCTCGCCGTCCGGGGTGGCAAAAGCGATGCCGCCCTGAATCGCTGTTTCAAGCGACTCCGTGCGTACGGTTACGCCTTTGAACAGGCCGATGTCGAAACCGACGCCGCTGGTGTTCCAGAAGCGACTGCCGCTGCGCACCAGTGGAGCGTATTTCGGTTCGATCAGGATGTGCACCAGTACGCGATCCGCTGTCTGGCCCAGTTCGTAGCCGGTGACTTTGCCCACGGTGATTTCGCGGTAGGTGACCGGCACACCCGGCTTCAGCGAACCGCGACGGGCAGCGCTCAATACCAGACTCAAGCCAGCCTCTTGCTTGGTGACTTCCGGCGGATTGGCCAGGGCCACGAAGTTCTTCTGCGGGCCGAGGTTCTTGGCCGCCGGTTGCACTTCGATGTACTGGCCGGTGACCAGGGTCTCCAGGTTCGAGGTCTTGATCAGACCCAATTCCGGTTTGACCACCCAGAACTGGCTGCCGACCCGTGCGATCTTCTCCGGCACTTCGGTGATGCGCGCGGTGAGGATCACCGATTGCAGATCATCGGTCAGGTCGACGCTTTCGATCTTGCCAACGTCCAGGCCTTTGAAGCGAACCGGGGTGCCGCTGCGCAGTCCGTCCGCGCGATCGACCTTGATGGTGACGACGGCGCCTTTCTGATTCGCTTCATCATGGCTGGCGAACAGACGGAAGCGCGGAATGCGTTTTTGCAGCGGTGCCTTGGCTTGCGGGGTTTCGAAGGCGATGCCGCCGGCCATAAGGGTCTGCAACGATTCACTCTTGACCTGAATGCCGCCGGTCAAACCGCCGGTCAGCGTGACGCCGCTGACGTTCCAGAACCGGGTCGAGGCGTTGACCAGGTTTTCGTATTCCTTCTCGATGTGGACGCCGATCACCAGTTGCTTGCGGGTCTTGGAGAACTGATAGCTCTGCACCGAACCGACCTTGACCTGCTTGTAGAGGATCGGGCTGCCGACATCGATCGAGCCGAGGGTATCGGTGAACAACACCAGGTGCAGGCCGGGTGCGCGCAGATCCAGCGGCGGCGCTTTGGGCCGGGCTTCGAATTCACGCTGTGGCGCACCACCCTTGTCACCCGGGCGTACGGCGATGTAGTTACCTTTTACCAACGCTTCCAGACCGGTGATGCCGGCCAGGGAGATCGATGGTTTGACCACCCAGAATTGCGTGCCGGTGACCAGATAGTCTTCAGCCAGCGGGTCGAGAGTCAGTTCGGCGGTGGCGCTGGACAGGTCAGGATCGATTTTCAGCGCTTTCAGGTTACCGACCTGAATGCCCTTGTACATCACTGGAGTGCGCCCGGCTTGGAGGCCCTCGAAATCGCTGAGTTTGACCTTTACACGGATACCGGCGGCGGCCGCATCGAAGTCTTCGTAGAGACGGAACGGCAGGCTTGGATCGGTAGGCGGGCTGTCCTTGCGGTTCTCCGGGGTAGCAAAGGCAATACCGCCGGCGACGATGCTGGCCAGGGATTCGCTGCGCACTTTCACCCCGGACAGATTGGCGTCGATGCTGATGCCGCTGGCGTTCCAGAAACGGGTGTGTTTGCGCACCAGTTTGGCGTAGGTCGGTTCGATGAACACCTTGAGTTCGACGGTGCTCTGGTCTTCCGACAGCACGTAACTTTTGATCTGACCCACTTTGATCTGCTTGTAGAACACCGGGCTGCCGCGATTCAACGAACCGAGGCGATCGGCCTTGATCGTCAGGTGCAGGCCGGGCTTGGAGTCCGATAGCGGTGGCTCTTCGGCCAGGGCCTTGAACTTGCGGGTCGGCTCGCCTTCGCCGGGGCTGATGGCGACGTAGTTACCCGATACCAGGGTCTCCAGGCCGGTGATCCCGGCCAGGGTCACGCTTGGCTTGACCAGCCAGAAACGGGTGCTGGTCTTCAGGTACTGATCGACATCCTTGTTCATCTCGATGGTCGCGATGACACCTTTGGAGTAGCCTTCATCATCGAGCTTGAGGGCTTTCACCTTGCCGACCGGCATGCCTTTGTAGACCACCTCGGTCTTGTTGGCCTGAACGCCTTCACCGCTTTCAAACCGCACCTGAATCTCGATGCCGGTTTCGTTATAGGCTCGCCAGCCGAGCCAGCCGCCGATAATCAGAGCGATCAGGGGCAGCACCCAGATGGCAGACCAGTTCGAAGCCGGTCGGGTTTTCGCTACAGGCAAATCAGTCATGGTCGGCGTCCGACTCCGTGTTATCCCAAATCAGTCGGGGATCGAAAGTGACAGCGGCGAGCATCGTCAGAATCACCACACTGGCGAAGGCGATGGCGCCAAGATTGGCTTCGACACTGGCAAGCCGGCCGAAGTTGACGACCGCCACCAGAATGGCGATCACAAAAATATCGAGCATCGACCAGCGGCCGATGAACTCGATGAAGCGGTACATCCAGATCCGCTGACGGGCGGACAAGGGCTGGCGGCGCTGCACGGAAAACAGCAGCAGCGCGATGCCCACCAGCTTGAACGTCGGCACCAGGATGCTGGCGATGAACACCACGGCGGCAATCGGAATCATGCCGTGCTGCACCAGCTGGATGACGCCGGACATGATCGTGCTCGGATCACCCTGCCCCAGTGAGCTGACGGTCATGATCGGCAGTACGTTGGCCGGGATGTAGATAATCGCGGCCGTGATCAGCAGCGCCCAGGTTCGCGCAAGGCTGTTGGGCCGCCGGGCGTGAACCAGCGCACCGCATCGGGTGCAGGTCTGCACATCGCTGTCTGCATCCTGCCTGTTCAGTTCGTGGCATTCGGTACAGATCAGAATGCCCGCATCAATCGCCCGCATGGGCATCTTCTCCTGATAACGCCTGCCAGATCTGGTGCGGTGACATCACCACTTCGAGCCAGACCTGAACCAGTAACAAGCCGATGAAACATGCCAGACCGAGGCCCACGGTGATAGCCGCCATGTCCGCCAGTTTGACGATCGCGACCAGGACGCCCATGAGGTAGACCTCGAGCATGCCCCAGTCTTTGAGGTGGTGATAAATGCGGTAGAGCAGCAGGCCATAACTGCGTCCGATGTTGAAACGGATCGTCAGCAACACGATCAACTGACACAACAGTTTCAACAGTGGAATCGCCATGCTGCAAAGGAATACGACAACCGAAACACCGCGCATATCGGTGTTGAACAGGCCGATCACACCGCTCCAGACCGTGTCCTGCGACGATTGCCCGAGAACATTGAGCTGCATGATGGGTAAAAAGTTCGCCGGTACGTAGAGCAACAGCGCGGCAATGACCAGGGCAAGACTGCGCTGCACCACGTTATGACGATGAGCGTAGAGTTCGTAACCGCAGCGTGGGCAGAGGGCTTTTTCGCCGTGAGCAAGCTTGGGCTTGCGCATCAGCAGATCGCACTCATGACAGGCCACCAAGTCATCCAGCGGTAAATCTGACAGCCCTGGGGCGTCAACCGAATCTGACATAAGGGCTCTGGCTCCGAAAAAGTTGGGATCTATTCTAGTGTTCTGATTCGAAAATAACTGTGCAAATTTGTTCGCTGACGCGAGCAAAAACTTTCCTGCGGGCAAAACAAAACCCCAACTGCTTTCGCAATTGGGGTTTCGGAATTTGATCTTGACGATGACCTACTCTCACATGGGGAAACCCCACACTACCATCGGCGATGCATCGTTTCACTTCTGAGTTCGGGATGGGATCAGGTGGTTCCAACGCTCTATGGTCGTCAAGAAATTCGGGT